>CAYVMI010000003.1:0-203438 GCA_964452555.1 uncultured Desulfobacterales bacterium
GAAACGATTAAGAGCGGTCCTCAAAATTCTTTACAGCCATTGCAAGGAGAATCTTGCTTTCCACACCATACTCGGTGAGTCCGAGCTTCTGGACAGTGTCACCATTGCCTATTATGAGTCCATCGCCCGCTATTACCGCCATTTTTTTCGGCAGGAATCCCAGGCCGGCAACATAAGAACCATCGATCCCAGCATTATATCCTACAGCCTTATCGGCATCTGTTACTTTCATTCCTTTGATTGGAAATCGGATCATGAAGATTTCGATGAGACCCAGCTTATCGACCTGATTATAGACTTTGTAATGAACGGTATCAATGGATCGGCCCCCTGGGATATTAATGGGGAAAGGGATTTGCTTAAAATGCCTGAACCCCTGGCAATAGAGGAGTCGGATAATGAACCCATGACCAAAGGTGAGAAAACACGCCAGGCCATATTCAATGCCGCTGAGGAAGTAATTGGTCAATACGGCATTAATCGCGCCAATATATTCGAGATCACGCGCAAGGCCGGGGTGGCCCAAGGGACGTTTTATGTCCATTTTGAAAGCAAGCATGAGCTCATCGACGGCTTTGTAAAATACTTCAATCATGCCATGCGTATGGAAGTGCAGCGTTATGTGGCCAAAACAGAGGACAGACGTGACGCTGAGCGTATCGGCATCTTAAAATTTTTGGAATTCACCGGAAAACACCGCAAGATATATCGCATCGTACCGGAATGTGAAATCATCAGCCGCGAAGTGTCCCTGTGGTACTACAACAAAATTGCCCATGGGTATATCCAGGGAATCCGGCAGGGGATTGAAAACGAGGAGATTCGTAATCTGCCGCCGGTTTTTCTGGCACGAACACTAATGGGTCTGACGCATTTCGTAGCGCTCAAGTGGGTTATCTGGAATGCGGGTTCCCGCGGTGTGGTATCGAATCAAATTCAATCCGACATCATCAGCTTTTTAATATACGGCCTGAAACCTTCCACATTATAGCTTAACCTGAATAGTGCATTCGTCTTGTTTTTCAAAATTTTGCTTGACAAGCGATCGACATTGCAGCTAATTATCTGACAGTTGATTCAGTTTTCATTTTTAAATCATCTTTGCGCTAATCGACTTGCTATAATTTTTAAAACCAAATTGCTTGCGAGGGGTCATGCAAGTCAACGTGGGGCATACCGAAAGTTTCAAACAATCGTTCAGCCAATCCGACTTTGACCGATTTGCCAATCTCAGCCGTGACAACAACCCCATTCATGTGGATCCGGACTTTTCCGCTCAAACCAGATTTGGCGGCACGGTGGCTCATGGCATGATGCTGTATAGTACGATTTGCCGATCGTTCAGCACCCGGGTTCCCGGTGATGGCGTGCTTCAGATTCAACAAGACCTGATGTTTCAAAATCCAACCTACACGCAAACGGAAATCACGGTTCGATGCCGGGTGGCGGCAGTATTCGAACCTCACGGTGAAATTGAAATGAAAACCGATATCGTCCTTCCTGACGGCAGTAAGGCCTGCGATGGTAGAGCCCTGCTGGCGATGCCCGGATTTGATATCGGTTTTCCAGGGACCGACTCGAGATTTGATGTTCGGGAACCATCTGAATCCACGCGTTTGAAGCACTTGTGCCTGGGGCACAAAGCCAGCGTACAAAGATCATTCTCGGCTAAGGATCTGGATACCTACGCCGGGTTGACCGGCGATACCAACTCCTTGTTTGCCGATAAACGCTATGCCCAAAAAAAGGGCTTCAAAGATCGGCTGATTCCAGGACCGCTTTTGAGTAGTATGTACTCGGAACTATTAGGCACCCGCTTGCCGGGGCGTGGTACCAACTGGCTTAAACAAAAGTTGCACTTCCCCGCAGCAGCCTATGTGGATGATGTAATAAGCGCCGAGGTGGAAATTGTCCGCCTGCGGCCTGAAAAAAATTTAGTGAATCTCTTGGGTACCTGCACCGATTCACAGGGAAATCTGGTTTGTCAAGCCCAGTCTCTGGTTCTGGTTAAGGACTTAGAAGACTAAAACGATGGTTATTCCAAACTAGAAGAACTTGTTGTTTAGACCTGGGAAAATGACTTTAGACTTTTTTTGAAAATTTAGGATTAAACTCGAAGCACGAATTTCGAAATCCTAAACAATTTTTAATGACTTAAATTCAAATGTTCAAAGCATACCGTAGGGAACACATCAGAGGGCCATATCTGGAGCATTTGAGCATTCGAATTTTAGATTTGTTTCGAATTTCGATATTGGGATTTCGGATTTCATAACCTTATTAAGTATGACCCCTTGTAGGGCAAAAGCGGCGCTACCCCTGTATCCGGGTGTATACTTTAAGAAAGGAAAATAAAATGGCGCTAAACGTCCTGGGTATTGGCGGCAGCCTGCGGTCCAAGAGCAACACGCTTCATTTTGTCAACACGGCCTTAAAAGTCCTGGAAGCGGAGGGAATGCAAACCGAAATCATTTCACTGCGCGGCAAAAAAATAGAGCCTTGTAACGGCTGTTATGACTGCGTTCACAAACACCCAGGCGTTTGCTCCATTAAAGGCGATGATTTTGACGCCATATTTGACAAAATGCGACAAGCAGAGGGAATCATTCTTGGTTCCCCGGTGTATCTTAGCTCGGTGGTGCCCCAAATGATGGCCTTGCTGGCCCGGGCAACTTTTGTATCCTACTGGGGCGGTAAATTCTTTGCGGGTAAAGTGGGCGGGCCCATCACAGTCGCACGTCGGGCCGGTCACAATGTGGCTTTTTCTCAGTTGCTCCTGTGGTTTTTCTTTAACGGCATCACCGTACCCGGTTCAACCTATTGGAATGTGGGTATGGCCGGGGCCGGCGGTGCGCGCGATGCCGACCAGGACGAAGAGGGACTGCAAACCGTGACCAATTTTGCCAACAATATGGCGGAGATAATGAGAAAACTATTTGATTAGATCATCTCTTCTGATTTTTCGAGCATTTTTCCAGGGAGGAAAGATAAGGATGAGAGCGCAAAACATCGGCTACTGGCTCACCAAACGCAAAGAATTGGATGCGGCCAAAGAGGCCGTGGTGGACGGTGAGCGTCGTCTCAGCTATGGCGAGCTGGAAGGCCTTACCAATCAGCTGGCACATGGCTTACACCAAATGGGCGTTCGGCATGGCGACCGCTGTGCCATACTGGCCTATAACTGTTACGAATA
Organism: uncultured Desulfobacterales bacterium; assembly: GCA_964452555.1. Classification (GTDB taxonomy): domain Bacteria; phylum Desulfobacterota; class Desulfobacteria; order Desulfobacterales; family B30-G6; genus B30-G6. The sequence continues at coordinate 3,194 of CAYVMI010000003.1, forward strand.
TGTCATGACCATTTTTGCGGCCGCCAAACTGGGTATCATCCTGGTTCCGTTAAACTGGCGGTTGTCGCCACCGGAACTGGCTTTTAACCTTAATGACAGTGGCACCGAGACGCTTCTATTTGATGAATCTTTTGAAGATACCGCCAGAGGCCTGCAGGCGCAGACCGGCATCCAACGCATGATCTGCCTGGGTGAGACCCAATCTGATGGGACAACCCGTCTTGAGACCTTATTGGCATCTCAGCCGGAAGAACCGCCTCAACCCGATCAAGCGGTCGACCTGGATACACCCCACATAATCATGTACACCGCCGGAACCACCGGCAAACCCAAGGGCGCCCAACTCAGCCAGGGGGCCAGTTTTTACAACGCCATCAATTTGATGGTGGATATGCAATTCGGACCGGATGATCGTAATCTATCGGTTTTGCCCATGTTTCATATCGGCGGTATCGGATTGTTTACACTGCCCATACTGTACGCGGGCGGCACTGTTGTGATTCAACGGACCTTTGAGCCGTCCGAGACATTGAGATTGTTGACGGCCGAGAATATCAGCCTGTTCTTCGGTGTGGCCGCTATTTTTCTATTCTTGATCCAGCATGCTGATTTTAGCGCCGAGGCTTTTGAAAAGGTACGCGTGGCCATGAGTGGCGGTGCACCGTTGCCGGTGAGCCTGGTAAAGCAATATCATCAGGCCGGTATCGTACTGCGCCAAGGTTTTGGTATGAGTGAAGCCGCACCCAGTATCGCCACTCTGAGTGAGGCCCTGGCGCTGGAAAAGGCCGGCTCCATCGGCCGACCGCTCTTTCATGTGGAGGCCCGGGTGGTGAATGAAAACATGCAGCCGGTTTCGGCGGGACAAACCGGCGAACTGGTTATCCGGGGCCCCAACCTCATGCAGGGATACTGGAATCGGCCGGAGGCCACCGAGGAGGCTTTTGCCGGAGGTTGGTTTCATACCGGCGATCTGGCCCAGATGGATTCGGATGGTGACCTGACCATCGTAGATCGCAAAAAAGATATGTTTATTTCCGGCGGGGAAAATGTGTACCCCGCGGAAGTTGAAAACGTGATTTACGATCTTTCCCAGGTGGCTGAAACAGCCGTGATCGGCATTAAAGACGAAAAGTGGGGTGAGGTGGGTTGTGCCATGGTTGTGCTTAAACCAAACGAGTCAATCAGCGAAGACACGGTTTTAGCTTTTCTGCGTGATCGTCTGGCTAAATATAAAGTGCCTAAACGCGTTGTATTTTTGGATCAGTTGCCCCGTAATGCTGCGGGCAAGGTCCTGAAGAATGAACTGAGAGACCAGTTTTCGTAAAAGTAACTTTAGGAGTTTCACCAACCAACAAGAGGAGGTAGAAAATGAAATCCAAAAACATGATGTGGGTACTCGGAATTCTTTTATTATCAATGGTGGTGGGGGTGTCGTCAGCCATGGCGGCCGATCCCATCAAGATTGGACTCATGCAAGGCTTGAGCGGGCCCTATGAAATCTACGCTAAAGCCGAGATTACCGGTTTTAAGATGGGCCTGGAGTGGGCCACCAATGGCACCAACAAAATTTTGGGTCGGGATGTGGAGTTAGTTATCGAAGATACCCAGCTCAAACCCGCACGCGCCAAAATGCTGCTAACCAAAATGTATGCCGACGATAAAGTGGACATCGCCGTAGGCCCCACCAGTAGCGGGGTGGCCCTGGCATGTCTGCCGGTGGCCGAGGAATTTGAAAAGATTCTGCTGGTCGAACCGGCCGTAGCCGATGCCATCACGGGTAAGGCCTGGAACCGTTATGTCTTCAGGACCGGCCGAAATTCCGGGCAGGATGCCATCGGCAATGCCGTGGCCGTGGCCAAACCGGGTGTCAGCATTGCCACCATTGCCCAGGATTATGCCTTTGGCCGTGATGGCGTGGCGGCCTATAAAAAGGCTGCCGAAGCCCTGGGCGCCAAAATTATGCACGAGGAGTATGCCGATCCCAAAGCAACTTCCTTTACGGCACCCGTACAGAAAGTCATTGAGGCTCTAAAGGACAAGCCGGATCCCAAGTATGTATTCGTGATTTGGGCGGGCAAGGGCGGTCCCATTCCGGAGTTGCTGCAAAGCGGGTTGGACAAATACGGAATTAAAATTACGAGCGGCGGCAATGTGTTCGCGGCTTTGAAACTGATGAAACCTTTAAAAGGCATGATCGGCGCCACATATTATTACTATGAGAATCCCAACAATCCGGTGAATGACTGGTTTGTGGCCGAGCACATGAAACGCTTCAACGAGCCGCCCGATTTCTTTACCTGCGGTGGTTTTGCTGCAGCCAGTGCCGTGGTCAAGGCCATCACCAAAGCCGGCGGCACCGACACGGAAAAACTGATTAAAACCATGGAGGGCATGGTATTTATGACGCCCAAGGGTACGATGATATTCAGGAAAGAAGATCATCAGGCACTGCAATCCATGTTCGCGTTCGAACTGGATGTGGATCCCAATGTGGAGTGGGCGATTCCCAGACTTCTCAGGGATATGAGTCCGGCCGAGACGGCCCCGCCAATCTTGAATTAATCCAAAATTCATGAAACTTGACGAGGGTTTAGTAAAAAAGGGCTCGGACATATTAAATTTCCAATATGGATATGAGTTGCTGTTGAGTAAAAAATTTGTCGGAGTTAATGATATCTTACCTTGTCAAGTTTCATCCTGTGGGCTTTGCTGATCAGACCTGGCGCTGTGTTACTCAGCCCTCGCAGTAATCCGCTATTGCTGGACTTCGGCTGAACTCAGCCGATGCCCGGGCTGAAGCGCCTTGCGCCAGAACTGATCAGTATTGTGAAGTTCGGATTAAGCCAAGACATGGTGAACGGAGTCAGAATATTAGCAATTGCTCTTAGTTGTTGGTTCTTGATCAGCTATCAGCTGATAAACACCTACTAGCCTAACAGTCTTCAGCCTAATAAGCTAAATTATTTCTGACTCCTGAATTCTAACAGTCTTAGGTAATTACGCATATTGGATCAATAATTGAAAAAGTGGATTTTGTTAACACTAGGAAATCAAAGATGACAGAAAACCAGCCGGATCCCATTATCGAAACCAGAGACCTGACGATTCGTTTTGGCGGGCACGTGGCCGTGGATCATGTTAATTTTTCGGTTGAACCGTTTGTACTGAAGTCGATTATCGGTCCCAATGGGGCCGGTAAAACAACCTTGTTTAATATGATGACGGGCCAATATAAGCCTTCCGAAGGACAGGTTTTTTTAAAGGGTCGCGATATAACGCCTTTGGGGCCTGCCGAGCGGACCCGGCTCGGCATTGGTCGCTCTTTTCAGCTTACCAACGTATTCCCACTTTTGACCGTGCTGGAAAATGTTCGCATAGCGATTCAGTCCAGAGACGCGTTTGGTTTTAATTTTTGGCGCAGCTATCTCCATTTTAGTGACGCCGAAGATGAGGCCTATGAGATTTTAAAGGAAGTATTACTGGAGGGCAAATGGGATCAGGTGTCCAGCGGACTCACCCATGGTGAAAAGCGAAAGCTGGAAATCGCCATTTTACTGGCCTTAAAACCGAAGATCCTCTTTCTGGACGAACCGACCACCGGCATGGGGCAGGAGGAGGTGCCGGCTATCCTGGACATTCTACAAAAAATTAAGGATGCCCAGGATCGCACGATTCTTTTGGTGGAGCATAAAATGGATATGATCATGTCCTTGTCGGACAGTATTGCCGTGCTCCAGGAAGGACGACTGATTGCAGAAGACAGTCCGGATCAAATTGCCAGAAACGAAATTGTCCAGGCAGCATATTTAGGGGGAGGGGCTAAAATTGAGTGATGCGATTTTAAGTGTCCAGGATGTCAATACCTATATCGGACAACACCATATCCTGCAGGGTGTTTCATTTGAGGCCCCGGCCGATGCCGTCACAGTTTTAATCGGTCGTAACGGCGCCGGCAAAAGCACAACCCTCAAAACCATCATGGGACTCCATTCAGCCAGTTCCGGTAAGATCATATATCAAGGCCGGGAGATCCAGAAATGCAAGCCCTATGAAATGGCACACATGGGCATCGGATTTGTCCCGGAAAACATGGGCATTTTTTCGGATCTAACGGTTGCGGAAAATATGCAGGTCGCCATGCTGCGGGAAGACGAAGCCTCCCAGGCGCGACTGGACGATGTCCTGGAACGATTTAGTGCCCTGCGAAAATTTTGGCATGCCAAAGCCGGCACACTAAGCGGCGGTCAAAAGCAAATGCTGGCCATCGCGAGAGCCATCGTCAATAAAGTCGATTTGTTATTGATCGATGAGCCCACCAAAGGTCTGGCTCCGATAATCATCGATGGTCTGATTGAGGCCATCAATCAGATCAAGCAGGACAGCGTGGTCGTATTGGTGGAACAAAATTTCTACATGGCCAGTAGCGTGGGCGATTTTTATCATATTTTAGATGACGGTATGGTGGTGCACAGCGGCGAAATGCAACAGCTGGTGGATGATGAGGAATTGCAGAGTCGGTATCTGGGGATTACTAAAATATCTGACTAATATTAACGGTTCCATAAAAAGCCCAACTTCTGTGTTGCGTAAATTTTGTAATCATTCAACGTACAATCAGTACGCCTCAAAATTACAAATTACACGCGCCTTGAATTTGAACTTTTTCTGAAACCGTCTATTTCAATCGATTAACACTTTCAATAACATTGCAGGTCTTTTTATTCCTTAAGGAAGACTATTATGGCCGAAACAATTCTGAAAAAATGGGGCAGGGAAATATCCATTGCGATTTTTATTCTGCTGTTTTTGCTACCATTAACTAAAATGGGGTTTAAAACCTACCTCACGCTAACCATTGCCGGCTGCGCCATGGGCATGATGCTTTTTCTAATTGCTTCGGGCCTATCGGTTATATTCGGTTTGATGGATGTGATTAACTTTGCCCATGGCTCCTGTTTTGCTTTCGGCGCCTATGCAGGTTTCAGCACTTTCAATGCCTTGCATACCTGGGTTGAAGCCAATTCGTGGTTTTTGAATTTTGCCGCATTCATGTGTGCCATTCTGGCCGCCGCCGCCGTGGGACTTGTTATCGGCGTGTTGCTGGAACGGTTTATTGTCCGCTATGTTTATGGCTCCCATCTCTTTCAAATACTGATTACCTTCGGTGCTTCGGTTGTCCTGGTGGAATTTATTAAGATCATCTGGAGCCCCAATGATGAAGTCATGGCGGTTCCCCTAACATTCCAGGGCAATTGGGATGTATTTGATGTGATCATATTGCGATATCCCATCATCACGATATTCATCGGCCTGGCGGTGTACGGCATTATTCAGACCGTGCTTAAAAAAACCAGGATCGGTAAGGTTGTCCGTGCCGGTGTCGAGGATCCGGAGATGGTCCAGGCCATGGGTCACAACATTTTTCTCATTTTCACAGGGGTCTTTGCCGTGGGCGTGGCGTTTGCCGCCATGGGCGGTTTGACGATCTCCATCTGGTCACGCAGCGTGTATCCGGATATGGGCGGATGGTATTTGATATTTGCCTTTATTGTTGTGATCATCGGGGGGTTGGGAAGCATTACCGGATCGCTGGTAGGGGCGCTCATCGTGGGCTTGGCATATAACTACGTGGCGTATATTGTTCCCTGGGCTGCCGCCGGCGTAAACATTCTCATTATGGTCATCATACTTTTGATTCGACCCACCGGGCTCTTTGCAGCCGGTAAATGATTTTTCCTTAGGAAAATGAAGAGGTAGTCATATGACAGAACTTACACCCGTTCAGATCCAGCGCCAGATGCAACGCCGTAAACAATTTACGGGATTTTCCTTCTATCTGAAATTGGCCTTGTTGATGTTGCTCATCGCCGTTCCCTTTATATTTCCCGCATTTAAAACCGTGGACCTGGCCCTCAATATCATCATTTTTTCTGTGCTGGTTGCCAGTTTTGATCTGTTGTTGGGATACACAGGGATATTATCATTCGGGCATATCATGTTTTTTGGCGTTGGGGCCTACAGTGTTGCCATGCTGACAGGAAAATATGGCGATGCCACGTATGCCAATCTTGGTTTGGGCTTTATCATCGCCATTGGGATCACCTTGTTGATTGCACTCCTGATCAGTTTTTTATCGCTACGGGTCAAAGCCATATTTTTTGCCATGGTGACACTGGCCATTGCAGAATTTGCCATCATTTTTGCAACCAAAGCAAGTGAATTCACCGGGGGCGAGGACGGCATATTGCTTTCGCCTTTTGGTGTATTTAAACGCTCCTTTAACTTAGGCGAATTTTTGGGACGCGATATCAATGGCAAAATGATCACGTACTATTTTATTTTAGTTATTTGTGTGGTGCTGTTTTTACTGATGGTGCGCTTTATTCAATCTCCCCTGGGTCGCGTCATGCAGGCCATCCGCGACAATGAGCCCCGAGCCGAAGCCATTGGCTATAAAACCTTTCTTTTTAAAACGATCTCCATCTGTTTTGGGTGTCTCATCGCCGCCATTCTAGGGTCGTTATATGTAATGTGGACCGGGTATGCCAATCCCGAGTCGGTATTGGGAACGCCGATTATGGTAGATGTCTTGCTGATGGTAATTATTGGGGGCATGGGAACCTTGTACGGAGGCATCGCCGGTGCCGCTTTTGTTTTAATCGCCTATACGTTTTTACCGGATCTGCAAAAAATTGCCGAATCCCTTTTTCCCAATATTCCGTTTTTGCATGCACTTATGGAGCGCTGGCATTTAATACTGGGAATCTTGTTTATTCTGGTGGTTCTCTTTTTTCCCAAAGGCATCATCGGGTCCATCCGCGAATATGTGGCCCGCAGAAAAATCGCTGTGGCGAATTAAGTCGTTTTGGGTAACACGCAAGGAGTCGGGACCATGATATACGGAGACTGGATCGGACGCTGGGGCCGCGCTTATCCACAAAAAGAAGCACTGGTGGATTTGATTGATAACAAGCGCTACTCCTATGCGCAGCTGGCTGACGACGTCAGTCGATTGGCCCAGTATTTATTAACCTTGAATGTGGCCAAAGGCGATCGCGTGGCGGTACTATCTTTGAACCGGGCTGTTTACATCCAATTGTTTTTTGCCACCAGTCGCCTGGGGGCGATACTTGTTCCTCTGAATTTTCGCTTGGCCCAGGATGAGTATCTCTATTTTCTACAAGACTGCACACCCCGGGTCATGTTTTTTGATGAGGAGCATAAATCCATAGTGGCTGACATCCAGGCCGACGTCCATGTAGAACATTACGTCTGTTTTGATGAAGATGACAGCCTGGGGCCCAGTTTAAGCAAGGTCTGGCCCAGTCTGGCGCCGAAACCGTCTCCCGAGGTAGATGTCCGGGCTGAGGACCCCCAGCTGATCATTTATACCTCCGGTACAACCGGGCTGCCCAAGGGCGTAATCCAATCCCATGGCATGCTGACCTGGAATGCCATCAACACCAACATTGGTTGGGACCTACGCTCAGACGATCGGACAGTGCTGCATGCCGCCTTATTTTATACGGCCGGCTGGAATGTTTTTACCTTACCGATATTCCAATGCCGCGGGACCAATATTTTAATCAAGAGTTTTGATGCCGATCTAATTTTGGATTTAATAGAGAATGAAGGCGTGAGTGTATTCTTCGGTGTCCCCACCATGTTTCAAATGATGATGGAATCTCCTAAATTCGCCGGCGTTGATTTTTCATCAATTCGATTTATGGTGTCCGGCGGCGCACCTTTACCCAAGACAGTGGCCGATACCTACCAGGAGCAGAAAGGGATTCGCTTATGGGAGGGTTATGGCTTGACCGAGGTCGGTCCCAATAATTTTTTAGCCAATGGCAAGCTGGGTAGTGTGGGACAGCCCATGTTCAATGTGGATATTCGGATTGTGGACCCGGATGGTCAGCCGGTCGCTGATGAAAATGATGGGGAGCTGCTGCTGAAAGGCGACCACATGTGTTCCGGGTACTGGAACAAGCCGGATGAAACCGAAGCAGCCTTTAAGGATGGCTGGTTTGCCACAGGTGATTTGGCACGGGTCGATGCGGACGGGCATTTGTCCATCGTGGGGCGCAAAAAGGACATGCTGATTTCGGGGGGTATCAATATTTACCCGGCTGAGATCGAACGGGTGATCGATATGCACCCCCATATTGCCGCTTCAGCCGTGATTGGCGTCCCTGACGACAAGTGGGGTGAAGTGGGCAAGGCTGTAGTGGAGCTCCACCCGGGCACAAGCCTGGCACTGGAAGAATTGCAGTCCTGGCTGCAGGAGAAATTGGGCAAGTACAAAATTCCTAAATTTTTGGCAGAGGTGGCAGAGCTGCCGCGTACGGCCGCCTCCGGAAAGGTCCAAAAATTTATATTAAAGGACCAACACGGTAAGGCCGATAACGAATAACTCAGTTTTCGGGAATCAGGTGACGCGCATTGAATAATCCATAGCGCTGTTCGAACTCCCCGCAATGGGTCCTAACATCGGCACCGGTCAATAGATTAAATTCGATTGAGTCCGGTGCGATCATTTTCATACATTAAATGGTCATTGCGAAGTGCCGATGTAAGGGCCCCTAAGCGGCTCAAACAGCGAAAATCGCTGCGGATTATTCAATGCGCGTCACCGCCGAACGAAGGTTTATGTTTGCGTAATTGGCATCTGCATGATCGTAATTGAGCCGCTCTGAGCGGCAATACCAAAAAACAATCTAAAAAAGAGGTATTATGACAGATCGACCAATGGAAGACATGTTCAAGCAGTTTACGGAACAGGCCTCCAAGCAGTACCTGAATTTGTACGAAGAGTTCATGGGCAAGTATTTGCGTATGCCGCCCTTGGGAATCGGTCGAGAAACCATGGGTGAGTCCATGGCTGCCGGCGAAGCCTATCACAAACTCGCCGTGGCCGTGGGTGAATTTATACAACATTTCAGTGTGCCCCTCACAGATACCTTGGAATCCTTAAAGGCGGTGATGGATCAGGATGCCGACCAGGTAGACAATGCCCAGGAGCTGTATTCAATTTTCATGCAGAAACTGGATCAAAAGTATGAAACCTATCTGCGTTCCAAGGAGGGGGTCCAAGAAGTGGCCGAGTTGATCGACCACTATCTCGAATTTAAGCAGCGGCTGGACAACGCCATGCTACCCTGGATGGACTTCTACAATATTCCAACCAAAAAGGATATGCAGGAAGTCTACCGAAAGCTGCACCAACTGAAACGAAAAAACCGCGAACTTGAAAAGATCGTGAAAGAACAGAACACCACCCTGCAAAGTCTCACCGAGCGGATCGCAGTTCTTGAGGTTCTGTCACCAAAAACAAAAGCAAAACGTAAAAAAGCTGCAACTGCAACCCGGGCTAAAACCTCCAAGCGAAAACCGGTTGCAAAGCAGAAGTCGACTTCGACAAAAAAAACTTAGGGGGTATAGGTTTGAAGGGGTGGGGGAAGAGGAGTTGTGAGTTTCGTGTTACGAGTTACTGGTCCCATTGTGCGGATGTCATCCCCGAGAAACCGGGGATCCAGGAATAAGCTATTAGCCTATGGCTTTGACTGGCTTCCCGCTTCCGCGGGAACGACGGGAGGAGGCCAAGGGGGGCGGTTAGCAGTATGATATGAGCATTCAGCTGCTAATGGCTTATTGCTCATGACCGAAAGCTGGCTGCAAGTAACACCTAACAGCCTACAGCCTAAACACCTAAGTCCCAATATTATGGATATCGACAAAATCATAAAAGAGATTGAAAAAGATCTCACCAGGTTTCCGGACAAGGTCCGCAAAGGCATTGATTTGCTGGCGGGCGGTGTTGACTATGAAGTGGCCACAACGCCCGCCGACGTTGTGTATACAGAGGATAACCTGCGGCTTTTGCATTACAAGCCAGTTCAGGCTCCGCAGCATTTGCATCAACCGCCGGTTTTAATCGTGTATGCGCTTATCAATCGCTACATCATGCTGGATCTGCAACCCGGCCGCAGTTTTGTGCAGAATTTGCTGAATGAAGGTTTAGACGTGTATCTCTTGGACTGGGGCCGGCCTACTGCTTCGGATATGTATCTGGATCTGGATGACTATTTGAATGGGTATCTGGATAATGTGGTTGAATGGATCCGGACAGAGACCCGATGCGATCAAATAAATTTAATGGGTATCTGTATGGGCGGCACATTCAGCGTTATCTATGCTGCATTGCACCCCGAGAAGGTCAGAAACCTGATCACCCTGGCTACGCCGGTGGCGTTTGATGTGGATGATGCCACCCTGTTTCTGTGGGCCAGGCATATGGATGTGGATAAAATCGAAACGGTACTGGGTAAGCTGCCCGGAGATTTAGCCAATATTCTGTACTTGCTGATCGTTCCCGTTGACACCATCAATAAATATGTAAACTTTCTGAAGGGCATGGACGATCCCAAATTCGTGAGTACATTTCTTAGAATGGAGAAATGGATATTTGACAGTCCGGATGTAACCGGCGCTGTGTTTCGGCAGTTTGTCGGGGAGATCGTCCAGAAAAATCTTTTGATAAAAAACCGCTTTGAATTAGAGGGCCGGCCGGTTGATCTGCGCAACATTCGCTGCCCACTCTTAAATGTGTATGGCAAGAATGATTACCTGGCGCCGCCGGTTACATCCAGACCGCTGGCCCGGGCTGTGGGGTCCAAGGATACGACTACCCGCGGCGTGGACACCGGACATGTGGGCATTTTTGTGGGGAGTATGTCGTATAAGACGATTTGTCCGGGGATTGTGGAATGGATCAAAGAAAGGTGAATTTGAATTATTCCTGATCGTCAACGATGAGTATTCAAATTGACAATAAAATAAACTGGTTATCAACATAGCTCAAGTTGATTGGATCAGGATCACTGGTGTTCATTTTTACCAGCCAAAACTCGTTCTTAAAGCACTGTAACGGCCGTCGTCGCTCGTCAACAAATGGCTATTATAGCCAAAGAGGCAGTAGTGTAACCATATCAGCTGCTTTTATAACGGCGGCCTAACAGTGATTAAAGAACTCAAACAGTTGCCTGGGTTAAAACTGAACACCAGCGATCCTGCATAGGGTGCCACGTGAGTTTTTTAGACAAGCGCATAAAATAATAATTTTGTGTATCGTCTATGTTATAAGGAGAAATTCATGCAAGAGCCGAACATGATCCGGGCAAAAGGGAACGGTATCGAGATTCAATTGGCCGAATGGGAGGGTGCGGGAACGCCGATTTTATGCGTGCATGGATTGACGGCTAATAGCCGGTGCTGGGATGTGACCGTAAGGCCACTCATCGGCCGTCACCGAATACTGGCCGCAGATCTTCGCGGCCGGGGTTTATCCGATAAACCCGCCAGCGGATACTCGGAGGAACACCATGTTTCCGATCTGCAGTCTGTAATCACTAGTTTAGAATTGGAACGGGTCGTATTATTGGGCCATTCTCTGGGCGGATATGTTTCTTTGGGCTTGGCTGCCAGACACCCTGAGAAAATTGCCGGGCTGATTCTTATGGATGCGGGCGGTGATTTATCTCAGGCATATTGGGATGGTGTGGCTGCCGCCATCAAGCCGTCAATCGATCGACTGGAGAAGACATTTCCCACCAAAGAGGCTTTCTATAGCCTGATGAAGCAGGCTCCTTTTCTGAATCCGTGGTCCGAGGAGATTGAGGCTTATTTTGAATATGACCTGGTTGAAACCGAAGAGGGATTCCGTTCCCGGATTCAGCCTGAAAATATTCGTGAAGAAGTGTCGAACAAGCGCGAATTCAGCGTCAGCAAGTACTACACTCAATTGCAATGCCCGGTTCTGATCCTGCGGGCGACCGACGGTATCTTACAGCCGGATGATATTCTCCTGCCTCACGATGTGGTGGACAACATGCTGGCGGCCATGCGGGATGCACGGGTTGTTGATGTCAAAGGCACCAATCATTATTCCATGCTATTTCAGCCGAATACCACCAGGGATAATGAGCTGAAAGCATTCTTGGATGGCTTGTAATGCCCCGTTTTCATTGAGCGAACATATTGACTCAAGGGAAATATTTTCCTTTAAAGTATCAATATGGGAAAAAAATGGGATAATATAGCGGTTATTAATTGGAGGGTCATTTATATAACATATTGAAATGGTAATACTAATTGCCTTTAACGCTATCTGGCATATTTCATGCTACATGTAGTGGCGACGCGATCAGCACCGGCGATATCCAACAAATAGGATATCATTCTGTAATTCATGATGATTTTGAAAGGAGGCATGTTAATGCCTGATTCGGTTTTGGCGAGACAGCCGTTTGCTTTACACAATCTGGCGGCAACCAAACTAGCTTATCAAACCAGCGAAAACCTGTTTGATTCCGGGATGCAAGCCATGTCACTGGGATATGACCTGTTTCAAAGCATGTATACCCAGGGAACTGCATCGCTGAATCGATTTAAAGAGACAATCGGCTGTGACGCCGATAATTTATTCTTTGGTTTAGCCGAGGCGCAACAGCAGGCCATTGAACGTTCTTTTAGTCTGTATAAGAATTTGCTTTTTGGCAACCTGGAGCAGATTCAACAAGAACGCAAAGCTGAACTGGAATTTATCAAGTTGTTCAGTGAACCGCGTTGTGATCAGGACTGGACCGTAGCTTATGACGATACCCAGGTCTTGCTCGATTTGCCCAGCCTGCGTGTCATCGATATTTCGCAGCCTGTAGATCACCGCATTGATAACTGCACCATTGTTTTTGCACCCCGCGCCGGACATCATTCCAACATTGCAGAAAGGGTAGCCTTGTATTTACGAGATCAGGGGCTCACACGGATGGTCGTAGTAGAACAGAAATGTGCCGATGATATCCCCTTGTATGTCGACGGCAAACGTCACCGTGAAGATTTTTCCGGACAAGTTCGCCAGTACACCACTGCCATAGCGCATGTCGTGCAAATGACCGCCAAGCCGGCCCATCTCATAGCCGTTTGTCAACCGGGTCCTTTGCTGATCAGTACCCTGATCCTCAATCCACATCTGGGCAAGACATTCGGCTCGACCGGTTCGCCCATGCACACCGAGGCACAGCAGGGTTTCCTGACGGACTTTGCGCGCCTAATGGGCCCGGATTATGTGGACAACCTGCTGCAGATATTCGGCCGTTCCATCGATTCGGATCGAACCGGAGCGGGTCGAGAGGTCTACGACGGCGCCCTGCAGGTACTGGGCTTTTATTATTTGGGTATGGATCAGCATGCCCGCAATTTCCGGAGCCTGCTGCGTGATTTAAAAGCGGGCAACACAGAGGCCGCGGAACGCCAAAGGGCGTTTTATGATTGGTACAATACCGTGCTGCACTTCCCGGCCGGATTTATCCGGGACACCTACCGTAAGGTCTTTTTCAACAATGACCTGATCCACGGCAGACTTATGATCGGCGATCAGCGGGTTGATATTGAGGACTATCCGGGCTCGGTCCCCATTTGGGCCCTGGGCGGCGATACAGACGCCATTGTTCCGCCGCTGCAGGCAACGGGGCATCTGGACCTAATCCAATCGGTTCCCGAAAAAGACAAACTCAATTTAACCTGTGACGGCGGTCACATGGCCATATTCCGATCCCAAAAGATTTTAAAGAGTCATTACAGTCAAATAGCGGCGTTCATGCTGGAGCGGAGTGATAAAACCGCAAAACAATAGCTTTTTAGGCAGTTAAACTGTTTAACTATTAGCGACCTGACAGCCTAACAGTCTTCAGCCTAATCGTCTAGATTTAGCACCAGGTATGATATGGCGGCCTCAGTCTTTCTTTTTTCCTGCTTTAGATGTATTCGTAAAACCCTCAAAAACAGATTGCAGCGGATTGATATTCTCAAAACCTTTCTGGGCCATCTGTGACATATCCATCCCCATTTCCAACCACTTTTTAAATTGCGAATCAAAAGAAGATTTATAGGTTAAGTAACTCTGGATGGCCTGCTGCAGGTGATTTTCAAAAAAATCCAAAAGCACGTTGTCACCGTATTGAATCATAAGGTGCAGCAATTGCGGCGGCAGCAAAAACTGTCTGCTCTTGGCCTCTTCCAACAGGATCTGGGTCAGAATAAATGAGGTGACATCTTCCTTGGTTTTGGCATCCAGTACCTGGATTTCCTGTCCGGCACGGATTTGGTCGGCAACTTCTGTCAGGGTAACGTAGCGGCTTTGGCGGGTATCATAGAGCCGGCGATTGGCGTATTTTTTTAAAATACTTTTTTCTGTCATTTTACTGTTTTCCAATGATCTTGATTTTTTTATTTCGCAACAAAAAAGGATTTTATTCTTGTCATAGTAAATTTATTTATAAGCAAATATAGGGTATAAATATAGTAATGTCAATAATGTATATTATAATACGATGAGAAATAAATTGAAAATAATATTTTGTGCATTGCAACATTTAGGCTTGACATCGACTATACTGGACCTATATTATTGATCAACAAACAGGAAATAACAAACCAAGCAAGGAGCATGACATGAATTCCACTCAACTAGCCAAACAGATTCTTGATTTTCAGAAGACGACTTTTGATAATTTTTTCAACGCCGCGGTTATGGTGCAGGATCAGGGTGAAAAACTGACCAACGCCGCTTTTGAGCAAGCCACCTGGCTGCCGGAAGAAAATAAACGCCTCATGGACCAATGGCTTTCCATGGCCAAAAAAGGACGCGATGATTTTAAATCCGCCCTGGATGAGAATTATAATAACGTGAGTGAACTACTGGCATCAAAGTAAAGTAAGCCATTTTTAGGGTTTGTGTACTGGACACACACAAAGGAGGATAACAATGGATCAAAAACAGATTGCCAAACAGATGATTCAGTTCAATAAAACCGCATTTGATAACAGTTTCAATGCCATGACCATGGTTTACGAACAAAATGAAAAGATGGTCAATGCCTTTTTGACCCAGGCCACCTGGCTGCCCGAAGACGGCAAAACCGCCATCAATGATTGGCTCAAGGCCTATCAGACCGGTTGCGCCGACTTCAAAAAGATGGTGGATGACAGTTATCAAAAAGTGGAAGACTTTTTTGATAATAAATAAAACTTAGGGGCCAAGCCAGCGGGATTGGCCCCTAAATTTTATTGTCAAGGAAGGAGAAGTCTTTATGAAAAAGTCCACTGCTCCATCCGATACGGTCGCACGCTTTAACAAATCATGGGAAAATAATCTTGCATCATTTTTCCAACTGATCAACGCTTCCCAGAATTACATCACCGGGCTATCCAGGTACGCCGGTGATTTCATGATACCCTATCTGATTTCCACAGCCTATTTTAAGAAGGTGGAAACGCAAAAACTAGCCCAGGCGTCGCCGCTTGATAATATCGAAGCCTATCTAAAACTTTTGGATTTTAACATCGATATTTTAAATCGAGGTTTCTGGGGGGGACTAAAATCCATTAGTGACTATACTCAATTGGAAATGAGCGGTTTGATGGCAGCCCTTTACAATGCGCTGCCCATTGGTACCGGCCAGGATCTGACAACATTCGCCGAGCGGCAGATCCAACTGATGGATATGGTTGTGAATCAATATCCCCAAGCCATCCAGGCCATCGAATCCGAATATGGATTTCATTTCGAGAGCGGGCAACATAAATTGATGGATGAGACCGAGCGATTCTTCCTCTACCGGATTTCTCCCTCACATAAAAAAGTCAAAATAAAGAGGAATGCCAAGCCTATTATCATTTTACCACCGTATGTCCTGGGGGCCAACATTCTCGGATTTTTACCTGGAGAAGATCGCAGCTACGCCCACTGCTTTGCCAATCAAGGTATTCCCACCTACATCCGGATCTTAAAGGATATTCAAACCACGGAAGCCCTTCAAGTGATGAACGGCGATGATGATGCCGTGGATACCCGCCGGTTTTGCCAAAAGATTATGCAGGCACATGGCAAAAAGGTAACACTAAACGGATACTGTCAGGGCGGGTTCTCGGCCCTGTGTAACCTGCTATCAGGCGAACTGGACGGCCTGGTGGATGCCTTTATTACCTGTGTGGCACCCATGGACGGCACACGCAGTCAAGGACTGGCCACATTTCTGAATAACCTACCGCAGCGATTCAATGATCTGGCTTATGGTACCAAAACTCTCCCCAACGGGAATGAGGTGGCCGATGGTAAATTAATGGGATGGGTGTATAAGATCAAGAGTATCGAAAATGAATCGCCGGTGTCCGCCTTTTACCGTGATATTATGATGTTTGCCCGTCAGAAGAAAAAATCCCTGACCGTCAGTAAAACCGCGGCCGGCCTGAACTACTGGCTCAACAACGAGCGCAACGACCTGCCCATGGAAATTACCAGAATGAGCTTTGCCTCCTATAACGTTCCCATCACCACGGATGGCACCCTGCCGGTTAAACTTTTTAATCGAAAGCTTAATCTAAAGCGAATAAAGGAAATGGGCATAAAGTGGTTGATCTGCTATGGGGAGCACGACGACCTGGTGGAAAAAGACACCGCCCTGGCGCCTTTGGATCACGTGGATGCCGAGGTGTCGCCTTTTCCCAAGGGTCACGTGGCCATGGCCACTTCCTGGTCGGACCCGAAATCCGCCTGCGCCCTGCACACCCGTTTTGGGGAAGGCAAGTGGCGGGGACCGGTTCGATTCCATTTGGATCTGGACCGCCAATTGTCCAGGCCCAAAAAACGCAAAACCTGAATCTTGCCTATGAAAGCCTCCGGGCCGTGCAAGACTCAGGACAGAAGAAATCATAAATGGATAGACAGTTTCTGGAATTCTGGGGCAACGTTTTGCTGGCCACCGCCAAAGGGCAACAGCAAGTGGAAGCACTGGCACCCTGGCTAAGGGGTTTCGGGGGCGATTCCCCTGAGTGGACCGGGCTTTTCAGTAAAATATACGGGCTGGACACCAAGATGTCCGGTTCCAAGGCATGGGATCAGGCCATGCAGCAGTTCCAAAGCTCGCTCACGGAGTGGATGGCCTTATTTGATATGGTACCCCGCAGCGAACTTGCCGCAGCCCAAAAAAAGAACCAGCAATTGGCGCAACAACTGGCGGATCAACACGCCACGATTAATCAATTGCAGGAATTGCTGGCTGAAAAAGGCATTCCTAGTTCAAAAGCGGTCCTGGAATTTTCTAAGCTGGTGCAACGGCAATCCGAGCAGTTCCATAAGCTCATGGGCAGTATCGGTAAGGTATTCAAATCCGACCAAGACCATCCCCCATCCGAATAATTTTATTTCATAACGCGGTTCTCTATAAAGCTTAAGTTATTTGAGTTCGGCTCGCTGGTGTTCAGTTTTTACCAGCCAAAACTCGTTCTTAAAGCACTGTAACGGCCGCCGCCGCTCGTCAATTAAAAGTTATTATCTTTTATAATAAGCAGTTAAGTAAATTTATAAGCAGGTGCCTAACGGCGGCCTAACAGTGATTAAAGAACTCAAACAGTTGCCTGGTTTTGAACTGAACAACAGCGAGCCTCCTTTAGTTACAACTTGAGCTTTATAGACAAGCGCTTTTCATACTCTTCCCAGGGTACAAAATGAAAGTTTAACAAAAGGAATGCTGCTTGAATTATAAATGTCTCCCATAGTACAATGGGCCTATCTGCTGAAATTTGATGGACTGAAGGTTGCACTCGTCCCTTTCTTTAAAATTTATAGCATGCAAGGATTCGCGTATGTCCCGGTATCGCCTAGTAAAAATCTTTATAGCCGTACAGTGTATGGCATGGGTTATTTTGCTTATTTCATGCGGCCTGCAAAAAAGTCATCGGCCTATCCCTGTGGGAGTGAACCAAGATTTGGCAAAGCACAGTAAAATATTTAAAAAAGATGTCGTACGGGTCGCAGGTAATATTCATGTGGCTATCGGTTTCGGCATTGCCAATGCCGTCATGATAGAGGGTGATGACGGCTTGATTATCATCGACACCATGACCACCCGCGAGGAAGCAACCGAGGTCCTATCCGAGTTTCGTAGAATATCATCAAAACCGGTGGATGCCATAATCTACACGCATTCCCACCCGGATCACATCTTTGGGGCCGATGTGTTTGCAGCCGGAGGCACGCCTGAGGTATATGCCCATGAAACCATAGAGAGACACGTCAAGCATCTGTTGACGGAAGTCCGTCCCTGTATTGGAACGCGATCCATGCGCATGTACGGCAACTTCCTCGCACCTGGCCAGGTATACAATGTCGGCATCGGCCCATTTGTCGGCATCGGACCGGACAGTACGGTCGGCTTTGTTCAACCGACACAAACATTTACCAACCGATTGGAAGGTGAGGCCGCGGGAATCAGATTTGAATTGATTCATACGCCGGGAGAGACCGATGACCAGATCGCCGTATGGCTGCCGGATCAGAAGGTATTGCTGCCCGGTGACAATTTTTATTGGACTTTCCCCAACCTGTATACGATTCGGGGAACGCCTTTCAGAAATTTGAAAAACTGGTATCGCAGTATCGACAAAATACGCGATCTTGAACCCGAATACATGGTGCCGAGCCACGGACGGCCATTAAGCTCTAAAAACCGAATAGAAAACATCCTGACCGATTACCGCGATGCAATTCAGTACGTTCACGATCAGTCCATACGGTGTATGAACATGGGCATGACGCCGGACGAACTGGCCGAGCATATTCAGCTTCCGCCTCATCTGGCCAACGCATCTTACCTGCAGCCATTTTATGGCAAGGTCTCCTGGTCGGCCCGATCAATGTTCAGCGGTCATTTAGGATGGTTTGACGGTGATTCCGCCAATTTGCAGCCGCTCACCCGACGTGAGCAGGCTGAATTGATGGCCCGACTCGCCGGCGGGGAGGAGCGCTTATTGGGGCAGGCGCGCCAATTAGCTCAGGAGCAACAATGGCAGGCCGCCTTGCAACTGACCGGCCATCTGATTCGGCTGAACCCTGAGCAGGAGATGGCAAGAGATCTTAGAATTCAAGCGCTCACTGCACTGGCTGAAACCGAGCAGAACCCAAATGCGCGTCACTATTACCTAAGCGAGGCACTCGAAATCCGCGATCGATTCGTGGTGTATGAAACTGCAAGACCGTCTCCCGACATGATTCAAAAGTTCCCTTTGGGTTCCTTTTTCGACTCTTTGGCCGTGAACCTTGACCCCCGCAAAAGCGCTGATGTGGACCAAAAGGTTCTGATGGAGTTCTCTGATGCCGGGAGGATATTTACAATCCACGTACGTCACGGTGTGGCTGAAATCCGGGAGCGGCCCCTAAATTCCATCAACCAGGCTGACTACCATATGCATGTGATTGCCAATTCATCGAAATGGAAGGAAATGCTGGCAAAGATCCGGAACCCCGTGACCACTTTGGCTGGGTTTCGATACGAAAAGGGCAATACGCTGGCCTTCACCCGGTTCATGTCATTATTTAAACCGGCTGACCGGAAACTTCCTGCAGAACCGCTAAACAAATAGGAGACGCATTCTAGCAGTATCGGAACACTATTCTGACAATCACTAAAATCTGGAAATTGTGTGAATGGAACCCAATCATAAGTTCATTCTAATACTGTTAACCATAATTATCGTTGTTTTTGCGGGAATAGATCCTGGCAGTAGTCCTCGGGCGGAAGTTAGATCAGATCAAATAACAAACACACATGAAATACAATTTCACGATGTGAAGATAAAGCGTTCCGAATCAAATGGATATAAGTTTGTCGGCCGGATTCAGAACAATTCAGGTCAGAATACCATCCGAAGCCTGAAAGTACAGATAAAACTTTTAGATTGTCCACATAGATTGAGTAAGAAGAATTGTATCTTAATCGGCGAACGTATAGAATCGATTTACCTCACAATACCGCCAGGACAGGAAAGAAGGTTTAAGGAACCGATTTATATATACGGCGATCTGTTGAATCTAAAAGGTGATTTGGTGTGGGAGTTTGACGTACTCTCAATAAATTCAGACTGGCATACATCTCAATAAGACAACAAACAAAAATGATTTGTTTAAGATGATTGCGGCTTTTGATGTGCACTATTCAACGAACAGCTGTACGGCTGCAGCTGTGGTGTTTTCTACTTATAACGATGCTGAGTCTGTGGCGGAATATACCCAATTCATGCCTGTAGCAGCAGATTACATTCCAAGTATGCTATCCAAACGCGAATTACCCTGCATTCTCTACTTGCTAAAATTAATTGACCAAACACCGGATGTGATGATCGTGGATGCCTACGTAATGCTCGGAGGCAAGCCGGGATTGGGGCAGCACCTCTTTGAGCACTTCAATGGTCAAATCCCGGTCATCGGCGTGGCTAAGTCTATATTTGAAGGCGCATTAGCAGCAAAGGTGTTCCGAGGAACAAGTAACCAGCCATTGTACGTGACAGCGACCGGTATTGATTTGGAGGAGGCATCCCAGAAAATCCGGTTGATGCACGGAGCCCACCGAATTCCCACGCTTTTAAAACGAGTCGATTCCCTATCTAGGGCAAGAGCTAAAAGTATACTGGCCTAGAACAGTAGACATTGTAGCTTAATAATTATATATAGTGGAAAACCAACAACCAATAATTGAAGTGAAAAATATGACGTCAAATAGATATGAGATAGTAGATTTAACTGCGCAAAATATAGAAGACCTTGGCATGCTTTGCATGAAGACCAGGAAGAAATCTACCGGCTATCAGAATAAGCTCAAATGGCTTCAAGGAAGGTATAACGAAGGCCTAAAATATAAATTGTTGATGGTAGACGAAGGCAAAAAGGACCTGGTTTCCCGGGGATTCATCGAGTATATACCGGGAGAATACGCATGGCGGGGCGTCGACGTTAAAGGCTATAATT
The DNA here is from genome assembly GCA_964452555.1 of uncultured Desulfobacterales bacterium. Classification (GTDB taxonomy): domain Bacteria; phylum Desulfobacterota; class Desulfobacteria; order Desulfobacterales; family B30-G6; genus B30-G6. The sequence continues at coordinate 24,051 of CAYVMI010000003.1, forward strand.
TTATCCATTGCGTTTGGGTGATTGGACGCAACAAAAACAAGGGGTATGGCAGCAAATTGCTGAAAGCTTGCCTACAGGATTCCAAGGACACCTTAGGTGTGGTCGTTTTAACTTCCAAAAAGGGACACTGGCTTTCCAAGGCACCCTTGTTTTTGAATAATGGATTTCAGAAAGTGGCTGCAACCAAATCGAACTATGAATTGTATACTTACAAATTTTCTCGAACCGCTAGCGATCCAAGCATCAATCCACTGACAGAAGAGGCAATCAGGAAATATGGATCAGGCGTAACGGTTCTAACAGTTGATCATTGTCCCTATATTCCGGATGCGGTTGAAATATTTAAGCAAGGGGCCGCAGATTTAGGCCTTGATTTTCAGCAAGTCAAACTCGTTAGTGCCGAGCAGGTACAGCATAATGGGGTCTGCCCCAATGGGACATTTGTAGTCTTATTTAATGGTCGAGTCGTAACCTATAAGTATGAGAAGCTAGGCCGATTTAAATCTATGATGGCAAAAATGCTGGATCGATAATTGAAAAGTACCCTGCAGCAAGATTTTCGGCGAGGAGTTCGGCTATGTCGAATGATCTTGGCGAATTCGAACGCTCACTCGCAGGCCTCAGCCGATTCGCTACATGGAATACGCTCGCTATCGCGGTTCAAAAATTAAAACCAGGACCGATGACTCCACATATCCTCCTCCAAATCCTTTTTCTCATCCTGAAGTTTCAGATACATGGAGGCATTCTGAATGGCCAGGGCGCCTTGATGCGCCAGAGCCTTAACCAGGGTAACGACATCTTCAGGAAAATCACGTTTGACACCACTATATAACCGTAGCACGCCGATGATTTCTTCACGGGATTTAATGGGTGTCACGATCATGGAAATGATGCCTTCTTTTTGCATTTCTTTTTGATATTGAATGCGATCGTCCTGGGTGGCATCCGGAATAATCATGGTCTCACCATTTAAGGCGCCAACCGCGCTTTTGGTGGAAGAAACCGGTCCTTTGGTTAAAAAAGCATCGCTTAGTCCATGGCTGGCCACGAGTTCCAATTCGCCGCTATCTTTATCCAGCAGGCGAATGGCGGCACCCTTCAATCCGAGGGCTGCACAAATATCAATGGTTAGATTGTCTAATATTTTTTTGATGTCAAGACTGGAGTTGATATCGGAAGCCAAGTCTAGAAACAGCATTGAGTTCTTTTGGATCCGATCCAAAAGCCGGGCCCGTTCGATGGCCAGACCACCCTGGTCCGCCAGGGCCAATAGAAATTCGATTTCACCCTTTTTAAATTTTCTGGCTTTGGCCGTATACAACGCGAGGACCCCGATGGCCTTATCCTTGACCATGACCGGTACGTCCAGGATCGAAGCGATACCCTCCGCCTTTTTCTCGTCATGGTTTTCCATACGCGGGTCAGTGGTGGCGTCTGCGATGTAGAGGTGTCCTTTTTTGATTAGGGCCGCTACAATACGCTTGGCCTTCATGGGCGAGGCATGTAAGTATGTGTCGGAGAGACCATACTGAGCCACCGGAAAGAAGATGTCTTTGGATTCGTCCGCCAAAAATAGACAAGCCGCCTTGGCTTCCATGGTATCCACTGCGCTTTGAACAATGAGATCCAGGAGTTTCGCTAGAGATAGGGTTGTTCCGAATGCTTTGCTTACCTTGCAAAAGGTTTTAAAATAATCTTTCTCCTTGGCCATGGGGTCTCTCCTTGCTTGCTAAACTTTTTTCGTCACTCGCGCAGGTGATTTAGTTTTTCGTGTCCGTGCTTTGCCAGCCGTCTTGCGCACCCCCGGTTTGGCGTTGCGTTTCCGGGGCGTTGTCCTTTTAGCGGGCTTTTTTATTGTGGGCGCATCTCTCTCCATAAGCCAGGAAGTAATTCTAGGTGCGAATTCTTGCTGACATTTAGAACTTACATAGATACCAATATGTCCCGTATCTAAGCACACATCGGTGGCGTCTTGGGTGCCAACCTTCCGGGACAACTGTTCGCAGGCTTCCGGGGGCACCAGGTGATCGTACTTGCCATAAAAGTTGATCAGCGGCATGGTGATGTTCTTTAGATCGACGCGTTTTCCGGCAACTTCCAATTTGCTTTGGATCAGCAAATTTTTCTGGTAGCAATCCTTGATAAACTTACGAAAAACCTCCCCGGGCAAATCCGGGCTGTCAAAAATCCATTTTTCCATGCGCACAAAATTCTCAACAAAGGCCTTGTTCCCCATATTCTCAAAAAAGCCCACGTATTTGTCCAGCATAAGCCGGGCCGGATTCAACAACAGGAATCCAAAATTCATAACATCACCGGATATGTTGCCGTAGGTATCCACCATCAGATCCGGGTCGATACCTTTCATCCAAACGTGCAACAGCCCCTTATCGGTATCGAAATTGGTGGGGGTAACCGTGGTAATCAAATTTTTGACCTTTTCAGGATGCAGGGCTGAGTAGATTACACAAAAAGTGCCGCCCATACAGATTCCCATGAGGTTGATTTTATCCAGATTATGTTTGTGGCGGATAAAGTCCATCATGGTATCCATATAGCCGTTGATATGGTCATCGAATCCTAAGAATTTATCCTTGCGGGTGGGATATCCCCAATCGATCATATAAAGATCGATTCCCTGGGCCAGGAATGTTTCCACCACACTCCTGCCCGGCTGCAGATCCAACATGGTTTCACGGTTGATCAGGGCATAAACAACCAATAATGGTGTTTTTACCTTTGTCTCGGTGACCGGCAGGTAGTGCTTCAGTTTAACCCGGTCATCTTGGTAAACCACTTCATAGGGGGTAGATGCAATTTCAGTGTCCAGTGGTTCCAAAAGTACATCCGAGGCTTTTTGAGCGCGTTCCTGTGCTTTTTCAGCTTCCTCGGCCAATTTTGATAGGATTAGATCGACTGGTATTTTGGGCTGGGTCATGGTTTCACCCTACTGATTTTTTCAAGCATCTTAATTCGCTTTTTTAAAACATAAAGTTCATGATAAAGATCATCCAGGTCCCTTTGTTTGGGAATAGGCAATGAGGAAAGCATATCTTCTAAAATTTCATTGCGAGCCACGGAAAATTCAGACATGCTCTGGAGTGTCTTGCCAAGTGTTTGGATGTATTCGGGGGATTGAAACAAGGTCATATAGTGTCCCTCGAGTACTTTGATCCACATCTGATAATAAACCTTGGCATCTTCGGGCAAGTCATCCTTTTCGACCATCTCCCCCATTCTGTCCTGCATGGCAGTCAAAGAATGTGAGACCGGCAAGTAGAGTAGTCTGAGAAATTCGCCCAAGGTAGATTGAAATAGCGTGAATTTATCCAGCGCCCGATTGACTCTTTCTTGGTGAAAGCGGGTTAAGCCCAATTGGGGGATGTTGAAAAACTTTTGAAACTCTTTTTCATAGACATCCGCCCAGGCCCGAAAAGCATTTTCATCAAGGTCTTCAAACTTAAATGCCTCGCTGGATTTCCCCAGACTGCTTGCACGTTGCAACCATTTTTGTTGCAGTTGTAAAAAGCTGGAGAGGGAAGACTGTTCTAGCTTGACCAAGATGTCTGGCAGGGCCTCGGTCCCTTTGAGAAAAGATTCCATGACATTCGGGTTTAGAATCAGTTTTGAGAAGATTTGAAAGCTTTTTTGAGCTGTATCAAAGGCCGTACGCTTGCCGCTGTCCGTTTTGGAATCTTGTGGCTCCGGGTGCGGGTTTAATTGCGATGCCGTATCAGACCACGCCTGTAACATACCGCCCCAAAAGTCAGCAGTCGATTTCATCCAATTGGAAAGAAAATCTTGGCGGCTATCATTGGAATTGCTTTCTTTTTTCATGGATGACCTCTCATATGGTTCCTTCAGAAAGATGGCCGTAGAATGATATTGATTGCAAAAAAAGGTGTTTAATGTGAATAGGTTTAATTAATTACCCCGAGTCCAACAGATGAAATATAATATAATGCAAATAATACCTGTTCTCAACACTTTTATAATACGCGCTCAGAAGTAATCATTGAAGCGTACCCTGCAGCAAGACTTTCGGCGAGGAGTTCGGCTATGTCGAATGATCTTGGCGAATTCGAACGCTCACTCGAAGACCTCAGTCGAGTCGCTACGGGGAATGCGCTCGCTTTCGCAGTTCAAACGAGGCCAAAGACTGTATTCGGAGAAAACCACACGAAAATGAAAATATTGCCCAAAAATTGCATCCGACTATCAGTGTTGATACATTGGAAATGAAAAGATTAATATATGTTTAAACTTAATCGAGGAGGAATTTAATATGAGCAAAACAGCCATTATCGGCGCTTACAATACAAAGTTCGGGGCTTTTGTGGAAAAAAATTATGAAACCCGCGAAATAACCGACACCAAATCTTACTATGAGCTGATTATTGAAGCCGGCCAGGGCGCCATCAAAGACGCCGGTGTGGACCCTAAAGATATCGACGGTATCTGGATGGGATCCTGCTCACCATCCATGTTCCTTAATCAGGAGCATGTGGCGCCCCTGGGTCTGGAAGTTGCGCCGGAAGATTTACGCTTTGTCCACACCACGCGTACGGAAGGGGCCTGCGCATCGTCTTCGGTAGCCCTTTACAATGCCATTTATGCGGTGGAATCGGGCCGGTTTAATCGGGCTCTCGTTATCGGTGTTGAGAAAATGAACTTGTTGCCCACCAAGGAAATGACGCACGTATTGGCTTGCTCCTCACATTGGCCCAGCGAGGGTTCTCAGGGGATGACGTTTCCGGGTCTGTTTGCCGAATATGCCAAGGGCTATCAGGCACATTACGGATTTACAGACGATGAATTGCGCCGCATGTTGGCATCGGTAGCAGCCTTATGTTACCGCAACGGAATTCAGAATCCCTTGGCCCATTTTGGCAAAGGGAGTCCGCCGGACCGCATGAACCTGACCACGCCGGAAGCCATATTAAATCTACCGAGCGAAGGCAAAGGCGGCAATCCCCTGATTGCACCTCCGCTGCGACTTCATGACTGCTCACTGGTGACAGACGGGGCCGCAGCCGTGGTCATAACAACCTTGGAAGAAGCCAAGGCTATCTCTAATCAGGCAGTTGCCATTGCCGGTATCGGTATGACCACCGAACGTCTGCCTGAGAATGTGCGCCCCAACATGCATGAGCTGATAGCCGGCAAATTGGCGGTTCAGCAATCGTTTAACGAAGCCGGCATCAACATTGCTGAAGTGGATTTTGCCGAGGTGCACGACTGTTTTACCATCAATCAAATTTTGAGCGTGGAGGCGTTGGGTCTATCTCAGGACGGTCACGGCGGCCGGGATTTTACCGAAGGCCGCTACACTGCCGATGACGACTGCCCCATCAATTTGTCGGGCGGATTGAAATCCAAGGGGCATCCGGTGGGGGCCACGGGCGCCTCCATGCATGCGCTGGCCTATAAACAACTGATTGGCGAACCCATTGGGGTGGCGCCCGGCAAAGGTCAGCCCGAAACGGGCGTGGTGTTTAACGTCGGCGGGTCGGCGGTTACCAATTGTGTGACAACACTTAGAAGATTGTAAATTTCAAATCCCAAGCACCAAATAACAAATAAATTCCGAATTACAAGTTCCAATTCCCTAGGTGTGGTTTCTTTACTGTTTGAATATTGGATATTGGGATTTATTTGTTATTTGTGTTTTGTGATTTGGTCTTTGGAAATAAAATCGTGTAACGAGTTTATTTCCTGGCGGCTTCAATTTCCGCTTCGGGTCTCCAAATATCCGGCCCTTTGAATTCCATCAGGTCGTGGTAAATGGGGATCGTATACTTAGGATCATCGGCAATCCTGCCAAAGTAGGCCGAGCAGCTCAGTTGATTATCGATCTCCCGGAAATAATGCCGGCCCCGGGTGGTGTCGACTTGCATGCCTTGCATGGACCGAATCAACGCGTCGGTTTCGATGCTGCCGGCCTTTTCAACCCCCTGCTTAAGAATATAGACCGCATCGTATAGCAGGACCGCCCAGTCGCTGGGATAGCGGTCGAATTTGGCCTGATATTTTTTTACGAAAGTTTTCATGCGGGGATTATCCATGTGGGCGAAAAAGGGCGCGCGCGTACGGCCATACAGTCCGCGTCGAATGCTGCGGGCATCGTTCGTCAACTCGAACACACTCACCAAACCGCCGGGATAAGCGATCTTTTTAAACAGGCGATAATCTCTACAATCCCGTATCCAATAGGCGTTATCGGCACCGGCAATGGAGCCCAATACAAAATCGGGTTTCTGAGCCAGCAAATCGACGATAAATGAATTGAAGCGCGTTTGTCCCAGTCGCGGCCAATAGGTACTGACCAGTTTAATATCCGGAGCTTCACGGCGCAGTAGATCCACCATGATTTCCTGGCTGGAACGGCCCCAGGCGTAGTCGGATGCGATGGTGGCATAGCGGTTCCAACCTTTGGACTTTGCCAATTTGGCGATCCCCATGACCACAGTTTTGGACATCATATAGGTATTGGGCACCACCGAGAAACTATAAGGGCTGGGATTAATCTTGGTAATATTTTCAGAATTGCTGATGGGGGCGATTTGCAGCACCCGATGGTCGCGACAGATGGGCTTGATGGCCAGAGAAGTGGCGCTGGAGTACGTGCCCAGGATAGCTTTGACCCGGTTTTTTTGGATTAAAGCTTGGGTGATTTCTATAGCGGTATCCGGGTGGGTGCGGGTATCCCGAATATATAGTTCTATGGGATGCCGATCCAATAATCCGCCGCCGGCATTGATTTCATTGACGGCAATTTCTATGCCCTCAACAGCATCCTTGCAATAAGGCGCCCCAGTTCCGGAGAGTCCTAGTGCAACCCCCAAAGGGTAAGTTTCTGCAGATAAAGAGGTTGCCACAAAACAGAATGCCAGAATCAAGGTAAATAACGGATAAATATCCCTGACCCGCAATGATGTGGTTTTCATAACTATACCTCGGATATGATGGTTTTTACCGGGAAGTATGCGGGATATCAGGTAGTATCGGTGAACGCGGGTGCTACTCGGAGGTTTCCAGAACGAATTGGCAGCACCCAATCAGAAGTTACGCGAGATTAAGATAAAATCCCGGTTTATATCAAATTTGGCATGTAAATACTAATTCGGTACTAATTTCCATAGGCAACAGCCGGCAGCCAGATAACCAGCTGGGGCCAAAGGGCTACGATCACCAGACCGATGAGTTGCAGGATAATAAAGGGTATGACGCCTTTATAAATATCTACTAGTTCGATATCCGGCGGGCAAACCCCTTTTAAATAAAACAATGCAAAACCGACCGGTGGCGTTAAAAATGAGGTTTGGAGGCTCACGGCAATCAGGACCACAAACCAGACCAGCTCCGGATTATCTACGACACCATGACCTTCTATTTGAAATCCCAAGGATGAAACTACCGGGGCTATCAGCGGCAGCACAATCAGGGTGATTTCGATCCAGTCCAGGAAAAAACCAAGTAGAAAGACGAAAGCCAGAATGACTGCCATGATACCGGCCGGCCCCAGGGGGATACTGGTCAGCACGCGCTCGATGAATTCATCGCCGCCCAGGCTTCTGAGCACCAGGGCAAAACAGGTGGCTCCCAGAAAAATCGCGAAAATGTAAGCCGTGGTGTTAAAACAGGCCTTCATTACCTCCACGATAACTTTGAAGTTCAACTTTTTGTTTATGGCCGCCAGGACAGTGGCTCCCAGTGCGCCCACTCCACTGGCCTCGGTGGGGGTCGTGACACCGGCGAAGATAGAGCCCAACACGGCAATAATCAGGAGCGCCGGTGGCAGGATATTTTTGAAAACATCCCATATCATTTTCAGTTCGAGGGGCTTACGATCGGGATCCAAAGGGGCTGCATCCGGTTTGATCAAACAAAATATGAGGATGTAAGAAATATACAGGGCTCCCAAGATCATGCCGGGAACGACTGCGCCCATAAAGAGATCCCCTACGGAAAGGCTAAGCTGATCAGCCATGATTACCAACATGATGCTAGGGGGTATCAGGATGCCCAGGGTGCCGGAGCCGGCAATAGTGCCCAAAGCCAGGGTTTTGGAATAGCCCTGCTTCATCATGGCCGGCAGCGACAGCAATCCCAAAAGAACCACGGAAGCACCGATGATGCCGGTAGAAGCGGCCAGGATGATGCCGATGCAGGTAACCGTTACCGCCAGACCGCCACGTACCTTGCCGAACAGGTTTTGCATGGAGGTCATCAATTTTTCAGCAATGCCGGAGCGATCCAGCATCAGCCCCATGAAAATAAACATGGGCAGGGCTACCAGTACCCAGTTGTCCATGAATTTATAGATGCGGTTAACGGACATGCCCAGGGTCAGATAATCAAGGCCGGTCCAGGTACCGAACCACAGATCAGAATAGTAGCCCACCACCGTAAAGATGATGGAGACGCCCCCCAGTACCCATGCCACGGGAAAACCAGTGAACAGCAAGGCAATAAAGCTCACAAACATCGCAATGACGAGATAATCATTGAATTCCATGGATTAGGTCCTCCTCATCAAGCTTATGATACGAACGGCGCGTGACACGGCCGCTGCTATCAGCATGGCAAAGGTGACCGGTATGACCCCTTTGATAGCCCATCGCCATGGTAGCCCGATGGGGGCATCGGAGCGTTCATTAACTCGCCAAGATTCATAAACAAAATCCAGACTCTGGTGAAATATGATAATTACAAACGGCAGCAACAAAAAGACGATACCAAACAAATCCCAACGCTGGCGCCATTTTTGGGAAAGCCGGGCGTGAACGATATCCACGCGGATGTGAGAATCTTTGGTCATGGCATAGGATGCGCCAAACATGATGCCTAAAGCGTACAGGTGCCATTGCAGTTCTTCGAGAATCACAAGTCCCATACCAAAGACATAGCGCAAGATAACCTGTAAGATAATTACAAGTATCAATATGCCATTGGTCCACATCACCACATGGCCGATGCTTTGGATAATGCGATCCAAAGTGTCGCAGAATTTGTTTGGAACCGCTTCATTGTCAGCCGGTGCATTCATGATAATCTCCCGCCGGGAATTTCAAATTGGCATACGTTACCACATGGAACTCGTGGAGGGCAAGCTGCCCTCCACGAAATGTCATGCAACTAACTGTAGGTCTTCATTTGGGGGCTTCAGGACGAGGCAGGAAGCCGTAGGATTGCCACAGGGCATAGCTTTTTCGGAATTCACTGAAATCATCCCAGACTTTTTTGAAAAAGGCATCCTTGGCGGACTGCTCGGCAGCCACTTCTTCCCAGGCTTTTTTAAAGGTTTCCAGCATATCATCGGACCAGTACATGTTGGTTACGCCATTTTTTTCCACGTTCTCTTTCATGGCGGCCCATTGAATGGCCTCGGTGTAGGCGAACGCATCTGCCGTAGCGGCCTTGCACATCATCTCCATGACGGCTTTCTGGTGGTCGCTCATGCCGTTCCAGACATCTTTGTTAATCAACAGTTCAAAGGTGGTGGCTTGTTGATGCCAGCCGGGGAAGTAATTGTATTTGGCAATCTTGTGAAAACCCAAGAGCTTGTCAATAGCCGGCATTGAGAACTCGGTGGCTTCGATGGCTTTCTTTTCCAAAGCCGGGAAAATTTCGCCACCCGGAATTAAGCTAACGGAGGCACCCAGTTTCTGCATGGCCTGACCACCCAAGCCAAAGAAGCGCATCTTGAGTCCCTTGAGGTCGTCGGGTGAATTGATGGGTTCGATAAACCAACCGGAGGTTTCCGGGGCAATGATGCCACACAGCAATACTTTAACATTGTAGCCGTGGCTGTCATACATCTCCTGCCAGAGTTTCATACCGTTGCCGTAATATAGCCAGGCCAGAAATTCACCGGTTTCCGGGCCAAAGGGAATGGCCGTAAATATCGGTGAGGCGGGTATTTTGCCGGCCCAGTACCCTGAAACACTGTATCCTGCATTGATTTTGCCTTTGGAAACGGAATCCAAAATCTCAAAGGGTGCCACCAGTTTGTTGGGTTCGTACACCTTCATCCTAATGGTGCCGGCACTGGCCAATTCAATTCGTTCGCTTACCCATTTGATGGTGGATCCCAGTCCCGGAAGGCTGGTTGCAAAGCAGATAGGCACCTTGAGCAGAACTTTTTTCTCCGCCGCCATGGCTGTGGCCGTGGAAAAAAGAAATGCCACCGCAATTGCCAAAACAATCAGTTTTACACTCTTTGATCTTCTCATGTCCTTCCTCCTTGATTTTGGTGTTACGATAAAAATGGCCGCATCCTGGTTAGCGATGCAGCACTACCTTATATAGAATCCCTTGATTCCGATCAAAAGCCACCGACAGGTCGCTGGCTGTTGAACTGCTAGCTTTTTTGGGCATAAGTCTTAACTATGCCGCCGTCCAGCAACAGGTCGCCGCCGATTAAGTATTTTGCATGCCGGGAAAAACCAAAAACAAATAGGTTGCCAACCTCGATGGGCGTCATCATTTCCTTGACGCGTGAAAATCCCATCATCACATCGGAAACGACTTCTTCCTCGCTGATGCCCCGTTGTTTGGCCTGGGCCGGGATCTGGCCGAGGGTTAGACCGGTTTTTACGAAACCCGTGCTTACGGTAAAGGATCGTATGCGACCCTGACCCTCGGCTGCGATGCTCTGCGTCAGGGCCCGCAGTCCGAATTTCATAATGTTGTATACGGGTTTGTTAACTGTACATATGTGCGCATGTATTGAGGCCATATTGCCGATGGCGCCGGTACCATCCTCGCTTTTACGAATATATGGCAGGGTGAGTTTTGATAAAAGGAATGGCGCCCGCAGCATGAGGCGGTGCATGTGGTCATAGGTTTCCATGGGGAACTTATCGATGGCATCGATATGCTGAATGCCGGCAATGTTGGCGACAAACTTTATGGAACCCAGTTTGGCCGCCTCGGCCACCGCATGTTCCACGTCCGCATCCCGGGTTAGATCCGTTTGAATGAAGATCATCTGGCCGCCCATTTCGCGGGCCATTTTCTGGGTGGCCTTGCCGGCCATATCGTCAACATCCAGGCCAACGACCATCAGCCCGTTGGCCGAAGCCGCCACAGCTGTGGCTCTGCCAATACCGGATCCGGCGCCCGTGACAATACAAACGTGTTCGGCTGTAAAATTGGAATCAGTTATAATAAGTATGTCATCAATGCTGATATCCGGTTCCCGGATGTCCATACTGTATCACCTCCCATTAGGAAATAACTCGGCCTTATTGAACATTGCAAATATGAGACCACATGTGATGACGGGCGGGACAATGACGATATATGCCCAAAAACCTTAGCCTGCCTGCCTTTAGTGCAACTCTATTTTCAATTATGATGCCATCGAAAATTCCAACTCGACTTTTTATGGAAAAAAGTGTATCAAAAAATATGCATGCATCATTCTTGATACACTTTAATGGTAAAAAGCTTTGAGCGCACAGTGGCTTAAAGGTAATACCATTGATATATAATCGCGAATTTAATGTCAAGATTTTAATGGCACTCCCATTTTATTTTTATAACCAATTGTAAATAAAATAAAAATTCTCGCAATAACATTGAAATTGATAAGGTTTTGGTTGGATGAGAGGTCATACCAATGAAAAGAGATTTTAATTCCATGAACCGGACCGAGCTTCTGAATGCCCTTGAGATGCATGAGCTTATTTTAGAAAGCATCCACAACGGCATCATGATTACCGACGCCCGTGGCTACATTACTCATTTTAACGAGCCCTACGGCAAATTTCTGGGGCTGGATCCCGCCAAGCAGATTGGCCGCCATTGTGTGAAAGCCATCGAAAACAGCCGTATGCATATCGTGGCCAAAACCGGTGTGCCGGAGATCAATCACTCTCAATATATCAAAGGCCAGAACATGGTGGTTCAGCGGATTCCCATTAAACGGGATGGCGAGGTTGTGGCTGTTTTTGGCCAGGTGATGTTCAAGGATGTGCGCGATGTGGGCAGGTTGGCCAACAGGCTGAGCGTCCTGGAATCCAAGGTCAAACTCTATGAGCAGGAACTTATCAGCTTACGATCCACTCGCTACACATTTGACAGCATCATCGGAAACAGCCGTGCCATCAAAGCGCTAAAGAAGGAGGCCCTCAAGGCAACCGCCAATCAATTCCCGGTATTGATAACCGGTGACAGCGGCACCGGCAAAGAACTGTTTGCTCAGGCCATCCATCATGCCAGCAGTCGGAAAATGTATCCTTTTGTGCGTATCAATTGTGCCGCCATACCTAAAGATCTCCTGGAAAGCGAACTTTTTGGCTATGAAAAAGGGGCCTTTACAGGGGCCAAAGCCAGCGGCAAGCCGGGAAAAATCGAGCTGGCAAACCAGGGTACGCTGTTTCTGGACGAAATTGGCGATCTGCCCCTTGAAATGCAGCCTAAACTGCTGCGGGTCCTGGAAGATCATGAATTTGAGCGTATTGGCGGAACAAAGATCATTCATTCCAATTTCCGCCTAATTGCAGCAACCAACCAGAATTTGGAATCCATGATCCAAGAACGGCGTTTCCGCAAGGATCTATTTTATCGTTTAAATGTCATTCCGCTCAACATTCCGCCCTTGAAGGACCGCAAAAAGGATATCATGCTGCTGGTACACCACAACCTTAAACAGCTGGCTTCGGAATTGTCTTTGCCGGACATCAGAGTGGCCCATGATGTGGAAGCGATTTTACGGAACCATGATTGGCCCGGCAATGTGCGCGAACTTCATAATGTACTGGAACGAACAGTTTCATCCCTGGAAGACGATACCATCCACCGCTCCGAGCTTCCATTCTATCTGCATCGGGGACATGGCAGCATGGGGGTTAGGGCCAAACAGGGGATCAAAACCATCAAAGCCAAGGCCGAAGAAGAAGCCATTATGGCGGCTTTAAAAGAGACCGGCAATAATAAAGCTCAAGCCGCACGCATGTTGGGTATTCATCGGACGTTGTTGTATAAGAAGATGGCGCGCTATGGCATCGTGAATGACCAACCATGACGGCTACGTAAAAAGGCCAAATTGGCGTTGCGCCGCATTTCGAAGGCATTGGATGTATCATCACGTGAATGATATAATGCGTCCGCAAACGTATGTTATTTCGGAACGATCAACATCGAACGTACACGTTCAATTTAGTGGGAGTAAGATGGCAGGCGTCGGGAAAAACGGTAGCCTGAATTTGAACCGACAGGCTTTTTTTTAAAGTGGTAACTGTCAGATCAAATCTGAATTTCTACAAACCTTCACCGACTGTGGTGGCGTTGTTCTCCTCAAACCATTCCAATACAGATCTTTCACTTTGAAACAAGTGGCACTTATATCCGGCATTACACATAACCGTTTCGATAAAGTCGTGCGATTTATCATCTTCATCCGTGAGAATAGCGATCTTAGATAATTTTTCAAGCCCCAACCGAGACAAATCCTTGTGCCCAAATAAATACTGATGGAAAGTGCCTGAAGTGTTCCGACTTCCACGCACATCAATAAAGAACTTTTTAATATTGAGCTGCTTGGCTTCTTTGATTGCTTCTCCGGCAAATTCTTTGCTCAATTTTTCATTGATGGTATCGAACACACGAACTCTTAGGTAAGTCTTATCTTCAGATAGCATTATTTCGTATTTCATGGCACCTTACCTCTAACATTTATATGGGAAGTGAAATATAGAGCTAACTTCTGAATTCTGACGCCTGTCTTCCGACTCCTTTTTTAGAAAACATGCATGTTCACGTGTCGTCACGATGTGTATCAAAAAAGATACACTGAATATTATAAATTCGTCTCACGGTCTTCCCAATACTTCTCGCGCATTTCGCGCTTCAGCGTTTTTCCGGCCACGTTGCGCGGAAAATCATCCATAATTAGCACCGTGGACACGCGTTGAAATTTGGCACCCACATGTTCGTTGATCCATTGCTTGAGTTCCGGCCCCGTCACCGAATCCGGCTCAAGCAAAGTCACCGCGGCCAGGGGTGTTTCACCCCAGCGTTCATCCGGTATGCCGAAAACCGCTGCCTCGTTTACAGCCGGATGCTTGACCACAACCTCCTCAATATCCCGAGGATAGACATTCACACCGCCGGAAATGATCATATCTTTTTTGCGGTCCACCAGATAAAGAAATCCATCCTCATCCACATAACCCATATCACCGGAATGCAGCCACCCGTCGACAATGGCCTTCTCAGTCAGGTCCGGACGTTTGTAATATCCGGGAGTCAGGATCGGTCCCCGACCGCAGATTTCACCAACCTGGTTGGCCGGAACCTCAAGGTTGTGTTCATCCTGGATGACCATTTCGAATAAGGGCGGGGGCGTACCAACCGATGCGGGTTTGTGATGGTAATCAAGCTTGTCCAGCACGGTAACAAAGCCTTCAGTCAGGCCGTATAATTCATAAAACCGATCCGGCAGCAGTTGATTCAGCTGCTCTTTATGTTCCATGTGCAGGGGGGCCCCCAGGGTCAGGATCATTTCCAGGGACTGCATGGCCCGGGGATCAAAATTGGGTGCATTTAACATGGCGATAATCTGAGCCGGCACCATCATCACATGGGTAACCTTTTCGCTAATGATGGTGTTAATGAAATCTTCGGGATCAAATTGCGGCAGGAGAATATAAGTAGCGCCCTGAAATACGGTGGGCATCAGGTCAACAAAGGCACCATTGAAAACTATGGCACCGGCATGCATGGTAATGCTTTCGGGTTTCAAACGAAAAGAAGCTGAAAAGGAAGTCCCGTAAGCGATCCGGATGCGATGGGTATGCACAATCCCTTTGGGCAGTCCGGTTGTGCCGCTGCTATACATAATATTGAAAGGATCGTCAGGTTCAATGGTAATACCTTTAGGCTCTTGGGCGCCGGCTTTGGCTTTTAATGCATGATAGTCCTGAAAACCCACCCTGTCGCCGGAATCCGTCAGCACATACCCATCTGAAGGAATGTTACCCAGCTCGGGTTTAATCTCATCCAGCAAATCGGCAAATTGGGTGTTGCTGATTACCAGGCGGGTGTCTGAATCGTTGAGCAGTGAGGTCAAGGCACTCTTTAACAACAAGGTACTCATGGGTACGACCACGGCGCCGATCTTGGCGGCCGCCCAGTAAGTCTCCAACAATTCCAGGCAGTTCGGAAGTACTGTGGCCACATGGTCACCCTTTTTAATTCCCAGATCCTGAAGCGCATTGGCCAGACGATTAATTTCTTGATTCAATTGAAAATGGCTCAGGCGCTTGTCCTGAAACACCACTGCTAAATCATGGGGACGGTAGCGCGCGTGGCGGGTGAAGATTGTGCCGAGATTCATACCCCCTCCTCCAGAAGCTATTTCAGGTATGAAATATCTTCAATGATGGTTGTCAGAATAAATTTCCGGTTGTAAAACTATCGGGGTCGAAATCGGTATCGGAATCGAAATCGATTGGTCCGTAGGGATGTCAGATAACCAGTCGGCATTTATTCGATCCCGATTTCGATAGCGAACCCGATCCCGATGATTTTTAGAACATACTTATGACAATTGGTAGCATCAATTCTTCATGAGTAAATGACATACAATTCCATTACTTTATCGGAGGCACAACGAGCACCGGCACACTTGCGCGCTTAAGCACGTCCCGAGTTATCCGGCCCAGTGAGGCCCTATCCAGCAAGGACTCACCCCGACCGGACATCACGATGGCATCACATTTTTTTTGTTTAGCCATAAGGCGTATGTCCTCGGCAACAGATTGGCCTGCACCTATAATAATTTCGTCGGCCTGGAAAGGATCGAGCTGTCCATCTGTCTGCAGCTTTGCGGATATTTGACTCAGTGCATTTTTCATGACTTGGCGCTCGGTTTTCTTGCCGATGAGTATTTCGCGAACGCCGGTTTGTTTGCTGTCGCGGATATGTTCCCAGGCTTCCCGGCCAAGAAAGCTGGTTACACGGTTTTTAAAATTATCGCTGAGTCCTTCCATTACATGAAATAGGACCAGACCGGCCTGGTATTGATTGGCAAGGTTGGCGGCGTATTTGAATGCGTGACGTGAGTTGTCAGATAAATCCGTGGCAAATAATATCTTTTTAATCATCGCTAATTCCTCCAAATATCGAAACGCTAGGAATTTTAGAGCTTTTTAAGGGCCTGACTTGCTTCCGCGCTGCTTTCATAGATATGTGGCGCAACTGAGCGCTTTTTGAGGGCATCACCCAGTTTCATCCTGAGAAAAGCGCTGGTCGTGTAACGTGTCACGCCGCTGTAAAAATGGTCCATAAGATACTTAACCATTTTTGTGTATTCGTCAACGAGCTCAGGTAAAATCGAGAAATTGTCATAATTAACAATCGTATGGACCCTTTGGGAAAGTGGTTTCAGGACCTTTTCCACCGCCAATTGAATATCGGCAATTTCCTGACGGCTTTTTACGGCGTATCCTTCGAAGTTGACAAAGAAAATATTTTCTTGCGTATCAAAAGTCAGACGATCTTTCAGTTTAAGCGTTAGCAAATCAGGGGCCAGGTTCATGGATTCTGGTCGAAAAATACGCGCATCCATGGATTCAAGATCGGAAGTGATGATGGGTTTAAAATCCATTTGGGCTAAAATGTCCTTTTCCAGATCGATCCCGGGTGCAATTTCAGTCAGGGTCATCCCCTGGTGTGTGAGCCGAAACACACAACGTTCGGTAATATAGATTACGGGTTGCTGATTGGATTGGGCATAGGCGCCGCTAAAGGTTACATGTTCAACTTGTTGCAAGAATTTTTTAAAAGCACCTTCTCGCTCAATTTGTAAATGCCCACCGGTAACCGAGGCCTTTAAACCCGAGGCGGTAAAGGTCCCCACAAAAATGACTTTTTTGGCATTTTGGCTAATATTGATAAATCCACCGGCTCCCGCCAGTTTGGGCCCGAATTTGCTGACATTAAGATTACCGAATTGATCAGCCTGGGCTAACCCTAGAAAGGCCATGTCCAAGCCACCGCCATCATAAAAATCAAATTGATAGGGTTGGTCGATCAATGCTTCGGTGTTGGTAGCGGCCCCGAAATTGAGACTACCGGCAGGGATGCCGCCGATAACCCCGGGTTCAGCCGTAAGCGTGATCAAATCAAGTATTTTTTCCTCGTTGGCCACCACGGAAATGCCCTCAGGCATGCCGATGCCCAGATTGACAACGCTGTTGGCTTTCAACTCAAATGCTGCCCGCCGGGCAATTATTTTACGCGGTCCCATTTGCATGGGCTCAATGGATTGTACCGGCACTTTGATTTCACTGCTGAAGGAAGGATCGTATTCGGTCATGAAGGTTTGCCAGTGATTTTCGGGTTTGGCCTTGACGACGCAATCAACCAAGATGCCGGGAATCTTAACCTGGCGTGCGTTCAAGCTGCCGCTTTGGGCAATCCTTTCCACCTGGACGATAACAAAACCACCCGAATTTTTTGCTGCGGTGGCGATGGCCAGTGATTCTAATGTCAGGGCTTCCTTTTCCATGGTGATGTTGCCATCTGTATCGGCAGTTGTCCCGCGGATTATGGCCACATTGATGGGTATATTTTTGTAGGCCAGGTATTCCTTGCCATCAAATGAGATAAGTTCAACCATATCTTCGGTGGTGCATTCATTAATCTTGCCGCCACCGTTGCGCGGATCCACAAAAGTTCCCAATCCAACTGTAGTGATGGTGCGCGGCTTATGTGCGGCGATATCGCGGTACATGTGCGAAATGACTCCCTGGGGCAAATTATAGGCGATGATCTGGTTGTCGATTGCCAGTTTTTGGAGTTTGGGTGCCAGACCCCAGTGCCCGCCAATGACCCGCCTTAAGAGGCCGGTATGCCCCAGATGATTAAGGCCTTTATCAGCGCCATCTCCTTGCCCAGCCGCATAAATGAGGGTCAGATCTGTAGGCGTATGGGTGTTTTGGTATCGTTCCTCTAACGCAATGGCGATTTCTTCGGCAAATCCAATGCCCACAAATCCGCCGGTGGCAATGGTGTCGCCATTACGGATAACCTGAACCGCTTCTTGGGATGATACGATTTTACCTTTGCGGGCTCGCTGGGGTGGCACATCGGACATCATGGGATGAATCATGGACCTGTTTGATGAGTCTTGCGCCATGGGATGACTCCTATTTTGCTGTAATCTTTTTAACCAAGGGTGGCGGATACCATAAATGCTTTACAAAATTTATGCCATATTCTTTGGTTCAGAGTAAAAAGGGTAAAGCGTGAGGAAGAGGGAATGCCGTCCCCCTGCTTTTCGGGGCATGAAATTTAGGTGGTTCAGGAACGTATCACTTTAATGACTCATGTATATTCACAATCTCAAATGTTGTGATTGAACCGTCGTCATTTGCATCAAAGAGGGTCACTAGCCCGGCATTGGTATCATATAAGGATGCGGATGTACCCCGAGCACCCACGGCCTTGAGACGGCAATAGTTCAAATCAAAGCTTTCCGGAATACTGACCGCTTTTGATTTCCAAATTTCCTGTGGCCCTTCAAAATGAATCAGCATAAGCTTGCGGGTCGATTTTTCGATTGCCCAGGTGTTGTTGGATACAGAGGAGAATATGAATTTATGGTCTCCGGCCCGGGCCGAATTCACATTGCCCAGCTGGAGTGCGGCCGTCAACAGCAAAACACAGATTCCGATGATAATCGTTCTTCGCATTGGTGATCTCCTTTCAATATCTTACGATACAAACACGATAACGCATTTGTGAGCCCAGTCAATTTAATCTTTGTTTAGGGACCTCATTAAATGTTACTTTCCCTTTGAAAGTGATTTGCCATGTTTAACCATAATAAGTCCCAAAAAACTATCGCACTGACATGACCCGCGAAAATCGGATCATGCTGGGCAGGTGCAGCAGCATGCCATGGGCGGTGAGCCGACCTGATTTCAGGGCGGCAAGGATTTCCTTTCCGGTGTCGTCAAAATAGTAGGGCAGTCCCCACTTTATGGCTTGGTTGGACAAGGCCATGATGATTTCAGATTCGGCGGTTACCATGATTTGCACAGGCTTTAGCAGCCCCGCATGGATAAGCAACCGTCCTTTATGAAAATCCAGGGTGATGGTTACGTCTGCATCCACAACTGTCAGTCCGATGCGTATGGCCAGCTTGTTAAAATCGGCAACTTTTTCAGGATGAGCATCCAGATTTTGTCCGATCAGGTCTTTAAGCATATCCGGCAAACCTAATTTTTCTGCCCCTTTGGCAAGTTGTATCGAATATGTTGGCATATTAAAATAGTGTGCTTAAACGAAAAGGTTTATGTCATTTGCTTCGCGTAATTTGTTGTCACTTACTTCGTGTCATTCATAAATGAATTTGCCTGCTTCGTTCGATCCGGCCATGTTAATGTTGGGCTTATCTCAATAGGCTTGCTGATAAATCCGCCGCACGTCTTCAGATTCGAAAATCATTTTGGCATTATAGATGATCGAGCCGTCACTCATGCTGAGCTCTGAACACTCATCGAGTTTGGTCTCATCAATGCCGGCGGCCTTTAAAGAAGTCGGTATGCCGATGGTGGCCAAAAGTTTTTTCATTTCCCCGATACCTGCTTCCCCGGCTTCCTTGGGAGCCAGTCCGCTGAGATTCACACCGAGGGCCCGGGCGATATCGGCTGTCAAATTCGGAATTTCTTCCAGATTATAGGCCATGACATGGGGCAGCAGTATGGCATTGGACAAACCATGGGGCAGGCGGCATACCGCCCCCAGGGAGTGCGCCATGGCATGAACCAGCCCCACCATGGAATTGGAAAAAGCCCAGCCTGCCAATAATGCGGCCACCTGCATTTGGCCACGCGCCACTAAATCATTACCATTCTCCACAGCCCGCGGCAGGTATTGCGCAATCAAACGGATGGCATGCAGGGCAGCAGCATCCGAGATGGGATTGCGCTGTTGGGCCGTATAGCTTTCAACCGCATGGGTCATGGCGTCCATACCGGTGGATGCGGTCATATCGGGGGGCAGATTCCGGGTCAACTGCGGATCTAAAATGGCCACCCTGGGGATATTGTGATATTCAAAGTTTATGATTTTTTGACCCTGCTGTTTGTCCAGGATCACGGCACCGGCCGTGACTTCCGAACCGGTTCCGGCAGTGGTGGGAATGACAATGTGCGGTGTTTGCGGCCGCGTCAGCATCTGCATCCCTTGAAAATCACGCATACTGCCACCTTCTGTCATCAGGATGCACATGCCTTTGGCGGTGTCGATAACGCTGCCGCCCCCCAAGCTGACCACAACATCGGCACCGGAAGATTTGGCCGCCTCCGCGCCGCGGTCCACAACTTCCATGCCACTGTCCTGGGGTACTTCGCAGAAAGTGCCGGCCAATAAGCTGCCCATGACCTTGCGGGCCGCTTCCACCAGGCCGGCTGCAGCCAGCCCTTCATCGCTCACCAGAAATGCTTTTTTACCCAGAGCCGTAATTTCCATGGGCAGTTCGGACAGCATGCCATTCCCGAAAACGACCTTGGTGGGGGAGAGGTAGTTGAAGCTCAAATCTGTATCATATGTCATAACAAGATTACCTCACTCGGATTTTAAAATGGGTTTTTGCTATTCCTCATCGGGGAAACGTGAATCCACCTCCGTCAAACATCGAATCGACTCCTGAACACCCTTGATATATTTGACCACATAAGGAAGATTACCCTTTAACTTTAATTTGCCCTGCATCATGGCTTTAACCGCATCCAGTTCTTTTTGGGCGACCTGTTTCCAACGGATATAGTCACCATAAATGACATATTTGGAATTTTCCGCGGTTTGTTGATCCACCATGCGTATGCCGTTCACCACCCCGTCGTGGAAATCAAGATAGAGATACCGGTCTTCGGGAACATTGGCATTGGGGTCTTTGTACATTACACAGCCGATATCGCCTTCCCAGCCTTTGTTGAATACGGCGAAATCAGCACTATCCTTGACTTTTTGTTCCCAGGCGGCACACCATTCATCACTGAATACGTCGAGTTTCGTCATTCTATATTCCTCCCATCTTAATTAGATCATACTGTTTTCATGGAAATTCAGTTTTTCTCTAATTCGCTCGTTATTTACCCTTCGGGCGTTATGTGCACTTCGTACGATATTTGCGCTGTGCGCGTCATTCATCGTTACATGAGTAATAGCTTTGACCCAAGACATGAGTTGAATGGGCACTCCTACTCAATATACAGAGCTAACTCGACCCCTTGGACCCTGGAATCCTTGACCCCTTAATTATAAAGCTTCCAATCTTTCTATCAGGAAACCCAACCCTAATTTTTCCAATATCTCAACCGGCGGTACACCCTTTTCATCCAAGCCCCGGGCTTGATAATACTCCCTTTTCATGAGTTCCGCGTCAGGAACACTAGCGGCAGCACCGCCATCGTCCAGGGCCGTAAGTATGCGTTTGGGGAGGCGATCGTCACTAGCAGTCACACCCATCAGGTTATTGATGGTCCGCTTCAAATACCAGGCCCGTCGACCATATTCCAAAAAGTCCCCAAGTCCAGATACCCGGCCCGTTACGGCAGCAATACCATCCAGCAACGGATCCATGCCCATGGCCCAATGCACAAAATGACACAGACAAATGGTATTGGCCATCTGTCCCACATCTTCGGCCATGCAAACCATGTTGGCTTTACCCGCGCTTTGGGTAGCATCATAATCCTCTTCAAAGCCGATTTCGGGCCAGGCCACCATGCCTTGTTCAATGGCTTGAACCGAGTGCTGCAGATGACAGGCGCCCCGATTGGAGGTCATATAGGCAAGTCCCTGGCCGTGATAGGCCCGGGGGTCATGCATAGGCAGTTCCAGACCCTTGACCGTAACGGTGCTGTCCATTGCCTGAGGGCCAATCTCGCGGGCCAGTCGCAGACTTCCTTCTGCTGCCCGGTCACCGAAACCGTCTCGATAAGCGATTTTATCCACCAGCATTGTGGCGGCGGTGATATTTCCCCAAGACAGATCAAGTCCGTCAGTTTCGTCAGTTGTCAAGTGCCCCCGCGCGAACATTTCCATGATGAAGGCAATTGTGGCCCCACAGGATATGGTATCCAGACCTAAGCGATTGCACCGATCGTTGACAACTGCGACGGTATTCAGGTCGTCGTTCATGAGCATGGATCCGAAGCTGGCGCAGGTTTCATATTCAGGCCCGGGAACCTTATTGAGCTCGAATGCATCTGATTTCACGCTCACAACGGGTTTACAGGCGATAGGGCAGGCATAGCATGCCTTGCGCTGATCGAGCAGGTGCTCATTGATGGCGGGGCCGCCAATGGCGTCAGCCAAAGCATAGTCAACCCCAACGGACCAGTTTTTGATGGGTACATCTCCGGTCATCATTCCCATGTCCATGGCTGCCGCGGTGCCCAAGGCATGCATGGAGTCTGAAATCATGGAATTCTTAATGGCGGCCAGCGCGGTGTCCCGGGCTGCGCCAAAGGCTTCCTGGTCGGAAATGGACACAGATTCGGAACCGCGAACCACAATGGCTTTGAGAAATTTGCTGCCCATGACGGCGCCCATGCCGGTTCGACCGATGTAATGCGCTTTGTCATTGCAGACTGCGGCATATTTAACCAGGTTTTCACCGGCCGGACCAATGACGAGCGATTTTACGCGTCGCTTTCCGGAATATTTTTTCTGGAGCGCGTCAATGGTGTCAAATGTGTCTTGACCCCACAACTCCGGGATCGGCTCCAGGCTGATTTGATTCAATTGGATACTTATAACCATGGGCTTGTCTGCCCGTCCGGTAACTACAACACCATCCAGATTCGCCTTTTTTAATTCAGCCCCGAAAAAACCGCCGGATGCGGCTTCGCCCCAAATGCCGGTGAGCGGTGATCGGGCGCACATGACGAATCGGCTGGTTCCGGGAAAGGTGGTGCCGGTGAGGGGACCGGCCATTACGATTAGCGGATTTTCGGGAGAGAGTGGATCCGCATCCATACCACCGGCATCAAAAAATAAACGCGCGGCCAGGGCACTGCCGCCCATAAATTGTTCTAGCAGGGCTGGATCGATATGCTCTACCGTTGTAATTTGATTTGTCAAATCGACTTTTGCCAATCGACCGGTGCTTCCGAACATTTATACCTCCCGATATTGTCAATACCCGGCAATGAAAGCCAGACCAAGTAAAAGAAACAATTTGTATTTTTTAAGAGAAGTCAGGAGACAGAATTCAGAACTGCTTAGGCTGATAGGCTGAAGACTGTTAGACTATTAGGCGTCAATTGCCAATTGCTTATGGTCACCTCAATGGTCAAGCCCTGATTATAAGTTATCACCTTTAATTAGTTATCCGCCTTGAGCCACAATTGATTATAAAGCCCTTCTGCCAACTGCCTCACCGTCATTCCCTCGGAAGAGGGAATTCAGTCAAAGCCATCAGCTATCTGTTTGTGGCTATTCCTGGATCCCCGATTTCTCGGGGATGACAGCGGTTTGAAACTCGAAAACACGTAACTCGCAACTCGATTCTGAAATTCTGCTTACTCCCTACTGCCTACTCCCGACTTATGTCTCCTGACACTTGCTTTTAAACCAGTTGGTATTTCTGTTTCAGTCTTTCCAGCTCTTGCTGAAGTCGAGGCGCGATCACCTGCCCCTCGGCGCTATCGAAAATATTGATCAATTCGCGTGGATCCGTGGCCAGATCATATAATTCCGGTGAACGGCACGTTTCCCAATCGATGAATTTGTACTGTTGGGTCCGCAGAGCTTTGTGGGGAGCAACGCGTCCGCCAAAAGGAAAATCTCGGAACAGTTCATACACCCAGGCATCTCTACCCCGGGTTTCCAATGATTGCATGATGGGCACAAAACTTTGACCCTGCATTTCCTCAGGGATGGGTATCCCGGCCATGTCAAGTAGACTGGGGGCTAAATCGATGTTCAGAATCATTGGCCGAGCCCGCCTGCCGGGTTGCGGTATAAACCTGCCGGGAGCCCGCACCATGTAGGGGATGCGAATGGATTCTTCGTAGGGGTAATGTTTGGCGTATAGCCGGTGTTCTCCCCAGATATAACCATTATCCCCGGCGTAAACGATGATGGTGTTATCCAATAGTTTTTTGGACTCCAAGGTTTCCAGCAGGCGTCCCAGCTGTTCATCCACCGATACGAGGCACTCGCAGTACCGGCGATAAACTGCGTGCATGTTGCCCATGGTGCCTTCCAGGAAGTTAAGGCCCGACCATGTATTGTATTTATCCGATTCCGGTGCCAGGTGCGATAGATCCGCATCCTGATAACGGCCTTTGAGATGGGGCGGTGGTTTCCAATCATGGTGGACGGCCTTGTGAGAAAGATACAGACAAAACGGATTGTCACGTTGAGCCGACACAAAGTCGATGGCATAATCGGTGAGTTCTTCGGTGATGTATTCGCGCCGGTTGGGTGTCAGCTGATGATTGACATATAGGGGACAGTCGAAATAGTCGCCCTGGCCATCCTTGTGTGTGAAGGAGACAAAGTGATCCACGCCGGGCAGTTTCGGTAATGAGCCGCCGGGCATATGCCACTTGCCGATAAAGGCGGTGTCATAGCCAGCCGATTTAAAGTACTCCAAAAAAGTTCGGTTTCGCCGGGGATCCCAGCGGCTAAAATTATTCTGCACCCCATGGACGGAAGCATATTGACCGGTCAAAAAGCTGGCTCGGCTGGGACTGCACAAGGAGGTGGTCACAAAGGCGTTTTCGAACAATACACCCTCTTGGGCGATGCGGTCCATGTGCGGTGTTTCTATAAATGGGTGCCCCATGGCGCCCATACAGTCCCAGCGATGATCGTCAGTGAGAATAAAAATCACATTGGGTGATCGCTGTGGCACCGCGCACCGAAGTGATGATGGCATACCTAGCATGGCCGAACCAGCAGCGGCGGCCGCACCACCCATAAGCTTGAGACTCTCCCGGCGAGTCACATTGCGATTAAATTCAATCATGACATAATTCCAGATAGGTTGAGTTTCTGCTTGTTGCGCCTAAAATAATCAGGCTGTTGGGCTGTAGACTTTAGGCACCTCAAAAGCTTTGGAACTGGGATGTTAGGATGCCAGGATGCTGTTTTCAGCCAAATGCTTATCGTTACCCGCCAACCCTTCAAACCTCCGCCCCTCCAACCCTTACCCAAGGCTATGATGCCTTCTCAAAGCCCGAATATTGAATGTCGAACAGGGAATTATGAATTTGGAAGTATGCAGATAGCCCTGGGAAAAACTTCGTTATTCAAAATTCTGATATCGATATTCGATATTTTATTCAGCCTATGAGCATTCTAGACTGTTAGGCTGTTAGGATGATATAAGGCATTTGCTATTGGCTTTTTGCTCATCGCGACCTAATAGTCTAACAGCCTAAATTCCTTAGCACTAAAATCGTCTCCGACGATTTTAGTGCAGTACATAGCGCGCATAATGATGCACCACCATATATACCCACTCCTGCCCCTTGATAAGCCCCAAGTATGTGCCCGCACCTCCCAGTACCAGGAGAATCCAGACGGGTACGACCATGATGCGGACCGGTTCCCGAGTGCGAACCCTGTGAATCATACGGCAGGCAAGCTCAGCCAGGGAGAATTCCACACAGGTGACGCACAAAATTCCAAACAGCCAGGGCAGTAATAGGAAATAGACCAACTCGATGCCCTGATATTGACAGACAACCCGCGACTCGACCGATACAATCCATATGATCGGGTTGGCAAAGGCGATGATCACTCTTTCCCAAACCTTGGCCCCCAGGTAATAGGCCAGCGACGGTCCTAAAAAGGCGAAAAACCACAATGAAAAGAATCCCAAGGGCCCAAAGATTTCAATCAATATATTCCGAAGGGGGCCGGGCGGCAGGGAAGCGGCAGACGCGTATACTAGAATTGAGAGTTGCCGAATGGCGACGACCAGGACCAATGGTAACAAAAAGCGCTTGCCGATGGAGGCCTGCTGCATATCTAAAATTCCGTAATCGGTTCCAGTTTAACTTCAGGATAGATCTGGCCATGGCCGGGCGGCATGGAGTTATACACCCAGTCAATGTCGAGTATTCCCAGGCTGGTGCCGAGATGGCGTTGAAAACCCTGAAAAACACCCCGGACCAGCACTGACTGCATTTTCAAGTTGAGTCCATAAATGGCGATTTTGCTATGGGCGGCGACTTGCCGCAGTTCATCTTTAAACGGTGCGGATGCAAAAACCAAACGGCGGCTGTCAGCGGCCTGGCATTGAATAATAGGGATAATTCTGGGATATCCGTCCTGATTATGAAAAGCCAGGAATTTAAGCGCATCCAATTGGTTAAACAATTTCTCCGCAAAGGGTTTGAGAACACGGTCCGGGCTGCCCGTCCCTGCAGCACCCTTGGAAATGCGTGTCAGGATGGCGGCCGGAATGATACTGGCCATGGACAGTTTCTCTTCGCCGTTGGTTTCCAGGAGATCGAGGTAATGAACCGTATTGATCCCAAAATAAGTATTA
Source organism: uncultured Desulfobacterales bacterium (assembly GCA_964452555.1). GTDB lineage: Bacteria > Desulfobacterota > Desulfobacteria > Desulfobacterales > B30-G6 > B30-G6. Next base: position 50,587 of record CAYVMI010000003.1, read on the forward strand.
TAACGGAACATGGGAAGCTGGTTATAAATTTCATATTCGGCCCCCTCGGTACGCTTGTGGGTCCAACGCGCTTTTCCGCGCCAGAATCGCTTGTCCATGGACATGATCAAAAAGCCGACATCCGGATTGAGCTGGATATACCATTTGCTGAGCCCGGTGCAGAATTGACCCAGGGTCAATTGTCTGGGATTTGCGGCCATGATGCTGGTAATCAGGGTCACGTGGATGTTCCCATCCGGATCGGTGCACGCCACCAAGCCGATTTTTTCCGCCGGTGCAAACGTCTTGATTTCTTCTTGGGTAAATTCTTTTCGATTTATCATCTTAGAACACTCAGCTATGAGGTTTAAGCCTTTAAGTCGCATGGAGGCACAAGTCCCAAACCACCAAACACCACACTGCTTACAGCCTACTGTTTCCCGCTTACTGCTTGCAGTTTAGCCGTGCCGCTCCAATGCACGATATCCGGATCTACACCGGAATTTCTGGCAACCATAACCAGTTTGTCTATGTGCTCCGAATCCAGCAATTCAGCATCCTGAAAGGGCCAGGTCATATCCAAACGGGTATATTTGTCTTTACAGAGATTATTAAAACCGCATAGCTCCCAACGAGTAATCTGACCGGGTAGATTCCGGCCGAGCCATGCCCCAATCCCCCTGATGTTGTCGACGGTATCGGTTGCACCCGGTATCAGCGGTGTTCGGATCCAGAGGCCCTGCGGGTACAAATGATTATCGATATAATGGCTGACATGCATTAGATTTTCCAGAATGATGCGGTTATCGCTGCCGGTAAAGGTGCGATGCCGCTGGGTGTCGATTTCCTTGATATCGAATAATACCAGGGTGGTATGTGGCAACAGGCGGTCCAGAGACTTTGCTTGGCACAAACCGCAGGTATCCAGCGCCGTATGGATGCCCTGGGCGCGCATTTCCCTCAGAAAGGCAGCCGCAAATTCGGTCTGCAGGGTTGGTTCACCACCGGAAACCGTGACGCCGCCACCGGATTTTTCAAAATAAACCCGATCCTTGATGATTTCGTGCACCAGGTCGGAAAGTTCCCAGGGGTGACCTAATAGTTCCATGGCGGTGGCCGGACATTCCCGGGTACAGATACCGCATCCGCTGCAGCGCTCACGGTCAATTTTTACACCACTTTGGGTCATGGATGCAGCATCCTCAGGGCAGGTATCTGCGCATGTCCGGCAGCCGATGCAACGGGAGCCAATCCATTGAACCTGGGGATGAATTGAGATACTTTCAGGATTATGACACCAGGAACAGGCCAAACTGCAGCCTTTGAAAAAGACAGTCGTACGCAAACCCGGCCCATCTTCGGTGGACATGCGCTGGATTTCGAGTATTAGACCGGTTGGATCTTTCTCTGCTTTACCTGATGTCATTTGTGGTTTCAAAAGCCGTCACCAGAATATATAAGCAATAAGCTGTAAGCTGCTAATGGCTCAAGGCTTACAGCTTCTCACTTGAACCCTTGAATCCGTTTGTTCTAAAATGCACAATGACTGAGCCGTTCAATCACCTCATCCTGCAGCTCCCTCCCTACGGTTGTAAAATAGGCATTATAACCGGTGATGCGCACCAGCAAATGCCGATAGTCGGTGGGATTTTTCTGGGCTTCCCTGAGCATGTCCGGGTCCAAGATGTTGATCTGCAGGGCCGTTCCGCCGTTTTCAGCATATGCCTTTAGGAAGGCTTTAAATTTTTGTTGATGCTCCGGATCCTTGATCATGGAGGGATTAAACGTCATGGTATGGCTGGCGCCGTTGGGCAAACAATTGAGGTAATCAAGCCAATCCCCGTGACCATCCAAGGCCTTGCCGCCCAATACTTTTCCCACCGAGTTGGCATTGGACGTGGGGCCCTTGATATCGGCGCCGTTGGATGGACAGATGGCATTGGATAGAAACTGGCCCCTGGCGCGGCCATTGGCACTGGCTGCCATAATAAAGCCGTCTCCGGCCCAATAGTTCCAACTGAGCATGCCGGGACGAAACCGGCGCAGGGTCGAGCGGGTCTGGTGTTTCCAGGTAAGCCGGCACCAGAGATCCATAACTTGTTTGGCCAAGGCGTCGGCGTCATCGTCGTCCCGACCGTATTTGGGCGCCCGATTGATGGCCATGGCCTGCAGTTTTGCGTGGCCCTCCCAGTTGTCCCGCAGGGCCTGGATCAACTCAGACAGGCTGCAGATTTGCCTGTCAAAGACCAGATATTTAATGGCCAGCAGTGAATCCACCGTAGTGGCGTAGGTGACGGCTTCAATTGTGGTAAAATTAATTTCCGCCCCGCCCTGGGTGACATCGAGGCCCTTTTGGGCACAGCCCTTGACCAGACAGGATAGATAAGGCGTGGGGAGGTATTTGGCTCGAACCGATTCGGACGCTTCATAAACCCGGGCGCTTTTGGAGATGATATAAGCTGTCTGCTGCTCATAGGCTGCCCAGAAGTCCGCAAAAGTCTTAAAATCATCGGCCGATCCGGTTTTGGGTCCGTCCTGTTTAATTTTTTCGGTTTTGCCGGTGAGTGGATCCACAAAGGGTAAAAGATCCCGGCCGCCGGTCAAGGCCAGTTCTACGGCTTTTAGCAAATTCAGGTTGATATCAACGGTCCCGGACCGATCATTGCCCACCATGGTATTTTCCAGACACCCCACGGGGGCATAGTCATGCACGTTGTCGGCATTGATCAGATGGTCGATACCGGCTTTTTGGGCCTCCAGCATCATGCCGGCCATGGAACGTTCGTCAAAATTTATCAGGAAAGGGGATCCCTGACTGGCGGCGATCATCTCGATGATCTTATCCAACAACACATCCGGTGAGTTGCGATGTAAGCGCACATTGGGCTTGGGCTCTAAGATCGGCGTCATTTCGTCAATGACTTCCAGGAACATGTGGGTCAGTTCGTTGGTCATATCTCGGCCGTCCGGACCCACACCGGATAATGTCAGCAACTGGCCGAAGCCGGCGGTGATTCCCTGATGGCCGTTGCGGATCATGGCATCGTAGGCGGTATTGCAATGGATCCAGAAGCACTTGAGGATTTCTTTGGCAAAATCCCAATCCAGGCCTAATTTTTTTGAGTGTTCCCAATAGGGCAGCAGGTATTGATCGATTCGTCCGAAAGAGACACCCGGGCCGGGGTAGTTTTCGTCACTCATCACAAGCATGTGGGTGAGCCACAAGGACTGGACCGCCTCCCAGAATGTCCGAGCAGGTTCCCAGGGAACCCGATTCAGATTGTCGGCCATTTGAGTTAGCTCGGATTTACGCTGCGGATCGGTTGCTTCATGTGCCAGTCTCTGACAGAGTGATTGGTAGCGCTTGGCCAGATCACGGGTAAGGGTTGCGGCCGTGAGCATCGCCTGCAGCTGTGATCCTTTGGGACCATTTTGATCGCCCGGATTCAGTTTGTCGTATGTGGCCTTCAAAGCGGCATGGATGCCTTTCCAGCCATGTTTCAGTACGGACTCATAATCGGGTATCAAATGACCGGAGGTGGCGCCGGCATTGCCATAACCATGATTATGAAACCAGAGCACACCGGCACGAGCCCCTTTTTTGCCTGTTACCAGGCGATCATAGGCACGCCGTTCTTTCCGGGTGAAACAGGTGGAGGTAATCACATTGAAACGCGCCCCGGCGATCAAATCGCCCGGCAGCATTTCCTGGGGTACATAATTGACCATGACCTCCTTGAGAAACCAGGCTTTTCTCTCCACCAGCGGCAGATCCCAGAATTGAGCCGGCAACGCTACAGGGCGCGCACCCTGATGGTAGCCGCCGCCCAGGGTATCCAATAACATATAGACTTCCGGGACGATGTAATAAGTCATTTCCTGGTAGAGCAGGTCCCAGGGTGTACCCGTGGTCCAGGCTGTAAATTCATTGTTCCATTTGCGCTGGCAGCCCTCAAAATAATAATCGCGTAGCCAGGAAATGCGGGCAGAAAGACCTTTGGGGGTCTTGATGGGAGGGTCTGGTTTTAATGCCGGTTCGGCGTTCATGCTGATCCTCCTGCGAGATGCTAAACAGGTGATTGGAAAATCGGATTATAACATATCCGGCCACATAAGCCAATCCGGGATAGATATATTTTTGGGTTAATATTCAAGTAAATTCCGGAACCGTATCGATGATAACTTCTTGACAAATTTAGATATATTAACTCTAATGATAATCTGCTGACGAGTTCGGTGGTGGTGTAGGTCACCATGTCTGCGAAGCAATTTTATTCATGAGCTGTATCAAAAAAAGATATTGTTCCGTTTGCATGCCACCGACAAGACCGGTGACCATTGACATATACTGCGCCTCGCGAAACAGCGTGTGAATGATTATGATGCTTCGAAGTTCCCAATTGTTTAAAAAGGAATCTGACTGTTATGGCAATGAATAAAGAGCAAAGAAAAGTGGTAGATGATATTTTTGAATCACACGAATACACTAACTATAAATGGATAGATCCACAGCAAATTATCGTGGCCCAGTGGGTACGCATGAAATGCATGTTTGGCTGCGGTGAATACGGCCACGGCGGTGCTTGTCCACCCCATACGCCGCCTGTGCCCGAATGCGAACGCTTCTTCAAGGAATACAGCGATGCCATCATCCTGCATTTCGAAGGTCTGATGGATAAACCAGAAGACCGGCATGCCTGGTCGGCCCGGATTAATGCCAAGCTTGTCAAGCTTGAGCGGGCTGTTTTTCTGGCAGGATTTGAGCGCGCTTTTATGCTTTTTATGGATTCATGCTGTTTCTGCAAGGAATGCAGCGGCAACCGTGAAACCTGTGAGCAGCCGCGCATGGCCCGGCCGGCACCGGAAGCCATGGCCGTGGATGTTTATTCGACGGTGCGGAAATTCGGTTTTGAAATCAATGTGCGCACTGATTATGATCAAAAGATGGATCGTTTTGCATTCTTGATGGTACAATAAAATCATAATGATCATCTGCCGATTTGCTGTAGTAATGCTGCTGGTGGAAGTGTTGTCGAAATCGGGATCGCTATCGGGATCGGGATCGAGATGGTATTAGGCCATGAAAAATTAGACGTTTACCGCCTTTCAATCGGTTATGTCGCATGGGTTATAGCGTAAAGGAAGGATTAGTGGAATACGGATATGCTGAAATCGATCCCGATCCCGATAGCGATAGCGATTTCGATAAGATATAGCCCGAGCTGTATTTCCCCTGATCCGTATTTTGGAGCCCTTTCCCCCAGCTAGATTAAAGAAGAACCAAATATAAAAATCAAAGAGGTGAACATGCCGCTTGCTAAAATTGAAGTCCGCAAATCTCGACCCGATAATGAGATCGAAGCGATGATTGAAGCTGTCTATCAAGCCCAGCGCGAAGCCCTAAAAGTGCCGCAAGGCGACCGCCAGATTCGGTACGTCGAACATGAGCCCGAACATTTTGCGGTGCCGCCTGACAAAACCGAAAATTACACTCTGGTGGAGATTACCTTGTTTCCAGGGCGATCATTGGAAGCAAAACGCAGACTTTATCAGTCCATCGTCAAACGATTCGGCGATCTGGGCATCGCGCCCGCCGATATTTTATCGTTCTGAATGAGCCCCATTTAGATAATTGGGGTATTCGGGGCGGTATTCCAGCCTCTGAGGTTGATCTAGGCTTTAAACTGAATGTTTGAACCACAACAACCAGCGCGTTAGATGCAGCGATTCGCTTCGTCGTCGACCCTGAGACTTATCGACAAGCTCAAGTCGCGTCGCTCAGACCGAAGGGAGCACCGCGCGTGAACGCCCGACCCCGATGCGTTAGGACGGAAGCCGCCCTGTTTTGCTAGACTTCGCCGGGGGCAGGCAGCTTTGCCGGAGACAGGTTTAAATCTTCAATAACGGCCGGTTTTTCAGCGATATCGGCATCAGGTTCCTGCTTCAAATTCCCAATCAATGTCCCCAGATCGTTGATGATGCCTTGCATGTATTTGGCCTGCGCATTCATTTCCTCGGCCGCCGAAGCCGATTCTTCCGAATGAGCGGCGTTTTGCTGTACAACCCGGTCCATATCCGTCACCGCCGTGTTGACCTGGTCGATACCCTCAGCCTGTTCACCAGACGCCGCGGAGATTTCACTCACGAGGGCGCTGACCTTGCCGGCACTGGCGGCTACCTTTTCAAAGGCCTCGTTCGTACGGCTCAGCAGTCCGGTACCCTCAGTCACCTTTTTAAGCGTCCCCTCGATGAGTCCGGCTGTGCTTCCGGCCGCATCGGCCGCTCGAATGGCCAGGTTGCGAACCTCTTCAGCGACCACGGCAAAACCGGTTCCGGCTTCTCCGGCACGGGCGGCCTCCACGGCGGCATTGAGCGCCAGAAGGTTGGTTTGAAAGGCGATTTCATCGATGGTTTTGATGATCTTGGAAGTCTCGTCACTTGCCTTTGATATCCCCTCCATGGAAGCGGTTAGTTCAACTATCGATGCATTGGCCTCAGAGACTACGGTATCGGCCTCTTTCATCAATTGATCGGCCTGAGAGGCGTTATCTGCATTGGCCTTGGTCATGGAAGACATCTCTTCCAAGGAGGAGGAGGTCTCTTCAATGCTGGCCGCTTGATTGGAAGCACCTTCTGCCAGATACTGGCTGGAAGAAGACACCTGATCCGCCGCCCGGGTCACCTGACCAGCGCTGCCGGTCAGTCCGTCGATGGCGAGTATCAGCGGTTTGGAAATACGCCGGGCAGTTACAAGGGCCAGCAGAACACCGGCAATCACAGCGATAAAGGTTCCCGCCACCATCATGCCGCGGGAGCGGCTTATTTGTGATATCATCATTTGCCGCTGGTCTGTCCCGGCGGTTTCAAAAACCTTCTGGGCATCTCCGGCGGCCTGCAGCATCAATTCGCGGGCGGCCTGCTGTTCCTGCCATTGGTCGGCAAAGTGGTCGAAAGCGCCTGAATATTCGCCGACAGCGGTAGAAACGGACTTGATCATTTTGAGCTCGTCATCCAAAAGGTTTTTATCCTGCAGTTGCCTGGCCTGATCGAGAATCTTGGATGTAATCTCTGTTACGGCTGTGCGATATTCCGGTTTTCCGGATAAAATGAAATCTTTTTCGTTGTGACGAGCGGTCAACAGGGATTTGGCGATCAGGCTGGCTTGATCGGCGATGGCCATTTTCTGATCCAGAAAAGTCTCCGAGTCGGCGCGCGCCTCCGACAACCCACGATTCTGGATTTCCCGCAGGTTGATGGCGGCCTGCTCCAAACGGCCGGCAATGCCAATCAACTGGCTATGCATGGCTGATTTGTCGGTGAGAAGTTCTGCAAATTCATTGAAGGCCTCGTGATATTCGTCCAGCTTTTTGGTAATTACCCCCATGCGTTTTCTCTGCTCGCTGTCAATAAATCGAAAGGTCATTTCGCGCGAGAAACCTTTCAATTTTTTTAAATCAGCCGCCTGTTTCTCCTTCAAACTGTTATCCTGACTGGCCGTGAATTTTTTTTCGTTCAGTTGCAGTTTCAAGGCACTGTTGATGATGGTGTCGGCATCTTTGACCGTGGCCTGATATATCTCCAATTCCCAGACGGTGGCATCTTCCTTCATTTTTACCATGGCCAGTTTGTGGGCGGCCACTTTGTGTACGGCCTGGGCTGCGTTGATCATCTCGGCGGCGCTGGCCACCATGCCGGCGTCTGCGGCCTTCTGCTTCTGATCCAATTCGGCAAACGATTCAAAGGTCTCCAGATAATATTGTCCGGTGTTGATAATGGGCGTCATCATGGCTACTTCGATTCTCGAATCCGTGGCGTTCTGCATTTCTTGGGCGCTGGCTATAATCCGGTTAATCAGATCAACCAGTTCCTGATGGCTGGACGCGTGTCCCTCGTATATATACATGTTGGCCGCCACCCTGGCGTCTAACAGCCACTTGATGATGTGGTTGGCCATATCCGCCTTGCCGCGTTTTTCTTTGGTCAGAACTGCTATTTTACTGCGCTGTTCGGATAAGCTTTGGGCTTGTTGCTTGCGGATGCTTTCGGTCTGCTGCAGGGCGATTTTGGCCTTCTGGCGCATTTGCTCCAGGGCGGCATCCTTCTGGTTTTCCAGGTCCACCAGACTGCGAAAGGCATCTTCATACGCATTGACCTTTTGAAGCACCAGTGACATCTGTTCCTGGTTGTTTGTATGCTTAAATTGGCTTTTGGCCTGGACGATGTTTTCCCTGACGGCCGCGATTTCATCCAATACCGCTTCGGCAATTGAACGGTCGGCCTGAGCCATGAAATCCTTTTCCAACTGACGCGCCGTGACCAGGCCGCCGACAAGCTTGTTAACATGATCGGTTGTTTCAACGCGGTCGGAAATGTCAAATAGACCATTCAACCCCACATAGGCAATTCCCATCAACAGCATCAGTACGATCGCAAATCCCCCGAAAATCTTTTTTGACAGGCTCAAATGCTTTAACATGGCAACCAATACCTCCTTTGCGGAACGAAAAAATGTTTAAAAAATTTGGATAAGTCGATATGTTGGAACAGAATTTAGCCAAGGTGTTTATCGACCTTTTTTAATATTAACTTTAGAAAAATTTTTATTACCAGGCGGCAGCCATTCGAATGTTCTCTTTCTGGCGCAACCGGAGAGATATTATCCCAATCGATTTGATTCAAAGACCGGATGCTGAATTATGATAAAGATTAAATTAATGCGTACAGATTTGAGCGATCATCAGCGGCAGATAGTAAGCGCTGGATTTGCAAGGCATACCAAGGAGCAAGCAGCGCCCGCTTTTAAAAAAGAACGCCTGTCTTGGCTGGTGTATGCAGATGATGAGCTGTTGGTGGGCGTTCTCACTGTCGATCTGTTATGGGATTGGATATATATTGACGAGCTTTGGGTAGATGAAGGCTACCGGGATACCGGAATTGGAAAAAGATTGATGAAGCAGGCAGAGGATTACGCGATTTCTCATAACCTTTCGGGCCTTTGGCTTTGGACCCAGAGCTGGCAAGCTGCAAAATTTTACAGTCAACTTGGCTACCAGGAATTTACACGGTTTTCAGATTTTCCAAAAGGTCACTACCGAATCGGTTTTCGCAAACAGATTTCAATTAGCAGGTAATCAACCATCGTCGCGTTCGTTATTTTCCGAATGGCGATGGCGGGGGCATTGATACAGCGTTTCGACCGGTGCCCCCGAGCTGGCGTTCGAATTCGGCCAGGAGTTCGACCGAGGCTCTCTCGAGATCCTCATTGGACCCGGTCGACTCCTCGCTCAAAGAATTGTTGCAGGATAGGCTTCCATTATATGGGATCTGTGGCCATGTATCCTCGCGGGATGCAAGGCAATGTCAACGGCCACACCCAAGTCGGTATTGAAGCAAAAAAAAGCGTATCCATATTTTTGAATCGATAATCGGGAGTGTAATAAGCCGATGAAAAAAATTACCAAACCCACTATTGTCCAATCAGCCGGTAATAAACCAAAAGTCATACAAGAGTACATCGGTCGTGTGAATTCGAATACCGCCAATTTGAGCATCGCCAGAATGAATAGCCCGACCGGATGGATAGAGCCAGGGCAACAACCTGAATTTGCAGAGTATACAATTGTATTACATGGCATGTTAAGAGTCGCCACAAAAGAGAATATTTGTGATATTCACGCCGGGGAGGCTGTGATTGTTCCTGCGGGGGAGTGGGTCCGCTACAGTACACCGGGTCCGGAAGGAGCCGAGTATGTCGCGGTTTGTTTGCCCGCATTTTCTCCTGATACGGTTCATCGCGACGATGAAAAACCATAGGGGCATTTAAAGAAAATCAGGTTGGCCGAGTTATAACAAAGGCAGGCAATTCAAACCCTGAAAATCGGATTTCGGGGCTTTAAACCGGATTATGAAATGCAGTTTCGAAACGGGCTAATTTAGAGAGGCCAACAATCGTTCGGCCTTGTTGAGACTCATTTGAAATTCCGCCATGAAATGCTGGATGTACGTTTCGGACACACCCAGGTTGTCGAAAATGTCTTCATAGAATTTATAGGCCAGACCGTCGGCTCCCACTCCGATACCCACCATCCTGGATATGGTATCCGCCAGATAGACAATGCAGGTCTCCACATCTTTTCTGGCACCGGCATCATTTAGATGATGGTTGCTGATCATGAAGATCATTTTGGAACTGAAATTCCATTTTTCGGCAACAATTCCGCCCAACTTGGCATGGTCGATACCCAAGACAGCCTGTTCCGCCTGGTCAAAACCATACCCCTTTTTGACCACCAGGTGCTGAATTTTTTTGATGGAATTACCCACATAGGTATCGATCACAACTTTACCGATATCCTTAATGAGTGAGGCCGTGTAAACGCGAAATTTATCCGTATCCATGTTATCTTCGGCAATCGATTTAGAGATCAAGGCTGTGGCGACACTGTTTTTCCAAAGTTCCCCGCGCCGGAGATCATAGCCTTTTTGGGCTTTTAGCAAATTTTTGCCGGTATTGGCGATCATGACCATTTCGAGAATTTGATCCAGGCCTAAAAGTGAGATGGCTTGTCGGGCGGAATCGACTTTTACCGTCAACCCGTAGTATGTCGAGTTGCACAATTTTAAAAGATTGGCCGTTAATTCGGCATCATACTGCAGCACGTCGGCCAGATCACTTAAGGCCCCGTCCGGGTCACCGGCGATTTCCATGACTTTATTGGTTGTGGCCGGAATGGGCGCCAGGGTATCGATCTCATGAATAATGGCGTTGATGTTGATGGCCATGGCATCGTCTACTTTCAGGGAATGGCATTTTAGCCTTTCTATTCCGGGTGACAATTCGTATCGCCCGGTTAGAAATAGGCCGTATTTTGTGAAATCATGTTGGTATTCAGTTTAACATACTGAGTTTATAATATTTTGTCGGCAGATGGCTGCTAAAACTTTAAGATTTTTTGGCATTGAATAAAAAATGCTTGACATTGAATGCGTTCGAGCATACTGTATTAGTTGAATAGTACACTAAACAGGAGGTATTGTGTGATACGACTAAAACAAATTCACTTTGGGTACGGCCAGTCCGAGTTGTTTTCAGGCGTGCACGTAGATATTCCCATGGGGCGCATTTATGGGCTCCTGGGGAAAAACGGGGTTGGCAAAACCACCTTGCTGAAGCTCATGACCGGTTTGCGTTTTGCGCAGTCCGGGAAATGCCAGGTTTTGAATGCGGACAGCTCCCTGCGATTGGTTAAGATGCTTAGGGAAATATTCTTCTTGCCCGAGGAGTTTGGCTTACCGCATATCTCCGTAGACCTGTATCAAAGGATGTACGCACCCTTTTATCCCAAATTCGATCCGACCGCATTCAGGAACTATCTGCAGCGATTTGATCTGGATACGACCAAAAAGTTAAACGCTTATTCATTCGGTCAGAAGAAAAAATTTCTATTGGCCTTTGGGATGGCTGCAAACACGCGCATTATGCTTTTGGACGAACCCACCAATGGTCTCGATATTCCTTCCAAAAGCCAGTTTCGCCAGGTGCTGGCGTCTGATTTTACCGATGAGCGTCTGATTATTATTTCCACCCACCAGGCCAGAGACCTGGAGCATATTATCGATGCCGTCATCATTTTGGACAAGGGGGCGATCCTTTTCCACGAGATGCTGGCGGACATAGGCAAGCATCTCGCCATCAACTTTCAATCCGCGAGCCCGGACAAGCAGGAAGCCCTTTACGTGGAGCATGTGCCCGGCGGCTACAATGTTGTGACGGCGGCACGTCAAGATGACGATCAGTCCATGGATCTGGAGGTATTATTCAATACGGTGGTGTCTAACCCCGGGAAAATCGAAACCATTTTTTCCGCAAAGGCGCAGGACAAGGAGGGGATTATTTAATGATTGCCAATCATTTCAGCCTCAGTCGATTTTACCTTTTGAGTCGCAATACCATTTTTAACAATGTATCCAAGATTTTTATTGTAATCGCTGTTGTGGGTGCCCTGGTCATATTGGTGTCCGGTTTGTCAGCTTTTCGGCAAACAGGTGACCAGCTGCACATCGGACTATATGTGTTTTTCTTGTTTATCAGCGGCATTCTGGTGAGCAGTGGTGCTTTTGGGAGTTTACGTGAGGATATAAATGCGGGTGCCTGGCTGACAATACCGGCATCCATATTCGAAAAATTTACCAGCCGGTTATTTTTAACATCGATTGGGTATGTACTCGCAACCGCTTTAATCTACTTTGCCATCTCGGCATTGTCTGAAGGGATCAACCGGGTCCTGTTTGATTATTCCCATCCCTTGTTCAATCCATTTACCTCCAAAATCTGGATTCCGATGACAGTATATCTCGTGGTACAATCCGTTTTTCTGACCGGTTCCATATTTTTCAGGCGTTTCGCTTTTATTAAAACCCTGCTCTTTCTGTCCATTCTCAGCTTAGCGCTGGTCCTATTTTTTTTCCTGGCACTCAAGATTATCCTGGGCGGCCAATTTGGCTCCCTGAGCGATCAAGGCATGCGCATCGTTTGGAATTCGCTTACGAGTGATTGGCTTCTAGAGCTTAAAGACACACTGGTTTTGATGGCGAAAGCTTTGTTCTGGGGTATTCTGGCTCCTTTTTGTTGGGTGGTCAGTTATTTTAGACTGAGAGAATTCGAGGCTTAAAATGCAATTTCGAAAACAGCAGGCCATTTATCTTCAAATCGGTGAGCATCTGTGCGATGCCATTGTCAACCAGGAATGGCGGGCGGGCGAAAAAATTCCTTCGGTTCGGGAAATGGCGGTACGGGTGGAAGTAAATCCCAATACGGTTATGCGAACATACACCGATTTGGAACAAAAAGGGATAATTTATAATCGGCGTGGCATTGGCTTTTTCATATGCGATGACGCCGTGCAAAAAATACTGGACTTCAAGAAAGCGGAATTTATCAAGCATGACATGCCCCGCATATGCAGGACCCTGGATTTATTGGGTCTAAGTTTGGAAGACTTTAAAAATTTATACAAGGGCTGTCATCGGAACCGAAAGGATGACGGAGCCCTTGCGGGTGAGGAGGAGTAAAATGAAAATTAGTAGTAAATTACTTTGGTTCGGTTTGGGGGGTGTTTTCGGATGTGTGGTCGCCCTGTTGTTGTTTTTGCGGATTTCAACATCACCTATGATGGCAGAGGGTGAGGTGACAATTAAGCTGAGCGGATCAAAAACTCCGGTCCAGCGGTCTTATCCAATTAATTATTTTTCGGGAATCCGGGCTTCCGGCAATTGGGACCTTGTGATGGAACAAGGCGAAACCTATGGGGTTGAAATTGAAGGACCTGAATATCTAATGGACGTGCTTATCGTAGAGAAGGAGCAATCGGTTCTCAGGTTGGATATAAGAGATGACATCCGATGGCGGGATGAGAAAGTCCATGCCCGGGTAAAGTTCCCTAAAGTAGATATTCTGCGGCTGAGCGGATCGGTAAATGTCGACATGCAGGGATTCCAAAGCGAACGCTTGAGAATTAAAGCCAGTGGATCTACAAGTCTTAAAGGGCGCCAAAATAGTATTTATTATCTGACTTTGAAAGGCTCCGGCTCCACGCAGATTGAATTTGCTGACAATCCGATTACACATGCGGAAATTGATTTGTCCGGTTCTTCTAAGGTTTCCATCTCTATGGCTGGCGGGGATTTAAAAGGCAGCATCAGCGGATCCGGTACAGTGGTATACGACGGTGATATCCGGGATCAGGAAGTTCGGATAAGCGGGAGTGGGAGTGTTAAGCGCCGGAAAAGCGCAACCTAATATGAAAGGATATACACCATGAACGATGATTTTTTGAATCGCGATGTGCCTGCCCTGGATCGGCGCGTATATAGATTGGGCTTGGCAACCAATTTTGGAATCACGGGTTCGGATCTGGAATGGGCGCTGGACCAAGGAATGAATTATGTGTTCTGGACCCCAAAATCGAAACAGGTCACCCCGGCGCTTAAAGCGGCTTTAAAACGTAATCGGGAATCGGTTGTGGTCGCCACAGGCCCCACCACTGCGTTTTTTGGCGGCGGCATCCACAAGGGGTGTGACCGATTGCTAAAAATTCTGGATACGGATTATCTGGATATTCTGCAAATATTTTGGCTGGGCCGCACCAGCGCCTGGACTTCATCCACCATCGAGGCCTTGGTTTCCTTAAAAGCGTCGGGCAAAGTACGGTCTATCGGGGTGAGCATTCATGATCGCAAACGAGCGGGCGCGCTGGCCAAGGATTCGCCGCTGGATATGCTGATGATCCGTTACAATGCTGCACATCCAGGTGCGGAGCAGGACATATTTCCGCATCTAACCGTGCGCAATCCGGCCATCGTGGCATATACGGCCACACGCTGGCGGGGTCTGCTCAAGCGCCCCAAGGGATGGGAGGGACCGGTTATGACCGCATCGGATTGTTACCGTTTCTGTTTATCCAATGAGTATGTTGATGTGGTCCTTACCGGGCCCAAGAATCGTCAACAGCTTGAAGAAAACATCAAAGACCTGTCTGAACAGGGTCCGCTATCAGAGGAAGAAAGCCAGTGGATACGCGATTATGGCGGGATCGTGCATCGGGATAGCTCGAGATTCACCTTCGGCTTCTGAATTTTCTTGACTCCGGCTTTATCAAGATATTATCAAAGCTGCTCGAGGCGCGTATTCCTGAAAAATGACGCCGGCGTCCCTATTGTGATCCCATTGAAATCGAAACTGGAATAATTTTTTGATTCTGTTTGGCTACGAACTCTTCACACTTATAATCATTTGGATAGCCGTATTCATCGCCGGCATTATCAGGGGATACAGCGGTTTTGGATTTGCCATGGTTGCCGTGACCAGCATGTCGCTGGTGTTGCCACCGGCCCAGGTCGTTCCGGTCGTGCTTATTCTCGAGGTCTTAGCCAGTTTCAGATTGATTCCACAGGTTTGGCGGAAAATAGATTGGCATTCGCTGCGCTGGCTGCTCACCGGCTCCTTTTTTGCAATCCCGGTGGGTGTTTATTTCCTGGCGACTATCCCGGCCGAACCCATGCGCATATTCATTTCTGCTTTGGTACTGTTTGCCGCCATACTGCTTTTAAGCGGCTGGGCCTGGCGGCGCATGCCGGGCAGACCGTTGATTCTGACAACGGGCGTGGCCTGCGGCTTGCTCAATGGCGCCGCCGCGATTGGCGGACCGCCGGTGATCCTGTTTTATTTGTCGTCACCAGCCGGTGTCGCGGTTTCGCGGGCATCCATCATTGCCTATTTTTTAGGCATCGATGTCATCAGCCTGGTGATGACATCCATCCAAGGCCTGGTCACCGTGGGAACCTTTCATTTAACTGCCATGGCATTGGTGCCCTTGTTATTGGGAATTAATCTGGGCAGCCGCATGTTCAAGAACGTGAATGAAAGCGCTTTTCGACAACATGTATTGATATTGCTAATCATTCTGGCCGTGATCGGGTTGCTGAAAGGACTACTGGGTTAAGAAACCCATCGATCCGGACCGTATCTCTATTTTGAGATAGCTTGTGTTTTATATATTTTTATTTAAATACAAGGTTGTAATCCTGTTGGGGTAGACCGCTCATGAGGAAAAACACGCATCCCATACCAACCAAAATGATCGCTCCTTGCGGCATGAACTGTCGACTGTGCCGGGCATATATCCGTGACCAGAACAGATGCCCGGGTTGCCGGGTTGACGACAACGCCAAACCTCAATACTGTATCGTATGTCAGATTAAAAATTGTGAGAACTTGGCAGCTAGAAATGCCAGGTATTGCTATGAGTGCGATGACTTTCCGTGTGCCAGGCTAAAACGTCTGGATAAACGTTATCGCACCCGTTATGGAATGAGCATGCTCGCAAACCTGGAGATTATAAAAACAGATGGGATCCGGCAGTTCATCAGAAATGAAAAGCAAAAATGGCGCTGCCCAAATTGCGGCGATATGATTTGCGTCCATAAACCGCAGTGTTTTTCTTGCGGGTATCAATGGCAATGAGGCGGCCTTTGGTCTGCTTATGATGCTTAGCCCTCACAGCAATGCGCTCAGCACACTTTCCATCAGCGTAGAGAAAAAAGCGCCGGCCAAAATATCCAAGGCCAGTTTCCCATTGCGTTATGGTCGGTATGCCGAGATCAGATCGCGAGATTATGAGTTCTGTTTTAATCTCAATGGCGAGATTAAATTTATACGCGGACTTCATACCGATTGGCCGCATCCGGCCGAACAGTTTCGACGCACAGACGGTAACGACTGGGTGTTTTATTCCGTGGGAAACAAGGGCGGCGCGGGCGGCATCCGATCCTGGCTGGGTGAATATTATTTGCCATGCCTGCCTTATCCCAGCAACGCCCTGTGGGAGGTAAATTATTTTGCCAATTCGGCGGTTATGATGGCTTTTGCAGCCTGGCCGCAGTTATATGCCGACTTGTACAGCACCCAAAATAACCCGGCACATCCCAAAGTAAAGAAACTGATCGAACGGATTCTGGCCCATGACGATGGTGTTTTGCACAAACGGGCCCAAGATTTGGACGCCATAATTGGCGGTCGGCCCTCAGTGCTGCCGCCGGATACACGCCATGTGGATTATGAACTTATCCCCTTGATGATAGCTGACGGCTGCCTGTATCAATGCAGGTTTTGCTGTGTCAAATCGGCCCAAAGGTTTAAAGCTCGTTCCCGGGATCAAATTCGGGAGCAGATCCGCAATCTCAAGGTCTTTTACGGCCGCAACCTGGTAAATTACCACGCCCTATTTCTGGGGAACCATGATGCCCTTCAAGCCGGAGCAGACCTGATTAATTTTGCGGTCTCCGAAGCCGATCGGGAATTCGGTATGTCGGGAAATCAAGAAATGACACCCCTGCTTTTCCTTTTCGGCAGTGTTGATTCGCTGCTGCATGCAGATGTCGATTTGTTTGAGCGGCTCAATGGATTGCCATTTTATACCTATGTCAATATCGGATTTGAGTCCATTGACCAGCAAACCCTGAATCTGATCGGCAAGCCTTTGGATGAAGTCAGGGTGCGCGAAGCTTTCCAGGTGATGATGGATGTAAATGAGACCTATCCTCAGGTTGAAATTACGGGTAATTTTATCATGGGCGAAGCACTGGCTTCGGAGCACTATCAGTCACTTGCGGATTTCCTGCACGCCCTATCATCTCCATCCAAGCAAAAGGGTTGTGTCTATCTTTCTCCCTTAAAGGACAGTCCTAAAAAGTTGGAATTGTTGCCGCAGTTCAATCTGGTCAAGGCCAAAAGCCAACTGCCTGTTTATACTTATTTGATTCAACGCTTTTAGAAGTTATCGCGGATATGGTTTTGTTTGTGGTTTCGGATATATTTGGTTGGACATCGGCGCTTGAAGAGATTGCCCGGGTGCTTTCACCTGCTTTTGAAACCATCCATTTGGTCGATCCATATAACCACCAGGAAATGGAATTTGAAAACGAAACTGACGCCTATACCTATTTTAAAAAGCAGGGTGGATTGAAACGATACATCCGGATCGTATCGGATTCCTTATCCCAGACAACAGAACCGGTTCGAATGCTCGGTTTTAGCGTGGGCGCATCCGCCATCTGGGCGCTTTCGGATAATCAGGAATCCCCCCAGATTACCAAGGCAGTCTGTTTTTATGGATCACAAATTCGTCATTTCCCAACAGTCTCTCCCAAAATAGAGATGGAATTGTTTTTTCCGCATGTCGAATCTCATTTTGATGTCATGAAACTGATGGCCCATATCTCAAGGTATCGGAATATTCATTGTTATCAAACCGAGTACTTGCACGGGTTCATGAATAAATATTCAGAAAACTTCAATGAGCACGGTTATCATTACTATCTGAAAATCATAAAAAACAAATTGGTTTAAGAGCGCCATCAATTTTTAATTTCCATCTTATTGCGCCCTAGACAGGCAGCAATTAAAATGTTATGCATCGTGCGATGCATAACAGGCGATGCGTGAATATCTGTAAAGGAACACCCAGCCACCAAAAATTCAAATTTACCCGGGAGGAGATCTTGGCGGTCGCATTCAACAGGTTCGCCGCAAAGGATGGGACGGCCTAACGACCCGGGCCCATATACTCTTTTTTAGATCCATCCGTCCGGGAAGTTCCCTGGTGGCTGACACCTTTGACAAACTAGTTGTTGCGGGAGCAGTCCGCTTCCGGAAGCTCAGGTATTAAGACTGTTTGCGGAAAGTGAAGGGGCTCCGCTTCAGTTTGGCATCAATATGGATGAAATTTCGGATTTCTTTCATCAAAGGGGATTTTCAGAGGTGAGCCTGGTTGCGACTTCAGAGTGCCAAAAGAAATTTTATCCGGAAGCCAGTCAAAGCCGGTCGGTTTCACCCATGTTCAATTTTGTCATGGCAACATTAGGGTAGCATTATAACATCATTGTGTTGAGTATTGCTGAATAATGTATTTACTGGAGGCTGTCAGCCAAAGGCCACCTGTCCGTAGGCATTGTGCGCGTTGTGATCCAGTCTTTCCAATGCCTCCATAACCAGCCGGAGGGTGTTTATCTCTACCGGAACGAGCCACCGCATCTCGAATTGAGAGTTCTTATAGTTAAAGGTGCCCTCGTCCATGCAAAACAACGTGAAGACAATTTCCTGAACCTGGGTATAAAGATACTTTTCCAGAGTTTCCGTGGTGATGTGGTTGTTTTCAACCAGCGTTTTCCCAAGGGCCTGTTTCTTTTTTAAAGATATTTTTAAACACTCATTTAATTGCTTGGTTGTTACGTGGTTGTCATTTATGAGCAACTCGCCCAGTCTGGCAACTTTCAGTGTTTGGGTGGCATAGACGACATTGCCGTCCAATAAAAACAACTGGAACTCCATGTCTGACTGTCTGACAGAAAGAATACCGGTTTTCTGTTCACTGCTTAGGAGTTGCAATAAGCCTGAAAGAGAAATGGTTCCTATATTTCCTGTTAATGACATCGCATGCCTCTGAGAAGTATGAATTGGTCGTAAAGGGCATAGCCAGGCTAGGCCCCTTTTTATTCACAATCTGATTTATATTTATGTCCTTGGTAATATATCGGCAAATTTCCTATATACTTAAGAAAAAAAATAACTGCTTGCCCGGGTTGTTATGATTCTGTAAAAAAAGTGAACCGATTTTATTCATAATCACAATCAGGTGTTTGATCATGCCGATTTCATTTAATTCACAAAGTCATGGTAGTATTGCCGTTGGTTTTTTCAATATCGAAACTGATTTGCTGCTCATGGATCGGTATTTTATGTTTGCATCCGATTTCTGTGGATGGGTCAAAACGTGGGCCTCAGATCCTGACCGTCTTGATGATGAATGGACGCCATATGTCATCCCCGACCCGGATATGATCGGCAACCTGGCCGGTGCTATCTACGGTTTTGAATACAGCGGCTTTATCGGCGAAGTCTACCGGCGATATCCGTTTCCACAGGACCCGGATGGTTTTAAGCAAAAACCATACGGCAGTCAGAATCGAAATATAATCGAAGAGATCATCCAGGCTTTTGCCATCCAAACAAGGATCAACGTGAATTTTTCAAAGACCGATAGGCGTATCAGCATCGGCGACTATGTTTTTGCGCAGGCTGTTTTTAAGGCGATTATCGGCTATGTAAAAGCCGGTGGTATGCCTGAATGGTTAAACGGCAAAGCACCGGCCTATGTGGCGGAAATGACCGCCGCCGTTGAGGGGTCGACCCACCCGCTTTTCACTTAATCCATTTTGAGCATTTCAGATTTTTGAACTGATTTTGTGGATAGCCTCAATCCGCTTCAGAACCGGGGGATGGGAGTAATTAAGAAAAACATAGAATGGATGCGGCCGCAGATTGGTCAGGTTGTGCACGGACAGTTTTTTAAGGGCATCTATCATGGCGCTTGGGTTCACAGTGGTCTCCGCTGAAAACCGATCGGCCTGGTACTCATTGTATCGTGATCGCATTTGGGTGAGCAAGCCCACAAAAAAATCGATTGGGGCCATCAGCATCCCAAAGAAAATCAAGCCGGCATAAACTGAAATGTGGTCCAGATAAAAGGCATCAAACAAACCACGGTAAGATATTACAAAAGACAATATAAAAAACATAAGTCCCGTATGGACCACACCCACCACTAAATTTTGCAGGATGTGTTTCTTTTTATAATGTCCCATTTCATGCGCCAAAACCGCTACCAGTTCCGGGACGCTGTGCCGCTCCACCAAGGTGTCAAACAGAACGATGCGCTTATTCTTGCCGAATCCGGTAAAGAAGGCATTGGATTTACGCGATCGTTTTGAGCCGTCCATGATGTAAATCTGCTTTAGCGGAAAGCGGATGGATGCCGCATAATCCAAGATGGCTGATTTCAGCTCGCCGTCCTCAAGGGGTTTGAATTTGTTGAATAAGGGCATGATCCAGGTGGGCGCCACATATTGAACCACCAGCATGTAGACCACTGCCGCTAACCAGCAGTACAGCCAGGCGAAGCTGCCGGCGTAATTAAAAAACATCAAAATACCCGCAAGCAAAGGGGTGCCCAGAAGAATGCCAATGGCCAGACCTTTGAGCCGGTCGAGGATATAGGTCTTCCAGGTGGTTTGATTGAATCCAAAGCGTTCTTCGATGACAAAAGTGGCATAAATCGAAAAGGGTTGGGCCAGGAGGGTATACAAGAGCATCAACCCTCCCATGTAAATCAGGCCGGTAAGTACCGGTCCCATACCAAATGACCGGACCCAGGCGTCCATGGCCTGGAACCCGCCCAGAAACCAAAAAAACAGCAAGACAATCAAATTGAATATAGCGCTTATCCAACCAAAACGTGTATTGACGCGCAGATAATCTTGTGATTTTTGATACTGATCAGCATCGAATACGTCTTGAAACGTGGCCGGAACACTGTTCTGCAGTCCTTTTAAATTGAGATAATCTGCTAGGATGTTGATAACAACATCCAAGATGATGGCCGTAAGGATGATGATGGCGATGATGTTCAATGGGTTGATTCCCTCCCTGTCCCGAATATTTCAGGTAATATTCGGTCTAATATCGCAACAAAATTTTAGGGATAAGAATAAGGAGATATTTGTAGGTGTCAATGTCAATCCGAAGCCAAACCATATTAGACTATCAACGGATCCTGCTGTTCGTGCGCGCTCCCCAGCGGGGTCATGTTAAAACGCGCTTGGCCAGGCGTCTGGGTGCCGATCAGACTTTAGCACTTTATCGTTGTTTTGTGGAGGATATCATTACCACTCTCAAAATCGGACCGTACCCTACATCGATTTTCTATACGCCCGCAGACCAGGGATCCGCGCTAAAGGCCTGGTTGGGTAGTTGTGCCGGTTATCATCCGCAAATTGGTATAGACCTGGGGCAGCGAATGCAGACGGCATTCAACCAAACCTTTTGCGAGCCTGTAAAGCACGCGGTGCTTATCGGAAGTGATTTTCCGGATCTGGATATTGAGGTTATCCGGGAGGCATTCACGGCATTGCAGGAAAACGAAGTGGTTATCGGTCCTGCTACGGATGGTGGTTACTATTTAATCGGATTCCAAAAAAATGCAGTAAGCAGCGACATTTTCAATGGTGTTGAATGGGGAACCAGTCAGGTATTCCAACAGACATTGGCGCTCATTCAAGCGGCAAAGTTAAGGTATCATACCTTGCCGGCCTGGCAAGATATCGATACCTACGATGACCTCCTGGCATTTTATGCCCGCAATGCATCCATAAATTCACCGCGCTTAAAATCCATGTCTTTGTTAAGCCGAATATTGCAGCAAACCTGAGTCCAAGGCCATGCCTAATCATATTCAAAAAGCTATTGTGGCCGGCCTTATTATTGTCCTCCTGGCCGCATTTGCTTATTCGGAGAGTGAGTCTGAATTTGATGCCCGGTCCAACCTTCCGGTGGGGGATTTTTCTACCCTGCGGCCGGACATCGACCAGCTGCAAGACTGGGAACCCTTGGTTTTTGGTCGAATCAAACGCCATACATACTACACCCTCGTATATGACGACGGCGGTGCCGTCATAAAGGCGGTCAGCCGCGCAGGGGCGTCTGGTCTGATCCGAAAAATTCAAATTGATCCCACAGCTTTTCCCATCATTGAGTGGCGTTGGAAAGCTGTGAACATTATCAAAAAAGCGGATGTGACCACAAAAGAGGGTGATGATTGTCCCGCCCGAATTTATATAAATTTTGCCTATGATCCGAACAAACTAAGTTTTTTTCAACGGGCTAAATATAAAGCTGCAAAGATGATGTACGGCGAATATCCACCAACCGGAGCCCTCAATTATATCTGGGGGAATCAGGCAGCTCTGGGCAGTATCATACCCAGTCCGTACACAGATCGCTCCATGATGATTGCGGTTGAGTCCGGTGAAGAAAAGGTCGGTCAATGGGTGACCTATCGCCGGAATCTACTGGCCGATTATCGTCGTGCGTTTCATTCCGATCCGCCTAATATATCGGGTATCGCCATCATGACCGACACGGATGGAACGGGTGAATCGGCTACGGCGTATTATGGGGATATAATTTTCAAATCTGCCCAATAATTTTTTTGTATGTTGATAAAACGACCGGTTTTTCCTTTCGAGTATATATTCCCATTGAGGGATTAAGGGTAGAAGGTGTGGAGGGCATGAGCCCGCAACTTGCAATCCGTATCTCGTCACTCGCTCCCTTCGCCCCTCCACCCCATCACACCCTCCAGTCCTATCGATACCATTTCACCAGTCGATGCGGCGAAACCCCTGCTAAAAAGAGGATCACCAGTATCCAGTTGCGAAGGGTGCCATAAATCAGTCCATCCTTTTCCCACCTTCTGGGATCGGTTTGCACGGGTGTGGCCAGAATGTGGATACGCTCACCGCGTTTTTTGATACGCCGCATGAGATCCACATCCTCCATAATAGGAAATGGACGGAATCGCCCGATTAGATCAAAATAGGATTTGCGAATAAAGATGGCCTGATCGCCATAGGGTAATCGCGTCAACCGGGAGCGGAGATTACCCCCGAACTCGATGATGCGATAGCCCCAGTATTTGGAGCGTATGTGTAAATCAAAGGCGCCGCACATCAGATTTGGATTTTGCAGAACCGTTAAAACAGCATCAAGAGCACCGGCCGGCAATAAGGTGTCAGCGTGTAAAAACAACAATACCGGGCTGTTAGCGATTTGGGCACCATGATTCATCTGCAGGCCGCGACCTTTGTCAGTCCGATCAGATTGGATCAAAAATTGAGCAGAAGGCCTAACATCAATAGCTTGCAGGGTTGTGCTGTCCGGGTGGGCATCAGCAACGACAACCTCGATGAGCTTAGCAGGAGACTGTTGCTTTAAATGTTTGAGGGTTGGATTGATGGTGGCCTCTTCGTTCCAAACCGGGATGATGATGGAGATGTCTGGTGGTCTTGTCAGTTTAATCATTAGGATATGTAAATTATGGGCACCGATGCAGTCGGTGGTCCCTGAAATGAATCATAAACGATTGATTCAGGCGCTAAGCATTTAGGGTAATGATACATAGTGGCAATAATTTGACACCTGGAATAATCGGCATAATAGTATAAAAAGAAATAAAAACATAGCCTTAATATGAAATCTGCACCACAATGGTTGAGGAATATTTTTCCTATCTAAGTATCGGCTCCTAAGGCATCAATTATATAACTATTAGGTATTATTGTAGATACAACAAATTTGATCGCATGCGCACGTTTCTTGCATTAGAGTTTACCCGGAATCGGAATGCAAAAAAATGACCTATGCTGACTGGTCAAGTTCGCAGGGAGATCACGATACTCATGAAAGAGGGATTTTTAGATAATAACGGCCGGCGCTCCGGTGTCGACAGACGTATTTTTACCTATGCTGTCCATATACCCGAAAGAAGGAGTCTCGTGGACCGGCGCAGTGGCATAGACAGGCGCAAGCAACCACGCAAGCCAATATAGTATTAATAATTATATATTGTTACGTAAAAAAAGCAGATGGAATGCCATCTGCTTTTCCTATTTTGATACCGATGATAATAAGGACTTGATTTCTTTTCTGGTGAGATAACGCCAGGCACCTTCGGGTAAATTTCCGAGCGTGATATTGGCTACGCGTATCCGTTTTAGGGCTGTGACCCGGTTGCCTACTTTTTTAACCATCCTGCGAATCTGTCTGTTTTTTCCTTCTTTAAGGCGAATGCGAAATCGTTTTTGAGACACCCTTTTGATACCGGCCCTACGGGTTTTGGCTCCTAAAATTGTAACACCCGATGCGAGTCGCTTGAGGTCCTCATCTGAAATGGGTGCGGACACCTGGACATCATACTCCTTTTCATGGTCAAAGGAGGGATGCAGAAGGTGGTGGTGAAGATTGCCGTCATTGGTCAACAACAAGAGACCGGTCGAATCCTTATCGAGCCGGCCCACCGGGTAGATACGTTCGGGGATATCCACGAGGTCGATGACAACCTTCCTGTTCTTTTGGCTGCAGGTGGTGACATAGGTTCTGGGTTTATTAAGCGCAATGTAAACATGATGTTGCTGCCGTGTTAATACCTGATTGTCAACCTCAACCCTGTCAGTATCCGGATCGATTTTTGTGCCGAGTTCTGTAACGACCTGCCCGTTGACGCGCACATGTCCTTCACGAATATACATTTCGCCCCGGCGTCGTGAACAAAATCCCGCCGAGGATAAAAATTTTTGAAGCCTAACTAAGGTCATTTTCTTGTAATGGTTTCAGATTATCAAGCTACTATTTCCTTGGATTATCTATCCCGACTCTGAATACACAGCTATTTAGGTGGTTAGGCTATAGCCTACAGTCTAAAAGTCTACAGCCTTTGATCTTCATCTCAGGACCTGTAATCGGCATTAATTTTAATATAATCAATGGAAAAATCACAGGTTAAAACCGAGGCATTGCCGTCAGCCAAATTTAAATCGATGGTGATGGTAAAATCGGGTTTATGCAGCACCCGGGTTACCTTTTCCTCGGCCTCAGGGCCGCAGCCAAGACTTTTTTGGGCCATCCGGACATCGTTGAAATAGATATCGATGCCGTTTGGGTCTATGGGAACACCGGCCCTTCCGGTTGCTGCTATGATACGCCCCCAATTGGCGTCCATTCCAAAAAGGGCGGTTTTGACCAAGGGGGAGGTCGCAACGGTATCGGCAATTTTGTGGGCATCTGCATCTGAGGCCGCCCCAATTACCCGGATGTCCACGCATTTGGTAACGCCTTCCCCATCTTTTACGAGTTTTTTGGCCAAACCAGAAAGTAAATCGTGAAGCAGATGTTGAAATTCATCGGCTTGTTCCCGAGTTGCGACGGATGCGTCCGAGCAGCCATTGGCAAGAATTAGGGTCGTGTCGTTGGTGCTGGTATCCCCATCAATGCAAATTCGGTTCAGAGTCGCGTCTACGGCTGATTCAAGGGCAGATTGAAGCAAAGTTTGAGATATTGTCAGATCTGTGCAGATAAAGCAGAGCATGGTGGCCATATTGGGCGCGATCATGCCCGAGCCTTTGGCGACGCCCAACATGCTATAGGCCTGCCCATTTATGATTCCCTGGCGATGCTCTATTTTGGGAACCGTATCAGTGGTCATGATGGCTCGGGCAAAGGCATCAAATCCTTCTGAATGCAGGGACTGGCTCAGCTTTGGAACAGCGGCTTTGATTATATCCACCGGTAAAGGTTCTCCAATCACGCCGGTTGAGCTGACCAGGACATTTTCTGCTGCAATTTTCAGACTATGAGCCGCTGACTCGGCGGTCTCCAATGCATGCCGATATCCTTGTTCTCCATTGCAGCAATTGGCATTCCCACTATTGGCGATGATGGCGCTGGCAACGCCATTTAGAATTCGCTTCCGGTCAATCAAAACGGGTGCCGCTTTTATCATATTTTGAGTGAATACACCTGCGACGGTGGCCGGCGTTTCGGAAAAGATCAATCCGAGATCTAATTCACCATTTGCTTTCAGACCTGAATGAATGCCTGCTGCCAGAAATCCTTTGCAACCAAAGGCTGTCATTTAATGTTCCTTTTGTTTCGAATATTCATCAACCTTAACCTGATTCTCAATTTTGCGTAGTGTGCCATCATTCCGGGTGAAAGTAAAGATATCGCTTGTCACAACGAATTGACAGCTCTGTGATTATAGCTTATATAGCCTGAAACATTGTGTAATGACCTGTGAGCTCTAAGCTGTTCGCAGCCGGGGAAATCCTTTTGGTTACGACCCGTACGGCTCAGTAATTACAGCGTTTCATGGTTAAAGGGGATGCATTGATACGATCACGCAAATTAAATATTAAATGTGTTGAATGCGGGTCACGGCTTGTTTTTCACAAAACCTGAACCCAAATCCGCCTCCACTGCAGGTCCTGCAGTAAGATTTACCCCATCGAACAATTTTCCGAGAATATGGATGACTTTTTCGAGGAACTTCTTGCCGGTGTTCGTTGTGATAGGATCTAAGGCATGACACTGGTATTCTCCAGCCTGTTTCCGGTTTTCTCGCTTTTGCTTCTGGGTCGATTGCTCAAGCAGGTGAAGTTCACCAACGAAATTTTTCTTAAAATATCAGACAAGCTTATATATTTTATTTTTTTTCCGGCACTACTTTTTTGGAAAATCGGTTCCGCGGAAACAGGCCGATTTATCAATTGGAATTTATGTTTAGCCATAGTGATGTCGATTGCCATCATTTACATTATCAGTGCCGTGGCATTAAAACTATTCAATATCTCAGATTTTAAGGCCGGATCTTATTCACAGAGCTGCTACCGTTTTAACACCTATATTGGAATGGCCATCGTATCTTATGCCTACGGTGAAACCGGTGTGCAGCATTTTGGCATTTTGATTGGTTTTGCCATTCCCTTCATCAATATTTTGGCCGTATCGACGCTTATCTGGTATTCGGGTAAAACAAAGGCAACCGGGAGCAAGCTACCTATTTTTTTTAAGGAAATTTTGACGAACCCGCTGGTGCTGGCCTGTGCTGCGGGTCTGCTCTACGCGCGAACGTTGGGGTCATTTCCAGTTTATATCGAAAATACCTTGCGGCTTATGTCCGCGGTGGCGCTGCCTTTGGCATTGATTTCGATTGGGGGCGCGTTGACCGTGAAAAGTTTAAGAGGCAATCTGGCCGTTGCCGGTATTGCCGCGATCATTAAACTGCTGTTTCTACCGCTGGTGGGGTTTTGGATTCTAAAAGTGTTGCAAGTTTCCGGCTTGCCCTTCAAGGTGGGAATAATATTTCTCACGCTGCCTACTTCCGCATCCATTTATGTGCTTTCCTCGCAGCTGAATAGCGACACGGAATTGGCTTCGGCTTCCATCGTACTTTCGACGATATTGTCATTTGTATCGTTATCCATCGGCCTAATGCTTTAGAAATGGTTTCAATACCCTATCTAACACCCAATTACTGTGTTGGGGACGAAATTCAACTCCTCGAAATACTTGAGTATGTCTGTGGGTGAATCTCGCCTCCGCCTTGTTCTTTGGTGTTAGCTGGGGTATTGAAACCATTTCAAATCAATCGGATTGCATTAAAAGAACGGCCGCCTGATCTTGAACCAGAACCTACATTTTGAGATAACTTCTATCAATACTAAGAATGCTAACATTAAGTGAAGGAAATGGAAACGTTTAAGCTGGTTATCTCTTACGACGGCAGCGGCTATCATGGCTGGCAGCGCCAAAAAACAGATCGCAGTATTCAGGCCGAGGTGGAGCGGGCACTTACCACCATGACAAGTTCGCGCATAAGGATCCTGGGTTCCGGCCGTACCGATGCCGGGGTACACGCCCTGGGCCAGGTGGCCAGCTTTCAAAGCGATGCGGGTCTGAGCCCGGAAGTTTATTGCAAAGGTCTGAATAGCCTCCTGCCGGATGATATCCTGGTCCTGAGCTGTGACCTAATGCCACCGGCATTTCATGCCCGCTACGACGCCCGCAGCAAATACTATCAATACCGCATTCTGAATCGCAAAATGCCATCGATTATGGAGCGGCACCATGTCTGGCATGTCAAACGTAAGTTAAATCTCGTCAGCATGCAAACGGCTGCCGCTTATTTGGTGGGTCGCCATGATTTCAAAGCCTTTGAGGGAACCGGCAGCCCCAGAAGTACGACGGTTCGAGAAGTGTTTCGGGCTGAAGTGCAATCCGGTGGCAAGGATCGGATCCTATTCGACATCGAAGCCGACGGCTTTTTACGGTATATGGTTCGGAATATCGTGGGTACATTGGTGGAGGTGGGCCTGGAAAAAATTGCGGCGAAAAAAATAGGCCAAATCCTAAGTTCCAAAGACAGGGGACAAGCCGGCGCTACGGCGCCGGCCAAGGGACTATTTTTGATGGAAGTGCATTACTAGTGTTACTCATTCGGCCAGGCGTAGACATTTTTAATGGACATCGGTGACGTTTACCAAAATTAAAACCAAAAAAACATCGAACATCGAACTTCCAACACTGAACATCGAATGGCTTTTTGCCAATAGCTGGCCGTTCAAAGTTGGAAGTTCGATGTTGGGCTTAAATATTCAGCGTAGCTTTTTTCATCAGAGTGGATCTTAGTTTTCCGCCTGAAGTTCCTCCACGCCTTTCAAAATCGTATCAAACAGCATCTGAATATCACTGTCTTCCAGGCACGAAAATGCGACGCGTAACTTATCGGCTCCTATGGAAATCAGGCCGACACCATAGGTGTTCAACAGATGAACGCGCAGTTTTTCCGCATCAACGGTTTTAAGCCGGATGCACATAAAATAACCTGAGTTGAAAGGAAAGGCTTCCCAGGCATCCTGGTATTTATCGTCAGCTAAGACCGTTTTAACCGTGGCGGCGCGCTGTTTTAATATTTGAAACTTTTCCTGCTTTTCAAGCGGATAGGCTTCACTTTGCATGGATTTGAGGACAATGGATTGGCCCAGATGAGAAGCATTTGAAATATTGCCCCGAATACAACCTGCCGTTTTTTTCTCAAGGGCATCATAAACGGGCTCCGGATTAGTTGCGGCAATACCGTAGGTAATAAAACCGACTCTGAGTCCCCAGACAAAATTTTCCTTGGTACAGCCATCCAGTTTCACGGCCAGCAGCTTGGGATCCTGACCGCACAACCTGGCAAATAGTGATTCACGCAGTGCTTCCGGTTCGTAAAAAAGGCCAAAATAAGAATCGTCACATACCGCCATTACGTGGGTACCGGATTTGGCCGCGTCAGCCAGAATGGACACAATTTGGTCGCCTTCCTCGTCCGTGGCAGTGTACCCGCTGGGATTGTGTGGAAAATTCAAAAGCACTGTAACTTTTTTGTTTTGCTCGGCCTCATCAATAACGGCTTCCCTGAGAGCTTCAACATTGTAGCCGCCGGTGGCCGTGAAAGTCTTATAGGTACGGATGCGGGCGCCTTTGCGAACGCTGAATATCATGTTGTAATTACCCCACATCATTTCCGGTAAAACAACCACGTCGCCCGGATCGATCCATAAATCGGCAAACATGCTGACGCCGTGCGTGATACCGCTGGTCACCACCGGGAGACTGATGGGCTTGGCTTTAAGGGAAGGATTTTTGGCATACAAGGCGTCCTTCCAGGCATTGCGTAGTTCCGGGATACCGAAAGAGGGTGCATAGGTCAGAGACTCGCGGGCGGGGATATCCTTGATGGAGGTCATAACTGAATCAAAATACATGATATCATCGGCCTGGGTGGCGATGCCGATGGTGGCATTCAATTTGTGGGCCTTCTGTTTGGCCTCAGCACCTTGGCTTAAGATTCCTTTGGGAAAAAACAGCTGTTTGCCCACAGATGCCAGCATATCCATGATGTGGGGGGTCTCGGCCTGCACGAGCTGGTTCAACTCTGCTGCTAAGGGATTCATTATTCCTCCTATAATCCGTTTCAAGGTTATGAGAAGGTCTTATAGATGATTTCGTATAGATGTCAAGAGGGAGGATGGATCAATAGTGTTAAGTTTTAGGTGTTAGGTTTTAAGTTGGCTCAAAGCTAGAAGCCGGGCGCATTTGGCACACCTAAAACCTAAAACTTAAAACTTAAAACAAAAATAAAAAACCCCGTTCCAATTCAGAACGGGGTTTGCCATGTTTAAGATGGGCGGTATTACTTACGCGCTCTTTTGGAAGCCTTGAGTGGGTTGATTTTCTGCTTATTGGTAGCGGTTTCCAGGGTGACGTGGGAAGCCAAATTACAGTTTCCATTTTTCCATTTCAATGATGGCTCCGGGCATGCTGTGCAATACCAGCCGGCAGAGAATTCGGAAGCACGGTTGCAGCCGTTGCAATTCTCGATTGTTTCATGGCAAAACCCGCCATTGTAGGAACAGCCATTTGCGTTCATAAATGCGCACTCAACACCGTTTCTGATCGTTGTACAAATCATTGGAATCACCTCCCTTATGATTTTTCTTGTTTCGGACCCGCAAATCCCTGAGCATCATGCGCAGGGCCTAAAAAAGAGACCTTTGAAAATGCATCGCTCAAAGGTCTCAAGATTGTCCTGGTGAAAATTAGCTGCGAAGATAATCATGCCGGAATCGAATGTCAAATGATTTCTTGATTTTTTTCAATAAAAAATGCATTTTCCAATTTGAATTCCCGACTGCAACTCGGTTTGAGGCTTACAGCTAAATTACGGAACTATCAACGGGTAGGCCTCTAGGCTCGGGATGAATACAAATTATGAATAGGAATGAATATGGTGGTAGAAGAAGCACAAAACAAAATTATCGCCGAAGCTGGATCGGTTCTTAAAATAGAAGCCGAAGGATTATTGAATCTGGTAGACCGCCTGGATGACAACTTCATTCGAATGGTGGATATGATTTATCGGTGTCAGGGTCGGGTTTTGGTGGCAGGAATTGGAAAATCAGGGCTTATCGGACGAAAAATCGTGGCCACCTTGAACAGCACGGGAACCCGATCCGTCTTCCTGCACCCGGTTGAGGCCTTACACGGTGATTTGGGGCTAGTGGCAGCAGAGGATGTTTTTATTGCACTTTCGTCAAGCGGGGAAACCCAAGAAATCAATATGTTGGTCCCCAGTATCAAACAGCTCGGCAGTACGATCATTGCTTTTACAGGGCGGATCGATTCCACCCTGGCGCGCCAAAGTGATATTGTCATCAATGTCAAAGTCGACCGGGAGGCATGCCCCATGGGCTTGGCTCCCACGGCAAGCTCCACCGCTCTGCTGGCCATGGGAGATGCATTGGCGGTATCCCTCATTCATCGTCGTGGCTTTAATAGCAACGATTTCAAAAAATTCCATCCGGGCGGTGCCTTGGGACAACGGTTGGCCTGTAAAGTGGCAGAGATTATGTTGACGGATGAACGGGTTCCCCGGGTCAAGCAGGGTACGCTCATGCAAACCGCTCTGACCGTAATCAATACCATGAAATTGGGTGCCACCCTGGTGCTGGACGAATCCGATAAATTGATCGGAATTATCACCGATGGCGATGTACGACGGGCGATCGCCGAACAGGATGCGATTTGGAGGCTGCCGGTAGAGTCTGTCATGACCCGGAATCCCAAAAGTATTGAGGCGGATACACCGGCCTATGATGCCCTGCGCTTAATGGAGGCCAAGGAGATCACAGTCCTGCCGATTGTGACAGGCGATGGATCGATATGCGGTATTTTGCACCTGCATGACATACTGGGCAAGGGTGAATTCCGCCTAAATTAGACGGTTTCGTAAAAAGCCCAACTTCTGCGTTGTGCCAAGTTTTGAAATTATTCAACGTACCATTCGTACGCCTCATGATTTCAAAACTTGCACGCCTTGAATTTAAACTTTTTACGAAACCGTCTATTCCTGATCTTGTTGGTTATCGCCAAATTTAACTGCACAACCGAATGCACGACGGGTTCAGTCCCAATCAGGCAGTAAATAATTTTAGGAGTAACTGGTCATGAGCTTTGAAAATCTGGAGACACGCATATTGACATTGGGTCGCGCCAGCATCCCATCACCCGTCAAACGCGACCCCAATATCAGCGCTGAAGAGCGATTTGTAGCCGATGACGAGGGTGTTATGCTGGATGTGACTTTGTCCAATTTCAAGGCTGCCATGCGGGCAGGGAAACCAACCGCCTCCTTTGAATTGGCGGGTCCCAGACAGAATATTTATTTTGATCCCAGTAAACTGCGATGCGGTATTGTCACATGCGGCGGGCTCTGTCCCGGCATCAATGATATTGTGCGATCAATCGTCCTAGAGCTTAACTTCGGCTATGGGGTTAACAGCATTTATGGATTTCGTTACGGCCTGCAAGGTTTTATTCCCAAATTTGGCCATGATGTTATCGAGCTTACTTCGGGGTACGTAACCCATCTGCTGGAAATGGGCGGTACGGTTCTGGGTTCTTCGCGGGGCCCACAGGACATAGACGAGATCGTCGACAGCCTCGAGCGCATGAATATCGGCATTCTATTTATGGTTGGCGGTGATGGTACGCTGCGGGCTGCCACCGCGATTGCCGACAATATCCTGGAACGGGGCTTAAAGATAAGCATTGTGGGCATCCCTAAGACAATCGACAATGACATCCATCTGGTGGCACGCTCCTTTGGGTTTGATACCGCCGTGGACGTGGCTGCCAATGCAATTCGCAGTGCTCACAACGAGGCATTGGGCTATCCCGGGGGTATCGGGCTGATTAAGCTTATGGGCCGGCATTCCGGCTTTATTGCCGCAACCGCCACACTGGCCCAACAGGATGTTAATTTTGTTTTGATCCCCGAGGTCGATTTTGACTTGGAGGGCCCCCAAGGCTTGCTGGCCGGTGTGGAACAACGGCTTAAAGAACGTCACCATGCCGTTATCGTGGTGGCCGAAGGCGCGGGTCAAAATTTTTTTCAAGCGAATAAGGATCAGCGAGACGCATCCGGCAATATCCGTTTGGCGGATATCGGAATCTTTTTGAAGGATACTTTAACAGATTATTTTAAGAACAAAAAGATGGAGATTTCCCTTAAGTATATCGATCCAAGTTACACAATCCGTAGCCTGCCGGCCAATGCCAATGACCATGTCTTCTGTTCATTTTTAGGAAGAGACGCTGTACATGCAGGCATGGCCGGAAAAACCAAGGTGTTGATCGGGTATTGGAATTATACCTTTGTCCATGTGCCCATGGAAGCTTCCTGCGGCAAACGCAAACAGGTTGATCCCAACGGTAAATTATGGCGGAGCGTATTGGATGCTACCGGACAGGGGTCTCTCAGCAATGACTAGAAATGGATGTGTTCGCATTGCCTTAAATTTAAGTTTTTAGTTCATCCAACCGATACCATATTTAAATTGGTGTATATATGACTATTGCTGACGCGGACCTGGTAAAAATAAATGCAAACAGCCTGTACCAGACGCTGGGTATCCGGTTAATAACCGCATCCCAGGGCAGGGCCCGGTCCAGTCTGCATCCCTGTTCTGAGGTGTGTTGGCCGTTTGCCGGTCAACCCCACGGGGGGATATTGTTTACGCTTTTGGATACCACCATGGCCTGGGCTGTGTTTTCAAAGTTGCCCCACGGCAGCAACTGCACCACCATTAATCTAAATATCCAGTATCCGGCACCTGCCAGAGGTGACATTTTTGGCTGTGCGGCGCTGGTCCAGCACAGGACCGGGCGCCTATGTTTCGTGGAGGGGAAAATTGAGGATGCAGATCATGAATTGGTCGCAACAGGCGAAGCCGTATTCCGCATTATTCAGACACCACCGATTTTTGAATGACGATCAGGCATTTTAACTTAAATCGCGGTTTCCTGAGCGCTGAAAGAGCTGGTTCAGGGTGCCGTGATGAGCTTACTAATTCCATCTCCATGTTTGAGGGGCAATTTAATCCAATAAATAGCAAGGGACCGTATGCACGCGAAACCGACTCGAGAAGAACTATTGCAGCAGATCCAGGATCTGGAAACGGAACTCAGCGTCATCCGGGGAAGAATTAAATCAGAGTCCCCGGAAATATTCAGTATCGCCGACATCGAGCAAGCGTCCGATGGCATTTGCGTTTGTCACGCCTCTGATGCCTTCCCCCACGTCCGGTTTGTTCTATGGAACCGGCGAATGACTGAGTTAACCGGTTATAGCCGTGGAGAGATCAACCGCAAGGGATGGTACCAAAGCGTCTACCCTGATCCGGAGGTCCAAGCCCGAGCCATCGCCCGCATGAATGGTATGCGCGAGGGGGTTGATTTGGAAGCCGAGGATTGGGAAATTACCCGGTCAGATGGAAACAAACGGACGTTGCGGATATCCACCTCAGTCCTGGATCCCGGCGTGCCTAATCCGCGGATCATGGCCATCATGCACGATGTCACCGATTTGAAAACGATCCAGAAAGAATATGCAAAAGAGCGCCAGGAGCTTAAAGAAGTAATTGACCGACAGACAGCCTCTTTGGCCAATACCCAGGAAGCCTTAGAAAGAAGTGGGTTACGGTATCAAGCTCTTTTTGAAACCGCCAATGACGCTCTGTTTATCGAAAACGATCAGGATAAAATATTAGAAGTCAACCAAAAAGCCTGTGATCTCCTGGGGTATACCCGCGAGGAACTTCTTAATATGACGGTGGCCGATATTCAAGCACCCGAGTGTCGGGGTGAAGTTGGCAGCATACTTATCAATGAGATATCCGATAATGAGGGCCAGCCGTTTGAGGCCATGAACTTGCACAAGGACGGCACCCGCATACCTGTGGAAATCACCATCAACCGGCTCGAGGAAGCCGGTTTGCATTTGAGTATCGTGCGTGATATCCGCGAACGTAGAAAAGCCGCAAAGGCTCGTGAAGAAGCGTTCAATATCATCGAAAATAGCCCGGTGGTGGCTTTTATATGGCGTAATGCAACTGATTGGCCGGTTGAATACGTGTCTAAAAATGTAAAGCGAATCTTTGGTTATGCGGCAGAAGATTTTACAGCCGGTCGGGTGCTTTACAGCCAGGTTGTACATCCCGAAGATTTAGACCGGGTAGCTGAAGAGGTTGCCAAAGCTAGCAGCGATCCGGACTGTACGGAATTTACCCATGAGCCCTATCGCATTGTTGCCCGGGATCAATCCATCCGTTGGGTCAGCGATCACACGGTAATTCGACGGGATACAAGCGGCGCAGTTACTCATTATCAGGGCATTGTGGATGACATCACCGCCCGTATCGAGGCCGAGCTGGCGGTGCAGGAATCAGAGGAAAAATTCTCCTTGGCTTTTCACATGAGTCCGGATCCGATTGCCATTACACGATTAACAGATGGAATAATTATCGATGTAAATGATAGTTTTGTAAAAGTTTCGGGCTATTTGCGTAATGAACTCGTGGGGCGTCGTGGATGGCCTCATTTAAATATGTGGGTGCAACCGGAACAACGTGAAAGCTGGACCCAAAAGTTGGAAAATGATGGTTCTGTTCGCAACTTGGAATGCTGGTTTCGGAAGAAAAACGGCGATACGTTTCTGGGATCGGTATGCAGTGAGATGTTTGAAATCAACGGTGAAGCCTGCGTTATCTCGACCACCCGGGATATAACCGAAGAACGCCAGGCAACCAACCTGCTGGCAGCCGAGCGGGAACGATTATCAGTAACATTGCGCAGTATCGGCGATGCCGTGATCACCACCGACCGCAACGGCTGTATCGCGTTGATGAATCCGATTGCCGAGGAACTGACAGGCTGGAAGGAAGCAGAGGCCAAAGACAAACCGCTGATGGAAGTATTCCGGATTGTGAATGAACGCACCCGCGAATCCTGTCCCAACCCGGTTGATAAAGTTATCTACAGCGGACAGGTCGTTGCTTTGTCCAACCATACGATCCTGATAGCCAAGGACGGGCGTGAATACTGCATCGCAGACAGCGGTGCACCTATTCTAAATAAAAAGGGCAAAATTGTGGGGGTGGTTCTGGTCTTTCGTGATGTTACCGAGCAGCGGCATATCGAAAATGAACTGCTAAAAATGGAAAAATTGCAATCCCTGGGTGTATTAGCGGGTGGTATCGCCCATGATTTCAATAATTTTTTAACCGGGATCATCGGCAATTTATCTTTGGCCAAATTAGAGATTAAACCCGGTAGTTCTGTTTTGCGGTCGCTCAATGAAATGGAAAAAGCCGCCATGCGGGCCAAAGATCTGACCCAGCAATTGCTAACTTTTTCCAAAGGCGGTGAACCCGTCAAACATACGGCCAACCTTGGAGAATTGGTGCGAGAGGCTGCTCAATTTTCGTTACGGGGTTCCAATGTGCGCTGTGAATTTCATATGGAACCGGAGCTGAGCCCGGCCGATGTGGACGAGGGCCAGATTTCACAAACTTTGCACAACCTCATGATCAATGCCGACCAGGCCATGCCGGATGGCGGAACCATTACCATACGGGGTGCCAATGAGACCTTTGCAAGCGGCAATCCATATGCCTTAGAACCGGGGAATTATACATGCTTGTCCATTCAGGATCAGGGTATGGGCATTAAACCCGATTATTTGAAAAAAATATTCGATCCTTATTTTACGACCAAACAAAAAGGCAGCGGATTAGGTTTGGCGGTTGCCTATAGCATTATAAACAAACACGATGGTCAATTAAGTGTGGTTTCCAAACTTGGCCATGGAACCACTTTTACGATAAGACTGCCGGCTTCAGAGAGTACCGTAATTAGTCCAAGGACGGTCCCGGAAAAGATGACAGACGGTAGCGGGCGAATTCTGGTTATGGATGATGAGGAATTCATTCGGGAGGTGGCCGCCAATATGCTCACCAAGATGGGTTACGATGTGGATTTATCCAAAGACGGTCAGAGCGCACTGGATTTGTATGCCAAAGCCTTAACAGACGGCAGGCCTTACGATGCTGTGATTTTAGATCTCACCGTCCCGGGCGGTATGGGCGGCAAGGAAACTATTCGCGAATTGAAGAAGTTGCACCCGGAGGTACGTGCAATTGTATCAAGCGGCTACTCCACTGATCCGGTAATGGCAGATCCAAACCGTTTTGGATTTTACGGCACCATCAAAAAACCTTATTTGGTGCAGGATATGAGTGCGGTGTTGAATAAGGTGATTACCTAAGTACCATCTCAAAATTGTCTTTCGATCCCACCTTGAAAGCTGGGATGCTGGGTCACCTTTAGGCAGCAATCAGCTTTCAGCAATCAGCAGTTTAAGACTAATACCTTAATGCTATAATAAATCATTAAGCGTAATGCATTTAATTTGATGATAATCTAATAAATTTATGCCAATTTTGTCTTCAAGCTGTTTTTTACGGATTTTGAAGCACTTGGAATTTGCCGGCCCTGACCTGCAAAATGAACGGCTTTTTAATCGCATCCCCTTTGTAATCAAAAGAGGTCGAACCGGTAACACCGTCAAAATCCACCAGGCTTAATAATTCATCCTTGAGGTGGCTTTTGAAACGGATGCGGGGGTTCAAGAGGGCGGTTAACAAGATGCGGGTGGAATCGTAGGCGACAGCCTGGATGAATCCGGGAGGGTCGGCATATATATCTTTGAAATTATTTGAAAAATTCTTTATTTCCGGTCGATTGCTATCGGCAAAGAAACCATCTGTCAAGATGGCGTTTTGGATGTAGTCACGTGACATGCTGATTAGATGTTTTGAATGCCATAAATTTGTCCCGATTAGGACCACATCTTCAATATCGTAATAGGCTAACTGCGGGATAATCAATCCGGCCTTCTTGGCGGCATCCGGTATAAACAGGGCATCAAAATCGACTACCGGCTCTATCTCGTCCTCCCGGTTCCTGCCTTTGGTGGCGCCGTCCGACAAGGGGCCCAAGGCCTGGGGAAATCCCCAGAAGTATAGTTCCGGGACCTGGCTGATTTCCGCAGGAATATAGTCGAAGAGGCCGTTATCGATCCAGACCAGCGGATCCGTTCCAACTTCTTCTGCCGGTCTGAACTCAAATTCAATTTTAAGTGAATCCGGGATGGTATAGTACAGCCCTACCAGTTTCTTTACCGGTGAGGCAAAATCCGTATCCATCGGATCGTACGATTCGACCCCCACGATTTTGCCCCCTAGATCTACAATCTCATCCCAAAAAAGATTCATATAGGCATTGCCATAGTTTTCGTCCGGATAGAGAATGACAAAACGCTTCAAGTTCATTTGATTCACGGCGAAAGCGGCCATTGCTTTGGTTTGCATATGCGGGGTCATGAAATTTCGAAAGACAAACTCTCCGATTTGGGTAACGCTTTCTTTCTGGGTAAACAGGATAATGGGAATGCCGCGACTCTGGGCTTCCATGGCCGCCGGCTCGGAGGTGATAATGGGACCGATGATGGTGGATACATTGGCTTGATCGAGTTCTTTGACAGCTTCAACTGCTTGAAATGGATCTGAAGCCGTATCCTTGACAATGATCCGAATCGGTTTTTCCGGGTAAGCGCGATGGTATTCATTCAACGCCAGCTCGATTCCCTGCAAGGCCCGGTTTCCATAGGTGCGATAGGGGCCGCTGAGGGGCAGCAGACAACCGATGGTATGGGGGCTCGCTATCGATTCTGAAAAGATTTCTTTTATGAGTGTTTTGGCCGGATCTGCCAACTCGTGACCAGGGTGTTTGCTGACCAATTCTGATAAGGCGTTTAAAGCATCATCGGTGCGGCCGGTATCAAGTGTCAGCAATCCAAGGTGGTAGAGTAAATATCCTCTTAACGCATCATCTTTCAATCGATCGAGCAGATGCGAAGTGTTGATGATATTTAAGAATGGTAGCACGTCGCGCAATTTTCTGAGGGCGGCATCTTTTAGGATTCCGGATGATTGATTATATACCAAGCTATAAAAGTAGAAGGCATCCACCGGAGAATTCATGGCCAGATAGGCATCCCCTAGCAGACTCTCCTTACGTAGCAGCTGTTCGTGGTTCAGCTGCCGATCCGGGATTTCAAATGAATAGCGGATTAAGCCTTCAAAATCATCTTCACGGATATAGGTTTCCAAAATTGTGATCCTGGCATCGGCGGCCAAGGAGCTGTCCGGGTGCTGCGCCACCAGGGATAGAAATGAATCTCGTGCGTTCTGATAATCTCCCAGTTGAAAATAGATATCGCCTATCCGGTAACGTGCTTTATCCGCGTACGGCCCGGTAGATTGATTGTTTACATAGATGCTGTATTGGGTTAGGGCCTGCTCGAGCCGCTCCAAGGCGAAGAGCTCCTCGGCCTGCATAAATACCTGTTGATAATCGATGGGCGCTAATTTGCCGGGTGGTGGGGTTGGCTCCAGCACCGGTGGCAAAGGCAGCCTGGGGGCGCATGCCCAAAGCAGAGCTGCCATCAGGACAGCAGACAATATGATCCGTCGAAGCCGCATGAAAATTAAAAAATTCTCCGTATTAACATAACAATGGAAGCCTGGATCTAAAGTGGCCGCTCACCGGCGTCACCAGACCCGGGGGCTTTTTGTATGAGCCAGTGTGCACAGTATTTAGCAAACTAGCCTAATCCTGTAAACCCGAACATTCATATCATAAAATCGTACCGACATTATATTGACAAATCCCATGTCTGTTATACAAGTATGTCATCAAACCCAAGTACCCAGTATACATTCACATATATCAAGTTTAGCCGATCCTGCACAAGCTGTAAGGAACGGAACCAACAAGGAGGTTCATTTATGACTTCAGTATCTGATTTTGAAAAAGCACTGCAAATTGGCCGGCCACCCAACGTAACGCGTCTGTTTCCCAATTCACGTGCACTGATTGTGAGCGGAAAGTATATCGATAAGGCCATGACTCAGAAAGGGAAGGCGATTGCGATGGCTGCCAATGGCCGTAACAGCCTTGTCATCCGGGGCGCACTGCAAGCTGCCCAACGTGCCAACGCTTGCATCATTATCGAAATTGCACGATCAGAAGGTGGTGCCGGTGCCTATTGTGCGGTTAATTATTGGAACATCGCCAGACAAGTGGACGCTTTTTGCAATGAATTGAACATCCAAATTCCCGTCGCTATTCATGCCGACCACTATGGGATTAAAAAGGAGTCCGATGTCGCCGATGCTCAAATTGAAATTCCAACCCTTTTTGAAGCGGGTATGACCTCCATAGCCGTGGATGCATCCCATATGCCGGACGATCAAAATTTGTTGGCCAACCTGGCATTGAATTCATTTATTCCGGCTTGGGCGGGGCTGGAAACAGAGGTTGGCGAGATAAAAGGCAAACAGGGGCTGTCGACGGTTTCTGAGGCACTTTTTCTGATTCAGGGTCTCAACGCCCACAATATTTTCCCGGATTGGATTGCGTTAAATAATGGTACGACCCACGGCATCGAGGCCAGTGGACAGGGTATCCAGGTTGACCTGACCCGTCAAATTCACCAGGCCCTAGCCCCCTATAAGATATCCGGAGCGCAACATGGCACTTCCGGAAACAACTCGGACCGTTTGCGCGAAATTGCCGCGCAAACCCAAACCACCAAGGCCAATGTCGCCACCGCCTTACAGATGATTTCCTGGGGGCTGGAAGTCAATGATTACGGCAACGCCATTTTAAACGACGACGGTTCCTTCCGAAAAGTTAAAGATCAGGGTGTCACGGAAGACATGTGGCAAGCCATGTTAGCCCATGCCGATGCTGCCGGGCTGAAGGGCGGAAATTTTAAAAAGCTTAATTTGCCCTTTGAAAACAAATTGTTGGGCCAGCCACAGGATGTTCGTGAACGCATGGCCAAGGGTGTTGAAGAATTTGCCTACAATATGCTGGTGAATGTTTTTAACGCCAGCGATACGGCTGATATCGCTATCCAGCAAATTCTGGAAACCGGATCATACGATGCCGGTCCCAAGGCAGAAAAAATCGAGAATCCGGACGATTGGACCCCGGAAAAGATTAAAGAAAAAGCAGCCCTTGTGGATGGGGATAAGGGGCCGGAAGGCGACTTTGACGACTAGAAACTATCTCAAAAAAAGGATATTATTCAGATAGTTTCTAAATAAAAAGGCACCGCCGTAAGGCGGTGCCTTTTTATGAGCCTTTTAGGTGATTAGGCTGTAGACTATTAGGCGCTAATCGCATTAAGCTTCGGGCTTACCCTTCGCCCCTACAAACCCCAACCCTTTCTTCAATCCTTCGATGTTCAATGTTCGATGTTGGATGTTGAATGTTCGATGTTCAAATATGAGCCATCAGCAGCTTATGGCTGATACCTGATCGCTCATACCTGGTCTTCAATCTCCGCCTGCTTAACCAAGTCCCACAATCGGTGCTGTTCTTCAAAGGATAGTTCTTCCAGGGAGGTCTGGGCGTCCCGGGCCATTTTTTCTATCCGGTTAAAACGGGTTTCGAATTTACGCGTGGCCGAAGCCAGGGCTGTTTCCGGGTGGAAACCGGCAAAGCGGGCCACATTGACCAGGGTAAACAGCACATCACCAAACTCCAGTTCCAGGGCCCTGCGGCTGTGGGCGTCAGGGGCTTTCGCGAGCTCTTGTTTCAACTCAGCCCACTCTTCTTCGGCGCTTTTCATAACTCCCTGAATATCGTCCCAGTCAAATCCGGTATTGGCGGCCCTTTCCGAGATGCGATGCGCGCGCATCAGTGCCGGCAGGCTCTTGGGAACCGAGCCCAAAATGGTAGGATCGGGTTGATTTGCTTTTTCAGCCTGCTTAATATCGCGCCAGCGCTGGCGAACCGAATTAGGGGTTTTGGCGGTTTCCTGACCGAATACATGCGGGTGGCGGCGAACCATTTTATCCAGATTACGCCTGACGAGGGTATGCATATCAAAACGTTCGGCGGCTTGAAATTGAACGGCCACAAACAGGACCAGGAAAAGAACGTCACCCAGTTCTTCACAAATGTCGGCATCAATATCCGATTGGATGGCATCCATCAGTTCGAAAGCTTCCTCAACCAGATAACGTACCATGGTACCCGGCGTCTGCTTTTTATCCCATGGGCAGCCGTTTTCGCCCCGGAGGATCTCAATCAGATGAATAATATCTTTAAAGGTGGGATCCGTATGATTCAGCGTTTTTTCCAAGCCTTTTTTAAGCCTTCAATCTTATCTGTAAATTCGGTTTTCATATCTTTCTTAACGATTTTAGCCATTTGGGTCGATATAATGGCAAGATGCGGGGCAACGACTGAATCTTTAATAAAGGCGGCGTTTTTGGGCAGGAAAGTGGTAAATACAATCACGAGGACGCAGGCGATCAAGAGTCCTTTGAGAAGGCCGAATACGCCGCCACTGATGCGGTCGGCCCAGCCCAGAAATGAGATGCTTAACAGGTACTTAATCACGACACCCAGAATGCTGATAATAAGGAATATCCCGCAAAAAATGATCAGAAAGCCGATCAGGCGACTATAGGCAACTACGGAAATCCATTGAGACAAGAACTTGGCAATATAGGGATAATAGCTGTAGGCGGCATAGTAACCCGCCATTACACCGATGATGGAGGAAATCTCCTTGACCAGGCCCCGAAAAATACCACGGATCAGGGAAAAACCAATGATGATCGCTACGAGTATGTCGAATGAATTCATTTTGTTGAATCAAATACCAAAGGCCGCCCATTATCGTCAAGGTCTTTTTGAACCGCGATGGCGAGCATATTCCCCGCGGCGACGCGAATAAGGGCCTCGAGTGAGCGCCCGACTTTTATAAACTTAGTATAATAGCCGAACTTCTGGTCGAAGTCTTGGGGCGGGGGAATACGAGCGGATAGAAAATGATAGAATTCCATATGGTGCTGATTCTCTGCAGTTTGGTGCCGCTTACGTTTGAATTGCGGCCTAGGGTCAAATGTGATTTGCATTGCCATAATCTGTTATGATAAAAGCAAAATATAATCGACAGCGTGCCGCCAATGGGTTAGGATCCGGCAATTGAACCCAGAGGTGAACGCGATCCAGGAATATTGTATTTATGCCCAAACAAACAGACGATCAGCAAATCAAGGCAAGCTACCCGGATGTGGAGTTGGCCAGACAACTTTTTGGTGAGCACAATAGCAATTTAAAGCGAATTGCCGCGGCTCTGGATATTCAGGTGCATGCACGCGGCAACAACCTGCATATCCAGGGTGACGGCATCGATGCCAAGCTGGCCAAAACAGTTTTGGATCAACTTTACCAATTGCTGAAGGAAGGGTATCCGATTTTTGAGAACGATGTGGACTATGCCATCCGGGTTTTAAGTGAGGATGATCGGGCGGATTTACGAAGCATATTCATGGATACCGTCTATGTGACGTCAAAAGATCGCACCATTACCCCCAAAAGCAGGGCCCAAAAGGAATACATCGACGCTATCCGCAATCATGATATTGTCTTTGGAATCGGTCCCGCAGGGACTGGTAAAACCTATCTGGCCATGGCCATGGCTGTTTCGGCGCTGTCAAAAGGGATCGTAAACCGCATTATCCTAACGCGGCCGGCAGTTGAAGCCGGTGAGGCCCTGGGTTTTCTGCCCGGGGATTTAGCCGAGAAAGTCGATCCCTATTTACGGCCTTTGTATGATGCCTTGCATGACATGATGCGTTTTGAAAAAGTAAGTTCCCTGCTGCAGCGCGGCATCATTGAAGTGGCTCCCATCGCTTTTATGCGCGGTCGGACCCTGAACGACTCTTTTGTAATCTTGGATGAGGCCCAAAACACGACTTCCGAACAAATGAAGATGTTCTTGACGCGTATCGGGTTCAGTTCCAAGGCCGTTATCACCGGTGATATTACCCAAATCGATTTGCCCTCCACTAAACCATCGGGACTAATTGAATCCAAGAACATTCTCGGTGGGATTGACGGAATCCAGTTCGTTTATTTTTCCAAGTCAGATGTGGTCCGGCATCGCCTGGTTCAGGATATTATTCGGGCCTATGAGGAATTGGAAAAGCAGAGACAAAGGAATGGGGGATGAGGGATAGACGCAAAGAAAGCCTGGAGCGGTACCATCGCTTGAATGAGTATTTCAAGTGGCTGCTGCTGGGCGTAGTTGTCCTCACCGTCACCATCTGTCTATATCCCAGTTTGGTGGTCAAACAGCATACGTATATGTTGGGGGATGTGGTTGAAAAGGATTTCAAGGCCCCCAAAGATTTTTTGTTTGAGGACAAGGACGCCACGGAGTTGAATGTCCAAAAAGCGGTTGCTGCTATCCAAACCGTCTACGACCACGACACAACACTCTCTCAATCCTTGGCCCAAAATGTCATAACTGCCTTTACTGATATGCAGCAAATTATTCAGGCCGAGACCCCGCCGACACCGCCGCCCCTTAACCTGGAAAATTCGGATGCGCTATCGATCCGGGAAACGCTGGCGGAGCGTCGTAAGCGCCAAGAGGTCCAAACGGAAAAAACCAAGGAAAAGTTGTGGCAGTATAAAACCGAATTCGAAAAGAAATTAGGCTTGTCCTTAAGTAAAGGCGCCTTTACCATCCTCGAGAAAGAAGCCTTCACCGATGAAATCGCCGCATACATTACCAAGATCCTCTCGGAGGTTCTGGACAACGGCGTCGTAGCCAGCAAAGAGATTTTGCTGCGGGAAGCAGAGAAGGGCATTATCCTCAGACAAATCGAGGAAAAGACCGAGACCGCCGTCACCAATCTGCGCCAATTCTATGGGTTGGATCAGTCCAAAGTAATGGTCCGGATT
The DNA here is from genome assembly GCA_964452555.1 of uncultured Desulfobacterales bacterium. GTDB lineage: Bacteria > Desulfobacterota > Desulfobacteria > Desulfobacterales > B30-G6 > B30-G6. The sequence goes on from CAYVMI010000003.1 coordinate 95,294, forward strand.
ATCGGCCAACCCCTCATCAAAGACATTAACTACAATCTTAGAAATTTAATTGTTGATGTGGTCCAGAATTTGATTCAACCCAACATCACCTTGAACAAGAGTGAGACCGAGGAACGTAAAAAAAAGGCAGCTGCAGACATCAAACCCATATTCTATAAGATCAAAAGCGGGGAGATGCTTTTGCGTGAGGGTGAGCGCGTCAATGCACTGCAGTTGCTTAAGTTAAAAGCGCTTGAATCGCAATATAAAGACGAAGGCGTTTTTACCAAAAGTATTGGTGCCGCCATGGCGATCATTGCACTATTTGTCATCAGCCACCTATTATATATATCTCATCTGCGGAAACTGCCGGGGAGCTATAACCGCAACTTGCTTTGCATGACCAGTATTTTCGTTTTTTTTATCGCGGTCGCCAAGGCAGCGGCCGTTTTTTCAGAATCACTGGGAATTGGTGCGACCCTGCCCATTAATAACATTACCCTGTTTTACGGTATCCCTATCGGTGCCGGCGCCATGACGATTTGTCTGTTTTTCGGCATTGAAATCGCCATCCCATTTGCCGTTCTTACGGCTATCTGTACGGCACTTATCTACAATATCCGCTTTGAAATCCTGGTGTACCTCATATTAAACGGTGTAATGGCAGCCTATTGGATTCAAAATTGCCGGGAGCGCAAGGCATTTGTCAAGGCCGGTTTGAAGCTGGGATTGCTTAACATCGTATTGGCAATCGCAGCTGAAATATATGCCGGAAACCTGATGGGGGTGCGCATTCTGTGGAGTGTTATTTTCGGATTTGCCGGCGGGGTTGCAGCCGGAGCCGTAACTTCCGGTTTGTCACCTTTGATTGAAATGGCATTTGGCTATACTACGGATATTACCTTGCTGGAACTGGCCAATCTGGATCGTCCGATTTTAAAACGGCTTATGATCGAGGCGCCCGGCACCTACCATCATTCCATGGTGGTGGGAACCATGGTGGAGGCGGCCGCCTCGGATATTGGAGCCAATCCGCTCCTGGCTAAGGTATGCGGGTATTATCATGATATCGGTAAAATCAATAAACCGCTATACTTTATTGAAAACCAGGAAGACGGTATCAACCGGCACGATAAGCTGGCGCCATCCATGTCTAGCCTGATTCTGATTGCACACGTCAAGGATGGGATGGAAATCGGACGGGAAAATAAACTGGGACAGGCCATAATCGATACCATCGAGCAGCATCATGGCACCAGCTTAATTCGGTATTTTTATGAAAAGGCCAAGAATCAAAAGGGCGAGCATGCTGTCAAGATAGATGACTTCCGTTACCCGGGGCCCAGACCCCAAACACGGGAGGCCGGATTGGTCATGCTGGCCGATGTGTTGGAAGCGGCCTCGCGTACCTTAGACAATCCCACCTCAGCCCGCATCCAAAAGCTGGTACAGGACCTGATCAATCATATATTTTCGGACGGACAGTTGGACAATTGCGAACTGACGCTCAAGGATTTGCATAGTATTGCCCGCAGCTTTAATAAGATTTTAACCGGCATCCACCACCACCGAATCGATTACCCCGAGAAAAAACTATCAGCTGGCAGGAATGGAAAAAATGGGAGTGCTGATCGAAAACAGGCAGGACAGGTACGCGATTTCGCTGCCAAACGTGAAAGAAAAAGCGCAGGCCATCTTAAACGCCTTGGACAGTCCTGAAGGCGAACTGTCGATCCTGCTGCTAGACGACCGGCAGATTGCCACTTTAAACCAGGATTACTTGCAGCGCCAAGGACCCACCAATGTTATCGCCTTCCCTATGAGAGAGGGGGAATTTGCCGAGGTTAATCCCCAGTTACTGGGTGATGTGGTAATTTCTTTGGAAACCGCCGAGAAGGAGGGATTGGCTGCGGGCCAGGATATGCATGGCCGGTTGAATGAGTTGTTGATACACGGCATACTGCATCTGTTTGGTTATGATCATGAAAAATCGGAATCGGAAGCGGCGGAGATGGACATAAAAGCCAGGGGGTTGTTGAAAGTACTGCAATCTTTATAGGGTTGAAGGGATGGAGGTTTGAAGGGGTGGCGGGTAATATCCGCTACTAGCGAAAAGCCGCTTATGTCTGACACCTGAGTGCTGATAGCTCTAATTGGAACATCGAACATCGAAATGCCGAAAGGGTCGGAGGGAAAGCAACAAGCACATTACAATTGGCGTGTAATGATCTTCAACCTAGCTCCTAAATGACTAAACTGAAATATCGTGTATTGTGCTCACACCAAACCCCAAGCATCATATAGTAATCAACAAATAATATTCAATTTCCAACCACCAAGCATTTTAGGACCAACCGGTTATCGTGATATTTCGGAATTGAGTATTTCTCTCATTCTAGGAAGTGACAATGAAACGAGCAAAACAGGCGAAAAGGTTAGATCCTGGTTATCTGGTAACAGCTAGTGAAATGCAGCGGATGGATCAGACTACGATCCAAAAAATCGGCATACCCGGTCGAATTCTTATGGAAAACGCCGGGGCCGGGGCCGCGCGGTTCATGTGCCGGGTTTTCCCTGATATAATAGATAACAAGGTCGCAGTTGTTGCCGGCAGGGGCAATAATGGCGGAGACGGCTTTGTTATCGCTAGACATCTTTTTCAGAAAAATATTAATGTAAAGGTATTTTTGCTCTCAACGGTCGATCGGGTGCAAGGTGATGCCCGCGCCAACCTCGACTTGCTCTTTGGCTTAGGCATACCCGTGGCCGAAATCCCGGATGAGAATTCTTTCCGGAAACAAAAAGCAGCTTTGAAACGGTATGACTTATACGTGGATGCCATCTTCGGTACCGGGCTAAATTCGGATGTACGTGGGCATTACCGGGATGCAATCAGCTTTTTAAATTCCTTGAAGCAACCCGTGTTTAGCGTGGATATCCCCTCGGGTTTGAACGCCGACAACGGCCAGATCTGTGGCGTCAGCATCCAGGCCGCGGCCACGGCAACCTTTGCATTCCCCAAGGTCGGACACGCCGTTTACCCGGGCGCGGATCTTACCGGCGAATTAAAAATTGTTGAAATCGGTGTTCCCAAACAGGTGGTGCAACAGGTTCATCCCCGCCAATCTCTGCTACGTAAAGCATTGCTGGCGAACCTACTTGAGAAAAGGGATCCTGACACCCACAAAGGCAAAACCGGCCATTTACTAATTGTGGCCGGCTCTCCCGGAAAAACCGGCGCAGCCGCCATGACGGCCACAACCGCCATGCGTGTCGGCGCAGGCCTGGTGACCCTGGGAGTGCCGGAAGGATTGCATGCGGTTGTTGAGCCGCAAGTGACCGAGGTGATGACCTGTGCATTGCCGCAAACAACCGATGGTATGCTGGATGAACTTGCTTTGGATGCCCTAAAGGCGCTTGCAAAGGACAAGCGCTGTTTGGTAGTGGGGCCCGGGATCGGAACGGCCGAAGAAACCAAAGCCTTGATATGGGGCTTGTTGAGAACCAATAAACAGCCGATGGTCATCGATGCCGATGGCCTCAACATTCTGTCTGAGCAGCTTGGACGACTAAAGTCGCACAGTTATCCGCTCATTCTGACGCCGCATCCGGGTGAAATGGGACGGCTGTGCAGTCTCTCGGCCGCAGATATACAAAAGAACCGCATCGATCATGCCCGTTCCTTGGCAACCCGACTGGGTGCCCATGTGGTGCTAAAAGGCGCTCGCACGGTCATGGCTCATCCGGACGGCAGTGTGTTGGTCAATCCCAGTGGAAATTCAGGTATGGCTTCAGGCGGCATGGGCGATGTTCTCACCGGGGCTATTGCCGGGTTTATCACCCAAGGCTATGGGCCAAAAGAGGCCGTTCATTTGGGGGTTTATCTGCACGGGGCCGCTGCCGACTATCTTTGGCAGCACAAAGGACCTTTTGGTTATTTAGCAACTGAAGTCATGAACCAGTTGCCCGATCAGATCCGGAATCTGCAATCATGAAGAGCCGGGAGGACCAAAAGAACCAGGTCCTGGAGATAATGGTCGGATCCAGGGACCAGACCATGGCACTGGGGCAGGCCGTGGGAAGTTTGCTTCAACAGCATTTGGTAATTGCTTTAGTTGGTGATCTGGGTTGTGGTAAAACCGTATTTGTCAAAGGATTGGCCCAAGGCCTGGGCGTATCCGATTCGTACGCCATCACCAGTCCTTCGTATACTCTGATCAATGAGTATCCGGGTCGGTTGACCCTGTATCATGCCGACCTTTATCGCCTTGCGGGCAGCATTGATATCGAAAGCACCGGCTTATTCGAAATTATTGATGCGGACGGTATCGTGGCCATTGAATGGGCCGAAAGATTGGCAGCCGAAGAGCTAAACGCAGATCTCCATATTAGGTTTGAAATTGCCGGGGAATACACCCGCCGAATTGCCCTAACCGCTTATGGACAGACCGGTATCAATCTGCTAAAGAGACTGGAAAAACAAATTCACCCTGCGCCTGAGAGCACAGGATGAATTTAAATTATTAAGTCTGAAGTGCTCGATGGTCGAGGTTGCCGCATATACAAGGAAGATGTTGTTTCGTAATAGTCAACTATACGGAATGGCATCTGACGCTGTAGATGCGGTGAGATCGGCCATCCCAACGGGTTGCAGATTTTAAGAAATCTAAAAGGTCTCATCCTTTTAAAATCATTTTGAAGATAATCTTCTTATAATCTGGAACGATCACTTCAGAGGAGGGGAATGATGAGTATAGTCGTTCAAAAATACGGCGGCACGTCCGTCGCCGATCTGGAAAGAATTCAGAATGTGGCCCAACGGGTGATCAACACCTATGACCAGGGGCATGATGTGGTGGTTATTCTCTCGGCCATGGCCGGCGTGACCGATAACTTGATCGAAATGGCCAATAAAGCCTCCCAAGAACCGGATCGGAGGGAATTGGATGTACTGTTAGCCACCGGAGAACAGACCACCTCGGCACTCCTGGCCATGATGTTGAAATCCATGCAGTATCCGGCGGCATCCTTAATGGGCTATCAGGCAGATGTGGTTACCGACTGCGAATTCGGCAACGCCCGCATTATTGAAATTGGCGGCGGACGCATCAAGGAGTTGCTGAAAAAAAGAACCATTGTGGTTGTGGCCGGATTTCAGGGTTGTGATATTCGCGGCAACATTACTACGCTGGGGCGTGGTGGATCGGATACATCCGCTGTGGCCATTGCCGCAGCGCTTAAGGCCGATGTTTGTGAGATATATACGGATGTGGACGGCATTTATACGGCCGATCCGAATGTTTGCAGCAAGGCCAGAAAACTTAAAGAGATATCGTACGATGAGATGTTGAACATGGCCAGCTTGGGGGCAAAGGTCCTGCAGATCCGCTCGGTGGGTTTTGCCAAAAAATTTAACATCCCGGTACATGTCAGATCATCATTTTCAGATGAGGAGGGGACCATGGTCATTAGTGAAGACTCGGGCATGGAGCAACTCGTGGTGTCCGGTGTGACCCATGATAAGAACCAAGCCCGTATAACCTTAAAAAAAGTACCGGATCAGCCCGGTATTGCGTCCAAGATATTCTCACCCATAGCCGAATCGGGCATTGTGGTGGACATGATCATTCAAAATACGCGCGCTGAGGGACAAACCGATTTAACCTTTACGGTTCCAACGGGCGACTTTGCCAAAGCCATGGCTATTGAGAAGCGCATCGCAGAAGAAATCGGTTCGGAAGATGTTTTCGGTGATGAAAACATCGCCAAAGTCTCGGTAATCGGGGTGGGTATGAAAAACCACTCCGGCGTGGCCTCGATCATGTTCACGACCCTGGCCCGAGAGAATATCAATATCGCCATGATCAGTACATCCGAGATCCGCATTTCCTGCATTGTGGAGGAGAAATATGCGGAACTGGCCGTGCGCGTGCTGCATTCGGCCTTCGGACTAGATGCGGAATAACTTTCTTATTATTGCATGAAATTTGATGAGAATGTTATTAGATTATGTCAAACCAGAATTCGGAATGTATTGTTAGTTGCACATAATGTCGATTAGCTATAAATGGATAATGTCTTTTTTCTCATCAAATTTCACCCGAAGGGCGACTCGGAGGATTCCATATGCTACGTTGCTGAGGGTTCGAATCCGACTTCGCTCTTCGAGCTACGACGGGACAGGGTAAATGACTAGGTTTAGGCTTCGGCTGAGACGTATCAAATCGTTCAGGCGAAGGCATTCCTCAGGCGCCTTGCCGATGAAATCCTCCAAGCCGTGCAATAACAAGAAAGATTAACCAACTAGAACCGCTCAAATTAGGTTTGCAGAAATTTAATAAAGACCAACTATTGTTGATCATCATCATGGGGGCGATAATCCTGGTCCTTACGGTCTATCGGTTTTTCTGGACGGTACCTTGAATGTGGGAGGAAATCATGAAACCAATATTACTATGCCTGGCCTTCGTACTCGTCCTCGCTGCCCCTCTTTGTGCAGATGAATCCGATGGTGCCAAACGCAATTATATTTCCTTTGCCCTGGGCGGTTATGCGCCATCTGGAGATTTAAGCGACGAAGGCTACAAGTCCGGAGCCGATTTTACGGTCAGCTATATGACGCCCATTAAAAAGTTTTTCGGTTTCGGCGGCGGCATCCATACCTACAGCACCGAGAGCAGCCGTACATCTGCCAATATCGGGGACGGCGAATTTGCTGCGCTGGGTATTGAAGGGCTATTCTACCTGCAGCTCAATCACAGCCGAATCCAACCCTATCTGGCCCTGGGTCCGGCGATTTATTTCAACGGCCTCGAATATGAAGAAGATACGGATGATGATGAGATCGATGAATCCGGATCCGGTTTTGGATTTGTTACCAAATTAGGTGTACGCGCCTTTTTTAACAAACGCTTTTATGGCGGCCTGGTCCTAAAAGCCTTCAGCAACCAGTGGAATGTCGAGATCGAAGACGGCAAGGATGAGACCTATCAATTCGGCGGCGGTGTCATGGCCTTTGAGTTGGGGTTTACATTCTAGTGCTGGGTTAAACGAGATGAAAAGTTTTTTGAAAAGCTTCCTTAAATTATTACCACGATAATTTCAGTCCACTCTATTAATGATTCGTTTCCTTCAGATGTGAAAAAGGCATAAAGTGCTAGTGCATCGTCCCAAACGATTATGTTTATATAAGCCATTAGTAGACGACACATCAGGTAACAACTATAATCCTCCTACCTTTTTCCTTCGGAAATACTCATGTTTTTTTATTTTCATTTTTATTGAAATTGTGGTGACCGGCCTTATCAATCTGATGTGTTTATCACCTGTTTGGTCCAAAGATCCAAAAAGTGTTTTGATTTTACATTCGTATAGGCCAAATTATCAATGGACTGACAATATAAATAACGGGATTTTAGATGTATTCAATAAATATACGGATGAGATTGATCTGCGCACTGAATACATGGATGTAAGAAGCGGTAATGATGCCCTCCACTTTGAAGTTCTAAAAGATTTATACTTCCATAAATATAAGCATACTAATTTCGACAGCATTATATGTGCAGACAATTACGCGCTTAACTTTCTAATAAAGTACCGAAATGAATTATTGATAGATGCACCTATTGTCTTTTGTGGAATCAATCGATATCAGGATGCGATGTTGAAAGGCCACAAAACGGTTACCGGCGTTGTTGAAGACATCGATATAGAAGCTACACTCGGGATAATATCCAAACTGCATCCGAAAATGGAGAAATTTGTTATCTGGAGTGTTGACCATAAAAGAGCGGATGCTTACAGGCAAGAAACCGTATCCATAGCTAAATCCTTAAACCCTGAAATTGAAATAGTTCACCTGAGAGGACAAAGCCTTAAAAATGGGTTGAAAACCATCGTATCTCTTACGAAAAATGATGTTGTTTTCCTTCTTACCATTCTAAAGGATGACTTCGGTAATATCATACCCGCAGATTATACAGCGAAAGAAATCGCGAACAATTCAAAAGCTCCCATATATAGCCTATATGACATATTCCTCGGTCACGGCATTATTGGAGGAAAGCTGGTCAGTGGATATAGCCAGGGACAGGCCGCGGCCGAAATGGTGAAGGATATCCTGGATGGGAAGAGTGCGGAGGAGATATCCATTTTAGAGAAAAGTCCCAACCGTTTCATGTTCGATGCAAATCAGTTAACAAGAAACAAAATTGATTTTGGTCTGCTTCCAGCCGAAGGCGTTATTGTAAATAGAGACGTTGGCTTTTATGAAAAATACAGATTTTGGATCTGGGGCATTTTTGTCTTTATCGTTTTTCAAACAACTCTGATTATTTATCTTATTTATAATCTTAAAAAGCGTAAAGTAATCGAGGCAACTCTTGAGAGAGCTCGTGATAACTTGGAGCATGAGGTCAGTGAGCGCACTTTGGAACTACAATACTCCTTGTCTTTTAATGAAGCGGTAACTTCTTCATCACCTGTTGGCATCTTGGTTTATGACATAGACGGCCGGTGTAAGACTGCCAATAAGGCTGCCGCAAATATTGTGGGTGCCTCAATTGAACAATTAAAAAGCCAGAATTTTTACGAAATAGAATCATGGCGCAAGTCCGGACTACTCAATTCGGCGAAGCAGGCAATTGCAGAGAATAAGATAACCCGAAAGGAAATATCCACTACATCAACATTTGGAAAAGAACTATGGATTGACTGCCGATTTGCTACGATTGAGGCCCCTGGAGGACTCCAATTGATTTTAGTAGTGGATGAAATTACTGAGCAGAAAAATTTGATTGAGGAACGCGAGCAATTGATTCGCGACCTTAAAGCAACGCTGTCTGAAGTTAAAACATTGAGAGGATTTTTGCCAATTTGCTCCAATTGTAAGAACATTAGAGACGATAAAGGTTACTGGCAGGGAATTGAAGCATACGTCAGTAAACATTCCAGCGCAGAATTCAGTCATAGCATTTGTCCGAAATGCGCAAAAAAATTGTACCCTGATTTGGACATTTACGACGATTGAATGGTAATAGGACTTATATTCCCATTTGAAATACCAGGTGCCCTGCAAACCCGATAATAACAGTCGAATCCTAAAAATTGAAGCGATAGGCCGATAGTGATATCAGAATTGATTTCAAGATTTATTCAACGCAAAATCAACTAATTCACTAGAACTATTATAGATACTATCTACAATCTTACATATTATACCTACAATTATTCACTAAATCCTGTTGGACTACCTATCTTTGTACAAAAGGTTTAAAGTTTTCTGATTTGCATCCGATAATTAATTGAGATGTAACGGAATATAAGATTTTGTGACATTTTTATTCGGCACATGTAAATTAATTAAAACGCCCAATACAAAACTATCAGAATAAACAGATTCTGAGTAGATTGACTCGAATTATTTGGCGCAGGTTGCCAAATTGCCAGTTCAAGTTATTTGGAATTGAATAATGCTAAACAACAGAAACAATGGATTTCTATTTGTGTCTCTATTCATTGTATTGTCCGATATCATATTCATTTTTATAAATTACCAGGTATCTTTAAATACGCTGAACCAAGATATTCAGGACTGGGCAAATCAAACTAGAAACATGTTCGAGGTAGCCATTGATGCTAAAGCAACATCCATGCAGCAACTTGCGACCTACGTTGCAAATGATCCCCGAATTGGATTATTATTCAAAAAAGGAAAACAAGCCGTTCAACGAGAAGGGGGTGGTTCTGGCAAGGAAAAGGCAGCAATAATAAGAAATGAACTTTTGAGTACGGTGAGTTCGAGTTGGGGAATAATGAGGGAAAGATATGATGTCCGTCAGTTACATTTCCATTTAGGCCCTGGTTCCACATCATTTCTTAGGGTACATCGCCCTGAAAAATACGGCGATAATATGGATGATGTTAGATATACAGTTGTTGATGCGAATGAGAAGCTTTTACCTACGAAGGGTTTTGAAACCGGCAGAGTGTATTCAGGAATACGGGGTGTTGTGCCCGTTCTAATCCAAGATCGAGAACAGCGTAAAAAAGAGCATGTTGGTGCATTGGAAGCAGGTACATCATTTAAAGTTCTTTTGGAATCGCTTCGAAACGAATTAAACAGTGAGTTTTGCATTTTGCTTTCAGATGCTCATGTAGAAAGGAATATGTGGTCAGGATTCGTAAAGACTCATTTTACTTCAGACTATCGTCATGGTGATTTTTTTATAGAATCATCTACAAGCAATACGGTCAAAAAAATTCTTTCTATTCAAAGTTTGAATTCGCGTATTGATCGTCCTGGAGCATTTTTTATTAAAAGACCATTTCCATTGCAGGTTTGCATTTTCTCCCTGAGAGATTACAAAGCAACTGTAGATCAACATTTGTCTCCGGTAGGCAATGTTGTTGTCTGGAAAGATGCCACTAAAAGATGGAATGCTTTTAAGAAAAGCCTTATTAACAATATCTTATATGCCATCATTGCCCTTTTTGTTATAGAAACCGTTTTGTATTTTGTATGGAACCTATCAAGAAAAAAATTGAAATCCATAATCGAATTACAAACAAAAGAGATAAATAAGAATTACAATCGATTGGAGAACATAATCAATTCCCTGCCAACTGGTATTCTTGAGGTAGACCAGGAATCTGGGAAAATAGTTGAAGCGAATCCGCAAGCGTTGGAAATGCTTGGATCAGAGAAACGAAATGTGATCGGGCGCCAACAAAACGATTTCATACAAGAACCATATCAAGGTAACGGTGAAGCGCCTTCAGATTATCACCTGATCTCGGCGGACGGTGATGAAATCCCGGTTCTAAAAATGGAAATCAGCGTAAAGATTCATGACAGAAATGTATTAATTATAAGTTTTGCGGATTTAACTAAAAACAAAGAGGCTGAATTTGAAAGGCTACATAAGGAGAAACTGCAAGGTGTGCTTGAGATGTGTGGTGCAATTTGTCATGAGCTCAATCAACCTTTGATGAGTATATCCGGATATTCAGAGTTGCTGTTAATGGATATTCCAAAGGATAAATCACATTATTCAAAAGTCACGATAATAAAGGAGCAAATTGATCGATTAGGTGAAATAACAAAAAAATTAATGAAAATAAATAAATATAGGACAAAAAGCTATCTTGATAGGCATATAATTGATATCGATGAGGCCTCGGATGGAATAGCACCTGATGTTTAATCTAACAAGTGAGGAAGAATTATGGCAGACAATCAAATATTAGTCGTGGACGATGAGGAAAGCATACGGGATTTGTTATCAGAGACATTTTCGCGGGAAGGATACCAGGTTCGATCGGCCGAAAGTGCGGAAGCGGCATTAGAAATGCTTAAAGAAGACAAGATACATGTAATGTTTCTAGATCTTAATTTACCTGGTATGAATGGTGTTGAGCTTTGCAGGCTGATTAGAAAAGATATGCCCATGGCCATCGTGCATGCTGTAACAGGCTATGCATCACTGTTCGAGCTATCCGATTGTCGGGATGCAGGATTTGATGACTATTTTCATAAGCCAGTTAATCTTAAAAGCTTAATCAGGGCAGCGCAAATAGCCTTTGAAAAGATAAATAGGTGGAAAAAAAGGTGAAGCCTCTTTTCTGCTTCAGCATATAGATTACTGATGGAAAGTTGTGATTACATCATTCTCGGTGTTCCCTCACAGGTAAAGGTGTAGCAAAATATACATCAATTGCTTGAGATAGTTGACATAATTTGATGGAAATCAAAACAACGCCGCAATCTTCAAATACCCGTGATCGTTTAGGTAACTGAAACACTTTTATTTGACATGTTGTACGTTATTTCCGCTGAAATAGAGCATCGGTTGTGGTCTGAGAGGGTGAATTGGAGTCATCAAAAGTAATAGTCAGTCGGTAGACACCATCTTGGACGCGGGCATCCATTGGCAGGCGACCTTTTTCAAAAACCTTAATCATCCCCGTATTGGTTTCAAGAACTTCGGCCGTAAAGCCTTTTAAGCCGCGCTCCTTCGCCAGGCGCACAAGCATCAGGTATAGGTATGTCCCGACGCCCAAACCGTGATATTTTTCATCCACCACAAAGGCAACATCTCCGTAACCACTTTGCTCACTTCTCATGTAACGCGCCTCAGCAATGATTTCTCTCTTATCAGGTTCATCCACAAGGGCAACAATAGACAATTCGCGGCGATAATCGACATTGACGTATGCCTGCATCTTATCATGGGGCATCGTTGTTATGCGGAAAAAAAATCGTCGCAGAACAGTCTCATCTGAAAATCGATAGAAGAGACGCCGCATGGCATCTTCATCCGAAGGTTTTAAAGCTCTAAATCGAACCTTTAAATCATTGCGGAAGGTGTGCTTGGTCGCAATCTCGGCCGGATATAGATGCGCGCTCTGAGCTAGAAATATCTGATCGGGAAACAAAATCTTTTTTTCTTTGGCCTGTTCGACCAGGTGTTTTCTTTCCTCCGGGTGGGCAATATCGATTAGGGCTTGGGCCCGTTCGCGAATCGGACGCCATTTCAAATTGGCTACGCCGTATTCGGTGACGATCATATCAATCGACTCTCGAATACCAAACTGATTACGAAGATCTTTCAGCCTCAAGTGAATGTTTGAATCCCCTTTTTGATTTCGGCTTGGTAGCGCAAAAATTGTTCGTCCTCCGGGAGATATGCCCGCTCCAGTATACAGATCAGTGTACATACCCGGCCCTGATTCAATGTCGCCTTCATCCAATCGAAGGCTAACCCTTCCAAACAAATCCACTTCATGACATTCATAAATAATTACTAAATTTGAATTCCGGCCTATTTGAACCGGATCAAACATCTCTTTAATGTTTTGAAATTCCAAAAGTGGATTTCGGTCGAGCCAATCCATCAGTTCCGGTGTCCCCAGGGCATAGGAAACAACTGTTTTGCCTCTAAATGTAGCTTTTTTATAGTTACTGACCGCACCGCTTTTAACCAATTCCATTAAGGCGTCGGTACAGATAATTCCATGGATACCCAGGTGCCTTTTGTGCACCAACTGCTTGGCTAAGGCTTCAAAGAGCGAACCGGAATAAAAGGGGACACAGTCCCCATCCTCAATCAGCCCTGCAATATTCATAGCCACTTGCTCATAAATATCATCAACGGGCCAACGGTCGAAATAAACCGGCGGTTCGGTTGATTTTATCAATAGGTCGAAGTCTGAAATAGATACGATGGTATCGCCAAAGGTGTAAGGAATTTGGGTGTTAATCTCACCCACAACTAATGTGGCCTGCTCCATGGCCTCTCGGGCAATATCTACAGCAACGCCAAGACTGCAATGGCCTTCTTCGTCAGGCGGTGTGATTTGAATAAAGGCCACATCAATCGGGATTCTTTTGGATTTAATAATTTGGGGGATTTGGGAATATCTACCCGGGGTAAAATCGATGTTGGGTGCAATAAAGGCTTCACTGGCAAACCAACCGGAGAAAAATGTTTTCAGACGATAGTTTTTGTCTTGGAGTTGCCGCAATGAAAAAATATCGCCATGGATATTCAACTGGATTAACTCCAGGTCGTAGGTATTGGAAAGACCTGATTCAATGAGCGTTTTCATCAGGGTCCGTGGTTCGGCCACACCGCTGCCCAGAAAAATATTCATACCCGGTTTTATATGGGATATGACATCCTCGGGGGAAACCACAAGGTTTTCCCATTCAGATTTGGCTGACGGATTCATATTCCCTCATGACTAACAACTCCAAGTTTGGTAATATCGCTAAGGCAAGATGCTATTTCAATAAGCTGAACAACATAAAGAAGTCAACCCTCAGAAACTATAACGCCGCTTAAGCGGCATCACAGAATCCCACTATGCTTGATTTCAATTATGTGATTCGATTTAAAAAGCCTTAGTACAAAATTGTAGTAAAGATCCAGACAAAACTACAAAAACGTAATGTTTTGATTCCTGCCACTCTCCAAGCTCTAATTAAATTAACCTATAATCACAATAAGTTACATTCATGTCGCTGCTAATGAACGAGTTGGCATTCCAATTGCTGAGTTGTCGAGTGGATAAGAATCGGCTGCAAATTTGGAAACCGAGTAGTTTTTGCGGTTCAATTCTGTTATAAAAATTGGTTCGGCGGTCCTTTACGTCAAACGGATTCCAGCGCTTGCACGCGCCGGAGGCTTTCGTGCAAGATTCAGGGAATAATAAAGATGTACGCTTAACGAAATAAAGGAAGGTATGACGCAAACAACGAATTCCAAACATGGCAAGTTTCCGGCCGCACAAGGATTGTACAATCCCATATATGAACACGATAGCTGCGGGGTCGGTTTTGTGGCCCAGATCGACGGCAAGCCGAGCCATGATATCATCCTAAGCGGGCTTAAAATCCTGGGGAACCTGATGCATCGCGGCGCCATCGGCGGTGATCTCAAAACCGGCGATGGCGCCGGTATCTTAATCCAGATTCCGGATCAGTTTTTCCGTGATGAATGTAGCTGTCTGGGAATTAATCTACCCACACGCGGGTCATATGGCGTCGGCATGATTTTTTTACCGAGTAGTTCTAGACGGCGCCAAGCCTGTATCCGTTTGGTGGAGGACACGGTTGCATCAGAAGGATTGAAATTGCTGACCTGGCGCTCCGTGCCCGTCGAAAGCAGTGCCATCTCCGGTCAGGCTAGAGAGCAGCAGCCGGCGATTGAACAGATTTTCATCGATGGAAAAGGATTGTCCGGGGCAGCGCTTGAGCGAAAACTCTATGTGCTGCGAAGGCAATTGGAACGCCAGGCCGTTAAGCTGCTTGAAAAAGACGACTGCTTTTACATTACAAGTCTGTCGGTTAACACCATTGTATACAAAGGGCTGTTTACGGCACCGCAATTGTCCGGTTTTTATGAAGATTTGAATCAAGCCCAATTAAGCAGCGCCGTGGCGGTCATTCATCAGCGCTACAGTACCAATACCTTCCCCTCATGGGAGCTGGCCCAGCCATTCCGTTATCTGGCACACAATGGTGAGATTAATACGCTGCGGGGCAATCTGAACCATATCCGTTCCCGTGAGCCCTCTTTGGCCTCAGAACTGTTTGGTGAAGATCTGGCCAAGCTGTTGCCGATCATCGACGAAAGGGGCAGCGATTCCGCCTGTCTGGACAACGCTCTGGAACTGTTGGTCAATTCCGGGCGCAGCTTAGCCCATGCCATGTTGATGCTTGTTCCCGAGGCCTGGGGGGTCAAATACCCAATGGGTGCTGATCTACGCGGATTTTTCGAATACCATGCCGGTTTGATGGAGCCCTGGGACGGCCCTGCAGCACTGTCTTTTTCCAATGGCATCCAAACAGGTGCCATGCTCGATCGAAACGGGTTACGGCCTGCACGCTATACATTGACAAAAAACGGTATGATTGCCTTTGCATCTGAAGTCGGCGTGCTTGATTTTAAGCCGGAAAATGTGATCGAGAAAGGGGCCCTGAGTCCAGGGGCCATGATGGTCGTTGATTTTGAGAAACAGCGTCTGATTAAAAATGGTGAAATAAAAACGGCGTGCGCACGAACCCATCCCTATCGCCGCTGGGTCGAGGAAAACAGGATATCCGTAAGGGGCTTTTACGGTGATGTGGCCTCCCTGCAGCCTGATTTTGAGGACCTGACAAAAAAACAGAAGCTCTTCGGTTACAGCCGGGAGGACCTGCAGACAATCCTGGAACCCATGGCATGCGAAGGTCATGAGCCCGTGGGCTCCATGGGCGCCGATACACCCTTGGCTGTTTTTTCTGAAAAAAATCAACTGCTATATGCTTATTTTAAGCAGCTGTTTGCCCAGGTAACCAACCCGGCCATCGACCCGGTGCGTGAAGAACTGGTGATGTCCTTGATGACCTTTATCGGTAATCCCGGGAACATTTTGACGGAGATCCCCCAAAACAGCCGATTGATTAAACTGCAACACCCTATTTTGGCCAATGAAGATTTGCGGCGTATCAAGAACCTGAATGTCGACGGTTTCCGATCGAAAACACTGGCACTCGGTTTTGGGGCGGAAGGATCGGCCCAAGCGCTTGGAATGGCTATTGACCGTTTATGTGCACAAAGCCTGGCGGCGATCCAGCAAGGTTACGCGATTATCATCTTAAGCGATCGGGATTTGCCCGAAGACCTGATTCCCATTCCAGCTTTAATGGCAACATCGGCGGTGAACCGCTATCTGGCCAATCGCGGACTTCGCACCAATTCGGGATTGATTGTCGAAACCGGTGAGGCCAGGGAGGTCATGCACATGGCGCTGTTGCTTGGCTATGGTGCCACGGCCATCAATCCTTATCTGGCATTCGAAACGATTGCTGCCCTGGCAATTAAAAAGCAATTGCCCCGGTCGGTCAGTGTAGCGTTCGCCATCGAGAATTACATCACGGCCCTATGCAAGGGATTGTTAAAGACCATGTCAAAAATGGGCATCTCCACATTGCGGAGCTATCGCAGTGCCCAGGCTTTTCAAGCCATTGGCCTCGATAGCGAATTCGTAGACCGCTATTTCCCCGGAACGGCCTCACTGGTCAACGGTGTCGGTCTGGATGCCGTGGCCAAAGAGGCTGCCGATCGTTATCAGCAGGCCTTGGATAGAAATCCATTCACCACAAAAATATTGCCCAGCGGCGGCCACTACAAGGTCCGTAAGGACGGAGAACGGCATCTCTGGACGGCTGAGGCAATCAGCAAATTGCAGCAAGCGACCCGGCAAAACAACTACGAACTGTTTCGCCAATATACCGGGTTAATCAATGATCAGAGCGAGAAACAGTTTACCTTGCGCGGATTGTTCAAATTTAAAAACAGAAAGCCGGTTTTAATCGACGACGTCGAACCGGTGGCAGCCATTGTCAAACGCTTTGCCACCGGTGCCATGTCTTTTGGTTCCATTAGCCGTGAAGCCCATGAAACCATTGCCATTGCCATGAATCGCCTGGGCGGCAAAAGCAACAGCGGTGAAGGGGGGGAAGATCCCCAACGATATCAGCCTTTGCCCAATGGTGACAATGCCTGCAGCGCCGTTAAACAGATAGCCAGCGGCCGTTTTGGCGTCACCACCGAATATCTGGTCAACGCTCAGGAAATGCAGATTAAGATCGCCCAGGGTGCTAAACCCGGTGAAGGGGGGCAGCTCCCTGGTCACAAAGTTAACGCAGAGATTGCGCGGGTTCGCCACTCGACGCCGGGGGTTACGCTGATTTCCCCGCCACCGCATCACGACATCTATTCCATCGAGGACCTGGCCCAACTCATATTCGACCTTAAAAATGTCAATGCCGCGGCCCGGGTTTCGGTCAAACTGGTTTCTGAAGTGGGGGTCGGCACCATCGCCGCCGGCGTGGCCAAAGCCCGGGCCGATATGGTTCTGATCAGTGGTTATGACGGGGGGACCGGTGCATCCCCTTTGTCATCCATCCGACATGCCGGTGGCCCCTGGGAGCTGGGCTTGAGCGAAACCCAGCAAACGCTGGTACTGAACAATTTGCGTGACCGCGTCCGCATCCAGGCGGATGGACAGATCAAAACCGGTCGGGACATCGTCATCGCCGCACTGCTGGGAGCCGAGGAATTTGGTTTTGCAACCACCGTATTGGTGGTGCTGGGATGCATCATGATGCGCAAATGCCATCGCAATACCTGCCCGGTTGGGGTTGCCACCCAGAATCCCGTATTACGCAAGTTATTTGCCGGCAAGCCGGAATACGTACAGAATTTTTTTACCATGATCGCCCAGGAAGTGCGCGAGTATATGGCGACCTTGGGTTTTCGTAAACTGGATGATTTGATCGGACGGTCGGATCTTCTCGAAATGGATGCGGCCATTGATTTCTGGAAAGCAAAGGGTCTGGATTTCTCCAAAATCTTTTATGATGCCGCCCGCAGTTCCGAAACTGACAGCCCACGGCGCCAAACCGGATCACAGCCGGTCATTACCGCAGGCGTTATGGATCATGACCTGATAAGGCAATCACAAGCCAGCTTAAAAAATAAAAAGCCGGTGTTGATTGAAAAGGGAATTGGCAATACCGACCGAACCGTGGGCGCCATGCTTTCAGGAGAAATCGCCAAGCGTTACGGCCATAAAGGTTTACCGGAAGACACGATTACCTGCCGCTTTAAAGGCGCCGCCGGTCAAAGCTTTGGTGCGTTTGCCGCGCATGGCTTGACACTCCAATTGGAAGGAGAAGCCAATGACTATGTTGGCAAAGGACTGTCTGGCGGCAAAATCGTAGTCAAGCCGTGGACCGGCGCCGCCTATGATCCATCGGTCAATACCATCGCCGGAAATGTCATCCTATACGGGGCCACCGGTGGTGAAGCCTACCTTTGCGGAAAAGTCGGTGAAAGGTTTGCCATCCGCAACAGCGGTGCTTATGCTGTGGTAGAGGGTGTGGGTGATCATGCCTGCGAGTACATGACCGGAGGCCGTGTGGTGGTCCTGGGCCAAACCGGAATCAATTTTGCCGCCGGTATGAGTGGGGGCATCGCCTATGTTTATGACCGTCATCAACGCCTTGACAGCCGTTGCAACCTGGATATGGTTGACCTTGAGCTGGTATCGGATCCGAGTGATCGTGAAGAATTGGCGCATTTGATTCAAAATCACCTTAAGTATACCGGTAGTCCCAAAGCAGCCGAAATTCTTGACAACTGGGAAGATGCGCTACCCTTTTTCGTCAAGGTATTTCCCATGGAATATCGTCGCGTGCTCGGAAAGATGACCAAGGAAGACGAGGCCACCGAAAGAAAAGAGGTGCAACATGGGTAAGCCGACCGGTTTTTTGGAGTATGAGCGCAAAGAAGGTGGATACCGTCCGAAAGCGGAACGATTGGGAGACTACCAGGCGGTTGAATTGCCGCTGTCAGAGGATGATCTGATCGTTCAGAGTGCACGCTGTATGGACTGTGGCGTGCCTTTCTGTCACGCTTATGGTTGCCCGGTGGCCAATGTTATTCCTGAGTTCAATGATCTTCTGTATCGCGGCAACTGGCAAAACGCTTTAGATATCCTTTTAAGCACCAATAATTTTCCGGAATTCACCGGGCGCGTTTGTCCGGCACCCTGTGAAGCAGCCTGTGTGGCCGGTCTCAACCAGGAGCCGGTAACTATCCGCCAAATTGAAATGGCATTGATAGAGAAGGGCTTCAAGGAGGGCTATATCAAGGCCAGCCAACCGGACACTTATTTTAACGCCCGGGTGGCGGTGATCGGAGCCGGGCCGTCAGGCCTGGCGGTGGCAGACACCCTGAACAAAAACGGATATCGTGTGACGGTATTTGATGAAGCGCCAAAACCCGGCGGCATTCTGCGCTATGGTATTCCTGATTTTAAATTGGAAAAAGAGATAGTGGAACGCCGGATCCGGCTAATGGAAGCGGAAGGTGTCGTTTTTGAGCCCGGTGTCCGCGTGGGAGAAGATATAAGCTATCGTTACCTGCAAAGCCGTTTTCAGGCCATATGTCTGGCCTGTGGAGCCCGGGGCCCGCGGGACCTGCCCATACCGGGTCGAGATTACAGCGGCATTGTTTTTGCCATGGATTATCTGACTCAGCAAAACAAACGACTATCGGGTGAAGCGCTGGACCCCTATATGGAGATAAGGGCCACCAATAAAAATGTGGTCATTATTGGTGGCGGGGACACGGGATCGGATTGCCTGGGAACCGCCTTGCGCCAAGGCGCCCGCCAGGTGAACCAGCTTGAAATTTTACCGGAGCCGCCAAACGAGCGGGACCCATCCACACCCTGGCCCATGTGGCCGCTTATCCTGCGGGATACCCATGCGCATAAGGAAGGTGGCAGCAGACAATGGGCGGTGACAGCCAAAGCCTTTATCGGGGAAAACCGGGCGGTTAAAAAAGTAGCCTGTATAGAGATCGAATGGCAGTCTGCCCCTGATGGCAAAGGCCATATCCCAGTAGAAAAGAAGGGAACTGATTTTGAGATCGAAGCCGACTTGGTTATCCTGGCAATGGGCTTTGTCGACCCGGGCCCCTGCAATTTGATCGACGAAATCGGTCTGGAAATTGACAATCTCCGCAATGTGAAAACCGATCATAACCGGATGACCAACGTTGAAGGTGTTTTTGTGGCCGGGGACATGACCACTGGGCAGTCATTGGTTGTGCGTGCCATTGCCGATGGGCGCAAAGCCGCGACGGGTATCCAATCCTACCTCGAAAATTCACCTCAAACTAGAAAACGTAGAGGCTGATAACAGCCTGCATCCAGAAAACTATACCTTAAGTTTTCTGGAGCAACAGCCGATATAGACTCCAAGTATATCGGGAATAACCTGCCGGAATATTAATATATTTTAGCAAATGCCTGCAGAACTCCCCGCTGATTCAAGCTTAAATTTACCGAGGTTAAAGCCGTTCATGATTTCGTATTTGACCGATTTTATAGGAACTGTCGTTAATAAAGTTAATCATGCCCCGTTTGCGGGTGAGGATAAAACACGGTTTCAATATTACACTGTTTTTCTCTTCGTTGGCATCACAACGATGGTTATCTTTGGCATACTGAATCTATTGCGGGGCGAATATACGCTATGCCTTTTCATATTGATGTCGGCAGTGGGTTTGTTTGCGGGCTGGTTGTTTTTAATGCATATACCTGACGGGCGGATCGTCTACCGCATAAATATTTGCATTTTTGGCGTACTAATTGTGTACATGCTTATGATGGGCGGCGAGGGTGGGTCCAAGTCCTTATGGATTAATGTCTTCCCTTTGATCGCCTTTTTTTTGTTTGGTAATAAAGAGGGGGTTTTTTGGAGCGGCCTAATATTCCTCATTGTAACGATTCTTTTCTGGATGCCATTCAAGCTTAATTTAACCTATGCCTATGACGGTCAATTCAAGATACGCTTTTTGACGGTCTACTTGATCATTTCCGCAGTCACCTACTGGTTCGAATATTATCGCCACCATTACTATCAAGACCTTGATGCAAAAAACCGAATATTGCGCCAGGAAAAGGAGCGGTTGAAACAGGAGATTGGCAGGCGTTCCGTGCTTGAAGATGAACTCAAGCAACTGGCCAATACTGACTCCCTAACAGGTGTAATGAACCGGCGTCACTTTTGGGATGTGGCTGCCCGGGAGCTTGACAGACACCGGCGGTATGATCACAATTTGGCCCTCCTGATAATGGATATCGATAATTTTAAGCAGATCAACGATAAATTCGGACATCCCACGGGTGATAAAGTTATACAAATGCTGGCTCGACGATGTCTTAAAAATATACGTAATGCAGATTATATAGCCAGGATCGGCGGTGAAGAGTTCGCCATTTTGCTGGTGGAAACAGATCCCAATCAGGTTTTTAGCATATCAGAACGTTTAAGAAAGATGCTGGCAGAAAAAGCGGTGGCAGCCAATAAAGAAGATGTGCAATTTACCGTGAGTATCGGGGTCGCTACAAATGATCCCAAAGACAGCACCGTAGACCAACTCTTTCAACGAGCTGATGAGGCCTTATATACTGCAAAAAATGGTGGCCGCAACCGGGTTGAATTTTTCAGCACGGATCTATGTAAAAAAACAGCATGAAAGCAATTTGTGCCTATGATCTAAGTGATAGTGCCAATTGCGCACCGGCCTCACGGGCTTCCTGAAGATATTCCGGGTGTTTAAGTACATCCTTTTCAAAATCAAGACCACGAAAGAGCAGTGATTTCCACAGGCTGGCATCGATGACATCAAAGAAATATTTCACGGTTAAAAGGGCGCCGTCGAAAAGCTTTTTTCCCCTGGTGGCGCCGGCGGAAATAAAAAGTCCTTTGCGTTTGGTTTGCCATTGATTAAAGGGAATCCCTTCGATCCAGTATTTTTTGACCCACAGGGACTGGCAACGATCCATGAAGATCTTGGTATGCGCACTGACGGTGTAAAAAAATATGGGCGAAGCCAGCATGACGCCGCCGGAGGAAAGCATGCTGTCCCGCACTTTGTGAAAATCATCCTTGATGACACATTTTCCGGTTTTCGTGCAGCCGTATATCTCCAGGCAGGGAGAAATTTTTTCATCCCGCAGGACAAATTCGTTGACCCTAGCTCCCTGTGCACGCGCACCGGCAACCGCTTCTTTGAGTAGAGCGGCGGTGTTGCCGTTTCTGCGCGGGCTGCCGTAAATAGCCGTGATCTGGCACATGATTTATCTCGGGCTCCTTTTGCCTTTGGATTTGTGAGTCTAATTATAAATCGAATACGGCATTATTCAAGCACTTTATATTTAACCCCGTTCGCAACGCACCACGAAGCATCACAAACCAGAATGAAAAAAGGATAATCGCTAGGGTGCGATGCCACCCCATAAGACAGTCGGATAACCGCGGCGTCTTATCCCGGCGAAGCTCAGAGAGTGAAGCCGGCTGCTCTAATGGGACCTCAGATTTACTCCGCGGGTATCCATCCTCAAATCAATCGGCCTTCTTGACAATTTACTATTATTTCTTAATTTGAAATAATGCTACAATGTGTCACTTGCACTCAAACAGCAAAATTTTAATATTCATTACTGCATCGGAATCCAAATTTGGGGGGAAGATATGATTATTCATCAAAGAGAATTCGGTTATGGGCCGAATTATGCGGAATTTTTTGAAGCGCTGGTCAAAGCCAAAGAATATAAAGAAAAAAAGTATCCTGAAGTTTCGGTGGACCTTATGTATAATCTCGCCGGTCAGAGGGGCCGGGTGACAATCCTGACCCGTTATCTTTCTCTGTCTGATTATGAACGAATTGATGCGGAATTGGACAACGACACGGAATACATGAAGCTCCTCGAACCGACCATGGGTGACCATGCACATCCGATCATCGACCAATTTTACCGCGTTATATAGATTTCAATTCCTGCGCTGCAAATCAACTGAGAATTTATGCATGCGACGGACTTTCACAGGCCCCATTGATTCGCAGGGCTCCAGGTCGAAGACTCGCAGCGCGGAATGAATTCAATTTATGGATCAATTACTTAGCATGTATGAATTATTAGAATCGTTACCCCTTCCGTGACGGCAATGCGACGATCCAAAGCAAATAACTCCCGCACTTCGAACAATCCAACAATCATTAATCTAACGACCTAATATTTAACAAAATACAATATAGTCGCCTACTATTAAAACCGCTAAAGTTTTTAGTGATACTGTCGATAGATGGCTTAGGTCGATATAACCTTATCGCCGCCAGGGGGAAGCTTGATTCAGAGGTTGTTGAGACGTTGATCGATTTGCTGAATTAAATAAACGGATGCCAAACATGGCAATGAAGGAACGCCGATCAGACAATTGCATAGGCCATTGACACCAGACAAACCTACATATCGTCAGTTGGAAAACAGACTGACAGTCGCTGAAAAAGAACTGGCTGAATTGCGTTCTCTCTATACGGCCGCAACTCAGATCAGCGCAAATGTATCCTTGCCGGACACGTTAAAAACCGTAGCCATTACCATCATCAATACGCTCGGCGCAAACGGCTGC
This sequence comes from uncultured Desulfobacterales bacterium, assembly GCA_964452555.1. Classification (GTDB taxonomy): domain Bacteria; phylum Desulfobacterota; class Desulfobacteria; order Desulfobacterales; family B30-G6; genus B30-G6. The sequence continues at coordinate 118,812 of CAYVMI010000003.1, forward strand.
TCGATCTCCAAATGGCATCCCCAAACGAATAAAATTGAAACCTTGCTCGATTACAATAAAGCCTATCCCGAGGAAGCAGACAACCCGGGGCGTATCTATGATCTCAGGAATTATCCGACGACTTTCAGGGCTCTAACGCGCGGCCAATCCTTTCTCTTAAATATAGATGACCCCCTGGCAGATAAGGCCGAGACGGCCCTGATGAAAAAGCAGGAGATCTTCACCAATTTAATCGTGCCTTTATGGGTAGAAGAGCGTGTATTGGGAATACTGGAAATATATGAAGATGTGGAACCAAAAGATTACAGCGAGCAGCAGATAAAACTGGCGGAAAGCCTGGCTGCGCGAGCCGCAATGGCCATTGAGAACGCGCAGTTGTATGAGAAGGCCCTCTCTGAAAAATACCTAAGCAGAGCGCAACATCTGTCTAAAATAGGCAGCTGGTATTATGATTGGAACCATGAAACCGAGATGTGGTCGGACGAATGTTTTAGAATATTTGGTATCAATAAAGATGATTATCCCGATGGGATGGTACCGGAATCGGTCAGTTTGAGCATCTACGCGAATCCAGAGGAAGTTGATAATCTCAGTGTTGCCTTGGCAAAGCAGTATGACACCTATGAGCTTGAATTTGAGACAATCCCCATCAATGGTCAAGTAAAGACCATTCATTCCTATTGCGAAGTTGAAAGGGACAAGCATGGCAATATTGTAAAAATCTTTGGTACCGACCATGATATTACCGAGCGTAAGCAGGCGGAGCAGAAAATGCTGCAGGCCCAACAGGCGGCTGAAAAAGCCAACCAGGCCAAGAGTGAATTTCTGGCCAATATGAGCCATGAACTGCGCACACCCTTGAACCATGTTATCGGCTTTACCGAGTTGGTGGTGGATGAAAGTTTTGGTGAATTAAATCCTGAGCAAAAGGAATATTTAGGTGATGTGCTCGGTAGTTCCCACCACCTACTAGCCTTGATCAATGATATTCTGGACCTTTCCAAGGTTGAAGCCGGCAAGGATGAACTATACCTGACACCGGTAAATCTCCAAGAACTTTTCAGGAACAGCATGCGGATTATCAAAGAAGAAGCCCAAAAACGCCGGATCCGTACCGAGATTGTCGCCGATAGAATACCGAACAGGGTGATCGCGGATGAACGCAAGTTAAAGCAGGTCGTGTACAATTTACTATCCAATGCCGTAAAATTTACACCTGACAGGGGTTCCATAAGCTTAACGGCAACAGTGCTAAAAAGATCAAATGAAATCTTACGATCTTCCAATGGAAAAACGCTTTCCATACCGCTTTCAGATCGATACCCAAACCGGCAGCCTGAGAATTTTATTGAAATTATGGTTACGGATACCGGTATCGGTCTGGAGCCGGAGAATCTGGACCGCATCTTTGCAACCTTCGAACAGGTCGAATCCTCCAAAAGCAGAAAATATCAGGGCACCGGTCTGGGGCTGGCGCTGACGCGGAAATATGTGGATATGCACGGCGGGTGTATTTGGGCTGAAAGCCGGGGTAAAAACCAGGGCAGCAGTTTTTGTTTTATTCTGCCGCTGGTAGCGGAAGCAGAGCCTTTTCTGATAGACGGGCTGAAAGCCGCAGACAGCCTTGATCGCATGCAGCCATAAGAAATCTTTGCCGGTATGGACGTCAGTGCGGCGAAGCTGTCCGGATCTCTTCAATTATCTGGTGAGCGGCCCCGGCCGGATCTTGGGCGTCGCGAATGGGGCGTCCGATAACCAAATGATCTGATCCTTTTTGAATGGCCCGGGCGGGTGTCATGATGCGCGATTGATCATCACCACCGGTCCCGTCCCAGGATGGACGGATGCCCGGTGTGACTGCCAAAAAAGATCTTCCGCAATGTTCCTTAATGGCCTGAGCTTCATGGCCGGAGCAGATCACACCGGCAAAACCGGCCTTTTGGGCCGTCTGCGCCTTTTTCAGCACCAATTTATTAAGGTTGTTCGCCAGAGATGGGTCATATCCGGCGGAACGCATATCCTGACTGGAAACGCTAGTTAGAACCGTGACACCCAGTAGTTGCATTTTACCATCAGCACCGTTTACTGCCGCATCGAGCATTTTGGTTGAATCACCGCAGTGGACCGTTGCAAAGGTGATACCCAACGATGCCATGCGCCGGGTGGCGCGTCTGACTGTCTCGGGGATGTCATGCAGTTTCAGGTCTAAAAATATACGACTTTTCGGCGCAAGATCCTGAACGGCCCGCACAACCCGGGGACCGGCCTGGATAAAAAGTTCCAGACCGATTTTAAATACACCCACATGGTCGCGCAGCAGCCTTACATACTTCTTGGCCTCGTCAACCGTGGCCACATCCAGGGGGAAGACCAGATAGTCTTTGGCTTTTTTCATAAATTTTGCCTGTGATTTTTATTAGGCTTTGAGGATTCAATTGATTATTATCAACATCGAACATCGAACATTCAACATTGAACATCGAATTAGCTAAGCGCTTACGGCCGATACTTGAACGTTCGGTGTTGGACGTTCGATGTTCGATGTTGGTCAAATTAAGATAACAGCTCCTTTGAATCCTGAATTCTTAAAGCATCGGAGATCAGCAATTAGCTGCTGATGGCTGGTTGCTGATACCTGATTGCTTATATTATCTGTTACCATAATTCTCGTCCATCCACTCCCGATAAGCCCCGCTCTGAACCCGCTCAATCCAGGCGGTGTTGTCCAGATACCATTGGATTGTAAGGCGGATGCCGCTGTCAAACGATTCCCGGGGCTGCCAATTTAAATCGGCTTTCAGCTTGGAGCAATCAATCGCATACCGAAAATCATGTCCGGGCCTGTCTTTCACAAAGGTGATCAGGCCAGATCGCGGCCGGGATTCACCCGAAGGGACCATTTCATCCAAAATTTTGCAAAGGGCGGTGACCAGGTCGATGTTGGTCAGTTCACACTCACCGCCGATGTTGTAGGTCGCGCCTATTGCGCCTGATTTTAGAATCGTCCAAATGGCGCGGCAGTGATCGCGAACATAAAGCCAGTCGCGAACATTGGCCCCCTGGCCATATACCGGCAGCGGCTTTTGGTTCAATGCATTGAGTATCATCAACGGAATTAATTTTTCTGGAAACTGATAGGGCCCATAATTATTGGAACAGTTTGACAAGCTCACCGGTAGATTATAGGTGCGATGGTATGCGCGCACCAAGTGATCGGAGGATGCCTTGGACGCAGAATAGGGACTGCTGGGATCATAGGGGGTTGTTTCTACAAACCGGCCTGAGGTTCCCAAAGATCCGTAGACTTCATCGGTACTGATGTGGTGGAATCGGTTGAGCCGGTCTCCCCTGCGTCGGGCCTCCTCCAGCAGGGTGAATGTGCCCAGTATGTTGGTTTTTACAAAGGCATCCGGTGCAACGATGGATCGATCCACGTGTGATTCGGCCGCAAAATGGCAAATGGTATCAATGGCATAGGTTTCAAAGATCTCACGCATGGCGGTGGCATCACAGATATCGGCATGCACGAAAACATATTGGTGCTTTGAACCTTGCGGCAGGCCGGCCAGGCTCTCCGGGTTGCCGGCATAGGTCAGTTTGTCGACATTGACGATGCGACCCTCAAATTCGGTTTCTTGGAGAACGTAATGGATGAAGTTGGCGCCGATAAATCCACATCCGCCCGTGACGAGGAGGTTCTGCATGCTGCGCTTCCCTTCTATAGAGCATCGATAACGTTTATCTTGATTTCGTGAGAAACCAAGTCATAAGATTGAAGGCTATTAGGCTATTAGACTGTTAGGTGTATTCGGATAATAGCTTGCCGCTTTTATAACATATTCACGAAATCCTGTCATAATAAATGCTAAATTAAGAGGATCCAAGAATTTTGAAAGGCTTTGAGCCAAAAAATAGAACTGATGCTATAGTACCGAAAGCTTTCGACGTTTAAACGCCTAATAGCCTAACAGTCTTCAGCCTAATAGTCTATTTGAACCCTTGATATTGCAGGCAAAATACGATAATAAACGCTTTTTATATGACTTGCTGTCATGGACAGTCGTACGAGGATTCTATGAACAAAAATTCCGAGATCAAAAACCTGCTGCGATCTCTGCCCGGCGTCGACCGCATGCTCGAGTGGTTCAAAGCCGATCCATTTTTTGAGGAGATCCCCCGTTCCGTTAAAGTCGGGACTGCCCGGGCGCTTATCGAGGTACTGCGTAACGACATACTTGGCTCGAACGCGGAAATTGACGCCGAAATCATTTCCAAAGGACCGATACTCACGCGGGTCAAAGCCATGATCAGGGCATCCATGCAGCCCAACTTGAGACCTGTCATCAACGCCACCGGCGTCATCATCCATACCAACCTGGGCCGTTCCCTTCTGGCAGACGGCGCCCTTGAAAATATGCAGCAAATTGCCGCGAGCTATTCCAATCTGGAATTTGATTTAAGCGCCGGTCAAAGGGGCTCCCGGTACAGCAGTGTTGAAGATCTTATTTGTGAGATCAGCCGGGCAGAGGCCGCCCTCGTCGTCAATAATAATGCCGGGGCGGTCCTGCTGTGCCTGGAAACCATTGCTTCCGGCAAGAATGTCATTGTTTCCCGAGGCGAATTGGTGGAAATCGGGGGGTCGTTTCGAATTCCCGATGTGATGACCAAAAGCGGCGCCGTTCTGAAAGAAGTCGGCACAACGAACCGGACCCACTTACGGGATTATGAGAACGCCATTGACGAACATACGGGTCTCTTGCTGAAAGTGCATACCAGTAATTACAGCGTCGTCGGATTTACGTCCGGTGTTTCCCTGCAAGAACTCGTTGATCTGGGCAAACAGCATGGCATACCGGTCATGGAAGATCTTGGCAGTGGAACCTTTATGGATTTATCCGAATATGGCCTGCAAAAGGAACCTACGGTCCAAGAAGCGGTAGCTACAGGCGTTGATGTGGTTACGTTTAGTGGGGATAAACTCCTGGGTGGGCCCCAGACGGGGGTCATTGCCGGATCTAGGCGGATGCTGGAGCAGGTCAAGCAAAATCCGATTACACGGGCGTTGCGAATTGACAAACTAACCTTAGCGGCCCTTGAGGCTACCTTAAGGCTTTATCGTGATAAAAGCAGTGCATTGGATCTAATTCCGACTTTGAGAATGTTGACCATGCCGGCAAACGTCATCGAAACCAAGGCAGAAAGGCTGCTGGAATCGCTTCGATTGCTAAATGACGAAAGACTTGAGGTTCGGACTTTTGAGGCCGTATCCCGGGCCGGTGGGGGCTCACTTCCCATGCTGCAGCTTCCCAGCAGATGTGTGGGGGTTAAAATAACGGGGGTGTCCGCCAGTCGTATTGATGCCTGGCTGCGGGCCTATCACATGCCGGTTATCGGGAGAATTGAGGCAGAATTTTTTATGATGGATGTCCGTACGGTTCAGGAAAGGGAGTTGGCGGACATTTCGACTGCATTTGGAAATCTTCTGCAGGAATCCTAATTCATATCTAAAGGAAAGTAAGCAAGCACTATGACGGACCAAACCCGTAAGCCTGACCAGATGATTTTTTCCGGACGAGATACGACCGAAGATTTTCTTTTCAATCCACCTGTTGCCACCTTTGCGGATACAACCAGCTCATTAGACGCAGCCGCAACACGGGATGCCATGCAACAGGCTTTCCCGGACGTTCTCTGGGCCGACGATTTTATTCAAGCAGCAATGGAGCAGGTACAGCCAGTCACCTGTTTTGGGACTCTAATCATTCGGTTGGATCCGGCTGCAAAAACCTACGACGGCAACGACAATGAGGGCCATATGCGAATGGTAGATATCGGACGCCTGTTAGCCGAACTATGCCAACGCGAAAATGGAACTTGGGGCGCCCTGGATACGGAATCACTCGGTTGTTTTTTGCCTGGGAAAAACGACTCAGATACGCTGCATCTGGCCAAGGATATTCAAATTCGGACGCGCGGTTTGGGACGCATTTCGGTATCCATCGGAATTGCTTCATATCCAAAAGCCGATTATGACAAATCCGAGATCTTTGAAAATGCTAAAAAAGCCTTGACGCACGCCGCTTTTTTTGGAGCTGACAGCGCGGTTATATTCGATGCCGTCAGCCTGAATATCAGTGGCGATGAATTCTATCAACGGGGCGATCTGTCCGGAGCTATCGCGGAACTCAAACAGGCGCTAAAGTTAGATCCAAAAAATATAAATATACTCAATAGCTTGGGAGTGTGCTACGGCGTGTCGGGCGATACAGACCAAGCCCTGGATACCTTTTTCAGAGCGATACAGATCGACCCGAATGAAATCATGGCATTCTATAATGCCGGTTATGTGTTTGGATTAAAGAACCAACCTGCCGATGCGCTAAAATATTATCAACAAGCCGAAGCCATCGATGAGAATGTGTTCGAAGTTGCATTTCAAATCGGGAAATTATACCTGAATCAGGCGGATGCGGACTCGGCTAAAACATATTTTGAAAAAGCACTTCGGTTACAGCCGGATTCATGGATTGCAAACTTTCATTTGGGTGAGTGTTATGAGGCTTTGAACATGCCTGACGAGGCGATCGTTCATTACGAGGCCGCGGTTAAAAAGAATCCGGAAGATGCCTGTGCCTTGTCGGCCTTGGGTACACTATATGCACATAAAGCCGAAAATCCTGAAATCTCTACGCTATTTTGCGAAAAGGCAGTGGAAATGTCACCCGAAAACGGTTTGTTTCAATTCCGTTTGGGGAAAATATACGCACAGCAAAAAGAGATGTCCAAAGCTGTGTCGGCATTTAAACGCGCAATCGAATTGGGCTACCCCGCTGAATCCGAGATAGATTCAATAAAGGCCATGCTGCAGCTGTAGGACGGGTCGTTGACTTTGGGGCCGCAATGCTTAAAATATGGCCTTGGTGCGAAGCGTCTAGAAAATGTTGTTTTCCGGAATTAAAGCGGTAAACTGTGAGCAGCTTAAGGCTACTATCGCCCATGGCCGCTAAGGTTGTCAGCCCCACATGTTTAGCAAAGCGGCTTGATATACATAAGACAGGAGAAGAAACCGAAAATGCCCATCTATGAATACTGCTGTGAAGAGTGCCAGGAGAGTTTCGAAAAACTGGTGTTCGGATCAGAAAAGCCGGATTGTCCTTCCTGCAACAGCAAAAAAGTAAACCGTCTCATGTCCGCCTGCGGATTCTTAAGCAAAGGCAGCGGTGGTGAAACCACGGGGAGTTCTGCCGGAGCTTCGGCATGTGGCGGCTGCGCAGCCACAAGCTGTTCCACGTGCGGTCATTAATGCGTCGCAATATCAATATCGGTACACGCGGGAGCAAGTTGGCGCTTTGGCAGGCAAACTGGGTTCAGGGTCAACTTCAAAAGCAGTATCCCGACACTTCTATTCAGATCATCATCATTAAAACCAAGGGCGATAAAATCCTCGATGTCCCCCTGGCCAAGGTGGGCGGGAAAGGTTTGTTCGTTAAGGAGATCGAGGAAGCACTCCTTGATGGCCGCGTTGATCTGGCCGTACACAGCATGAAAGATATGCCGGCAGATTTGCCCGACGGGCTGACCATCGGTGCCATACCCAAAAGAGAGCTTTCCCAGGACGTATTGGTTTCCCGCATTGGCAATCTGGCCGATATGCCCCAAGATGCCAGCATTGGTACCAGCAGTCTGCGTCGGGCGGCTCAACTTCTTTGGGCCCGGCCGGATTTACACATCGAACCGCTTCGCGGTAACCTGGATACACGTTTAGGTAAACTGGACGCGGGAAATATGGATGCCATTGTGCTGGCTGCAGCCGGTATCCGACGTCTGGGAATGGAACACCGTATCAGTGAATATCTCTCCATGGACTTGATGCTGCCGGCAGCCGGTCAAGGGGCGCTATGTATCGAGACACGTTCTAACGATGCTGAAATCGAAAAGCTGGTCGGGCCGCTGGATGATGCCGATACCCGGGCGGTGGTTCTGGGTGAACGGGTATTTTTGCATCGCCTGGGGGGGAGCTGCCAGGTTCCCATTGCAGCCCATGGACAGATTAAAGACGGTCTGTACACCTTAAGGGGGCTGGTGGCGGAGCCGGACGGTACCCGGGTCCTGCGGTCTGAATTAAGCGGTCCGGTGGCGGACTCCAGAGCAATTGGAAAAAACCTGGCCGAAACATTGATGAGTCAGGGCGCACTGGACATCATCGCAAAGCTCCAAGACGAAGACAAATGAAAAAACAAAAAGCGCATGTCTACCTGGTGGGCGCAGGCCCGGGCGATCCGGGGCTAATTACCCTAAAAGGTAAAAACTGTATCGAAATTGCGGATGTTCTGGTCTATGACTATCTGGCATCTCCGGCTCTTCTGGCCTATGCCCGCGAGGATGCCGAACGCATCTATGTGGGTAAAAAGGGCGGTGACCACACCCTCAAGCAGCACGAAATCAATCAACTGCTGGTGGACAAGGCCAAACCCGGCCGGATTGTCACACGGCTCAAAGGCGGTGACCCATTTATCTTTGGACGCGGCGGCGAGGAAGTCGAAGTCCTGGTTGAAGCCGGTATTTCCTATGAGGTTGTTCCCGGGGTAACTTCGGCCGTGGCCGCACCTGCCTATGCCGGAATTCCCTTAACCCATCGAAAATTTACATCCACGCTGGCATTTGTAACCGGTCATGAAGACCCTCAAAAATCAAGCTCAAATATTGATTGGCAGGCCCTGGCCACCGGCATTGGTACGCTGGTATTCTTTATGGGCGTGAAAAACCTGCCCAATATTGTCGAACAATTGACGCAACACGGCATGTCAGCCGACACCTTAGTGGGACTTATCCGCTGGGGTACGACCACACGCCAGCTTACCGTAACCGGAACACTTGCCAATATTGTTCAACGGGCGGCGGATGCCAAATTAAAGGCGCCGGCTATTATCGTGGTGGGGGATGTGGTTGGATTGCGGGAGACCATGCAATGGTTTGAGAATAAACCCCTGATGGGAAAACGCATCGTGGTCACACGCGCCCGGCAGCAGGCCAGCGACTTGGTCACGGCGTTGCAGGCCGCCGGTGCAGACTGTTTGGAATGCCCCACAATTAAAATTGAGCCGCCAGCAGACTGGCAGGCACTGGATCAGGCCATCAACAGCTTGGAGTCATACGACTGGCTTGTATTTACAAGCGTTAACGGCGTACGCTTTTTTTTCAGACGTTTATTCGAGATGGGCAAAGATGTGCGTGCACTCCACCATGTTCGTACGGCCTGTATCGGTCCGGTAACAGCTGAGAGGCTGGCAGACTTCGGACTGTCGTGTGATATCCTGCCGGAGACATTCCGGGCTGAGTCCGTGGTGGCGGCTTTTAAAAACCAGGACGTCAACGCCAAGAAAATATTACTGCCGCGCGCGCGGGAAGCCCGTCCGATTCTGCCGGAAACTCTGACCGAAATGGGGGCTCAGGTAGATGAGATCACAGTTTACCGCACCCAAATCGCCCAGGATAATGTAGCCACACTTCTGGAAGGTTTGGCATCTCGGAATATCGACTGGATTACATTTACAAGCTCATCCACGGTGAAGAATTTTAAGAAACTCATCCCGGAATCTGATTTTTCGAAACTGCTGGAAAATGTAAAAATTGCCTGTATCGGACCCATAACCACGGATACGGCCAAAGAGCTCGGCTTTGATATAGAGGTAATGGCCGAAACCTATACCATACCGGGGCTGGTGGAAGCCTTGGTCAAATATTATGAGTAATAAGCGATCAGAACTAAGCTGACAGCTGCTGATGGTTGCCGGCTTAAGATTGTATCAAGAGGGATCATTTGAATCCTATTTGTGAGAAAATGTAATCGGGATCGCTATCGGGATCGGTATCGGTATCGAAAAACTGCAGAACAAGAAAAGAGATTTTGTGTAACATATACTATGAGCAAAATATAATGAGTTGAAAGTATTAACAGACGACCCCGATCCCGATAGCGATCCCGATACCGACGAAGCCAGCAGACAGGAGTCACAATAATAAACACAAAAGGCTGTTAGGCTGAAGACTGATAGGCTATTAGGCGTCTTCGGTTAAAGGGGTAAGCAGTATGGAGTGGGCAATAAGCCTCATCGTCTGCTAGTATTCTAACCTTCTAACTCTTGGAGCCAAATGCTATCTACAATAAGCGGCTAACAGCCTAACAGTCTAAACACCTAAAAAGCTGATCTGAAAAATGCCCGAACTCATCGACAATCATAAACGTCATTTAAATTATTTGCGTATTTCCATCACGGATCGCTGCAACTTACGCTGCCTATATTGTGCGCCCGGTGGCCTGGTACCCAAACAATCCCATACGGATATTTTGCGCTATGAAGAAATCCTGCGGGTTGTGCGGGTAGGTGTCAGTCTGGGCATTTCAAAAGTTCGGTTGACTGGCGGGGAACCTCTGGTACGCAAAGGGGTATTTACTTTTTTGCATGACCTGACGGCGGTAGAAGGACTTTCAGATATCTCACTTACAACCAACGCTGTGTTGCTGGCTGAGCATGCTGAAGCTATAAGATCCGCCGGGGTTCGGCGCATCAATATCAGTCTGGATACGCTTGATGCAGAAAAATATAAACTCATTGCGGGTTATGATCTATTTGACCAGGTGTGGACCGGTATTGAAAAGGCTAAAAAACTCGGATTCGAACCCATCAAAATTAATGTCGTGGCCTTAAAAGGCTATAACGATGATGAGTTCGTTGATCTGGCCAGGCTGTCGATGACTTACCCATTTCATATTCGATTCATCGAATACATGCCCATCGGCAACCCCCAAATGCGCAATGGCGACTATATCCTGGCTGGGGATATCAAGAAATCCATCAGCGAGCTGGGTGAGTTGATACCGGTTCGCAAATCAGGAAGCGACGGACCGGCCGAGCGATACCGCATCAAGGATGCCGTGGGCGAAATCGGCTTCATTCCGGCCATGAGCCAGCATTTTTGCCAAACCTGCAATCGCCTGCGCCTCACGGCCAATGGCCAACTGCGACCCTGCCTGTTATCTGATAATCAACTCGATATCAGAGGACCTCTGCGATCGGGATGTAGCGATGAGGATCTGAAAATCCTTTTCCGTCAAGCCGTTGATCACAAACATGCTGCCCATCCTTTATCACCGGAAGGTACCTGCCGGGTGAATGATGCCATGTCGGGTATCGGCGGCTAATCCAAGCCTATCATAAAACTTGTCGAGTAGTATTTGATCTGGTTGCATTTAAGCATTTATGAGTGATATAGAACTCGTAAATATCGACTATATAATAAAATGATGAGTGGTGGGGTAATACTCGTCAAATTATACCCTACGGGCTTCACTGATCGCCCCCAGCGCTGCGTTATTCAACCTTTGTAGTAGCGGACTACAACTTCTGGTTGAAATGCCTTGCGCTGGGGGCGATCAGTTTTGTGCTAGGCTCGGATTAACTGCTTTTGGAGAATAGCAGATCTAAATAGTTGAAAATGTCTGCACATCAGTGCATACAATCAGAGATGCATAACAAAATTGGAAATATCCTTTTCCTATTTGGAGAAGCGCATGGAAAACGATAAATCGCGGCGTAGAAAAGTCCTGTTGAGTGGGGGGCTTTTTCATATCTATCATGACAGCATCGCTGACGGACTGGCAGTGCTGCTTCCTTTTTGGAAAACCGCCTTTCAACTTTCGTTAGCCCAGGTAGGGTTTATCGTTACCTGCTTTGAAGGGGCCACGGCGCTGTTTCAGGTGCCGGCTGGTTTTCTAGGTGAACGTTATGGTGAACGACGATTGCTGACCCTGGGAACTTTAGTCACGGCATTGTGCTTCATGTTGCTGGCCTACACCGGAAATATCTATCATCTGGCTATTCTGCTTATCGTTGGCGGTTTGGGGGCCGGGGTACAGCATCCCCTGGCAGCGTCCATGGTGTCCAAGGCCTATGCAAGCGGCAATCGCCGGATGGCTTTGGGAACATATAATTTCACCGGAGATATGGGCAAATTTCTCTTTCCGGCTGTTGCGGCGATTGTTCTTTCCGTAATTGGCTGGCGGCAGCTCTGTTTTGGCTATGGTCTGGTGGGCCTGGTAATGACCGCCGGTCTTTACCTGATGCTGCGTCGGGTCCAGATCGGCGGGAATGATATAAAATCAACTGCGGCCAGCTGTCAGTCGCATGGCTGGGGTATTGAAAACAAAAAAGGATTTTTAAGCCTAGCCCTGATTGGATTTATCGACTCCGCCGTACGCACATCGCTGATTATCTTTTTACCGTTTGTGCTCATTAGCAAGGGGATGCCCATGGAATCCGGAGGACTGGCCCTGTCATTATTATTCATCGGTGGGGCTTTCGGGAAATTTGCCTGCGGCATCTTGGCCGAAAAAATAGGGGTTATCAGATCAATTGTCATCACAGAAGCTGTGACCGGCTTGGGCATATTATATTTGTATGCCGCCGGATTAACAGGGATCTTTATATTTCTACCGGTGCTCGGTATAGCCCTTAATGGGACCTCTTCGGTTTTGTATGGGACGGTGGCCGACTTTGTATCGGCATCGCATGTACCGCGTGCATTTAGTCTGTTTTATTCGGCCATCATTGTCGCAGCCGCCCTGGCGCCGCCTGTTTTCGGGTGGGTCAGCGATGTCGCCGGTATCGGTGTTACCATCGTCAGTGTCGGTCTGGCTGCACTCGGAACCATTCCGGTGACATATATTCTGTCAACAGAAATCAAAGCAACACCAGCGCTAAGCGATAAGAAATGAGCTGACAGCTGCTCAATGCTTATACCTGATCGCTAATAGCTTTTTATGTCTATGGGTTTCTATAGCTTTATATATTTACGGATCAAGCGAATGTTTTCGATTACTGCCAAGGCCCCATCAAAATTCCCGCCGGCGGTTAATCGGTTGGGAATAACGATACAGTCGATACCGGCCGCTTTGGCTGCAGCCAGCCCTCTTTCTGAATCCTCAATCACCAGACACTCCGAAGCAGGTCTACCGCCGCGTTCCAGGGCCAGCAGATAAGGTTCCGGATCGGGTTTCGTGTGATGGACATCTTCGGTGGTTATAATAAAATCAAAATAATCCAGCAGCCCGGTTTGCTGATGAATCAGGTCAAAATGCAATTTGCGGCAGCTGGTAACTATACCCATACTGACCTTGCGATCCAGTTCATTGAGCGTCTCTTTTACCCCATCCATTATAGGAACGCCATTAGACAGCAATTGGGCGTAACGATTATTGCGGATATCATGGAGACGATCGAGGGTTGCCGGTTCGACCCCACGCTCGGCCGCCAGAACAAAAGTACTGCGTCCTTGTTGCATGGACACCTGCATGAACAGCTCCGGGGTTAAATCGATACCGATGCTGCCGAGAACTTCGCGGTTGGCCTGAAAATAGAGGGATTCGGTGTCCACCAGAATCCCGTCGTTGTCAAAGAAAATCCATTTAATTGCTTTTTTAGACATTGTTGAGTCTCAGTGAGTGAAAATTATCCAGGATTCTTCCCGTTTACTAATTAAACCTTTAGGATGCATGGATACAAGGAATCAAGAACTGCAGGAGGTTAGGCTGAAGACTGTTAGGCTGTTAGCAGCTAATGGTCTAACAGCCTAAACGCCTAATTCGCTTTCGGCTAGCGTGTGCGCCAGGCAGAAGTAGCCTTCCGAAAGACAGCATTGACCACCTCACTGGCAACTCTCACCAGAATATTGGTGATGACAATCAACATGCACATGGCTGCGGCCGGAGCCTGGTCGCCGGCGTCATCCATGTTGACTACGGCAACTGAAGCTAAGGTGGTATCTGAGGAGTAGAGAAAAATCACAGCTGAAACCGTAGCCATGGAGCTCACAAAAAGATACATGGCGATTTCAACGATAGCCGGGAAGCAGACCGGGACGGTCACTCGGAAAAATGTCCGATAAAACGGAACCGACATGGACTCGGATACAGTTTCAAACTCTTTGTCCAGTTGCCGTAAGGCTGAGGTGGCCGTTAAAAAACTCACCGTGTAGAAATGGATGATGTTGGCAATGATCAAGATCCAGAGGGTGCCATAAAGCGCGTGGGCCGGATTTGCGAATGATATCCGTGTAAATGGAATCGTGAAATGGGTGGTATTGAAAAAGAAGATATAGGCAATGCCGATGACCAATCCCGGAAGCGCCAGGGGAATAATCGAAAGGAAGTAGGAAACCTGCCGTAACAAGGGTACTTTACGGGTTTTTTCAATCAAATAGGCGGAACCAAAGGTGACCATGGTACCCAGAATCGCCGAATAAGTGGCCATGCGGACGCTGTTCCAGAAAGCGCCGTAGCCACCGCCGCCCACATCCGCAAAGGTGTAATGCCACAGACCCAGGGAGAAATCGTAGGGCCACATTTTAACCAGTGATCCAAAACCACCGGCAAAAAGCATGGAGAGAATAAAGCCGGCTATCAGAGAGGCGACGGTAAACATCACCGTGTCCAAACCCCATTTGCGTTTGGGTGTAAACGGAACGCTGCGGGCGGTCATGGCGATTACCTGTCTGCGCTGGACGATGCGGTCGGCGATAAATGATATGATAGCCGGTACCAGCAAGATGATACTGATGGTGGCGCCCATGCCGAAATTCTGCTGGCCAATAACCTGTTTGTAAATATCGACGGCCAGGATGTTGTAATTGCCGCCCACGACTTTAGGAGCGCCGAAATCCGTAAAACATAATGTGAAACAGACAAAAATGGCGCTGACCAGACCGAATTTAACACCGGGCAGCGTTACCGTAAAAAAGATACGCGCTCGGCTGGCGCCCAGGCTGATGGCAGCTTCATAAAGGCGGGCATCGGTATTGAGCAGGGATACCATGAGGATCATGTAGGCGGCCGGGAAGGTGAACACCACCTCGGCAATAATGATACCCACCGGGCCGTATAAACCGATATCCCAGGCCAGCCAGGGTAAATGACCAAAAAAACCGGTGGTGATAAAGCCCTTGTTCCCAAAAATAAAAACAAGCGACAGACCATACAGCATGGTCGGAGCGTACAAAGGCAGCATGGCTACCACCCGGAAAAAGGCCTTACCCGGAATCAAGGTGCGTGTGACCGCATAAGCATATACGAAGGCTAACAGAACGGCCACGATGGTGGTCACCACTGATACAAAAATACTGTTATAGACCGAATGATACAGGGCCCGGTTGCCAAAATAACTGACGAAGTTGCTGAGACCGATCCAGCGGCGAACCTGGCTGCTGTATTCGTCATCTACGAGCTCGACACCGTCGATAAAAAAGCGGTCCCCATCAACCGTGGCAGTGACCGCTTTAACCTCCACCGGTTCGGCATACACCAACGCGGTGGTGCAGGTAACCCGGTAAATAACGTCATCGCGGATATCGACGGTGACCCCGTCCCACTCTGTGATATTGTTGGTCAATGGAAACGATTTTTTATCGATATTTAATTGTAGGGTTTCCTCATCGATAAACACCCGTCGTCCCGCAATGCGGACATCCTCGCTTCCCCAGATGGAGACCAGGAGTTCGGCATGCATACTGCGGTCGATGAGCTGATAGACCGGAAAAACCACGGCAACCAGCATCCAAACAACCAATAGAAAAATTAGCATCCGACGCAGCCAGTTCTCGGAACTGGTATTCTGGCGGACTTTTTTTGAAACCACGGATTGCGGATCGAACGGACCATCGATTTCGTGGGCGGAATTTTCGGCGCTGGGCATATCAGATTGTGACATAATTAGTACGGGCTCTAATATGTAGATAGTCTAATTTCATGTTCGGATCAGTTTTGTTCAAATATCAGCAGTCGCTCCGGTGGAAAATGAACCGACAGGACGCTTTCCATTTTGATTTCCAGCCGTTCGATTTTTTCGGCAGCCAGATCGGCTTCGATTATGGGAGCATCCAGTTGCGGGTCGTCAACTTTGAGTCGCAGGCCTAAACGATAGGATGAACCCCGAAACTCGATCTTTTCAACCAGGGTCTTGAGGATATTTTCGCCTTCATCGTTGTTGTCCAGTACGCGGATGTCCTCGGGCCGGACCGTGACTGTCGTTTGGCGGCCATGCATTTTTTTGGTTTTGCCATTGATAATTTTAAGCGTCAGGTTGCCGAATGTGAGGGTGTTGTCGCTTTGGACCGTCCACCCATTGAGAAAATTCATGGCCCCGATAAATCCGGCCACAAAGGTATCGCTGGGCGTGTGGTAAATGGATTGGGGTGAGTCGCATTGAATGATGCATCCATTGTCCATGAGAATAATCCGATCGGCCATGGTCAGGGCTTCTTCCTGATCATGAGTTACCATGATTGTGGTAATCTGCAGGCGCTGCTGCAGATCGCGGATTTCGCTGCGCAGGTACACCCGAACCTGTGCATCCAGGGCCGAAAGGGGCTCGTCCAGAAGCAGCATGCTGGGGCTGGGCGCCAGGGCACGAGCCAGGGCCACCCGCTGCTGCTGGCCGCCGGAAAGCTGGGCCGGATATTTCTTGCCGATTTCACCCAGACCGACCAGATCGAGCATTTCCTGGGTCCGGGCGGCTTTATCGGCTTTGGAATAATTAGCGCCCTTGAGACCGTAGGCGACATTTTGGGTGGCGGAAAGGTTGGGAAACAGCGCATAGGACTGGAATACTATCCCGCATTCCCGCTGGGATGTGGGCATCTGCGAAATGTCCTTGCCTTTCAGAAAAACCTGGCCCACATTCTGTTCTTCCAGGCCGGCAATTACCCGCAGCAGGGTGGTTTTACCGCAACCGCTGGGCCCCAGAATACAGACCAGTTCACCGGGGTATACCTCGATGGATACGTCTTCCAGGGCAACAAAACGGCCGAAAGTCTTGGTGACATTTTTTACTTCCAGAAATGTACCGTTGTTATTTTGATTTGCTTCTTCCGGAGGCATAGGAGCGGCTCCTTAAAAAAGTACCGGCGCACCCCTTCAGGGGGCGCGCCGGTGAAGGTTGATCTTTTGGGCTACTGAGCGAAAGCTGATTACTTTTTCGGCAGACTCTTGCTATCGTAACGGGTGGTCCATTTTTTGAGTATGGCCGCACGGTTTCTGGCTGCCCAGTCGAAATCATTGTCGATGAGCTGCACCACCGGATCCTTGGGGTATCCGTCCGGTACGGTTACCGGGACCACCTTGGAACCGATAATGGGGTACACCTTGGCATACATTTTAAAGGCATCGTCGCTGAGGGCCCACTCGTAGAAGATTTTGGCTTCCTTTTTGATGCGCGGTTTTTTGACGAGACCATTGGCTTCCACTTCCCATCCGGACTTTTCCTTGGGGAACGCTACGACGACAGGTTCGCCTTTGCTTTTCTGTTTGAAGCCCCGGTAGGCAAAAGAGATGCCGATGGGGTATTCACCCTTGCCGGCCATCTTGGCAGGCTTGGAACCGGAATGGGTGTACACGGCGATATTTTGATGGAGCTTGTCCAGGTAATCCCAGCCGGCATCTTCGCCCATGATCTGCAGAATGGCGGACACGGTCAGGAACCCGGTTCCGGACGAAGCGGGATTGGGCATTACCAGATGTCCCTTGTACATGCTATGCAGGAGATCGGTATAAGACTGTGGCAACACCAGCCCCTTGGCTTTCATTTCAATGGTGTTCCCCACAATTCCGGTCATGTAGGCCTTGAGGCCGGTCCAGTGGGCTTTTTTATTTTTTTGATCAAAAAAAGCTGGTTTCAGCTTCTCAATGCCTTTGGGATTGTAGCCGATGAGCATGCCGACCTGGTCGCAGACGAGCAGGCTTGTGGCTGACATTCCCCAGATGAAGTCCGCCCTGGGATTGTCTTTTTCCGCCAGCAGCTTGGCGGTCATGATACCCGTGGAGTCGCGCACTATTTTAGCCTTGATATCCGGATGCTTGGCTTCCCAGTCTTTCATGTAAATGGCCAATTCATCGTCTTCAAGGGCCGTATAGACCAGAACCTCTTTGGCGCATACACTGCCAGCACCCATGATGGTTAGAATGGCGGCCAAACCCAGCAATAAGCCCCAAAAATGATGAATGCTTTTTGAGCGAAAACAGTCCATTTTTTCCTCCTTACGGTTGTGTAGTATGTGTACAGTTCCAAACAAATGGGTGGATTAAATCTTCGCGGCGAGTCGGTTCAAGCTACCAAAGCTGATTACGAATGCCAAGAAAAATATCGGAAAAATCCAATATTCACCCGTGGTTAAAATTTTAAGAATTTAAAATATGAAGGTTGTTCATTAGCTGGCCAACAATAATCAGATAAAATATAATATAATGCAACCTAATTTTTTTTATACGATAAATAAATAAAAGTTATATTAATGATTAACTTCTGTGCCATAAAAGCGACCGTCATCATACTGTTCTGACAAACAACAATAGAGTAAATTGAAATCGAAATCAATACCGGTATCAGAATATCGTGTATTGGGCGTACACGCCCAAAGTTCCTGCTGTGCGGCGCTCAGGCAATTTCAGATTCCATCGTTTTAACCGTCTGCCAGGCAGTTTTCTGCAACAGCGCGGCTGTGCCCTGGTCCAGATCAAGCCAGGACTTTTTCTTATAATAAAAGGATCCGGGAAGGCCTTCAGGGCTCCTGGCAAACAACACGCAGTAGAATACGCAGGCGGCCAGGTAGGATCCCACTGGATTGGCATGTCGGCCGTCATGATGGTGCAGCCTGAGGCCCGGGTCTAGCTTATTAACGGATTCCCAAGCCAACCCAACCGGGGCCAGTTTAGCCCGTAGGTCCCGAGCGGTTTTCCGGTATAGATCGGCAATCGCTGCCTGGGTTTCCGGTCGTGAACGATTGGCCCAGGTGAGAAAAAGAATGGTTTGGGCGTCCTGCTGTTGAACAAGGGCATGCAGCAATCCAGCATGACGTACAAGAGATTGCGGTTCTTCCAAAGGGCCGCCGCTGCGATCTTGCAGCACAACAAAATCCCAATGCCTTGTCTCAATGCTATTCCGACTGTGCTCATTTTGCCAGTGCCAGGCCAGGCCGGCACCCTCGCCGGTGACTTGATCGACAACAAGATCGACGCCGTGACTCTCGGCCGCAACCAGGTGAGCCAGCATTTGGGGCATATAATTAAAATAGGTATGGCTGTTTCCAACAAAGAGAATACGTATCCGCATGTCAGTACCCAAATTTCAAAAGCTTTTAATAAGGCTATCCTGCGCATAATAACCGATATTATTCTGTTTTCAACGGTTTTTTTAGCAGATTGGACTATAACCGTTTGTCATGGAAAACATTAGTATTATTAGATTGACCTATGGATGTCGATTGATTATTAATGCGCAAATTGTGTCTATTTTAATAAGATTAACGCTATTTTACTGTAATAAAGAACATTGGAGGAAATAATGGAAAGGAAACCATCGTTTAGAAGAAAAACATCGATTTCCTATAAAACCGAAGAAAAAACCGTTGTGCGCGGATACAATCTGAGCGATCTGGCCGAAGAGGGCTACTCATTCTACGATGCCCTTTTTGTGTTATTTCAGGATCGGATCCCCACTGAAACGGAAGAGAAAATGCTGAAATATGAAATGGGTGTCTTTCTGGAGCATTCCATGTCTCCGTCGGCCGTAGGCGCCATCGGTGTCAGTGCGGGAAGGCCAAACCTGCCTGTTTGCGTGGCGGCGGCCGTGTCTACTTTCGGAGGGGTTCATGGTCCGGGAGCCGCCCACGGATACATGCTCAACAAATATTTGGAACGGGCCCAGGAAGAGGGCAAATCCGTCGATGAAATGGCCAAGACCCTGGTGGATGAATATATGGATGCCGGGCGACCGGTCATGGGTATGGGACAACCCCAGCACATTGACAGCGATCCCCGGGCCGAACCGATTCATCTCAAACAGGAAGAGTTGGAACTGAAAGGGGTATACCTGGAGTTTCAACGCGCCGTGGAAAAGTATTTTCATGCCAGACGCAAGGCAGACGGGCGCTCCTATGTGGGGGTCAATGTTGTTGGTTCAGGCAACACTGCTCTGATGGAGATCGGCTTTTCACCCAATGCCGGATGGTGCATCGGCAGTGTTGTGCGGGGCTTTAGCTGTGCGGCCCATGCTTTGTTCAATATGAAAAAAGGCCGCGCCTGGGGCGCCAGCAGAAATGAGCCCATGGTGCAGATGATCGACCTCTCGATGATTAAATATGTGGGCCCCGAGGACCGCATCGTTCCCAAACAGGAAGAGCGCCAGGAATATGCCCAAAAGCAAAAGGAAGAAGGAGAATACAAGCAATGGGTTATTTAGATAAAGACAAAACCGAAGCCTTGAACAAACTCAAGCGGGAGCGAACCGTAGGGAATCTCGGCGATCCCAAAAATCCGTTTGATTATTATGACCGGGAGTACGGTACCGTTCCACGGGATACCAAACGGGCGCCTTTCCAGTGGGTCAGTGAAGTAGCCTATAAAAATGTGCACCGCATCGTCACCCGGGGTTATGACACCACCGAGTTGATGGAAGAAGGTTATGGCGTCATTGATGTTTTATTTATTGATTATCAGGCGCGAATACCCACCCTCGAAGAAGAAAAGATGTTGAACTACATCATGATCCTGGCTCTGGAAGACGGACTTTCAGCACCGGCCGCCATATCCAGGATTGTGGCCCGCTCAAAAACCTTTTTAACCCAGGCATGCGGGGCGTCGATCATGGCATTCGGCCACGCCTATGGCGCCTATTCAGCCTTCGGGAACCGCTTGGAAAAATACCTGGCACTGGCCAAAGAGCAAAACCTGAGCCTGCAGGAAGCTGCCAAACTCCTGGTAAGCGAGAACCTGAATGATGAGGCCTTGGGGGTTTCCGGTCTCATGCTTAAGGACCCGGCTGCAAAGCGCATGTTGGCCCGCGCAGAGAAACTCGGAACGGCGGGTGAATATATTGCCTTTATCAAGGAAATTGTGGCGGCGGCCCAGGAGATTTCAGCAGACCCGCTGGATCTGGATATGTTGGGAGCCACCGGCGCGGTCATGCTGGATCTGGGATTTACACCCGAGGCAATCTGGGCAATTCTGGCCGTAACCCGCTCATTTGCAGCAGGCGCCCACTACATCGAAGAGGTCGAACGCGAAGAACCCAACCGACTCGGCCAGGAATTGACCCCCAAAGAAGATTATGACGGGCCTGAAGATCGGCGTGTGCCGCCTTTGGCTGATCGAGATAAACATGCCACCGCGGCCCTATGCTCCACGCCCGAAGAATGGAAGCAGCGGTTTGAATCAATGAAAAAAGTCCGGGGCAGCGGGTTTAGCATTGTTGAGGAAATCGAGGATCCCAGCAAGAAATCGGGAATTAAGAAGGTGGGCAAGCTTTAATGAGTAAAATGCCAGCGGTCTTATTGGCGGTATCATTGTTATTGTAGGGGTGCCCCTTGTGGGTACCCGAAAAACATGGGGCACTTCGCCATATAGGGCAGGCAAAAGGCCTGCCCCTACAGCAGGTTTAAGATATAGCGTTGGTATTGTGTAAAATTCTCGTAAGGGATCTTAGCATCGGTGCTTGTAAGGCGGTAAATTTATTTATCGGAAAATTGAAATCTCGCCAAGTAGAGGAGAATGAAATGGAAGTCATCCAACCAGTCAAAAGAAATGTGCTGCTGAATCCAGGACCAGCCACAACGAGCGACGCTGTAAAATATGCCCAGGTTATTCCGGATATCTGTCCCCGGGAACAGGAATTCGTAGATATCATGACCCAGGTTCGCCAAGACCTGGTCAGGGTGGTTCACGGTGACCCGGAAAAATATAGTGCCGTCATTTTTACCGGATCCGGTACCATAATCCAGGATGTCCTGGTAAATTCATTGGTTCCGGAGGGCAAAAAAATCTGTGTGGTTAACAATGGAGCCTACTCGGCCCGCATGGTAGAGATCGCAGGCTACTACAATATCCCCTGTGTCGATCTCAAGTTCCCATCCACACAGTTGCCGGATCTGGCCATGGTTCGGGATGCCCTGGAAAATGATCCCGATATTGCCGTTGTGGCAACGGTCCACCATGAAACCGGTACGGGTGTGCTCAATCCCATAAAAGAAATCGGACAATTGGCGCATGATAATGGGGCTGTATTTGTGGTTGATACCATATCGACATACGGTCTAATGCCCATCGACATTGCAGAAATGAATATTGATTTTCTCATGTCTTCGGCCCAGAAGGGACTGGCCGGAATGACCGGCGCCTCCTGGGCGGTCGGGAGTAAATCGGAAATAGAGAAAACAAAAGACTACCCCACCCGGTCTTATTACTGCAATCTTTTCATGCAATATGATTTTTTTGAGCGCGTGGGTGAGATGCATTTTACGCCGCCGGTCCAGACCATATATGCATTGCAGCAGGCCATTAAAGAATACTTTGAAGAAGGGGAGCAGGCCCGCTGGGACAGATTAACAAAATGCTGGGAGGCCATTCATGCCGGCTTGGCGGGTATGGGGCTTGGGACGGTGATCGATAAGGAGATACAGGGGCACCTGGTGGTCACCGTTCAGGCACCGGAAGACGGCAAATTTGACTTCTTCAAGCTACACGATTACTGCTACGCAAGAGGTTTCACCATTTATCCGGGTAAAATGTTCGGGGTGGAAACCTTCAGGCTGTGCAATCTGGGTCTGATCACGGCCAAAGATATTCAAGACTTTTTCGTGGTGGCCCGGGAGGCGTTTGAGGAGATGGGATACGCACTACCAATTAAATAATCCCGAAAAGTAATATCATTAAAGTAAAACAAATAAAATCCGAAGCACGAATATCGAAATTCTAAAAAATGCCCAATGTCCAAAATCATAATTTCTCAAACAGATAGATGTCCGGCTTTAGGGCTATATTTTGGTCATTTGCGCATTTGATATTAGGATTTGTTTCGGATTTCGATATTCGAATTTCGTATTTCATGCAACCCCATATATCGTAAACCCTATAGAGAATGCCAAAAGCTGGGTTAATAGTACCCAGGTGAAGGAGAGAAAAAATGGATGACAACGTACAAGAAATGTATGCGCGTGCTCGCAAAGCCTTTAAGGAAGTGGAATATTGGCCCCAGGCCAAAGTCGATGAAATGGTCCAAGCCGTGGCATGGGAGTTTATGAAAGATGATGTCCGCCACAAACTTGGGTATATGGCCGTGGAAGAGTCCAATATCGGCAATGCCGAGGACAAAGTAAATAAAATAAAAAATAAAACCCTGGGCACGCTTTATGACATGCGTAATGCCAAGACCTGCGGCCTGGTCGAGGAAAATAAGGCCTTGGGGATCCGCAAATACGCCAAGCCCATCGGTGTTATCGCCAATGTCGTACCGTGCACCAATCCGGAATCCACAATTTGCTGTCTGTCGTTGAGTACGTTGAAAACACGCAACGCCATGATCGTATCACCGCATCCGCGCACCCAAAAAACATCATATGAAACCGTACAACATGCCCGCAAGGCGCTGGAGAAGATTGGTGCGCCCGTGGATCTGGTTCAATGCATCCGCAAAACCAGCCATGCCAAAACCGCCGAGGTCATGGCCAACTGTGATTTTGCCGTCGCCACCGGCGGGGCCGCCCTGGTCAAGGTTGTTTATGCTGCCGGCAAACCGGCCCAGACTGTGGGAGCCGGCAATGTGGTTTCCATCGTAGATGAAACCGCGGATTTGCCGGCGGCTGCCACTAAAATCAGGCTTTCCAAAATTGCCAACAACTCGGCCTCCTGCTCGTCGGAGAATGCCGTGGCCCTGTATGAGAGCATCTATGACGATATGCTTGCAGCGCTAAAAGCCGAAGGCGGGTATCTATGCAGTACTGACGAGCGCGAAAAGTTGCGCAGCTATATGTGGCCGGATGGGACCCATCTTAATCGGGATATTGTCGCCAGGCCAGCTACGTTTATAGCTGAGAACGCGGGCCTGTCAGTCCCGGAAGATACGAAATTTTTAATGGTTGTGGGAGAAAAGGTTGGACCGGAAGACCGTTTTTCGGGGGAAAAAATATCACCGGTACTGACCGTTTGGAAGTGGACCGATTATGACGAAATGCTGGACCGCCTGGAGAAAATTCTCAAATTTTCCGGCGAGGGCCACTCCGCATCGATTCATTCGGAAAACGATGAACGGCGCGTACAGCTGGCACTGCGCGCCAATGTAGGGCGAATCGTATGCAACATGCCGCATGCGCATGCCAACAGCGGCGGATGGGTTACCGGTCTGCCCACTACCGACACGCTGGGATGCGGTTCCTGGGCCGGGAATATCACCAGCGACAATATCAACTGGAGCCATTTTCTGAATTATACCCTGTTGTCCATCCCCAAGGAAGAATACATCCCGTCAGTGGAAGAACTGTGTGGCGACTATCTGCAGAAGTGGGGCCAGGATTAGAAGTTGTCTCCAATGGGAAATGTATAACAGATGATTAAGGCCGTAATTTTTGATTTTGGGCAAACCCTGGTGGACTCGGCCGATGCGTTCCGAGGCGCTGAGAAAATCGCCAAGGAAAACCTTTTTGGCGCATTAAACCAGGGGGCCGCCGGACCTGACTGGGATGAGTTTTTACCCGTCTACCGGCGTACGCGTAAAGAATTTCACGGGCAATCCCGATTTTCCAGGCAGGCAATCTGGCAGCATGTGGGGCGGCATTTCGACCGGCGCCTGGCTCCGGAACTTCTGGAAGATTGGGAGCAGGCCTACTGGACGCAGGTAAGCTCCCGGACAAGCCCTTTTCCGGAAACACTGCCGATACTGGAAAGGCTTTCAAGCCAATATGTATTGGCGCTGATTTCCAATACCCAGGGTCAAAAAATCGAGGGTGGACACCGCCTGGCCCTCTTCCCCCAGGTTGAAAAATATTTCAAGACCATTATTATTGCGGGCGAAGCGGACATTCCCCCAAAACCGCACAGCGAGCCTTTTCGATTGTGTCTGCGGCAACTGGGCATGTCCGGTCAGGAAGCGGTCTACGTGGGCGACGACTGGCGTATCGATATTTGCGGCGCCCAAAAGGCCGGTATTCACCCCGTGTGGCTTCAGCACCATGCCGTCAAGCGGAATTGGCCCGATGTTCAAAGCGACGTGCCCGTGATCTCGCGGCTGGACGATCTTTTTGATCTGCCCTTATTGCAGCAGATGTATTAGGAGAAGCGCACATCGATTATCAAAAAATTGTACTGGACTTGCTCATCGCCGGCAAGCTTGAATCAGCCCGGGAGGTCATGAAAAGCAGGGGGATTTCAAGGACCAAACTGGACTGCGGCAAGGCTGTGGAGGCAATCGAGACGCAGATCCGTGAAAAAAGCGGAGGCGATGATGTCCGCAATCTTGAACGGCTCAAGCGCCGCCGGCTTGCGCTGGGGTTATTCCGGAACAGCGGGCTGGCGCCCCGGGAAATGATCCCCGAACATAACCTCCGGGCGGATTACCGGGGAAAAGTATTGCTGATCCATATCAGCGGCGGGCTGGCCCACGGCTTGGTTTGTATACGCGGCGGCGACGACTGGCACCGGGAAATACTTGCGAATACCAGAGAGGAGATACTGGACCTGGGATTTGACAAGGCTGAAGCGGCGCCGGCCGGGGGCGCCGTCGTACAGTTTGAGCCGGACGGCATCGTCATTATATATGGAAACAGCGAGGAGTTTGGTACCTGCGATAAGAACCGGGCAGCCGAGCTGATTCAAGCAGCTTTCCCTGAGCATCGCATATTCATCCGTCCGTAACAGTTTTAATTACAACACCGTCCATAGCATCTGTCAGAAAACGTTCTATTTGGCATTAAAAGCGGTTCAGATATTTTTTCCAAACGGCATATCAAATCGATGCATCACCTTGTGCCCGGGGCACATACGTTAGTGAGGCAGATTCAAAATGATATGCCGATTGGAAAAAATATCTGAACCGCTTACTCGCTGACATTTATTACGGAACATAATTACGACAACCGGTATAATCAACGATGAAGGTAATCACCCTGCAACAACCCTGGGCCGCTCTGATAGCACTGGGCGTCAAAACCGTCCTGACCTATCCCTTTGCCACGACCTATACCGGTCCGGTCGTCATCAAGGCAGACCGGAGTCAAGTGGCGATCGATGATCCTTATATTGCCAATGTGCTGCGCAGCAACGGAATGGACCCGCGGTCTTTGCCGCTGGATCGGCCGGTGGCTCGGGGTAAGCTGGCTGGCTGCGAGCAGATCCGTCGGGCCAATGTACCCTGCTACCCGGAATATGCATTCAGCGAGTTTAAGGAAGGCTGGTACGCTTGGAAACTGTCAGGTATTTGGGCGATTTCAAGTTGATGGGCGACCAGATTATCCGCCTTCACGGAAGAATACGAATTTCCCTGCGGGAATCCATTGCTCAGGATATCTCCCGGGCGTATTCGTCGGCCCAGTGATCCACCTGGTCGATAAAGGTTTGGAGTGTATCGGATATGAACTTCTTTTTATGGTAGATCAGGTAGAATTTGCGCTTGATGGTTTTGTCCGGCACGGGGATGGCCTTTAGCCGGCCGGTTTGTATTTCTTCCTCCGCAACTTTGCGGCTGATCAACGCAATGCCCAGGCCGTTTTCAACGGCTCGTTTGATGGCCCGGTTGCTGGAAAGCTCCAATGATGATGTAAACGCTATTTTGTTTTTTTCGATGAACTCGTGAAATATTTGATGCGGTGCTGATTTTTTTTCGTGGACGATCATGGGGTTGCCTTCCAGATCCCTGGGTCGCAGGCTTTTGCGTCGGCAGATGGGATGCTCGGGCGGCAAGATAAAAACAAGCTGATCTTCCAATATGGCATGAATATGCACTTTTTCGTGCTCGATGGGATAAGAGATAAAACCGATGTCACAGGCCAGATCGGCTATGTTTTTAACGACGTGTTCGTTTGGCAGGATGTTCACTGAAATGTTGATCAGAGGGTGCGCTTTGCTGAATGGATTCATAATGGAGGGCAGGTAGTATGCACCGAAGCTCTCGCTGGCATGGATCCGTATTCGTCCGGTTTTCCGTTGTTTGAATCCATGGATGCTGTCTTCGGCATGCCGTTCCAGTTCGAATATTTTTTCGGCAATATCATAAAGCACTTCCCCGGCATAGGTTAAAACCATTTTTTTTCCGAATCGATCCATCAGTCTGATGTCGTAGTGCTCTTGAAGGCGTTGAATGCCCTTGGTGACCGCCGGCTGGGTAATGAAAAGGTCATCGGCGGCTTTACTCAAATTACCGCGTTTGGCGGCCATATAGAAAATCTTGAGCTGGTTCAGATTCATGTGAAATAACCTCTGGTTATGATTCCCGCATTTGAATTTTAGATTCGGCATATATAGCCTTAATATTTAGTGATGCACAAGTAGAAATTTTTAAAAAACAGAAGAATACCTGGCGAGATTATAGGGATTGGTAAATTAACGTAACGATTGCGAAAGAAGGCGTATCCCTATTTTTGGGGATGGACTTATCAACCCAAGCCAGAATTTGTGCCCTCGGATGGGTGCTGAAATCAGGCCGTCTTATCCCGTCATAACTTTTAGAACGAAGTCGGAAGCCGAGGGCCCCCGTCCTACGCAGTAGCTTGATACGGAGGATGGAAAGACGGATTTCTTAACGGGACAACGGGTTTTCCCGAGGGTCCATTGGAAAAGGGAGTCTGTACTGAGGCGCAGCGGACCGGATGAAGAATCCTAATTGAACGCTGCCAAAACCAGTCCCAAGAAAATAAAGCCGATACCCAGCGATTTTGGCAGATAGGGCGGTTCCTTGAGAAAGGCGATCCCCATCAGGGCACCGATGGGGATGCTGAGCTGACGCAAGGCGGCCACATAGCTGACGTTGGATACGTAATTCATTGAAACCAGGACAATCGAATAGGTTAGGAAAATACCAATACCGGTGATGGCGGTGGATCGTTTGTAGGTTTTCAAAACGATGGTCAGAGATTTCCGCTCTGGTTTGCTCATGGCAACCAGCATACTTTGCCACAGCATGCAGCTGGTCGCCTGCATGAACAGGTATAGCAAGCTGCCTGTCACCGGGCTTATGGGTTTTCCGGGCAATGCCGCCAGGCTGCGCAAGGCCATGTCATCCGCCAGGGTGTATCCGGCAATGGCAACGGCGGCCAGCACTGCCATCAAACAGCATCGATTCAGGTAGTTAGAGGGTTGAAGGTTGGTAAATTTCTTTAACGGCAGTAGAATGCAACCGCCCACGATCATAAGAATACCCAGCAAAAAATATGCGCCCGGAACGTGGCTTCGGTCCAGTGCATGGGCACACATAAAAACAAATAAAACCGGTAGCGAGCGGGCCAGCGGATAGGCTATGGAGATGTCGCCGGCCGCGTATGCCCCGGCCAGGGACCCATAATAAAGGGCGAGTAAGAAACCCGACATCCCGGCCGTGATCCAAACGGACAAGGGTACGTGGGACATCAGATCGAGATGGTAAAGCGGAAACGGCAGCCAAACGACCACACCGATAACACTGGTCACCAGGTAAAAGGCCTGGGTCGGATACTCTCTTTTGCTGAGGAAATTCCAGCCGGCGTGGGTAAAGGCGGATATGATCAGCAGAATTATGGCGGTAGCGGTCATTTGTCGCCCTTGTCAGAGGAACTATCCGATATACCGAGAAGGATCACCCCTATTTTTTTAGAGGGACATATCAATCCAGTTCCAGATTTGTGCCCCCGGATTGGTGATGAAATTAGGCCGCCTCTTAGCAAAGCTAGATTGTGGAACCATCTCCAATCCGGTAGGGCACTCCGCGAGCGAGGCAGATTCTTTATGATATGTCCATATAAAAAAATAGGGGTGATCCTTCATAGTAGTCTTGAATCGGAACATATTATTGAAAACTAGTATAAAGCCAGTCAAACTTAAGCCTGGCTTTCCAGGTCATCGAGACAGGCTTCGATGATGTCAATGGCGCGGTCCAATTCTTCCCGGGTTATGGTCAAGGCCGGGGTAAGCGTTAAGATATTTCCCATGGTGAGTTTGAAGCTGAGTCCTTTGGACAGGGCTGCATACATGACGGCTTCGGCTTCATCACAGGCGCGTTCGCGGGTGTGTGGATCCTTGACCAGCTCGATTCCCAGGAACAAGCCGAGACCGCGGACATCGCCGATCAGGGAGTGGCGTGTCTGCATTGCCTGAAGGCGGGTTAGGGCGTAGCGACCGAGTTCTCGAGCGTGGTCGACCAGATTATGTTTCTCAATGTAGTTAATGGTCGCCAGGCCGGCGGCGCAGGCCACGGGGCTTTTTTCATGGGTATAATGACCCAGGGCACGCTCGGCGGCGATATCCAGTTTTTCATCGGCGATCATGGCCGCCAACGGCAGGATGCCGCCTCCCAGACCCTTGCCGATGACAACGATGTCGGGGGTGATGCCGAAATGCTCGAAGGTGAACATCTTGCCTGTACGACCGAGGCTGTGGGGGATTTCATCGAAAATCAACAAGGCGCCGTGCCGATCGCAGGCCTGCCGGATTCTTTGCCAGTATTCCGGCTTGGGAATATAGGGGGTGCTGCGGATGGGTTCTGAAATCACGGCGGCGATATCACCTTCTTTTTCAAGGATATAATCGACATAATCAGCGCAGATAAAGTCGCAGCCGCCGCGTTGGGAACAGCCGAATACACACCGGTACTCATCCGGGGGCGGGACATGTTCGGTCCCGGGAAGCAACGGGCCCATGCCCTGCCGAAATATGGCTTCGCCGCCGATGGATATCGTATCCAGGGTGGCACCGTGAAACGAATCCCACATGGAGATGGTTTTGTGGCGCCCGGTGGCCAGTCTGGCCAGTTTCAGCGCAATGCCGATGGCTTCGGCCCCGCCCGGGCAAAACAGAGACTTGTTTAAGGTGCCGGGAGCGATCCGGGCCAGCTTTTTGGCCAGGTCGACGGCGACCCGGTTGGTATAACGGCGGGTGCAAAAGGAAAGCGTATCCAGCTGCTGTTTCACGGCGGCAATCACATCCGGATTGGCAAAGCCGACCTGGTGAACGTTGTTGCCATGAAAATCCATATAGCGGCGGCCCTGCAGGTCTTCGATATCCAGACCTTGGCAGGTGCGCATGGCATTCAGACAGGGTGTGGATAGCGACTGTTGGAGAAAATAACGCTGGTCTTCATCCAGGAGCGATTTGGTCTCGGCATCGATATGCGCCTTTTGCCAGTCTCGGCGTCTTTGAGACAGGTTGGCATCGCCTTCTGTTTGCGGGATTTCGGACATGGTTGGTTTCCTTTCGAGGATTAGGGCCATGTTGTTTGAGCAACTATGAGGATAGTCTTTCTTTTATCTGTAAGCAGTCTTGGCAGTCAAACGAATATTAGTTATGGATATGATAGCTTGAGGTCATCTATACCAGTTGTCATAATTATGTTCTGAAATATCTGAACCGCTTTTTACACGAAACGGAACGTTATTCTGACAGAAGCTATAACATTAAACCTGTCCATGAGAGGAGGAAAGGATTGAAAGAAGATAAACGCATCGAACGCGAGCAGGGCGATGTCAATACCACACCCAATCGGCGTAAATACTGGCAACGCAATATATCCGGAGAAGCCCGGCGATGGCTGGAGGAAGATAATAAATACTTTTTGCATCAAAGTCTGTCCACACCGGTCTTGAACGTACTCAGCCGGGCGCAAGGGGCCAGCATAGAAGATCTGGCCGGCCGGACATACATCGATATGCACGGCAATGGTGTGCACAATGCCGGTTTCAACAATCCGGCCGTGGTTGCCGCCGTCCAGAAACAGCTCGCGGACGGCATGACTTTTTGCCCCCGGCGCTATACCAATATTCCGGCGGTTCAGTTGGCTAAAACACTGGCGCAATCTACACCCGAGGGGCTTTGCCGGTCGCTGTTCTGCCCAGGGGGATCGGAAGCGATTGAGATGGCCTTGATGCTGGCGCGGCAGATTACCGGCCGGTTTAAAACGATTTCTTTCTGGGACGCCTTTCATGGCGCCGGCCTGGGTGCGGCCAGCGTCGGCGGCGAAGAACATTTTAGTGCCGGTTTCGGACCGATGGTACCGGGTGCATTTCATGTGGAGTTTCCCAATTACTACCGCAATCCCTGGGGATTTAAATCCGAAGAAGAGGTGGATGCCGAATGCCTGCGCCAGATGGAGCTGGTGCTGCGACGTGAGCCTGAGATGGCGGCTGTTATTGGCGAACCCATCTCGGCAACGCCGGTCGTGCCCTCGCAACGATTCTGGCAGGGCGTTAAATCGTTGTGTGAATCCTATGGCGCGCTGTTGATTTTTGATGAAATCATCGAAGGTTTCGGCCGTACCGGCAAACTATTTGCGTGTGAGCATTTTGTAACGCCGGATATTCTGGTTCTGGGCAAATCACTGGGCGGCGGCCTTCTGCCCTTTGCCGGGATTGTGACCCATGAGAAATACAATGTGTGTCAACACCGTTCCGTGGGTCATTATACCCACGAAAAGAATGCGCTTTGCTGTGCCGCAGCCCTGGCTGAAATTGACTATATCCTAGATAACAGCCTGCATGAGAAGTCTGCGAAACTGGGAACGTATGCCCTGGAACGTCTCACTGATCTCAAGACCAAACACCCTCTGATCGGCCATGTGGCCGGCTTGGGACTGCACATGGGAATCGATCTTGTGCGTGACCGGAAAACCAAAGAGCGGGCCGTGGATGAAGCCGAAATCATCATGTTCAAATGCCTGGAAAGAGGGCTGTCCGCCAAAACCATCGAGGGCAATGTTCTTACCTTGAGACCCGCGCTGGTGATTACCCGGCAGGAGATGGACCAAGCCATCGATATTATTGATGAGGTGCTTGGGGAAGTGGAGCAAGGGAAGAAGTATTAATGGTTTGCTTTAGTAATAAGGGGTGGCGGTGAGGAGGGGTGGAGGGTAATATCAGCGATTAGCGATCAGGTATAAGCATTCAACTGCTTATGGCTGACTCCTTACCGCTGACTGCTTTGATGAAATATCGAATATTGAGTGCAGAATTCTGAATTTCGAAGCATCGATTTCAGCTGTCAGCAAACTTCAGCGTTCGCTATCTTTTAATTCGGAACATATTTGCGACAGTTACTCTAAAACATTCCATATGGTTATGCATATTATGTAATTAATTATTTTGACTTATTTACCAGTAATGTTGTTACATGTCCCGCCATGCGCCCAGGCGCAGGCCAAGGCGTTTTATACCGGTTGTCATAAATATGTCTATCCCAAAAAATAGGGATACTCCTTCTTTCGCAATCGGAACGTTTTTTTGACAATCCCTATAAAATAAAAATTGAATGGGAATTTATGCAACGTCGGCCTCTGGATTATCTTAATAAAGATCCATTCGATGTGGTTGTGATCGGCGCCGGGATCAACGGTTCGGGGGCGGTTCAAGAACTTGCTGCCCGTGGCTATCGCGTATTGATTGTTGACAAAGACGACTTTTCCTCGGGTGCCACCAATCGTTCGAGCCGTATCCTGCACTGTGGGCTGCGCCATCTGGCGCCCGGAAAATCAGCCTGGGAATTTGTCCGGAATCCAAAACGGTTTTGGGTGGCCTGCCAGAATGCTAAAAAATCAATGCACGCTCGCAGCCAGATTGCTGAGACCATGAAGGCCTTGGTGCGTCCATTCCGTTTTTGTTTCCCAATTTATTCGGATGGGCCCTATGCGCCTTGGCAATTGGATGTGGCGTTTCGACTTCTTGAAATACTCGGGCCGGGGGATCTGCCCCTGGACTATAAGCGCTATACCCACAAGAACATGGAGGCGGTCCCATTCCTAAAATGGGTGCGCGATCCCAAAAAATTGAAAGGTTTTGCAGTATTTAGGGATTATCAATTTCTTTCAGCCGAACGTCTCGTCGTGGACACCCTAAGAGATTCGCATCGTATGGGGGCGGTCATACGGAATTATACAGAGTGCGTGGGTGCCAAAAGGGCGGGTGATTATTGGGAATTGGACTTGCAGGATCGTCTTGATTCAAGTCAGAGGATTACCCTTAAATGCAAGCTTGTCCTTAATACCTGCGGCCCATGGGGCGACCGGCTGAACCGGCGTTTGACCGGTGTTTCCACGCGGCGGATGGTGGGACTCAAAGGAATACATGTTCTTGTCAGCCTGCCGCAAGAATTGGCCGGGTGGGGTATGATGGCGATCAACAGTGAAAAGGAAACCCTGTATTGTCTACCCTGGAAGGATATGCACTACATCGGTCCTACACGTACAATTTATGAGCAGGATCTTGATACCATCGTATGTTCGCAAAAAGAAGAGGCCTGGATGCTCTCGGAAATAAATCGTGTTTTTCCGAAACTGGGTCTTACGAGCACGGATGTGCATTATACTTACGCCGGCATCCAGCCGGTATCATCTGACCCGAAAGATCCCAAGGGGACACGGGAGATTCGTATTCATGATCTCAGCGAAGAAGGTATGCCCAACATGATGATGCTGACGGGAGGACCCATCATGACCTATCGCATTATCGGCAAGCAATTGGCGGACGCTGTCGCCAAACATATTCGGCCATCAAGCTCAGCTCAGGAAATATCTTATCGCCCCAGTGCCGCCACTGATCAGATACAAGCATTGAGGGACGGTGATTTTATAAGTTCTTCGGGAGCTGAGGTATTAGAAAATATTGTAAAAGAAGAGCAGGTCAGCAGCCTGGCGGATCTGTTTTTAAGGCGTACTGCGATGGGGTGGGATCTCGACCAGGGCCGGGGTAAATTGGAACCTGTCGCAAAAATTGTTGCTGAAATATTGGAATGGGATAACGCAACGCTTCAGGAACAGCAGGACAACTATACCCGCTATCTTGAAGCGATTTTTCCTCATCATCACTAAAATATATAACGGTTTCGACCAGACTGAAATGTAGCTGTTGAGGTGGGCTGCCATCGAACCTATTTTCATCATCTTGCTGGGTGCCAGCGCCTATGTAGGCTGGAACATCGGTGCCAATGATACTGCGAATTGCATTGGTACGACAGTGGGTTGCGGCTTACTAAGCTTCAGAAGGGCGGTCATTTTAGTGGCATCATTTGCGATCCTGGGGGCCATGCTCCAGGGGCACCATGTGATGCACACCATCGGCAAAGGCATCGTCAAGGCCGATTTGAACTATATGGCCGTATGCGTGGCCCTGATCTGCTCGGGGTTTTTTGTCACCCTGGCAACTTTTTTTAGGATACCGACCTCAACTTCCCAGGCGATTGTGGGCGGCGTGTTGGGTATCGGTTTGGCTCTGGGAGCGGAGATCAACTATTCAAAGCTGATCCTAATT
Organism: uncultured Desulfobacterales bacterium; assembly: GCA_964452555.1. GTDB lineage: Bacteria > Desulfobacterota > Desulfobacteria > Desulfobacterales > B30-G6 > B30-G6. The sequence goes on from CAYVMI010000003.1 coordinate 153,102, forward strand.
GCCGAAAGCTGGCTCCTGTGCCCCCTCCTGGTCATGGCATTGGCATTCGGATTGATGCATTTGCTGCGTTTTTTTCTGAAAGGTTTTAAATCAAGCTCACTCCTGGCACAACATGCCTTTGGTTGGCTGGCCATCGCATCCGCCTGTTACGTGGCGTATTCCATGGGTGCCAATAATGCCGGTAATGCGGTGGGGCCGGTTGCCAACCTGAATATTTTTCCACCCCGAGTTCTGCTTTTCATCGGAGGATTGAGTATCGCCGTGGGCGCCTTGACCTACGGAAAAAAAGTTGCCGATACGGTAGGCAAGGGTATTACGCCTCTGGATATTTCCAGTGCCTTTGTGGCCCAAATTGCATCCGCTTTCGGCATGCATCTGTTCTCCATGTTTGGCATTCCGGTATCAACGTCTTCCGCCATCGTGGGGGCTGTGGTGGGGGTGGGCCTGGTAAAAGGAGCCAAGGCCATAAGCAAAAAGACCATCCTGACGATATTGATCGGCTGGGTCTTGACGCCGACCCTGGCGGCGATAGCATCGTATGGATTGTATCGGATTATGGACATCCTGTTCTGATATCTAAATAAAGCCGGCAATTTAATGCAAACGTCATTCTCATTGAACCATTGTTGCCAAATGATCATGGCAACGCCAAAAGACAGGATCCACGGTTATACCTGCTGTCCAAAATATTTTCCGAATCAAATCCACGGTGAAGGAGTATCCCTATTTTTTGGATGGGCATATCATAATGAATCTGATTCACTAGCGTAGTGCCCTACCGGATTGGAGATGGTTCCCCTGCCTTACTTTGCTACCAGGCAGCCTAATTTCATCACCAATCCGGGGGCACAAATCCTGGCCTGGGTTGATATGGCCATCCAAAAAATAGGGATACTCCTTCTTATAAAAGTGGAACGTTTTTATGACAACAGCTATAATCTTTTATGGGCTTGAACCAAAGGCTGTGCTATATAGATGCAGTTTAAAAATTCTACCAGGCTAATTATAAATACCACGAGGATTTCATGATACTGTTTAAAAAGGAAAAAGAGGTCATCGAACTGATCTTAAAGCATCTTGATCTGGCGGTTGACTCTCTCAAGACCGGTATTCGGACCATCGAGACTTATTTGAACGATGATATCGGTGGTGCCAAAATGCTGGCGCGTGAGGTCCGCCAAAAAGAATCGGATGCGGATATTGTGCGCTATAAGCTGCGCGACAAATTGTATTCGGGCGCCTATCTGCCCCTGCATCGTGAGGATATCTATAAACTGATTGAAAGTATCGACAAAGTTGCCAACGCGTGTGAAGCCTGCTGTGATTTTTTTCTGAACCAGCGTCCGCAAATACCCTCGGAAATGAAACCGGCCTTCCTGGAAGTTGTAACCGAATCCCTGGGTATCGCAGACAACCTGAAATTAGCAGTCTTATGCTATTTTAAAGGGGAGTGTAAGATCGATACGGTGCGCGCGCACACCAAAGAAATCGGCATGCAGGAATCGGCGGTTGATAAACACGAATGGGATCTTACTAAAGTCATCTTCACATCCGACCTGGATTTTGCCCACCAGCTGCACCTCAAGTTATGTCTGGATAAAATTGCCGAAGTATCTGACCGCGCTGAAGATGCGGGAGATCAACTTGAATTGGCCACCCTCAAATCCATGGTTTAGAAACCATTTTAAATGTCACCATGAAAAAATAACTGAATCGCTTACGCTAGTATAAAAAAAGCCCACCAGCATGCGCGCTGGCGGGCTTGCAAAAATAAATTTATCTTCGGATTACGCCCGGACTTTCTCCCCCTTTGGATCATAATTGCACAAAGGACCCACCACGGCCGGGATCTTCTCGCAGAAGCTGTCAATTTCAACTTTTGTTCCCGGTTTGGCCAGCTCCACTGGCAGGTAGGCAAATCCAATGTTCTTCCCGACGGTGTGGCCGTATCCCCCGCTTCTCAGACGCGCAACCGAAAGGCCATTGTGATAAACCGCTTCACCGCCGTACAGAATACAGGCGTCTTTTTCGATCAACACCGAACAGATGACCTGCTGCATGCCTTCTTCTTTGCATTTTTGGATGGCGTCACGCCCGATAAAATCACCCTTCTCCAGCCGGACGGCAAAACCGAGTCCGGCTTGCAGCGGATTTTCATCCGGCGAAATGTCCCCGCCCCAGGCCAGGAAGCCTTTCTCCAGCCGCAACGAATCAATCGCCCGATAGCCGACCGGCATAATACCGAATTCTTCCCCTGCAGCCAGCAAGGCATCCCAAACGGCTACCGAATCTGCTGCCGCCGGGTAAACTTCCCAGCCGAGCTCACCGGCATAGCTGACCCGGTTGGCCTGAACGGCAATCCCGTTAACCGCAATGGTCTGCGTACTCATATAGGGAAAGCCCTCATTGGACAAATCGGCGTCGGTTACTTTGGCTAAGGTCTCGCGGGACTTGGGTCCCCACAGGCAAATACAAGCATAATCAGCCGAGACATTTTTTATCTCGACCAAATCACCGTCGATACGATTGCATTCCAGCCAGCCCAGGTCATATGAAGTGCTGCTGGTTCCGGTAATCAACCGAAACTCGGCTTCACCCAAACGGGATATCGTCAAATCGCTCTGGATCCCGCCGCGGCTGTCGCAGAACTGCGTGTAGGTGAGCGACCCGACGGGCCGGTCAATATCGTTGGCAGCCACTTTTTGCAGGAGTGCCAGGGCGCCGGGACCGCTAATGTCAATTTTACCGAAACTGCTCATATCCAACAGTCCAACCCGTTCGCGGCACGCCTTGTGTTCTTCACCGGATTGCTCAAAGTAATCGGGTCGATCCCATTTGAAGTCTTCCCGTTGAGCTTCGGCTTCCATCTTCCATTGTTTATCGGTTCGGAAGTAGTTCACACGCTCCATACCGTTTTTCTCGCCGAAAACCGCGCCATCCTCTTTCAAACGTTCATACAGAGGACTGGTCCGCAATGGGCGTCCCCAGGTGTAATCATCCAGCGGAAACTTCAAGTAGTAGTAATACTTATAGTTTTCACGACAACGGGCGGCAACATAATCCATGTTTTTATAATGATCACCAAATCGTCGCACATCATAGGCGGTCATATCCAGGTTTGGTAACCCATTCATTATCCAGTCCGCCAGCTCCTTGCCCATCCCGCCACCGGTGGCAAAACCATTAATACTCATGCCTGCCGCGGCCCACAGTCCCGGGACATCAGGACATGGTCCGACACACGGAATCGCGTCAGGGGTAAATCCGTCCGGATGGTTCACCAACTCTTGTGCATCGGCCTGCTGCAGAATCGGAACGCGTTTCATTGCGCCTTCCAATATCGGTGTGTAAAGATCCCATCTTGAGCTGATGGGTTCAGCATTATGCTCCCACGGCACCCCTTCTTCGTGCCAGGTTTCCGGATTTAATTCAAATCCACCGATGAGGACCCCACCGACTTCCTCACGAATATAGGTCAAGTTGTCCGGGTCCCGCAACACCGGGGTATTCGGACCAAACTTCCTGCCATCCATCGCGATGGTCGTCATGTGCTGGTGCTGCACCGGGACAACCGGCAAAAAGGAACCGGCCATCTCGGCCACACGCCCGGACCACATGCCGGCAGCGTTAACCACGATCTCACATTCGATGCGGCCCTTGCTGGTCACAACCGCTTGAATCGCACCTAGATCCGTCAACTCGATGTCCTGAACCAGTGTATTGGTGTAAAATGTCACGCCCATTTCCCTGGCCTTCTTGGCCATGTAAGTGGTCACCGTATGCGGATCAACCCAGCCATCCATCGGGAGGTGAATGCTGCCGGCGACATCCTCCAGGCTGATTTCCGGATAGAGTTCCTGAGTTTCTTCCGGGGTCAGTAATTCGATGTCCATACCAATACCCCGTGCCTTACTCACCGCTTGTTTCAAGCTCATCAGTTGATCGGGGCTTGAAGCCATGCGAATACTACCCGTATGGTTCCAGCCGGATTCTTCACCGTCCTCGGCATAAAACCCCTTGTACAATTCCACACTGTACTGACGCATTCGCATCATCGTCAGGTTTGTGTGAAACTGTGTGACCATCCCGGCGGCCTGACAGGTACTGCCACTTGTCAGATCATGTTTTTCAACCAGAACGACATCCGTTTCACCGCCTTTGGCCAAATGATACGCCGTGCAGCAGCCAACAATGCCACCGCCAACAATCACTATTTTCGAGCGCTCTTTCATCGTTTATTTCCTTTCATGCTCCTTTGGTGCCTCTCTTCCGTTTCTGTGAAGATTTGGTTCAATGAGTCTTGGACAGAATTGGACAGCGGCTCGGGTGAGTGGCTCTCCAGAATATGAAGCGCCTTGGCATAGGATTCGTCTACAATATTTTTAAGTCCGTCAGCTTCCCAGGCTTCCCGGGTATTGCGGTCAAACAGATCGACCTGGGATTGTTGCTGCATGTGTTTGAAGGTATGTTCGTGGGTGATGTATTCCCCGCCGGGTCCAACCGCGGCAATAATATCCAGAGACAGGTCTTCATCTGTCAGCGGTATTCCCCGGACAGCAGCCACAATCATACGGACCATTTCATTTTGCATCACGGCCTGGGCGTAATCCCAGGTCATCCCGCTGTCAAGCATCCCGACCCCGTAGATCATGTTGGCACCTGCCAACGCTGGTAATAAGGCCGTCAATGTAAATTCGTGGGCTGCTTGCGCATCGGGCATTTTGCTGTCAACCTAACCGCCGGCAACCCAGGTGGGCATCGAATAGAACTGGGCCAGCTTGGCTATGGCTGCGCTGAATAATCCCAATTCCGGGCAGCCGATACTGGCCAGGCCGGTTTTTAGATCCATAATACCGGTTGACGTACCATAGACCATGGGATGGCCCCTGCGGACCAGCTGGCCCAATACCATCATGCTCAAAATCTCGGCATTATGGGTGACCAGCGTGCCGGCCAGGTTGACACAGGTTGTTCCGCCGGCCAGGCCCATGGCATTGATTTTCAGAGGGATTCCCAGACGGCAAGATTCAATCATAATGTCGCAGGCTTCCTTGGAATGCAGCAGGGGGCTAATGGGGTCGCACGTGGTCGAAAAATTGGGTCTTTCTCTGAACTTTTCTTTGCTTCCGGCCACGGCGACACCCATTTCGTAACAGGTTTGCAGGTTTTCAACGGAATTGATGCCAATATACCCGTGTTTGGTGCAGTTTTCAAAATAGGACTTAATGTTGTAAAGGCAGCTGATTTCCTGGTTCATGTCGCTGGGTGTCAGGGGGCGCTCAAAAACAGCGATCTGATCCAGGGCATCCAGGAAACGCGTCGCCTGGTCGACGTCTGCCCGTTTCGATTTTCTCAATTGGCGCGTGACGGGATCAATCATCTGGGGCGCTTCACCAAAATTGACAAAGCCCACGCGATCCTGTTCACACACAAAATCCTTGGAAATTTCGCGGCCGCAAGCTCTGAATGTGGGCGGAACCAGGCGAATGGATTCCTCAACCAGGTGAGGTGGAATTCGCACGAGCCCCGAGTCGCCGTCAACAGCGCATCCGCTGCCGTTAAAAATCTCAAGGGCCTCCGGGCTCTGGACTTTTACACCGACATTCCAGAGCACATCCAGGGTGGCCAGATGGAGCCGTTGCAGCTCGTCATCCGAGTACATTTTCAAACCGATGCCGGCGGTTTGGCTAAAGCCGGGTTGGATATTTCTAAGTGCCACGTGAACCTCCTTTACGATGATTTCATTGGCCAACGGGCGTCACCGGCGACCAAACCCTCAAAGCGATCCCGTATCCGCCTGTCTATTTTATCTGAAAGCTTACTGGGGTTATCACGGCCCAATATCGTTTCCACCTGTTTCAAGGCACGCGCATGAATGTCCGGCCGACCGGCATCTTCCCAGGACGTGCGCATCTCCCGGTCGGCTATTTTCGTCAGCAGGGCCGCATCCCGCATGTGCGCCATGGTATGGGGCGTTTCCATAAACGATCCCCCCGGTCCCACCTGCTTGATCACATCCAGGGCTAAACGATCCTGATTGACCCGCGGGAAGCCCACAAAGCGTTTCAACATCAAGCCGATTTCGTTGTCGATGGCGGCTTTGGCAAAATCAAACGCCATGAGGCTGTCGAGCAAGCCGCCCATGTTGAGCATATCGGATCCGGCCAGGACGGCCCCGGTCGTGCCAATGCCGGTCTCATATCCCGACTGGGCATCATTGAGGTGCGCGTTGGTCAAACCGATATAGCCGCCGGATGGTACCCCGTAAAAACGGGCCATTTGACAATGAGCCATGTGCATCAAACCGGTTTCGACGGCTCCCGGCGTATAGCTGCCGGAACGCAAATCCGCCACGGTTGACAATGTGGCGTATATCAGGGGAGCACCGGGCCGAACCATCTGCATTAACAGGCCCATGGCCAGAAACTCGGCATTGCCCAAGGCCAAACTGCCGATGAGCGACATGGGGGCGGTTAAGCCGGCATTGGGTACGATGGTGCCATACGCGGGTAGGTTGTTGTCCACGAGATAAATCAGGCTTTCGGTGGAATCGATATCCATGGTCAAGGGAGAAATCACCTGACAACAGTGGTGGGTAATCAGCGGACGCTCGGCATAGGCCTCCTTGCCTCCGGCTACAATGGATCCGAGTTCGAGTACATCCAAGAGATCCTTCATGTTGGGGGTGTTGCCGCGCACCGGCTTGGTGCAATTTTTTAAAGCCGGATAGAATCGCGACAGGCTGAACTGGCCCGTGGGCGCATCGTCGGCCAGGGTTGATATGGAAAATACATCAAAGCCGGGGAGTTCATTAATTAAATAAGCGATATTAGCCATGTCGCGGGAAGTGGCCCGTCTTTCTTCACCGCTAACCGGATCCAAAATGTTGGGGGCCGATGAGGCCGTAACAATTACGGGACGGTCCCCGGGTATCGTGCGATCAAAATCAGGATTACGGCCTTTAAAGGTAAAGGTGGGGGAAAATGCACGCCGGTATTCCGCCACCACCTGGTGGGGAATCTTGACAATGTTGCTGCCGTTATCTACCCGGCAGCTATGCTTGGCATAAATACGGCGGGCTTTTTCATTTTGAACTCGAATTCCCACGTGCTCCAGAATTTCCATCGAAGCTGTATGGATTTCCTGAACCTCATGTGGCTCAAGCAATTCGGCAAACTGCATCCTATTTTCCTTTCGTTGGTTTTCAGTTTTTTCCTGTGGGGTTCATGGTTTTCTAATATTTTGGTGCTGTTGGTGTCGATACCCAATAGCTATCCTAAGCATCCAGACGGTAAGGCAGATACCCGTATGGATACCGGCGAACCGGAATGCCCATGGCCTCGAGCGCATCGCCATTCTTCACATTCACTAGTTTGCGGTTGTTCAAAATGCGCCTGGCGGAATAAAGGCATTCCCGATCCAAACGCTTGTCTGCTTCCGCGGTGTAGTACGCAAAGTGCGGGGTGACCAGGACATTGTCCATGCCATAGAACGGGTGGGACTGATCAAGGGGTTCTGATTCAAAGACATCCATGGCGGCACCGGCGATCCGCTCTTGACGCAAGGCCTCTATCAGGGAGGTTTCATGCAACAGGGCTCCCCTGGCGGTATTAATAATATAGGCGGACGGTTTCATCCAGGCGAGTTCTTTGGCACCAATCATGTTGCGGTTGGCTGGGTTGAGTACCGCGTGTATGGAAATAAAGTCGGATTCCTTCAGCAGGGTTTCCAGGTCAACCAAAGACACGTGATCCAAGGCAGTATCTTCAGGCTGCAACGAGGGATCATAGGCCAGGACCTGCATGCCGAAGCCCGCGCAACGACGGGCCATCTTGCGGGCAATGCGTCCGTAACCGACGAGCCCGACCACCTTGCCTTCCAGGTCGATCCCGGCCCATTCCCGGGATGGTTCGGGCCAAATCCAGCCGGTCTGCCGGGTTGTATTAACCAAGGGAATTAGTTTGCGTGCCAGCGCAATCATCAGTGCAAAGGCATGATCAGCGATAGTGGCGGTTCCATAACTCGGGCAGTGACAGACTGGCAATCCCGCTTCGTTGGCGGCCTTCAGGTCGATGGAATCAACGCCGACACCCCATTTTAAGATGGCTTTCAGCTTGGTCGCAGACTGGATAATCGGCCGGGTGATTTGAGCATAACAGATGACCAGCAAGTCGGCGTCGGATACAGCTCGTGAAAGGGTGGCGGCGGCGTCGTTTGCGGTCACAACGAGTGTCCCCAAAGATTGCACCTCCGGCCATACACTGTGCAACATTTTCATTTTTGCATCGGTGATGACTATTTTCGGCATCTGATCCCAGAACCTTAAAAAGGGGAAACTTTTTCGATCCAATTCATACGGATGTGAATTCTTTACCCTGTCTAATTTCAGGGGTAATAGGAAAAAAGTCTTCATCGGTCAACCTAATAATAATAATAAGTTATATGACAAAATATTATAGGTGGTGAGGCCTGTTTTCCAGACCTGATCCGTGGTTGTGAATCGGGTCTTGCGGGGAGCATCGCTAACGGTGACGGTCATGGTCGGCAACCAACTTTTGCATATAAATCGAGATGCTTAGGGGCATGGCTTTGGGTAACAACTACATTTTAACTTGACAAATCCTATAAAATTGGTAGGGATATGTCCTATCATAACGATAGGAAATAAAATCGCCTGGCGATTTTATGAAACGCGACTTCGTCGCTACGCAGCAAAAGGTTTTTCCCAAAAATAGGTTTTTAGGGTATTACATCAAAATCCTTCAACAGCTCACAGTGTCGGGTAGTTCAGTTCGCTCTTTTCTACGGTGGGCTATGACAGTTTTTTCGGAATGTTTACCATAATTCTGCTGGTGTCTGATTCAAACTTTAACAAAAGAAGATCTTTGGCAAAATTTGAATTCATCCCAAACATCATATGGTAGGGATGGCCTTGAATTGGATTGGATCGAAGATCAAAGCTGAATCACAATGTAGAATTCAAATTAACCAAAGGAAGGTAATATGGCAAACAGACGACCTAAGCGATGGCGCCAAGTCATCGTTCCGGTAATTCTTCTGGCGGGCGTATTTTTTTTATTTGCGAATGTTTACAGTAAAACAGACCCGGATGCGCATCGACCGGATATCCTGATGATTGACCTTCCATCGATCCCCGGGGGCGAGATAATGCCCGCAGTGCAATTCCTGCATGACGCCCACTCCGAGCTTGTACCCCAGGATAAAAATTGCGGCACCTGTCATTTGGAAAATGACCAGCGGTATGTTTTCAAGTATATGCGCCTAAAAGACGGTTCCACCGAGGCGGATATGAACCTCTACCATACCAACTGCATCGCCTGTCATGAGAAGACCGAGGCCGAAGGTAAACCATCGGGACCTGTTACCGGGGACTGTCGATCCTGTCATAAAACCGAATCCGAGCTTATGAGTTCTTGGCTGCCGATACCGTTTGACAAATCACTTCACTATCGTCACGAATCCTCACAACTGATTCAACGTCAATCCAGAAAAGATACGGCTAACTGCAGCGCCTGCCATCATGTCTACGATAAAGCCCGGCAAAAAACCGTCTATGCCAAGGGGAATGAGGGCAGCTGTCGTTATTGCCATCGAGAAACCAAAACAGAAACAGGGGCAGCTATCCGCACCGCATCGCATGATGCTTGTGTGAATTGTCACCAGGGCCTGGCGGCATTACAGAAAAAGGCCGGCCCGGTGGAATGTGCCGGGTGCCACAGCGCTGAAGCCCAGCAGGCCGTTGAGGTATTAACGTCTGTTCCGCGTATGAAACGCAATCAGCCTGAATATGCGCTATTGGCAAGCTGGATGACCGGGACCCCGGCCGACGATAAATTAGCGGCCAAACAGATGGATCCGGTGCCTTTTAAACACGCCGTGCATGAGTCCGCCAATCAGACTTGTCGGTCCTGCCACCATGAAACCCTGAAACAATGTGGTGAGTGTCATACGGAAACCGGTCTCCCGGACGGGGGCAAGGTGCAGTTGGCTCTGGCTATGCATTCGAGTGATTCCACGCGAAGCTGCATCGGTTGTCATCGAGCGGCTCAAAAAGATAAAAACTGTGCCGGTTGTCATGCCAGTATGCCGATCAAGCCGTTTATGGAGGAAAACTGTAGCTTGTGCCACCGCATCGATCGTTCCGATTTGGGTCCGTGGCCCATGGAGGCATCCGCCAAAGCAGAGGTGGCCGCCAACGCCTTTCAGGACAATCCCGACGATAAGGCACCCATTAGCGACGATCAAATCCCGGAGAAAGTTCTTATCGATGTTCTCGCCAATGAGTATCAGGGTGCTGATTTTCCGCATCGCCAAATTATCAGGAGCATGGAAGAACGCATTGCCGCTAATCGGATGGCCGGCCATTTTCATGATCAGCCCACGACCCTGTGCATGGGATGCCATCATAACAGCCCGGCATCGTTAACCCCGCCAAAATGTGCTTCCTGTCACGGCGAGGCATTTCAAAATTTACAAGACGGCAGACCCGGGCTTGTGGGTGCCTACCACGGGCAGTGCATAAAATGTCACCAGAATATGGAAATCAAGGAGCCCGCGGCAACCGATTGCAACAAGTGCCATAAACCTAAAGCCCGTTCGGGCTGAGACTGTTAGGTATTTAGGCTGTAGACTGTAGGCGGATGTTGGCTAAAAGACTACAGTCTAAAAAGCTACAGCCTAAAGGAAATAGTTGCGATATACAGATTATATAGTGTGAATCAGCAAGATAAAAGCTTGAGGTGAAATTATGGGTATATCCCGAAGACAGTTCCTGGGCTGGTTAAGTGCAGCTGGCGTGGGCGCGACCACGGCAAAGACAGCCCAAGCGGCTTCAAACAAACAGTTTGACGGCTACCCGGGCGCTTTTGGAATCCTGCATGACACAACGCGTTGCATCGGGTGCCGCAAATGTGAGGAAGCCTGCAACCAGGTCAATAAACTGCCGGCACCGGAAAAACCTTTTGATGATTTGACGGTGTTAAATGAATCCCGGCGTACCCGTTGGGATACCTACACGGTTGTTAATCAGTTTTTGCAAAAAGACGGTGCCCGGCCGTATTTCGCCAAAACGCAGTGTAACCACTGTCTGGAGCCGGCCTGTGCCTCGGCCTGTTTTGTCCGGGCTTTGCGTAAAGTCGAGACCGGGGCGGTTGTCTATGATGAATCCCTGTGCGTGGGATGCCGCTACTGCATGATAGCTTGCCCCTACAATATCCCCACCTACGAGTACGATGAACCCCTGGAACCGAGCGTGGTGAAATGCACCATGTGTCAGCCATTGATCGCAAAAGGCGAGCTTCCCGGCTGTGTCGCCTCCTGCCCCAAGGAAGCGCTGTCTTTTGGTCCCCGGGACCATATGGTCAAACTGGCCCGCCAACGGATAAGCAAATATCCGGATGCCTATATCGACCATATTTATGGCGAACATGAAATGGGAGGCACCAGTTGGCTTTATATCTCGCGACTGCCATTCTCTCAAATCGGCATGCGTGAGGACCTCGGCAATCAAACTGCCTCTAACTTCACGGCCGGCCCCCTGGCAGCGGTTCCCGTGGTGGTTGCGTTATGGCCGGTGCTTCTTACCGGGATTTATGCCATCTCAAAACGCAAAGATAAAATAGCCGACGCGGAACGAATTGACGCCATTGCCCGCACGGTGGCCGATGCCAACGAGGAAATGAAGGTCAAGCTGGCTGAGATGAAAGATGCCATGACCAAGGAGAAAGAAGCCGCCATCAACCTGGAAGTAAAACGAGCCTTGGAAGAGGCCGCCAAACAAGCGGCCGAGGAAAGCAAGGACGATCAAGATGCGGGATCTGAATCATCAGAGGAGGAAAAATAGATGCCACACGAGACGGCGCATGAAAATAAATCGATGTTCACGCCTTTTAACGTAGTTGCCGGCGCCATCATTCTGGTCGGTCTAGTCATCACCGTTTTGCGTTTTACGGGTGGATTGGGGGCTGTCACCAACCTGGATGACAACAATCCCTGGGGGATCTGGATCGGATTTGATCTATTGTGCGGTGTGGCTTTGGCAGCCGGCGGCTATGTCACCTCGGCCGCTTGTTACATTTTTGGGCTCAAGCGCTTTCACTCCGCTGTGCGCCCGGCCATATTAACGGCCTTTTTGGGGTACGCCCTGGTTGTTGTCGCGCTGCACTATGATGTGGGCCGGCCCTGGCGTCTGGCCTATCCGATCCTGCTGTCTCCGGGTACGACTTCGCTCCTGTATGAAGTGGGTTTATGCGTTTTCCTTTATTTGACGGTCTTATTTATCGAGTACAGTCCGGCGGCTCTGGAATGGCTGGGTTTGAAACGCATCCGCAACCTGGTGGTTCGACTCACGCTCGTGCTGACCATCTTCGGGGTTATTCTTTCCACGCTGCACCAGTCTTCTCTGGGAGCGCTGTTCATGATCGCGCCGTCTAAATTGCACCCCCTGTGGTATTCAAATTATCTGCCGGTCTACTTTTTTGTGTCCAGCGTGTTCGCCGGGTTATCGATGGTGATTTTCGAGGGCTCCCTGGCCCATCGATATTTACACGGAAAGATGGATGAAACCCATCTAAAAGAGGCCCAGGGCGTTGCGCTGGGGTTTGGCAAGGCGGCGGCTTTTGTCATGATGGGCTATTTTGGCGTCAAACTACTCGGTATCGCCATTGATAACAACTGGCATTATCTGACCAGCGGCTGGGGACTGTGGTATCTGTTGGAACTGATCGGCTTTGTGGCTGTACCGGCGTTCATGTATGCCATCGCAGCCCGTGAACGGAACCTGGTCCTGATCCGCTGGGCGTCGGTCATCGCGGTACTGGGCGTTGTCCTGAATCGCCTGAACATATCCGTGATTGCATTCAACTGGCACCTGCCGTCCGTTGATCGCTATTTTCCCAGCTGGATGGAAATCGGCATATCGGTGTTCGTGGTCACCTGCGGCATTGTGGTTTACCGATTTATCTGCACGCGTATGCCGATTTTGTATGAGCACCCGGATTATCAGCATAAATAAGCATGACCCAGGAAACTATAGAGAGGCATGATGGAACACATTTTTTATACCTTGCATGATTTTCTGCTGCACGCAAAAAGCATGACGTATATCCTCATGGGTGGTATTCTGGTGGGAATGCTTTTGTTCTGGTTGTTTCTGAGCGGCAGGGATGAGAAGAAACGGACATTTTAAATAATTAGGCTATAGGCTGTAGACCATAGGCTCTAGGCTGCCTACAGCCTGATTCTGACCCTCGGACCCTTGTTTTATATGGAGGCATCAATGTACGATTTTCTAACCGGCCCGATGTTCTGGTTGTCTTTGGGCATCTGCTTAATCGGTATGCTCGTCCGGTTTGTTCTCTATTTCAGAGGACTGAACTGGCAGATGGATCGCGTGGCCTACAGGGCTTATCCCGCCCAGGGGATCAAAGGGGCTCTGAAATCGATTGTTAAATGGCTGATCCCCTTTGGGACTTACGGCTGGCGCAAACAACCCTTTATGACCGTCATTTTTTTCGGCTTTCATATCGGGGCTGTTCTGGTGCCGCTATTTTTATTGGCCCACAATTTATTCCTGGAGGAGAAGATCGGTTTTTCCCTGGTTACGCTGAATCCACTGCTGGCCGACATCCTAACCTGGGCCGTCGTGGTTAGCGCAATATTTTTAACCCTCAGGCGAATTGCCCTGCCGGAAGTCCGGATTCTGACGACCTCTTATGATTACTTTATATTGCTTATATCCGTAGCGCCCTTCATCACGGGGCTGTTGGCTCGCTATGAAGTCGGCAATTATTCATTTTGGTTGACCTTGCATATTCTGTGTGGCGAAGCCTTGTTGATCGCAATTCCATTTACAAAACTGTCTCATATCGTACTGTTTTTTGCCTCCAGGGCACAACTGGGGATGGATTATGCCATCAAACGGGGCGGTCTGAAAGGAAAAGGCATGGCCTGGTAAATTCCGGGCAATAAACCCTAACACGTAAGGAGAGATATAGCATGCCTGAAGGAAAATTCTGCAACAAAAAACCGGTGGAAACAGAAGAAGAACTCAAGGCGCTCCTGGGTGACACCGGCGGGAAACAATACTATGAAGAGATGAAGTCACTGGACGTCGATAGCGACTTACTCTGGAAAACCATACAGAATACGCTCAAATCCAGACTGAAGACCTGGTTGGAAATATGTGCGCATTGCGGCATGTGTGCAGACAGCTGCTTTCTCTACCTGATCAATAATCGCGACCCCAAACAGGTACCGGCCTATAAAATTCAATCCACCCTCGGTGAAATCGTCAAACGCCAGGGCAAGGTTGACAATGATTTTATGCACATGGTCATGGAAACGGCCTGGGCCAAATGTACCTGCTGCAACCGCTGCGGTATGTATTGTCCGCACGGCATTGATATGGGTATCATGTTCGGATACCTGCGCGGCCTCCTTTATCAGCAGGGCTTTGTACCCTGGGAATTGAAAATCGGGGCCGGCATGCATCGGGTTTATCGTGCCCAAATGGATGTTACCGATGAAGATTTTGTTGAGACGTTTGAATGGATGGTGGAGGAATATGAAGAAGACTATCCCGGTCTCGTGGTTCCGGTGGATAAAGAAGATGCCGATATCATGTATACGGTCAATGCCCGCGAGGTTAAGCATTATCCTGAAGACTTAGCCGAAGCGGCCATCCTCTTTCACCTGGCCGGTGAGAACTGGACCGTTCCCAGCCAGGGCTGGGAACAAACCAGCCTGGCCATGTTTGCCGGAGATTGGGCTGCCTGCAAGATGCAGGTGGAAAGTGTATATGCGGCCATGGAACGGCTGCGGCCCAAACGCATGGTTGGGACGGAATGCGGCCATGCCCACCGAGCCACGGTTGTAGAAGGCCCTTATTGGGCTGGTCGGGAATCCGGCCAGACGCCGGTGCCCTCCATTCATTACGTTGAATGGCTGGCCGAGGCACTCCGCGAGGGCAAGCTTAAAATCGATCCGGCCAAACGGTTGAAAAAGCCGGTAACCCTGCAGGATTCCTGCAACTACGTGCGCAACCACGGACTCAAGGAAATTGGCCGCGAAATCATGAGCTACATTGTTGAGCCCGGTTATTTTTATGAGATGACACCCAACAAGGAGCACAATTATTGTTGCGGCGGCGGCGGTGGATTCAACGGCATCGGGGTTTTTAGGCCCCAGCGGAATCAAGCCCTGATAACCAAACGTGATCAAATCCTTAACAGCGGGGCCGACTTGGTGATCGCACCCTGCCATAATTGCTGGGATGCCATCCGCGACTTGGAGGAAGAATATAAGATCGGGATTGAATGGTCTTTTCTTAAACCCTTGGTGATCAGTATGGTCGAAATACCAGAGCATTTAAAACCACAAGAATAGGGTGTTGGATTTTCTCGGCAACCCGCCAATGAGGTGAGACATGTTTAAAAAAATATTATTCGCCACGTCCGCAACCGAGGCCACTGATCATGCCGCACGGGTGGCCTTTAATATGGCTCAGGACTATGACGCCCAGATATCCATTTTCCATGTCCTGGGAGTGCCGACCCGGGGTTATAGCCAGGTGGTTTTGGATGTCAAGACCAAGGAAAAGGTTGTCTTGGACGATGAGTATATTGCCTGGGTGGAAGAGGAAATCAAGGTTCACTACACGAAGCAGCTGGAAACTGCCAAAAAGACTGAAATCAAGGTGGCCATCGGATTTCCGCATCGGGAAATTTTGCGGGCGGCCCGTGAATGGAAGCCGGACCTGATTGTTATGGGCGGCAGCACCGGAGAGAATGAAGACTCGGTCTATAAAAAAAGCATGGTGGGATCAACCCTTCAGCGGGTTGCCAAGGCAGCCCCTTGCCCCGTGCTGGTGGTCAATCGTCCGGCGGCGTCCTTCTGGGGCGGTATGTCAAATATCGTTTTTGGCACCGACTTTTCCAAAGCTTCGGATGCGGCCTTCAAATTCGCGATTAAATTGGCCAAGGCCCTAGCGTGCGAATTACATATTTTCCATGCCCTCGATATCGGTAACGTCCACACGGGGAGAATCCTAACCCAGGATGAAATCGAGACCAAGATCCGTGAATCCCTCAGACGCATACGCGGACGCTATCTGCCGGAAATGAAGGGTATCGATGATTTTGATTTCGAGGTATGGGAAGGGATTCCTTATGTGGAAGTGGTCAAATATGCCCGCGAGAATCATGCCGATCTGATAGTGATGGCCCACCACACCCAGAAGACATCCGGGGAAGATACCCGTTTGGGAAGCAATATCGAACAAGTTATTGTACGGGCAGGGTGCCCGGTTATTAGTATCAATCGTTAGCCGGAGCAAGACGCCAACGTTCGAAGCCGTTGCTGCTGCCGGTTTTCCCCTTATAACGATATTAGGTTGTGAAAAAAAGAGAGGGATGAATGAAAAAAATACTGATTGTCGACGACGATCCCAATATCATCGATTACCTGACGACCCTGTTTGAGGACAATGGTTACCAGGCCATTGCGGCTCAGGATGTAAAAGACGGCCTGGAAATGGCCAAAAAGGAACTTCCGGATTTGATTACGCTCGATCTCGAGATGCCCGAGGAGTGGGGGCCGCGATTCTATCGTAAAATGTCTCAAGATAAATCTTTGAAAAATATCCCTGTGATTGTTATCAGCGGCCTTTCCGGAGGGGATCACGCCGTGGGCAAAGCCGTGGCATTCCTCAATAAGCCCTTTGATCGCGACGAACTATTACAAATCGTCAAAGAAACGCTGAATGTCTGATGAAATACTCATAATTGACAAAGATGTTAGCCATGCCAAGGCGCTGCGGGTCTATCTGGAACGCAAGCGGATGGAAAGTCATATAGCTGCAACCAGCGACGAGGCAATGGTTTTTTTTGACCACACCGGTGCCCGAATCGTCCTGGCCGATCCGGGTCTGCCCGACTTGGAGATGATTTCTTTACTGAAACGTATCAAGTCAACCCATTCCCAGGTACAGATTATCATCATGGCGACGCCGGACCAGTTCGATCCGGCCATGGCTGAACTGAAACACTCTGCCGTTCATTATTTGCTCAAACCGGTCAAAAGCACAGCCCTGGATATGGCCCTGTATCAAGCCCGTTCATGGATAGCGCTAAACAAGCGGGTAGCGGATACTGAAAAAAAACTTAAGAAACTACGCTATACCCAGAGTTTGTACCAGCAGCTTTTCGATGAGGTGCCTTGCTATATTTCCGTACAGGACAGTGAGTTTCGGCTCACAGCGACCAACAAAATGTTTAAACGTGATTTTGGCGATGAAATCGGTTCGCATTGTTATGCGGTATACAAACATCGCGGAACGCCATGTCAAGCCTGTCCGGTGGCTGACACCTTTGCCGACGGCCATTCGCATACAACCGAAGAGGTTGTTACCTCCAAATCGGGCAAACAGTACAATGTCCTTACCTGGACTGCCCCTATCCGAAATGGTGAGGGCGAGATCACCCAGGTCATGGAAATGTCCACGAACATCACGGAGATTCGACAGCTTCAAGATCATTTAACTTCGTTGGGGCTCATGATCGGATCCATGTCGCATGGTGTCAAAGGCATGCTGACCGCCCTAGATGGTGGGATATACCAACTCGAAACCGGTCTGGCTAAGAAAGATACGGAGCGTACCCATAAAGCCTTCGACCAGGTTAAGCAAATGACCGGTCGAATCCGTAAAATGGTGCTGGAGATTCTATACTATGCCAAATCCAGGGAATTGCGTTATGAGTCTGTCAATATCGTGGAAATGGCGGACAAGGTCGTCAGCGATGCCATGGCCATTGCTGATAAGAACGGTGTCACGCTGCAGGCTAAAATATCACCGACATTGGGTATAATTGATGTCGATCCAACCTGGATGCAGGCCGCATTGGTTAATTTTGTGGAAAACGCCATCGATGCCTGCACCTACGATCGCAGTAAAAAGGAGCATATCGTAACCTTTGATGCCTTTGAACTTTCGCCCGATCGGATCTGTTTTATCATCACCGACAATGGTATGGGCATGGATCAGGAAACCAAAGAGAAAATGTTCACGCTATTTTTTACTTCCAAGGGCTCCCAGGGAACCGGCTTGGGATTGTTCATCGCCAATCGCGTTATTCGCCAGCATGGTGGCACCATAGCTGTGGAATCCGAGCTTAAAAAAGGGACTAAATTTCATATTTGTCTTCCCAAAGCAAAGCCCGTTCAACCGGAGATGGTTCATATCCCGGATAAAATAAAAACAGATGTAAACCATGAGACTGACGACAAAAAGTAGATATGGAACACGTTTGATATTGGATCTGGCGGTCAATGCCAAAACCAGACCGGTTCCATTGAGTGACATCTCCAAACGTCAGAATATCTCGTTGAAATACCTGGAACACTTGACGCGCAGACTGCGCGAAGCGGGGCTCATCAAAAGCCAGCGCGGTGCCTATGGTGGTCATATGCTCAAAAAAGCGCCGGCTGATATCACGGTGGGGGATATCGTTCGTACCCTTGAAAAAACCACGGCAATTACGGATTGTGCTGAAACTGATGACAAGCTTTGCGGTGTGTGCAACCAGGCCGGTGATTGTTTGTCTCGTTGGGTGTGGATCGAAGCCAGCAAAGCCATGTTCGAGCGTTTGGATGATATTACCGTTGAGCGGTTGGTGAGCGGGAGTTACATGAAGCAGGCCAGCTCTTAGGCCTTCGGCAGCCTTAAGCTATCAGCCCTAAGCCATAAGCAGCTTAGGTCTCGAATAGGCTGTTAGACTGATGACTATTAGACTGTTAGGCTGTTTGCAGTCGACGGCCTAATAGCCTAACAGCCTAAACCCCTAAAAAGCTAAGTGCTAACGACCGTCTCCGTATTAAAATCCCTTCTATTTTTCGTTGCTTCCATTTGGTCAATCCAGCCTTGTACGCGTTCATGTCCGTAGGCAGACTTCCAGGCGGCTACGATGGTATCAACCGGAATATCGGCATAAGCGCCATGATCAGCTACATATTCCATGAATTTATGGTCATTCTGGTTGTAGGCCTGGAACACGGAGTCTTCGAGGCCATTAAATTCCAAAGGCGCCACCTGGTGGCGATGGCAAAGCTCCTGGTTAAAGGCCGGTGTGGCCTTAACCCATTTATTCTCCAGAAAGAACTCCGTGTAGCCATGGTAAACAAATAAATCAGAGCCGATGTAATCCAAAAGCTCCCGGGTAGCCAGATGATTGCGAACCGTGGCAAATCCAACCCGGGAGGGTATTTCCAAAGCACGGCCCAGGGCACACAGCAGGGAGGCCTTGTAGACGCAGTATCCATGTTGCTGCTTAAGCACCCGGCTTGCCCGGTAATGCTTATTCAAGTGAAAAGGGACATAG
This sequence comes from uncultured Desulfobacterales bacterium, assembly GCA_964452555.1. Lineage (GTDB taxonomy): Bacteria > Desulfobacterota > Desulfobacteria > Desulfobacterales > B30-G6 > B30-G6. The sequence goes on from CAYVMI010000003.1 coordinate 172,496, forward strand.
GGATTGTAGCGAATGCCGTCCCGCACTGCATAATAGACGGCAATGGCTTTTTGCACGGGATTTGACCCGGCTGCGGCCGATACGGTTCGGGCAAATCCCAGAACGCGCGGATGGTGACTGTCTATGATCTCAGTGGGCTGTAGATATTCTGAAAAATCCATATTCTAAAATTCTTGGACCCAGCGCGGACGAGCCGCAAACAATCGGGATCGAAATCGCTATCGGGATCGGGATCGAATTGTAAGTCTGAAAGAACCGATGTCGATCCCGATAGCGATACGGATGATCTTCTCCGTCACCAAAATGTGTGGGTTTTGATGTCATTTGGACTTGTAAGGGCCTAATTTCCTTTATGGGCGACCGGCACCACCGGTGGCTTATGAAGGAATTTAGCGGACTCCCGAAATGAGTTCGCGGTAAAAACCCTCATCCTCAGCATACAAGGCACCGTCTTCAATCCGAATCAAATCTTTTTTGCACAGGTTGGCCAGGGACACATCCATGGATAGGTAGTCTTCGGTACCAGCCTGCATTTGAGAACGGATATGATGCGTTTTTTCTTCGCGAATACGTTTTTTGATACGATGGCTGTTAACCAGTTTTTCAAGCGCCAGCACACGGCGGGCCCCTTTTTTGGCGGGGATCAATCGCTGGGCGATACACAGCAGCAGGCAATCAGCCAGCATCTGGCGAATCAGATTTTGTTCATGCGGTTCAAAGGTATTGATTACGGTTTCGATAACCGACGTCGAGCTGTTGGCATGGATGGTGCTTAAAACCAGATGGCCGGTAGAGGCCGCCTTGATGGCGATCTCGTAGCTTTCCTTATCACGCATTTCACCAATAACGATAACATCGGGTGCCTGACGGAAAACATTCCGCAGGCCCTCGCTAAAGGATTGGGTGTCGCGACCGACTTGACGCTGGTTGATGTTGCTCATTTTGTGCTGATGCAAGTACTCCACAGGATCCTCTAGGGTGACAATGTTACAGCGGCGATTGGTGTTGATGACATCGACCATGGCACATAATGAGGTGGATTTTCCATGCCCGGCCGGCCCGCCAACCAGGATTAAGCCCTGGGGTCTGAGACAAAACTCCCTGAGCCAGATTGGTAAATTGAGTTGGGTAAAGGAGGGGATTGACTCGGGCAGGTTTCTTACGGCAATGGCAATGGTACCCCGCTGTCTAAAAATGTTGCATCGGAAGCGGCCGACGCTGGGATATGTGACCGCGAAGCCCATGTCGTTACTGCCGACAAATTGCCGCCAATCCTTATCGGTAAGAAAATCACGGGCATATTTCTCGCAATCGTCCGGGGTAAGTGGCGACATATTGAGGCGTTTGACTTCATTACTGATTTTGATACAGGGTGGTGCGCCAGGTGTCAAAAGCATGTCGCTGGCATCGGATTTTGCCAGGTATTGCAACAGAGTAATCAGGGGCGGGGCTTTACTCATCTTTTCCCAAGAGTCTTCGACCATATGCTGGATTATCTTGCCGCGCAACCCGCCGGCCGGATCGGTCATCATAATTTTCCGCGCGGCTTCCATCATAAAAGACGGGATCATCACGGGTTTAATTTTTTTGCCCAGGGAAAACCCAAGCTCACTAATGGTTTCGAAGTCATTGGGATTAACCATGGCCAGGGTTAAGGTACTCTGATCAGCGGCCACGGGGAGGATTTTATCATTGAATATTTTTTCCCGTGAAACCAAATCAAGGATCGATTTGGGGATGTCTTTTCCGTACAGATTAATAGCCGGCACACCGCTTTGACGTGTTAAAAATGCCAGCAAATCCTCGATATTGATATAGCCCAACTCCAACAGGATCGAACCCAATTGGCCACCGGTTTGGGATTGTTTGGTTAGCGCTTGCCGTAACTGTTCCTTGGTGATGAGTTTGTCGTCAACAAAGGAATCCCCAATTCGCCGTTTACTGGTAGGGGGTTTGGTTTTGGCGGTTTTTGATTTGGCCATGTCGGTCTCCTGAGAAATTCTATAAAAGGGCATCAAGGGCCCTCGCCGGTGTGGGCTAAAGTGAATGGCGTCCTTGCTTGCATGGACTTGCGAAGGATATCACCCGACAATTATCCCGAAAATGCAGCCGCATTTTCCTAAGTACTGAGGCTGCGCATGTGATCGCGCGGCGTTTCACTCGTCTTCTTCTTCGGAGTAGTATTGATCCTCTATTTTAGTTCTCTGCGCCTCGGTCAAGTAATCATAATCCACGAGAATGTCGCCGATACCGGCATCGCGCAGGACATCAATCTTTAAAATATTTTCCGGTTTTTTGCTGGTTACGCTGAAGAATGTATAGCGCAGATTAAGCTTTTCCTTTTTAAGTATCTGTATCGAATCCAAAATGTGAACGCCTTCGCCCCCGGTATAGATATAATGATAGGCCAGAAATGCATAGACAATGCCGATCAGAATCGCGTATAAAATGTATTTTTTAATAACTTCAGCCATATGGCCAGACCTCCTACATCTTAATAGAGCTATTTCAGGTTAAATAGCAACTCAAGGCATTAGATAAAAGCCCAAGTCTTTATCGTACATCTGGGATCTGGAAAATGCCGCGCTGATTGAATCCTCATTTGAGGCGGTTACTGTTGCTTCACGTTGCACAAAGGTTCGGCTGCTGTCATCCAGATGAAATGAAACTTCCAGGATATCATTTTTCATGATAAGATTACCGGGCGTGAGATTGACAAAATCAAGGCCGCCCAGAGATATATTTTCGACAGTCAGTCTACCGGTCTCACCTGTTTTCTTGTTGCGGTAATCACCGGCAAAATCGACGGCTTTACGGTAGGACTTCCGAAATTCGATAACACAACGAAAGACATGACCACAGCTACAGCGGGCTTTAATGCCTCGTTTGGCAGTCACATATTCATCGGCTTTGAAGCTTTTAGCGGTGCCGCACTCGGGGCACGTAATTTTGACATCATCATTGGCATTGGCGTAAAATGTATTTATATTTCTAGTTTCGATGATTTCCATTTGAGCAATCCCCTATAAATTCAATACATATGGTCATCAGCGCGCGACGATTCTACTGGGGATATATAAATAAAATACTGTCATTTTTCAATTTATTTTTTTTGAGGCTAACGAAAGCAAGATGAAACAGACCAAGCACTTTAACCCGCCAAGCGACGCCGTCGAAGAACGTGCCGGATGCCTTTCGTGCGGGCAGCGACAGAATATGGGATCGCGAAAATATTGCTCAATTGCATGCCGTCAAAAATTGCGCCATCAGTTAAATATTCGAACCGGTCTATTAAAAGCTTTGAACACACGTTATGCAACTTTTTACTTTACGGACGAACTGCTTGTGTTGGATGTTTTACCGTTGGATTCTAAAAAGATATTCAGTTTCCTTTTTAAACGGTCATCTGATCGGAAACCGGTCCAGGATTTTTCGGATCTGTGTAATCTATTGGGAAATGTCTGGTGGGGGGAAATGAAACGGACCAATCGAGAATATCTAGCTTCCCGGCAAGTACTGGAAAAAGCAACGAAACAGCAGAACGCAAATCAGTCGATTCAGCCGGATGTAATTAAGATCCCTGCCGTAAAGGGGAGCCACAGGGCTTTGTTGCACCTGAAGCTCGACCGGACTGCCCTGGCGTCGCCAGAGCTGAAACAGGTGATCAAATCGGCCTATCGACGTCAGGCCCGGGCAACCCATCCTGATCTGGGCGGCGATGACGCCAATTTCCGTAAAATCTACTTGGCTTACGAATCCTTGATGGCCTGGGCAGAAGAACCGAGTTTCCTCAAACGCAGTGGATTTCCGGACAAATGGTTCTATGATGGTGCCAAGAACCGCTGGGTGCAGCCGACCCCTATATGAGGGGTGGCGGGTCTAAGGGTTGGAGGGTAAATAAAGCTGGGTGGATTTGAAAATGCTATTGGAACATCGAACGCTCGACATCGGACATCGAAGTAACTGAAATCTGTTTTAATCAGAAAAGCTCTAATTTGCCTCAGCGATTTTTAGTCAGAAAGTGGTTCAATAAGAAAAGTAGCTGTGACAATAGCGTGTAACCCACTATTCTGTATAGTTTTTTTTAATTTTGAGAGTGCCTACAAGAGTCTTAATCGCTGAATCAATTAACGCTGCAAGTCTTGCAAGTATATGTTCAATGTTCGATGTTGGGCGTTCGATGTTCAATGTTTGAAAAGAGCAACCTCGGATTTGCCCCTCCACCCCTTTCAAACCTTCTACCCCAATAGTTATATATACCGATCCGCCAGTTCAGTTATAAAGTCTTCCAGGCCGTCCTTTCCCTCTTTCTCACGGACTTCGGCTATCAGATTCTGTATCTTATAGTATGTGGCGGGATCATTTTGCAGATCGGTTATGGAGCGGTAAGCACCTCCCCGGCGACCTGTACGATATATCAAGCGGTCTTGGTCGGAAAGCTTCTGGTAAGCTTCAATGACATCCAGCATGGCGTCTTTGTCATCCGGCAGCTTACCTGACACGTCTTCCAGTAAATTCATAATGTGATCGCTGCTAACCGTACTCTGGATATTATCCAACTTGGATACAAACACACGAATTTCTTCTGCCAACATATCATCGGTTTGCAGGGTAAATGTGCCGTCCTGCAACTTTTGGTAAAGGGGGATCCGTTCGGGGACCCGGAGGCTTCGCAGCCTGATGAAGTGGGGATTGATCTGATTGACCACCTGGGCCGTATCCACAGCATGTTCGTGCCACATTTCCTGACCGCCCAGGCCGGGCATGATATATTCGGAAAGTTCCATACCCGCAGCCATGATTCGTTGGCCCGCATCAACCTGTTGGGAGGCAGTTACCCCCTTTTTCATCAGCTTGAGCAGCGGATCGCACCCGGTTTCTAATCCGATGTGAACCCGATCCAGGCCTGCTTTGCGGATCTTGGTAAGCGCTTCAACCGATTTGCGGATAATGGTTCTAGAACGTGAATAGGTGGTCACCCGGTTAATTTCAGGGAATGTTTCTCTTAAAAACTGGAGTGTTTCAACCAGGTCCCCGGTTGCCATGACTAAATTGTCCGCATCTTGGAGAAAACACGCGCGGGTATTATAATAAAGCCATGTGGCCATACTGTGATAGTTGTGATTGTATTGAGCGTCATTCAAAATAGCACTGGCGACGGCATCGTTTACCGTGCCATCATAACCCAATTCTTGCGATAGAGATTGAATATCATCGGCAATCTGCCGAGCGGCCAGAATATCCTGTTTGATCTCGTCCACCGTTCGCAGGGAGAATTTTCTGTTTTTGTAAACCGGGCAAAACAGACACTGATTCCAGGGGCAGTTTCGGGTAAAACGCAGTAGCAGACTGCGGGCTTCGTTGGGCGGCCGGATAGGACCTTGTTCAAAGGATGGTCGTTTTTTCACAGTATTTTCCTATCTCCGGGAGAACCGGAATGGATTTTGAAAATTATATAAACATCCGACATTGAATACTCAACATCGAATTTCGAACGGCTTCTAGGTTTAACACTCTGTTGCTGATGTCAGAATGAAGTTTTGTTTTGTGCAAATAATGTCCGAGTCGTTTCCATTGCAGCATTCTGTTACGCAACATGTTTCTGACAATTATTATATAATATAAAATTGAAATATGCGTTTGTCCATAATATGAATTCGCCGCTGCTCGCAGTGGGGGATTCATGTTTAAACGCTGAATATTTTCACGGGTGTTTTTGAAATCAGCTGGGCACCGGATTCGGTGATGTGAAATACAGATTCTAATCCGGCTGCAAATTGATCGGCAAAAACGAATTTTGGTTCAAAAGCAATGGTCATACCCGGTAGCAGCAAATCTTCTTTGCCGGCGGCAATAAATGGCGGTTCAATGAGCTCATATCCAATTCCGTGCCCGATAAAAGAGACCTGATGCCCGGGTACGCCCAGATAACTATCTTTAAAACCCAGCGCTTCTGCAATTTCAACTGAACGGCAATAAATATCGTGGGCGCACGAACCAGGCCTGATCGATGCTAGGAGTTCCTGCTGGATCGTAATAGCGGCCTGACTGGCGGCATATGCATCGGAAGACATTTTTCCGATAACGAACATACGGGTTTCATCCATATGGTAGCCATTGCGGACCGATGCGAAATCAACCATAATGGGTTCCCGAGCCCGTATTTTGCGTGTGCCGGCACCACAGGGAAATGCATGTGAGCTGCCCGCCCCGCTGGCAGGAGAATCGAGCAGGCCGATCATACCGCCACTGGATCCACTCAATACGTGCCACGGATATCCTTCGGTCTGATAATTACGAACACGCAACTGACCGCCATGACCCGCTTGTCTGGCAAAAGCCTCAAATTTACCGGCAAATTCCATTTCAGTCATACCGGGCATTAGAATTTGACCCATATAGTCAAATGTCAGCGCGGACATTTCAGCGGCCCGTTCCATTTGTTTGATATCCCATGTTGATTTGAGTTTGCGTATATCCAGTATGATAGATGAGAGATCGACAAGTTTTTGGGAAGGGAAAAGCTTTTCGAAAAATCGAAACTCCGACACCGGCATCACATCGAACTCTAAGCCGATAATTCTAAGCTGTTGACCGTGATGTTTGGTCACTAAATTTGGGATATCCCGAATCGACTGCATGGGCCAAACCTGGTTCAGCGGGGATTCTTTTCTAGCCCTGGGGAAATAGCGCTTAATAAATAGCAGCGGATCGCCTTGTGAGGGCATATACAGAACGCCATTTTGGGCCGTACCCGTGAAATACAGGAGATCAACACGCTGGATTATGATTCCGGCATCGATGCCGTTTGCCTGTAAGGCTAATTGCAGCTGGGAACAACGATACTGGATTTCGGTTGCGGGTATGGGGGTGTTTGAATTGACCATATGAATTCAGACTCGTATAACATGAAGTACTAACATCTAATATCAAAATGGGAAACCCAAGTTCAATATCGAATTTCGATTGCGTGAATTTCGAAGTGAGAGCCACTTTCGATAAAAAGTGATAGAGCGTAGCGATGCCTCACTTCATAATTCAATATTTCTTATTCGACATTGGACATTGGCAGGATTTTTTCTCAGGCGCGTTATGCTTTATATAGACCTTTAATCGTGTGGGCATTTTCCCCGGAACTCATCGCGGTTAGGTTTATAATGAGGTGCCAGAGTGAGAAGTGGTCCAAGGATTTTAATATGATATCAGCTAATTGGGATCAGGGGTCCCGGAATGGCAAGAGCTGGCTGACATCTGGTTATTTTGGACAGCAGATGATGACCGTTCACACAGTCGTCATTAAGGGGTTTATACGTAGGTAACGTTTTCTTTTTTCAAGAATTTAAGTCCGATTCCCTGGGAATCGACACGTACAATTTCAGCCGGGATTTTTATGGACTCATTCTTGGCGCTGAAGGGGATATCCAGGGTTACCAGCTGTCCCATCTGGAAAACGTCTTGGGTCTGGATGAAGATGCCGCCATTGCTGATGTCCTTGCACACAGCAGTATATTGACGATCCTGGGTGGAGAACGTAATCGTCTGGTCATAAAGCCGCCGGATCCCATCGCGATCGCCCAGACTTAAATCCTTTACGGGCAGTTCTTCTATTTTTTCCAGCAGATCCAGCCGTTCTGCTGCGGTCATGTCCAATATTTTTTTAAACAGATGCAATAATATGTCATTCTCATTGGGGTAGTCTTCGGTGTTTTCCATTCCTTACCTCATAGCAGGGTTTCATTGCACCATAGTTTCATGAGTGGTCGCGCCTCAAACTGATACCAATATTATCCAATAATATTTACTGTAAGTCAATAAGCAAGCTTGACGGCAAGTATAAGAAAACATACTATAAGTGACTATATGGGTTGACGTATCGGCATAGAAAAAGAGTAGGTTTACGTTCCATGAGAAAATATAACATCCTGGTTGTTTGTACCGGCAACATCTGCCGCAGTCCCATGGCGGAGGGTCTGATCAGAAATCTGCTTCCTGAAAAGTTAAAAGAAGCAGTGGTCGTGTCATCGGCGGGTACGGACGCATTGCACGGTAATAGAGCCACCGATTACGCCATCAAGGTCATGCAGGAATATGATATTGATATTTCTTCCCATCGGGCCAGGCTGTTGAGCCGCCAGTTGGTTGCCGAGGGCAATCTCATTCTTGCCATGGAACAATACAATTTGAAGGTCATCCGATCTCTAAAAAGATTTACAGGCTCAAAAAGTTTTCTTATCAGTACGTTTGATAGATCACAAACGTTGTTCGATAGAACACGAACGTCATTCGATACTTCACGAACGCCGTACGACACTTCACCAACGGATGATAGTTCGCGCACACCCTACGATGTACCAGATCCCATTGGTGGTGATCTGAATCTATACCGTGAATCGGCGCGGCTAATCCATGAATGCCTGGCGGGAGTCTATCGTTATGTAGAGGAACAGAATGAAATTTAAACGAATCATTCCAATCGGAGTATTTATATTAGGCTTTATGGCGACGTTTCAGGTTGCCGTTTCACAGGAGAATGCTTCATCGGTGGTATCCATCAACCTGCAGTCCTTATCACTGGAAAATGCCACCATGTGTGAGGGAATTAAGGAATATGCGCCGGTTAATCAGTCCATCGCGTTTTCTTTGGACATCGGTAAAATATATTGTTTTACCGCCTTTGACATTGTTCCCAGTAAAACCATGATTTACCACAACTGGTATCGAAATGACCGGCTGGTAACCAGTAAGCGTTTGACTCTCAAGATACCCAAATGGAGCACTTTCAGCAGTATTCAACTCCGGGAGGCGGACAAGGGCCCCTGGCGGGTGGAAATACAAGATAAGAATAAGGAAACCATTAAAGTATTGAGATTTAGCGTTACAGATTGATCGCATATGAGCATGTTGGCATCTTTTTTCAACAACATTCGTTGGCAGGATATCCTGGATATCCTGGTGGTGAGCTATTTTCTCTTTCGGTTCTATGTACTATTTCGGGGTACCAATGTTTTCCGCGTGATCGTCGGTATCGGTATCCTTTGGATTTTTCAACGTATCGCCGGTTACATGGGATTGATCGTCACCACCTGGGCCATGCAAGGCATCATTGCCTTTGCGGCAATTATCATCATCATTGTATTTAGAAACGAAATTCGCAATGTACTCCAGGCCAAAAATATCGGAGCGATATTATGGGGTTTTTCACACAAGGTTGCCGAGACACCGGTACAAATTTTAACCGGTAGTGTCTATGAATTAGCCCAGCGTCGCATTGGTGCCTTAATGGTCATACCCGGTAAAGATGATCTGCAAGAGGTTATCCAGAGCGGGGTGCCCTGGCGTGGAATTCTGACCAAGGAAATGATTCTGAGTATTTTTTGGCCGGATAACCCGGTGCATGACGGGGCTGCCATCTTGCAGGGGGACCGCATTACGGAAGTCGGAGCCATTCTACCCCTTTCCAGACGCAGCGATCTACCGTCTGCCTACGGAACCCGCCACCGGGCCGCACTGGGCTTGGCAGAGAAATCAGACGCACTTATCATTTTGGTTTCCGAAGAGACCGGCCACGTGGTAGGATTCAAAGGCGATCATATTGAGAAGATCGACAGCAATCTCGCCTTGGAAAAGCTGCTGCGTACTGATAGCGGTATGTCGAGTGATTACAAAGGGTTGCAGGAAAGAGAGAAGCTGAGTTTAGCCCTGGCTGCCCTGGCGATCTTTCTGTTTGTTGCCGGCACATGGTTTAGTTTTTCCAGAGGACAGGAGACTTTGACGACCATGGAAGTCCCCATCGAGTATATGAATCGGGATCCCAATATGGAATTAATCGGATCTTCCCTGAACAGTATCAATTTGGATCTAAGTGGCGGCGGTACCTTGATCAAGTCCATTCGGCCGGAACAGGTCAAGGTTCGCATCGACTTAAGCAAAGCCGTGGTCGGCTTGAATGAATATACCCTTACATCGGAAAATATCAGCCTGCCGCCCGGCATCATATTACGGAGTGTCGATCCCTCGGTTGTGGACGTGACCCTGGACGTTCCCATCGTCAAAGAACTGCCGCTTCAGGTAGATTGGACCGGAAAACTACCCCCGGATCTTGTTTTGGCAGATGTGAAATTAAAGCCGGAACGGATCAAAGTGATGGGCGGCAGAAAAATCCTGGAACAGCTATCCACCATATACACGGAAAAAGTTGCCCTGGACACGCTTAAATCCTCCGGCAGCACGACCGTTAAAATTGCGCTCACACCGGCATCGTTACGGGTGGCCGAAGATTCCAAGGATCGGCTTACGATCGACTACACCATCCGCAAAAAACTCCCCCTCCCATAATAAATTTTCAAGCTGCGCTTGAAAATTTATTATTTAATATTGAAGTTGCCCGACTCTATGTAGGCCGGATCCTCGGTCTCAATAATCTGGACGATCTCTTTATTGAGACGGCCTTTCAACTCCTTCATGATGGATCGTTCCTTATTCAAGGATTTGGCAAAATCCATGACATCATGCATCAGCGTGCTGAGCTGACAGGCTTTGGAAATAATATGGTGCTCCTGGCATTCATAGGCGGTCAGACGGCTGCCGGTGTACTGCATCTCCTCCAGTTTGTACCTGGGAATGGCTTTATTCAGAATGGCATTCATGCCCGGTAGAAAAGGGATGCCCAAATCGACTTCGGGGAAACAGAAAAAGCCCCTATCCGAGCGCATGAACCTGAAATCAAAGGCACAGCAGAATATGGCGCCACCTGCAAAGGCATGTCCATTGATGGCGGCGATGGTATTCATGGGATAGGTGATCACTCTTTTGAAAAGATCGTTTAATAAGTAAAAAAAAGCCTTGGCAGTTTTGATATCACCCTGTTGTAGAACCGGTACAAGCCATTCCAGATCAATGCCGTTGGAAAAGATCTTTTCATGTTCGGATGTGACCACAAGTGTTTTGGCGTCGGTTTTGCGCTCGATCCGGTCCAGTGTTTTTAAGAACGCCTCCAGGAAATCGGGATTAAATCGATTTTCGCCGCTCTTCATGGTGATGAGCGCTACCGTTTCATGAATACCGTATTCGATTGCAGACATATGAGGCCTCCAAATGAGATGCAATTATAACTGATTCGAAATAGAAAATGTCTTCCAGAACCTACCTGTTTTTAAATCGAAGCATGCTGTCGCTTTACTAGTTTGTCTAACAAAACTGAAAAATTCTAAAATTTTATCAGATTAACATCGAACATCGAACTTCTAACATCCAACGTCGAAGGTGGAGTCGCTTCGCTCTTATCTTTTATATATTAAAAGGGAGAATTCCAAATTCGATGTTCAGTGTTCAATGTTGGATGTTCCATTTTTGTTTTTGTCTGCACATCAACCAAAAAGCTTAATAATCGCATGATCCATAAAAAAAGGGCAACACAACTAGTGCTGCCCTTAATATGACGGAAGATGATTAGGTGGAGCAACAGCTGCCTTCGGTGCTGCAGCTGCCACAGGCTGCGCCAAAGTCGATCCCACAATCGAGTTTAAAACCATACATGGCAAAATCGACTTTAATCGGTTTGGCTTTATCCATGAATTCCCTATTTACAAGATATTTAAAGCCTTCGACTTCAAAGATTTCGTCGGTGTCTTTTGGCTCATCCAAAGCCATTGCGAGTCCGGGTCCGCCTCAGCCGCCTTCATTCAGGAAAATCCGGATGGGGGATACTTCCTTGCCCTTAAAGTACTCTGTTATCTGCTCAGTTGCCGCATCAGTAACTTCTAACATGGTTGCCTCCTAGCTGATTAATATCACCTAAACTGAGCGTTTCAAATTTTAAGAATTTGTGATTCTAATATATTTCAAAGGATTGTATCGATTTGAATTCTTAAAATTGAAACCCGTTGGGATTGCCGATATCACCGCATCTACAGTGTCAGATGTCATCCTGCATAAACTATTATAGCCGAACAACATCTTCCTTGTAGCCGCGGCAATCTCGACAATCGCTCAAACTAGGTATCACATTCATCGAGAATGTTGAGAAACTATTCACCGAGACAGCTTTTGTCAATAAAAAACACTGATTTCACCTCCGGGTCACCATAGCGCGAGGGATGACTTCACCTGATCATACCGGGCATTTTCATACAGAGCCGAGGCGCGGTAATTTCCCTTGTCCCGTTCTAGCTCAAAAAGTGCTCGTCCTCCGCAGACGCCTGCTGCGTAGGATCGAAACCCGGATTCGAATCCTTGGCGTTTATGTCCTTATGAGGTTCACACAGATCCAGTGAGGATCCGCTCCCAAATGCGGGTATAAACCGCCTGGTCAGCTTGTGAAAAAAGTACAAATAAAACTTCCTGTAATTGCGGTGCGTTGGGGAGCATAGCAAGGGTTGTTTGCAGCGCGATCTCGGCGGCATCTTCCAGGGGATACCCGTAAACACCGCAACTGATGGCCGGAAAAGCTATGCTGGTTAGATCTTTTTGGATGGCGATGTTCAGGCTGTTGCGGTAGCAGCGCCGCAACAGCTCGGGGTCCTCAGCCTTGCCGGTGTAAATCGGCCCTACTGTGTGGATGACATATTTGGCCGGGAGATGATATCCCCGGGTCAATTTGGCCTCGCCGGTGGGACAGCCATTCAGCGTGCGGCATTCCGCCAGCAGGTCCGGGCCGGCCGCACGATGGATGGCCCCATCAACACCGCCGCCTCCCAGCAGAGAGGAATTGGCGGCGTTTACAATGGCATCGACCGCCAGGCCGGTAATATCCCCCTGGATGATGCGGATTTTATCGGTGGTATTCGATGGCATAATATCCTCCGAGACCACGGTTTTAGGTATTAAGTGTTAGGTTTTAGGTAGGCGAAAAGCCCTCAGCGGTTAGCATTGACCTGTCTTAAAACTTAAAACCTAAAACTTAAAACTACGATCTACAGATCGTATAAAGTTTCGTCCTTGAACGGTTTTTGCAATTTGATATTCGTTTTGCCTGCCTTTTTCTGCGGGAGAATAAATGGATCCTCATTTTCCAACAGGTCTCCCATCTCGGCTTCGAGTTGCTCAGGATCTTCTCCTTTTTCCATGCGCTGGAGGGCTTCATCCATGCCGGGACCGAGTTTTAATCCTGTCATATCGGAGAGTTTGCGCATCAAATCGGCGGCCTGCCTGGGATCGTCTTCATTAATGTTTTCCGCCTCCCGGGCCAGCATATTCATGGCTTGCTCCATTTTGCCCTCATCAATGGGCAGGTCGTCCATGTCATCGCTTTCCTTGGCTTTGCCGGTGATGGCAAATCGGGAGACCTGTCGGGATAGCTTGGCATGGCATTTGGGGCAGGGCGGAACGGTACTGGTGTCCACCGAACGGGAGAAAAAATTGAAAATCGTATGACAATCGCTGCAATAAAATTCGTATATGGGCATATTGGATCCTCTTGGTTAGCGTTCAGCAGTAAACAGCAAAGTGCTTAAATCTGACAGCTTACCGCTGATTTGGTTATTTTTAGACATACAAGCCAGATTCCGTCAAGTATTCCTAGAACCTATCTCAAAATAATCTTAGTACTCCTGGCGGTGTTACAGATTAGCTCAAAATGCTCACATACTACGTGTATGCTCCGCTTTCTTGCTAATCTGCGCCTTGTCATAAGTCCTAATCTTAGATTTGAGATGGGTTCTATAATGCTGCTTATGAAAAATATTGCCAGCGAAGCAGGACTAAGTTATAGGAAAACCACCTTAAGATATATAAAAGTAATGAAAGGATTAGAGCAATGGAAAGAACACTGTCAATCGTAAAACCAGATGCCGTGGGACGGGGTCTGATAGGAGAAGTGGTCAAACGACTGGAAGCAAACGACATTCAAATCAAGGCCATGAAAATGCTGCATATGACCAAGGGTCAAGCCGAGGGCTTTTACGCCGTACATAAAGACAGGCCTTTCTATGGCAGCCTGTGTGACTTTATGTCTTCCGGTCCAGCCGTTGTCATGGTGCTGGAGGGAGATGATGTCATCAAACGATATCGCACCCTGATGGGCGCCACCAATTTTAAAGAAGCGGACGAAGGGACGATTCGCAAGGATTTTGCCACCGATATCGAGAAGAACGTCGTGCATGGCTCAGATGCGCCTGAAACGGCCGCATTTGAAATTAGCTATTTTTTCAATAGCTTCGAGATAGTCTAATAGAATATTTGCGTCATATTTTTACTTGGGCGATACAAGCTTGTCCTTCTCCGGAACATAAGACATAGTTATTAGTGAGCTAAAGTCATTTAGAACAGACAGTTGGCGGTTAGTTCTTTGTTCTTGGCTGGTAACTGCAAAGAGCCAAGAGCTAAGATCAAAGAGCTGATCACTAACTTTAGTCACTTAAGTTCACTTTAGCGCACTTTAGGCACTTTAAATCTGGAAATATATGCTCTTTATTAGGTTGGATCCAGGACCAGAACATACCGGCTGGATCAGAATTATCAGGAGCCGACATGTCCCACCGCATCAATATGGCCAACATCCAGATCGTGTTGCAGAAGCCCCGCTATCCCGAGAATATCGGATCCGTGTCACGGGCCATGCGCAATATGGGATTAAGCCAACTGCTGGTTGTTGATCCGGAAGATTTCGATATGGCCCGGGCCCGTAAGCTGGCGACCCACGAGGCAGCCGACGTCCTGTCGTCTTGTCAGGTTTATGATGATCTTAAAAGTGCCTTGGCAAACAGCCAATACGTGGTGGGGACAACGGCCCGTCTGGGAAAGCATCGCCAGGTGATACAGTCTCCGGAGCGACTCGCTACCCCGCTGATCCCCATCTCCCGGCAAAACCGGATTGCACTCCTTTTTGGCCCGGAGGACAAAGGTCTTTCAAATGAGGATTTGCGCCTGTGTAACGCTCTGGTGAACATCCCCACGGCGGATTTTTCATCCCTGAACCTGGCTCAGGCCGTCATGGTGGTCGCCTATGCGCTGTTTCGGTCACAAGTGGAACAACCTGCGCCATTGACGCCCAGATTGGCCGATCGCCACGAACTCGATAGCATGTATGCGCAGCTCAGTGAAATTCTCGTACGGATTTGCTATATCAATGCTGATAATCCCGACCATTTTATGGGCAGTTTGCGTCGATTTTTTACCCGTTTGCAGTTGCGGGCCCGGGAAGTCAGCATTATCCGCGGCATTATTCGGCAGGTAAATTGGTATGGAGAGAAGCGATACCGCGACGGGCTGCGGGATGCGGGGGAAGAGCAAAATAAGGGTTGAAGGGTAGGTTTGAAGGGTAGGAGGGTTAAAGGGTGTAGGGTTGAAGAGTTGCAGGGAGTGGTTGGGATTAGAGGGGCAGCCTTACCAAACCTAAATATAAAGCTGTATTATGTGACTGAAAATTTGAAATCCATTCCTCCTCCCCTCCAATCCTAAACCCTTCTACCCTTTCGAATACTCTAGATTAAGATAATAAATATAGACAGAAATGATTAGCAATTAAGCCGTAATGGAGGAAGTATGCGCCTCATCCGCTTTGGTGAAGCCGGTCGTGAACGGCCTGGATTATTGAAATCCGGACGCATTGTTGATTTGCGCCAACATTTTCCGGAAATACCGGATATCGGGTACAGCTTTTTTAAAGATGGCTGGATGGAAAAAGCGGGCCGAATAAGCGATGCCGGCCAGGAGTTAGATGTACGGCTGGGACCCCCCGTTTCCTGGCCCTCAAAAATAATATGCTTGGGGAAAAATTATCCGGAGCATGCCAAGGAAGGCGGATTTAAATCGCCTGAATTTCCGATTCTTTTTTCCAAAAGTATGAATACGCTCAGCGGGCCCAACGATCCCATCATCATGCCGGCCAGCAGTCAGCAAGTGGATTGGGAGGTTGAACTGGCGGTGATTATCGGCCGCGAGGGCAAGGGCATTCACGCTGCCGATGCTTTGGATTATGTGGCCGGGGCCTGCATTATGAATGACGTCAGCGGCAGGGATGCCCAATTTGGTGACGGGCAGTGGTATCGGGGCAAATCTTTCGATGGTTTTGCTCCGCTGGGGCCCAGTCTGGTGACCCTGGATACCCTTGGTGACATCAACAACCTCAACCTGCGGGCCCTGGTGGACGGTGAGGTCATGCAAACCGGCAACACCGGCGAAATGACCTTCGATATCGGCTTTATCCTGGAATTTATATCCCGCGATATTACCCTGATGCCGGGCGATATTATCTCCACCGGTACGCCGGCGGGGGTGGGTATATTCAGGGATCCCCCGATCGTGCTGAAACCGGGCAACGTCGTGACCTGCGAAATTGAGAGGATCGGTAGGCTGCGCAACGAGGTCGTCGCCCCTTAGGCATTTAGGCTGTAGACTATCGGCGGCCTTCAGCCTACAGCCTGCTTTACCCTTCCATTCCAATCAAACTGTCTTCATTTGCCACACACCCCTGAATTCCCAAAATTTTGTTGCAGATACTTAAGGCATGGCATAAGATATAAAACATATCTCCTGCTGACATTCCCAATCTGATTTACACGAATCTAAATGCGTTTGGACCCGATGGCCATAAGCGGTGACCTCTATTTTATGCCTGGATTGATCCATGGGTTGGTGGTTATTTGCGTAGCTGTCACAAATATGTTCCGAAATAGAAGATAGAGTTTAAGCCGTACAGGTATTTTTTTATGACGTGACATAAACTTTCAAATACCTGGTTTTTACAAACAGGTATTTGAAAGTCTGAATCTCGCCTCACTATCGTAGTGCCCTGACGGATTGGTGATGTTTCGACTACCTAATTTTACTAAGAATCGGCAGCATTTCATCACCAATCCGTGGGGCACAGGGGAGGACTCGGATTGATTTGTCGTCATAAAAAAATACCTGTACTGCTTTTCGAATGAAACGGAACCTTATTTTGAGAACAGCTATAAAGCTAATTTGGGTGTTCACGTTTATAAAAAGGGGAATCACAATGAAACGATTTATGCAGCTTTTACTGGTTTTTATGGTTGCCTGTTTGCTGGCGTGTAACGGCGGCGGCGGCGGTGGGGATGACGATGATGATAATGGCGGGACCACCACAACTTCTACCCTGAATGGCAAGGTTGTTACACCGGATGGTACTGCGATCAGCGGCGTGGCAGTGGCAGTAGACGGCGGTAGTGCGACCGCAACCGATGCCGAGGGTGAGTTCAGCATGACCGTCAACGTGGGTGAGGACACAATCGTCAAGTTTTCAAAGACCGGTTTCGTTGGGACCAGCAAGATGGTGGATATTTTTGCGAACGTGGCTTCCGCCGTGCATGTGAAAATGGCAGCGGAGTCTACACCGGTCTCGCTGAATGCGGACACCGGGGGCACCGCCAATGGGGATGCCAATGCCTTTATAACGGCACCGGCGAACGCATTCGTGGATGACCAGGGCAACCCGGTAACCGGAAATGTGGACGTCCATATGACCGTATTTGATCCCTCCGACCCATTGGAAGCCTCAGCCTATCCGGGCAATCTGCTGGGAAAAACGCTAAACGGTGATATCGTTCCGCTACGGACATACGGTGTCGTGGACATCACGGTTCGCAAAGACGGCGAAACTTTGCAGATAAAAAATGGCGAGAACGTGACCATCGGCGTACCGGCTCGTTCTGTGGGCAACACCCCGGATTCAACGGACATGTGGTATTTTGATCCTGATCAGGGCATATGGATCGAAATTCAAAACGATGGCACCTATGACGGCAGCACGCATACCTATCAAACCCAGGTAAGCCATTTGACACCCTTTAATTCGGATAGTCCCTATACACCCACTTGTATCAACGGCATGGTCCAGGATGCAGAGGGCAATCCGGTAATTGCATTTATCGAAGCCATCCCTATGGACGATAATCAACAGGGAAATATTTCGTCCGATTTTACCGAACCAGACGGTTACTTTTGCATGTATGTTGAAAAGGACACAACCGTACTGCTAAAAGTATATATTGCCGAGGCCATTGGGGTGGGGAATATCGATTTTAGTGAGCCCACCTTGAGAACTATCCAAACCGGGGGCTCAATCCCCACCAGTCAATATCCCGTGGATTGTTCCCAGCACTGTACCCGCATTTGGCCAGCCATTACCATTGGCGAGGTCGATCCCGGACCAATTCCCGATGAGGCCAGTTGTGTCTATTCGGAACTGGGCACTACGCCGAATGAAAATCCTTTCTGGGGTACTTGTGCCCAGGCTCTGGATGAATTGTATACCTGTTATGCGCCCGAAGGCAGTTGTACTTATGAAATGGATCCAATGGGTGCAATATTCGGCACCCTCTTTGAAATGGAATTTGAAAACGGGTCCAAAATGGAAACCGAGATGGGGGTATTCGGACCGGTCACAAGCCTATATGGACCTGATCCAGAAAATGAGCTGTGCGGAACCATGACCGCGGCAGAAGACGGAACCATCACCTACAGCATCGATGGTGAGGATATCTCTATCCGAACCACAGATTCGGGCTCCGTCGAGATCGAATGTGACAACGGGACAACTTTTAACCTCAATGGCGATCAATTGGATGCCGTCAGCGGATGTTCCGGCGCTTCCGGTTCGGATTCGGCCGGGGTCATGTGTGATGCCGCTTCAGGCACGTATTCATCCGCCTGCGATTTAGATGCTGACTGCAATGATCCATTGGCGTGTTGCGGCATGACTCCGGGTGAGAAAAAATGCCTGAACGCCGGGGAATGTGAACTCTACTGCGCTCGCGATGCTGATTGTCTTGCCGGACTTATTTGTTGTGACGCCGATTACTTGCGAATGTGTGTCGACTTCAATACCTGTCAGCAGCTGCAGGGGGATCCGGTTTCGCATTAAGTGTACTTCTTTAGACCTAAGCAACTTAGTTTTTTTGGCTGTAGACTATTAGCACAGCCACCCATAAACCATGAGCTGCTTACAGCTATGGCTTTTGGCTTAAAACTATTGGTGGGCCTAATAATGTGTGTCGGCATATTCCAGCCATCCGCCGGCGCGGACGAGCTCGCGATCAAATCCGGACAACTCGAACGCAATGCGCTCATGACGGTCATCCGCCCGAAAGGTCAGTTCCTGGCTTTCCAGATCCATTTCGACATACGTTTCCAGTCCCGCAAACTCGGTAAAAAGCATGTTGATGGTATCTGTGGGCAGCGCCAGCACCAACATTCCGCAGTTGAGCATATTTTGGCGAAATATCCTGGCAAAGCTCTCCGCAACTACCAGGTGGATACCATTGACTTCCAAAGCCCAGGGAGCATGCTCACGCGAGGAACCGCAACCAAAATTGGACCGCGTCACGATGGCGCTGGTGTGGACAATATCGGTTTGCGGATCAAACTCTTCCAGTGACAGATCTTCCAATAGATGCGGTTTAAGGGCTGCTTTGGTAATTTCGGTTAAATAGCGCGCCGGGATGATTTCGTCGGTGTTGATGTCGTCCCGATCTAAAAATAGTACCCTTCCACTGAAATTTTTCATTGGTTGTCTCTCTAATTAATTTAATTTTCAGCTGTTCTACTGTAGACCATAAGCTGCTTAAGGCTAGACGCTCATCCCTAACAACTATAATAAACGGGTTTAAGCGAATTTTTATTAAGGTGTAGGTCTTTAATAAAAAGGAACGTCCAACGTCCAACATCGAACACTGAACATCGAATAAGGAATTCTTCCATTTAGTAAATAAGATATGAGCAGTATACGGCTCAATTGTCGGTAATGTGCACGCGATTCCGCATCCACATTCGACGTTGGATGTTGGACGTTCGATGTTCGATGTTGATTATCTATCATCTATGAAACCTATAAATTTGTTAGACAAACAATCAATACAGCGCCTTAAATAGCTACAAAGGCAAGCGGAATCCTGAAGAAGCCTATTCATTATACAATTTCGAGTTTGTTATGTATCCTGCGATGGCCGTGGCCGCCGCCGTGGCCGGACTCATCAGATGGATCATGCCGCCCTTGCCCATGCGGCCGTTAAAGTTTCGATTGGTGGTGGACGCACAGACTTCGCCTTCCGCCAAAACGCCATTGCTCATTCCCAGACACGCTCCGCAGGTGGGATTGGTGACACAGAAACCTGAATCCATAAAGGTTTTAATGATGCCTTGTTCCAAAGCCTGCCGAAAAATGAGCGGGGTGGCCGGAGACAAAATGGCCCGAACCCGATCGCTGATTTTGTGACCTTCGAGCACCTGGGCCGCCACCTGCAGATCTTCCAGGCGGCCATTTGTGCACGAACCAATATAGACCTGATCCACGGGGGTGCCCTGCATCTCCACTACGGGTTTAACCTGATCGGGGCGGAAATCGTGGGTGGCCATGGGGGACAAATTGCTTATGTCCATGGGAATAACAGCCTCATAGGTGGCGTCCGCATCCGAGGCAAATTCCCGAAAAGCGGTCAGGGCGTCATCACGCGAGGCATATTCGGATTTAATATGGGGCCAAAGATAGTCGACCGTCCGCATGTCCGGATAACAAATACCGCAGGTGCCGCCGGCCTCGACAGCCATGTTGCACAGGGTCATGCGGGCGGCCATGTCCATGGCTTCCACCACCGGACCGGTGAACTCTACAACCTTGCCGGTGGCCCCATTAACCCCGAGTTGACCAATGATATATAGAATGACGTCTTTGGCGAACACGCCGGATGGAAGCTGACCGCTTAATTCAATTTTGAGGGTTTCGGGCGTATTAAAGCTGCAGATCCCCTTGAGGATGCCCACTTCCAAATCGGTGGTGCCCACACCGGCGGCAAAGGCGCCAAAGGCACCGTGGGTACAGGTATGCGAATCCCCCATGATGATGGTGTAACCGGGGCGTACAAAGCCTTGTTCCGGAAACAGGGCATGACAAACGCCATTGCGGCCAATATCAAAGAAATCGACAATCTCATGGCGGCGGGCCCAGTCTCTGAGGATTTTGCCTTGCAAGGCGGTTTTGGAGTCTTTGGCCGGTGACACATGGTCAATCACGACCTTGATTTTTTGGGGGTCGAATACTTTATCTTTGCCGCGGCTCACCAGGTCATTGATCGCCACCGGTGTCGTTATTTCGTGGCAAAAAACCGCATCCAGCCCAATGATATGGACGTTGTCGTGGGGCCTGTCGATACGATGGGCATCAAATATCTTTTCGGCGATAGTTCGGGCCATAATTATTCCTTTTTAAGAGCAGGCTGAAGGCTGTAGACTATAGGCTGTAGACTGATGACCGCCTACAGCCTACAGTCTAAAGGCCTACAGCCTAATCCTATTCGCTATCAGTTTTTAACACAGAGAGAAATGCCGACTGCGGTATCATCACCTTGCCGACCATTTTCATGCGTTTCTTTCCTTTTTTCTGTTTTTCCAAAAGCTTACGTTTACGGGTTATGTCCCCTCCGTAACATTTGGCGGTGACGTCCTTACGAAAGGGGGAAACCGTTTTGCGGGCAATGATTTTACCGCCAATGGCGGCCTGTATGGCAATTTTGTACATCTGCCTGGGAATTTCATCCCGCAGACGGGTACAGGCATGGCGACCGCGTTCTTCGGCCCGATCACGATGGACCAGTTGGGACAAGGCATCCACGCGCTCGCCATTGATCAGGATATCCAGTTTGATCATATCTGTTTTGCGGTAATCGATGACTTCATAGTCAAAGGAACCGTAACCTTGGGTAACTGTTTTTAATTTATCGTAAAAATCATAGATAACTTCCGCCAGGGGCAGCTCGAAGATCATTTCCAAACGATTGTTGGTCAGGTACTGATAATTGCGGTTGATGCCGCGTCGATCCAGGCACAGCTTCATGACCGCACCCATATAGCGGTCTGGTACCATGATGGATGCTTTGATAAAGGGCTCCTGGGTTTCCTCGATGGTCGTGGGGTCAGGATACAGGGCGGGGTTGTCGATTACGTGCCGGGTGCCGTCATTCAGGATGATAATATACTGGACCGACGGCGCCGTTAAAATCAACGACAAGTCATATTCGCGTTCCAGGCGCTCCTGGACCACTTCCAGATGCAACAGGCCCAAAAAACCGCAGCGGAATCCAAAACCGAGGGCCACCGAAGAATCTTTTTCGTAAATTAGAGATGCATCGTTCAGTTTTAACTTTTCCAAGGCCGTAACCAGGTCCCCGTATCCGTCCGAGGCAACCGGATAGATGGAGGAGAAAACAACCGGTTTGGTTTCCTTAAAACCCGGGAGGGCGGCATCGCAGGGCCGGTTTCGCAGTGTAATCGTGTCGCCACAGCGGGTATCGCTGACGGTTTTGATCCCGGCAATCATGTAACCGACCTGGCCGGCGATCAATTTTTTTTGGGGGACGCGCACGATTTGGAAAAAGCCGACCTCTTCGACTTTATATTCGGCGTTGTTGGACATGAATTTGATGCGGTCTCCCCGCTGGACCGAACCCTGAAAAACCCGAAAATGGACAATGGTCCCCCTGAAAGGATCGTAGTGGGAATCGAATATCAGGGCTTTTAAAGGGGCCTCGGTATCATCCTGGGGCGACGGTAATTTCTGTACGATGCCGGACAAAAGCGCCTCGATACCGATGCCCTCTTTGGCCGAGACCTGAATGGCGGAATCTGGGTCAAGGCCGAGGTCTTCATCTATTTGAATCATTACCCGATCCACATCAGCAGAGGGCAGATCGATTTTGTTAATAACCGGTATAATCTCCAGATCATGTTCAAGGGCCAGATAGAGATTGGCCAAGGTTTGGGCCTCAACACCCTGACTGGCATCGATCAAAAGCAGGGCGCCTTCACACGAGGCCAGAGCCCTGGAGACTTCATAGGTGAAATCAACGTGTCCGGGTGTATCGATCAGGTTGAGAAAATACGTGTGGCCGTCTTGGGCTGTATACGGCAGACAGACGGTTTGGCTCTTGATGGTGATGCCGCGCTCCCGTTCGATATCCATGGTGTCCAGAATCTGATCTTTAAAATCGCGATCTGAAACGAGTTCCGTAAATTGGATAAATCGATCCGAAAGGGTGGATTTCCCATGGTCGATGTGAGCGATAATACTGAAGTTTCTTATATTTTTCATATGGTAACAACGTGATAGCTATCGGTATCACGAAAATAAAATACAATTTGATTGCCGGTTGACAGCCGGGTTTTATCTATATAAAATTTAGACCTTAGTTTTTGGGCACGCATTATGGATCCATACAAGCGATCCATTCGAACCAATCTTTTTAGCAGCCTTTTGGGCTGCATGTCAACCGGGCGACTGATCTCCTGGATTCAGGAGATTTTAGAAGAACGGAGCATCATGGAAGCTGATATACTGATTGTTGATGACGAAGAAGGTATTCGTCAAACCATGAAGGAATTTGTGACGGTATCCGGATTTCGTGCCGTCACGGCGGCCAGCTCAGAGGAAGCGCTGGCGCTGATGGTGGAACAGAGTTTTGATATCGTCATTACGGATATCTCGCTGCCTGGTATGAATGGACTCGAATTAACCGAAACGGTGAAAAAAGATTACAATGTCGAAGTCATCGTTCTGACTGGCTATACCGAAGAATATTCATATGAGGAAGCCATCAGCAAAGGGGCCAGCGATCTGATTTTTAAACCGGTGCGGTTTGAAGAATTGATTTTACGGATCAAGCGCGTGCTTAAAGAGCGCAAGCTCACCAACGAGCGCACCCAGATGCTCGAAAAGTTAAAAAAACTCTCCATTACCGACGGCCTGACCAAATTGTACAACTCACGACATTTTTATAGCCAGATCAAGACCGAAATTGATCGTTCCGTACGTTATGAACATCCGCTTTCCCTGCTGATCCTGGATATCGACCATTTTAAAGAGTACAATGATCACTACGGTCACCTGGAAGGCGACAAAGTCCTGGTCCGGCTGGGCCAGGTGATCAAGCTTTTGCTGCGTAAAATGGACTCGGCCTACCGCTACGGCGGCGAAGAGTTTACGGTGATTCTTCCGGAAACCGAGAGTGAAGAAGCCCATACCGTGGCAGAGAGAATTCGCAAGGCCGTTAAAGCCATTGTTTTCACACCCAAATCGGGTGAAGAAATCTCCATATCGATCAGCATCGGTATGACCGCCTACCAACCATCCGAAGACCTGTCGACCTTTATTCAACGCGCGGACAAAGCGCTTTACGGCTCCAAAGCCGCCGGAAGGGATAAGGTCTCGGCCCTCATCGCCCAAGCGGATCAATAGGCTGTAGACTGTTAGACTGTAGGCTGTAGGCGCTGTCCGAATAAAGGCCAACCGATTAAGGCGGGTAAAAAGCGATATACATTCAACTGTTTTGATTATTAAGAATTGCGCATGGATCGCACCAAAGCACCCAAGACCTTTTCAGCCTCAACCATTTTTGTCGTATAAGCAGAAACATCGATAAGATCTAAATATTCTAAACGCTTGGCCAAACTGAACTGATAGTGAAGTTCTCGAAGTGAACCGAATGCTATTTCAAGAAAGCGGAGGTATTCGGTCTGGCTTTCACGGGCGCACCCTTCGACAATATTTGACGGCACAGATACCGCAGCCCTTCTCATCTGCGAAGTTAATCCATAGATCTCTTCCTTGGGGAATTGCTTTGTGATTTTATAGACCAATACGGCGATGTCATCGGCTAACTCAAAAGCTCGAAGCTTGGTGTGATCGCGCACAATCTCACTCCTTTATTTGACATTTTTTACCTGTCAATTCTGATTTACATTTTCATTCCCATGCGATTAGCAGCCTACAGTCTACAGCCTAAAAAGCTAAATGGCTGGTGAAAATCAAGCTACTTGATTTTCACCTTCAGCAATAGATCGCCCCGTCCACCCCTGGGCGTCAACTTCCCCAAAGATTTCAACTTGAGGATTTTGCCTTCCTGAATACCGGCCGGAACCCGGACATTGATCAAACGTTTCTGGTATCCCCAGGGGATGTTGACCAGTTTGCGTGAACCCGACCGGGCTTCAAAGGGTGAAATCAGAATGGTCCCGTACAAATTGGGATCGTTGGGGGGGCCGCTGGGGCGAATGACCTGCAGGCGCGATGTCTTTTTGCGGGTGGTGATGGGGCTGATCTTTTGGCTTACACCTGAGGCGGGGACTTTGAGGGCCATCTTTAAAAAGATGATCCCGAATATAAAACCACCAATATGGGCCCACCAGGCAATGCCGCCGGCCCCCTGGCTGCCGGCCGCATTCAGCAGTTGCAGCACAAACCAGATGCCGATGAAAAAAAATGCCGGTATCTCCACGAACCACGGAAAAATAATGATCGGAATCAGAGTTAGAATTCGGGAACGGGGATGCAATAACAGGTAGGCGCCCATGACGCCGGCAATGGCACCGCTGGCGCCGATGGTGGGAATATTGGAATTCAGGTTAAGGGCCAGATGGGAAATACCCGAGGCCAAACCACATAGCAGGTAAAACAGCAGGTATCGGAACGGTCCCAATCGATCTTCGACATTATCGCCGAATATGTAGAGCGACCACATATTGCCCAACAGATGCAGGAAGCCGCCGTGCAGGAACATAAAAGACAAAAACGAAAATATCTGCTGGACCGGCGTGAAATACGAACTGACATGTTCAATGGTGTAGCGTGCCGGGACAAGACCATAGATATAGATAAAGCGGTTGGCCTCAGCTCCCATGGACATCTGCACCAGAAATATGACCACATTGATGCCGATAAGTACGCTGTTGACAACCGGGAAGTTTCGGGATGGATTGATGTCGCGTATGGGTAACATGGGTTGGTTTTAGGTTTTAGGTGTTAAGTTTTAGGTTCGTTTTAGGGTCTAAAGGTTAGAATTAATATAAGCTCGAATACTCGAAACTTCAAGATTGTTGTATTGGCTGGTTGTAGGTTGAAGACTATTAATTGCTGACAGCAGAAAGCATTAGTTTATAGAGATAGCTTCGTGGTTTTTTGCGAGAAGCAGAATGCAACTTAAAACCTAAAACTTAACACTTAAAACGCATTACATAAAATTCTCATCAATTTTATGTAATGCGCATGGAGATGTCGACCGCGCGGGCCCCATGCGTCAGCGCCCCCATGGAGATAATATCCACGCCGGTATCCGCCAAATCCAACAGGTCGGAACGGGTGACATTGCCCGAAACTTCCACCAGGGCAGCCTGATCGATAAGGGCTACAGCTTCCCTGATTTGCGGCAGGGCCATATTGTCCAGCATGATAACATCGGCACCCGCCTCCAGGGCCTGGGATACTTCGGTTAGATTCGATACCTCTACTTCGATCTTTACCAGATGAGATACCCGTTTGCGGATATGGTTGATGGCTTGGGCTACACCGCCGACTGCCGCGATATGGTTGTCTTTTATGAGAACGCCGTCATAGAGCCCCATCCGGTGGTTGAACCCACCACCCACCCGTACGGCATATTTTTCCAGGACGCGCCAACCTGGCGTCGTTTTACGGGTATCCACTAGTCGAGCCTTTTTACCATGGAGTGCTTGCACATGGTCGGCCACCTGGGTGGCGATCCCGGAAAGACGCTGTAAAAAATTCAGGGCGGTTCTTTCGCCTTTGAGCAAGGCCGCCAATCGGCCGTGAACCCGGATCAGGATCTCGCCGCTGTCCGCTTCCTGGCCATCCGGCATGGCCGAATTAAATTGGATATCGGCATCAACGAAATTGAATACCTGCCGGGCGATATCGATACCGGCCAGCACCAGGGGTTCCTTGGCGATGATAACGCCTTCCCCTGTTTGATCGGCGTCAATGAGGTTGTCGGTGGTGATGTCGCCGGAACCGATATCTTCAGCCAGTGCCGTTTCAATCAATCTTTTTGTGGTTAAGGATTGCATGAAATAAATCCAAATCTTTTACAATTTTTAATCAGGAGCCAGGAGTCAGAAGCAAGAATTCAGAATAGTTTGTGGGCACCCGGCTGGCAGATTGTGCGCGTGACTTTAAATTTAGCAAAGTGCTACACCTAAACGGTTAGCACCTAACAGCCTAACAGTCTTCAGCCTAAAAGCCTATTCGTTCTGTCTCCTGACTCCTGTCTCCTAATATCAAGAAAAGGTACGAATCTTTTCCAGGTTGTTTTCCAGTTTAGTTTTCTTCTGCTCCAGGCTGTCGTGTTTTCCACGGACTTTAGCAACAATCTCCTCGGGGGCCTTGTTCAGGAAATTCTCATTTTGCAATTTATTGGATACGGCTGATAATTCCTTGGCCAACTTGAGGATTTCTTTCTCCAATCGCTGTTCTTCTTTCTTAAAATCGACAATGCCCTCCAGTGAGACAAAAAGCGTGACCTGCTCGATAATCGCGGTCGCGGTCGCCGGCGGTTTGCTGCCGGGTGTTTCAACGGAAAGGCTTTGCAGTCTGGCAAGATCGACAACCATGTCCTGCTGTTGAGAAATCAGCTCGCGTGCTGTTTCATCTGCAGATTGAATCGTTACGGCCAGGGCCTGGGACGGGGATATGTTCATTTCCCCGCGGATATTGCGCACCGCCGTAATGATGCCCATCATCATGGTCATGGTCTGCTCGGCTTGAGGATTGGAACTGAGCAGGTCATAATCCGAACCATCCGATGGATAGACCGCCTTCATGATGGAACCGTCAGTTCCGGGACACTTGTGCCAGATTTCTTCGGTAACAAAGGGCATAAAAGGATGCAGCAGAATCAAGGTGTCGTGAAAAACGCGCCATAAAACGGCCAGGGTAATTTGCTTGTTTTCCTCACCCTGCTTGCCATACAGCACCGGCTTAATGGCTTCCAGGTACCAGTCACAGAGTTCGTGCCATACAAACTGGTAGGCCGCACTGGCCGCATCGTTAAAGCGATAGTCGTCCAAAGCCTGGGCAACCGTTTCGGTTACACGGCCAAGGCGCGATAATATCCACTGGTCTGCCAGGGATGTCGGCGTCGGCACGTGTTCGGCTTGGTCGGCCTCAATATGCATCAGGGCAAAGCGCGCCGCGTTCCAGAGCTTGTTAACAAAGTGTCGATAGCCTTCCACCCGTTTTTCGGACATTTTGACATCGCGTCCCTGGGCGGCAAAGGCCGCCAGGGTAAAACGAAACGCATCCGTGCCGTACTGGTCGATGATGTTGAGAGGGTCGATGACATTGCCTTTGGATTTACTCATTTTTTTGCCATGTTCATCCCGGACCAGGGCATGCACGTATACATCGCGAAAGGGGATGTCTTGCATGAAGTGGATGCCCATCATCATCATACGGGCCACCCAGAAAAAGAGAATATCAAAACCGGTCACCAATACGGAGGTGGGATAAAAAGTTTTTAACAAGGGCGTCTGTTCGGGCCAGCCCATGGTCGAGAAGGGCCAAAGTGCCGAACTGAACCAGGTGTCCAGAACGTCGGTTTCGCGGATGAGCTGTTTACCCTGGCAAGCCGGACAGGTATCCGGTTCCTCCATGGCCACGACAATTTCCTCACAATCCTGGCAGGTCCACGCCGGGATCTGGTGACCCCACCAGATCTGTCTGGAAATGGTCCAATCTTTGATATTGTACATCCAGTCGTAGTAGGTCTTTTTCCAGGTCTCGGGGATGATGCGGGTCTTGCCCGAATCCACCGCCTCGATGGCTTTTTCCGCCAGGGGTTTGACCCTGACGAACCACTGGCGTGACAAATTGGGTTCCACGATGGTTTTGCAGCGATAGCAATGGCCGACGCTATGGGGATGCGGCTCTATTTTTTCCACCAGGTCGGCTGCTTCCAAGGCCGCCACGACGGCCTTGCGGCACTCGAAGCGATCCATGCCTTCAAACCGTCCTGCGTCGGCGGTCATGGAACCATCGTCACCAATTACTTTGACGCTGGGCAGATCGTGTTTCTGGCCGATGTCGAAATCGTTGGGATCGTGGGCCGGTGTGATTTTGAGTGCACCGGTCCCAAAGGACATATCCACGTAGCGGTCCTTGATAATCGGAATTTCGCGATCCATAAGCGGCAGGATCAGACTGTCGTGCACCAGCGTTTGATAGCGTTCGTCCTCGGGATTGACGGCAACGGCTGTGTCGCCCAGCATGGTTTCAGGCCGGGTTGTGGCAATCACAATATGGCCGTCGCCCCGGGCATAAGGATAGCGGAAGTGATAGAGGTGCCCGTCGATGTCTTCATGTTCCACTTCCAGGTCGCTCAGGGCCGTATGGCAGCGGTGACACCAGTTGATGATGTAGTTGCCGCGATAAATCAGCCCCTCTTCATAGAGCTGTACGAACACTTTGCGGACTGCATGGGATAGGCCTTCGTCCATGGTGAAACGTTCGCGCTGCCAGTCACAGGAGGCGCCCAGACGTTTAAGCTGGTTGATGATGGCACTGCCGTATTCTTTACGCCATTCCCATACCGTTTCGATGAATTTTTCGCGGCCAACCTGATGGCGGTCCAGGCCCTCGGCCGCCAGCTTCTTTTCGACCACATTCTGTGTAGCGATTCCGGCATGATCGGTACCGGGCATCCACAATACATTGTCACCGCGCAGCCGCCGGTAGCGGCACATAATATCCTGCATGGTATTGTTTAAGGCGTGGCCCATATGGAGTACGCCGGTCACATTCGGCGGTGGAATGACAATGGAATAACTCGGACGGTCACTGGTCTCCTGGGCGGCAAAGAGCTGTTCGTCTTCCCAATAGCGGTACCAGCGTGCTTCAACGGCCTGGGGTTCATAGGCCTTGTCGATTGAACTTGAACTCATAGTAACTCCCTGATGCCTTTCACCTTGGGGTGAAAGGGTCGCGTTTTATAAAATCGTGCAACGATTTTATCTCCATAAAAAGTGAAAGGGGATTAAAGCCTAAACATGCTGTTTAGGCTGCAATAATCCCCGCTTTATCGAACCTTTATAGGGTAAATGTCAAGATTGTTTTGCCAAAGGACCTTTGGGGCTTCGCAATGCGAAACAACGCAGATCTTGGACAAAAAGATATTTTTTAAAATGCTTTTATACTTGGCCCAAGGCTTTCCTAACCGCCCTCTCAATGGCTTTGGTCAAGGGGTTATCATCCTCTGCCAGCATGTCTGCCAGGGCTTCCTTTACCGCGCTCTTGACAGAGTCTGATGGAACCGGTTCCTCCTCCGGGGACACTTCCGCATCTTCGGGCGGCTGGACATCTTCAATGGCGGCTTCCTGCGCTTCCTCAAACGCTTTGCGTTCAATCTCGGAGGTAAGATCAATGCCGAGGTTGTCGTACAGCTCGGACTCCGAGTCCGGAAGATCCGGATCAGCAAATACGGCATCGTCGTCCATCAATTCGTAAGGCTGGGCATCGTTTTCCAGAGATTCATCTGAGTCCACGTCGGCCTCCTCCTCAAAAACAGGTTCCACCTCACCGGTGTCGACTTTTTGCGGTTCCGTGTCCAGGGTGGCCTGGATGTCGTCGATCAGTTCCAAAAGTTCCTTATCTTCTTCATAGGGTTTTGGTATGGGTTGTACCGACTCCGGTTCGGGAGCCGGTTCCATGTCTGCAACCGGTTCTTTGTCTTCATCATCAGCCTTATGATCTTCATCCGGGGCGGGATCCGAAGTCGTTGCCTGATCAGGATCGATGGTATCTTCGTAATCGCCCGGGGTTTCAATCCCGTCGACAATGTCTTCGGGCTCCCGGGTTGCGCCGGTATCAGCGGCGATATCATTTTGCGGTTCGGCACCTGCAAATGCCTGCTGATCCAGATCGATGGTGTTTTCATACTCGGCAGGCGCAGGCTCCGTTTCGTCTTCGGCATCAGTCGGGAGTTCTCCGGTTTCATCGGTTAATTCGACAATCTCGTCATCCTGAGGCATGGCATCCGCAAAAGCCTGCTGGTCCAGGTCGATGGTTTCCTCATACTCGGCAGCCGCCGGCTGTTCTTCGGCTTCATCGGTTAATTCGACAATCTCGTCATCCTGGGGCATGGCATCCGCAAAAGCCTGCTGGTCCAGGTCGATGGTATCCTCATACTCGGCAGCCGCCGGGGCTTCT
>CAYVMI010000003.1:203538-206229 GCA_964452555.1 uncultured Desulfobacterales bacterium
GCCTGCTGGTCCAGGTCGATGGTATCCTCATACTCGGCAGCCGCCGGGGCTTCTTCGGCTTCATCGGTTAATTCGACAATCTCATCATCTTGAGGCACGCCATCCGCAAATGCCTGCTGATCCAGATCGATGGTGTCTTCATACTCGGTTGGCACAGGCTCCGCAGCATCTTCGGCATCAGTCGGGAGTTCTTCAGCTTCATCTGTCAGATCGAGAATGTCGTCTTCATCAGTTGTCTTTGCGGCTTGATAATAGTCGCCGATTGTGGATTGATCCATTTCCATGGTTTCAAAGAAAACGGAAGCGGCCGGATCTGCGGCTTTCGCTTCGGCTGGGGGTTCGTCAACCTCATCCGTCAGATCAACAACCTCATCTTCCCCGGTGGCCGCTGCCGCATGCGGCAAATCACCAAGCATGCTTTGATCCAGCTCAATGGTATCCGAGAAATCATTAGCCCCGGTCGCAGCTCCTTGCGCGTCGGCAGGCGTCTCCTCCGTCACATCGGTCAGTTCAACAATCTCGTCTTCCGCGGGTACATCGGTTGCCTGGGCCAAACCACCGAGCGAGGATTTATCCAGTTCAATGGTTTCATCCTCACCGACAGCGTCGGTGAGATCAAGGACCTCATCTTCTTCAGCGGATTCAACCTGATCGGTGAGATCGATGGGGGCTTGGTCCCCCAGTGCGATGGTGTCCTCATAGTCGGAAATATCGGCAGTTTCTAGCCGGTCAGCCGGTTCAGTCAATTCGACAATCTCTTCGTCGGCAACCTCAGACAATTCCAGAACCCCATCCTCATCCGTTTCCTGGGCTGCCTGGGTCAGATCGATTAAATCCTTGTCCTCAGGCGGCAGGGTTTTAATCACATCAGAGAGCTCCAGAACGTCTTCTTCAGGCTCAGGTTGAAAATCTTCTGAGGTCGCCATCAGATCCACAGCCTGATCGCCATTTTCAGATGCTTCAGCTTCCTCGGTAAGATCCAGAACGTCGTCATCTGTCGGCGGCAGG
This sequence comes from uncultured Desulfobacterales bacterium, assembly GCA_964452555.1. Lineage (GTDB taxonomy): Bacteria > Desulfobacterota > Desulfobacteria > Desulfobacterales > B30-G6 > B30-G6. The sequence goes on from CAYVMI010000003.1 coordinate 204,547, forward strand.
GCGTCGGTTAGGTCAACCACATCATCCGATTCAGTCACTTCAGTCAACTCGACAACATCGGCATCATCGCCGTCGACCATATCAGCTTCTGCCAGTTCAATAACATCGTCATCTACATCCGGCGAATCAGCCGAATCCAGCAGATCGATGATTTCATCTTCAGCGATAGTATCATCGCCTTGGTCAGGTGAAGGTTTGGGCGCATCCGGATCCTGGGGATCTTCGCCGTTTTTATCCTGAAAAAGATCGTCTTTTTCTGCCATATCATCCCCCGTCATGGTGAAGGGTATAATGTCGTAATTGTATTTGGTAAAATTAAGTGTCCGTTCATAAAGGAGATTATTTGGTCGAGTTCAAGAAAGGCGAAAATTTTAACCGCAGGAATACTCTAGAAGTGGTGTAATAACACTTCAAGTATTATTGAGGAATACAATTTTCGCCTGACACAGAAATCGGGCAAATTAGCCATATAGGAATGGGCACTTGTTAGAATAACTGAAAACTTCTATCATAAGGTGCCTAGATAGTCAATATGTTTGATATTATTGATAGTTATGGTACATTGATCTTCAGGCTGTAGACTTTAGGCGCCTATAGAAATCAGGAGCCAGAAATCAGGAGTCAGAAAACAGAAGCCTGTCTTCGGTTGTCATCCCCTTGTAAAAGGGGATCCAGTAAAAGCCTTTCGCTGACAGCCTATTCTGACTTCAGATCACACAGGAAAAGAAAATGCTCAGACGCTTTTATTTGGAGAATACCGCGGTACTTGGTCAGGGCAGTTCCATCCAAGGACCGGATGCCAAACACATCCGCACCGTCCTGAGAATGAACATCGGCGACCGTCTGATTGTCTTCGACGGCCGGGGCAACGATTTTGAAGCCGAAATCGAGGATATGTCATCGAATGAGGTTCGGATTGTGCCGCTTAGAAGGGTGCTGTCGCATGCCGATTCGCCGGTGCAGATCACCATGGCCCAAGCCCTGCTCAAGGGTAAAAAAATGGATATGCTGGCCCGGCAGATAACGGAGCTCGGGGTCACGCGCTGGATTCCATTTATATCCGAGCGGGCTGTGCCCACGCCAAATGCGGACAAGCAGAATAAGTGGATACAACGCTGGCAGACCATCATGGTTGAATCCCTAAAGCAATGTCGGCGCAGTCGATTGCCCCGGATTGACCCGGTGCTGCCATTTGAAAAAGTGCTTACGGCCGGCAAGCCTGATGATCTCAAGCTGATATTCTGGGAAGACGAAGTCCGATTACTGGGAACCGTCCTGGAATCGGCCCCCAAAAAATGTGGCCGTATTTTTGCGGTTCTGGGACCCGAAGGCGGGTTTTCAGAAGCCGAAATCAAGGTTGCAAAATCTTTAGGCTATCAAAGCGTCAGTCTGGGACCTCGCATCCTCAAAGCCGAAACCGCGACAGTGGCGGTATGTTCCATATTGCAATATCATTTTGGGGATTTAGGGGGAAGGTAAAATCGGCTTAATAGCGTTGTCAAACCGGCCAAAGACAGCAAAGCAAACGCGAGCCGGGATCCGGAAATAGCCTCAGAATATATTCAGAAATCGCTTGACAACCAAACCGTGCTTTAATAATTAATGCTCCTGATCGATTCAACGTAATTGATCGATATAAATTAAAGGTCAAGCCGAGGTAGCTCAGTCGGTAGAGCAGGGGAC
>CAYVMI010000004.1:0-191783 GCA_964452555.1 uncultured Desulfobacterales bacterium
TCAAGATCTTGCCTGTTTTTGGATCTGATTATAACGATTTTTATAACGATTTTTCGGCTCAAATTATTGCGCTGTTCCATCGGAAATAATCAAAACGGAAAGTGTGTGTGGCTGGTACGCTGAGATAGTGTGGGACGAAATGCCTAATAGGTATGAATACTCACCGTGACTGTCGATCTTCCATAATTTTAAAATTGGGTACCTTATTGTTATTCCAATGTTTTTATCAGCATTCCATTTAGAGTCAAATTGTTATTCCTCCGCATCATAAGGATGGCGATTTAACCGTATTGGAAGATTTTATAACAGAGAAAAACCTGTACAAAAAATGACTGTAATTGCACCATATTAACCAATTGGGTATGTTTACAGGCGCATAGCAGTATAATAGTAATAGTCATCCCATCCCACTCCCTACCAATCTTATCATCCATGCATAGGAATCTGGGCCGGCTATCATTAATAACAAAAGCAGATATCTATTTTTCCTTAATACCAACCAGTTCTTCATTCATACCGTGTCGAAAAATTTCGATTCTTTTATTATACTTTAAAGAATTTGCTGACAAATCAGTTATATTGAAAGGAAAAAGTGCACCATGTTGGGGTAGCTGTGCAAATGGTAAATTGTAATTGGCTTGCATGTGTAAGACAGCCTCAATCAACCATGAAGTTTCGATATCACTTTTTGGCTGATACACACGCCCCTTAACATAAACACCTTTTTTAGTTCCTTGATTTAAGGCACCCAAGTCAAAAAATGTGCTCAGGTTATAGCGTACCGATCTATGGACAAAATGCCTATCGCCAAATTTTTCCCTGATGCGTTGATTAACTTGAACCGCCTGAACCGCACTTTGCAGGCGCAGAAGCCTCCCTGTTGCTTCTGCAACGTGCCCAATGAAAGGATAAGATGCAATACACATTCCCCAGTTTAAAAGGAAAATCGTATCAGAATTCGGCCTTGCTATAAATATTTCAAGCCCATTATCCCGCAAATCTCTGCAAAAGTTCGGCGGATCAATCCATACACGATTAAGATAAATAAACACTTTGCGAATGGTCTCTTTGCCGGGATTTACTTCGGCAATTTTATTTTTTAAAATTGACTCGATCTCATCCCTTGGAATTTCAGATGCAGTTAATTGTAAAGCCTCTTTCAACCAATCAGCTCTGACTTTTCGATTGAAACCAATATCTTTTTTTTTATCTATCATGTCCGTAGCTTGCTCGCTGATGGCTAATTTCAATAAAAGGTACCATGACTTCATCAAGGCTAATTCCACCATGACAGACAACCGTTTTATCTTTCTGCCCAAAGGATTTACCCTGTGGTGAAATCAGGCAGTGATAGTCTTTAGGAAGACCTTGATGATCCCAGCAAAGGGTATTCTGAAGCTGCTTATGTTGTTCATTTCGAAGTTTTAGGTTCGAATAAATCCTGCAACGCTCTCCCTTAGTATCGCAAAGAGCGCCATCATTAGTGGCTCCGATACCTTTTGCTTCGATATTGCCGTGATCGGATGAAATGCAGATATAGAATTTTTCAGATAGCAGTTTTCCAATAAAAGAGCTGAAAAACTTTTGTTCAGACCAGGTCTTAACCTGATTCCACATGCCGACATTACCGACTTGAACTCCATGCATGATTTGATCAACCTTGTATATGGTGCACCCCAACACACGCGTTTGATACCCGATCACATTGTCCAGCTTTTCTTCATTGCTCGCATCTCCGTTAATTTTTAAAAAACTGATTTCGTCGGGTCTTAAATTTCTATCCGCCCAGAACTGGCGCCACAAATATTCATCTTTATCGGTTCTATCGATCGTATCTGTAAAATAACGGGGGATTTTTCCCGAAAAAGCAGCCTGCCTTGAGACCGGTGTGATTGTAGGTATCCAGGCCATCAAGGCATTGTCGTGTATAGATATTTTCTCTATGTCCTGAACTAAAGCGTTTTTAAGCAAAAGCCATTGATCTAAGGCAAGTCCGTCTATCAAAACAAAGGCAACTCTGTGAATATCCGGTTCGGTAATCTTATATGCGAGATAACCTGGGATGTGGTGCACCATGACGGGATTTGTCGAGGGATAGTTGTATAGCCCTTGAAAATTTTCAATTGACCATGATTGAAAGCGAACATTCAGCATGCCTGAAAGCGCATTGAAATCTTCGGTATAAACGTTCTTTAAATCATGAAAATTTTGAAACCATATGTGTCGAATCTGTGCATAACGCATTGCGAGTTTAAACCAACCAGAGTGGTCAAAGTTATCCGTTTCGGATATATTCTTTTGAAGGCTGAAAAGAGTATCCTGAAATTGACGTTTAATTTGATCGGGCGTTTTTCCTTTCAATCCCACCTTGATCCATGGAATTGATAAGCCGGCTTTAGAATTCCCTTTGACGGGCAGTAGGATTCTTTCCTCAAACAGCTTTTCGATGTGGCCACGAACGTCGTCATGATCGAATGGAATGTCTGTTACGCCCGGATACTTAAAATCTATTCTTTCAGAAATTGTGTTTTCTTTTGCTCCGGGTTGGCTGGCAGTAAAAATCTGCCATCGTTCCTGTAAAAACTCCCAGAAGGCTATTGGATCCGATAAAATATAGTTTAATGGCCAGTCCTTAAAGATGCCTGTATTGTTTATTATCGAAAAAAGATGCTGGTCGAGTATCTCCGGTATATTTAATTTGTTGTAATGACGATTAAGCAACATCCGCAATAAATCGCTTTTCTTTTTGATGACCTCCGGCACAATTCCAAAAACATGTTTGAGAATAAATTCGATGGTTAAAGACTGGCCCATTTCCTGATTCGCATACTGATTGTATGCCCGATAAAGTGAATCAAAGTAGCTCTTATCCACATTGGCGACAACATTGTATGATAAATTCCGGAAAATATCTTTTAGATAAAAGGTAAATCTTTGGGCATTCTGGAGCAAATCAGCGGGCAGCATGTCGAATTCGGTATTATCCGGCTTAACGATAACAACCAGTTCTTTATTCTCACCATTATCCCAGGCTTCTCTGAACTCAGATTCGTAAGTGAACCGAAAAGAAATGGAATCTTCAAAATGAAGCAGTGAAAAACCACGGCGGCTGATTTCCGTATAAAGACCCTCATCCCGGAAAAGTTCATCGGGGTCGGCAACGACCGTCTTTCGGGCGATACCGCTGACAAAATGCCTTAGTATATCTTCGCGCCAATTCGTCATGATGCTAATTTACCCTAAGAATAATCAGTGCAAATAATTCCGGCACAACCTGCTGCTGCTTTTTATTCTCAGATCTCCAATCTTCCTCTTCTTTTCTGAGCTGTCTGAGCCGATAGGTCTTTACTTGATCAAGACCAACCTTATCCAGCAGCAGCCTTCGAGATTGGAAGCTGTGTTCGGCCTTCTCCTGTTCCAGGTAAAGCTGATTCAGATGTTTTTTGTTCATTTCGTGATAAATAGCCTCGCCCTGTTCAACTGCGTATGTTTTGCACCTCTGATAGATTTGAACCGATTCATCCTCAGAAATTTCGCCATTCAATCGCCAATGCTCTGAATTTATATGGTCCCAAACATATTTTGCTGTCGGCTGCAGGCTGCGTCCGTCATCATGCAAAAAAAGAGGCATTATCCTTTGATGCTGTCTATCCATGGTATTCATCCGAATCTGCCACAATGACCAGTAACCATGAATCGTTTCAGGGATCTCTTTTGCCGCAACTTTTAGAATCGGTTGACCGGCAGCAAATCGCCGCCAATCGGCCATCATTTGCCGGATTCGCTGGTGCTCAAGATACAAAATCTCCGCGTCTTCAGGCGCCTGGACAAAATTTCCCGGAAAAGCCACCAGCCGACTTTCGCTTTCGTTGGGCCATTTAATTTCAAAACACTCGCCCTTTTGTTTCAAAGAACCGCCAAAAGCATCCAGATAATTTACGGTCATACACGCTATCCAGTCGGCCAAGGGGTATTGGCGAACCTGCTGTGCATCATCCGGTTTAAGATCGAGATTGTCATGGAAAATAGTGTTTTTGTTTTTAGCCTGACTTGCTTCTTCTCTAATCGTATTAATCAAACCCTGTGCTCTATCATCCAGCGATTCCGGATTGATCAAAGCTTCAACATAAAGATTTTCAAAAAGGTGATCGGTTTCTGCAGAATCCAGAACATCGCTGGTTTTATCGACACCGAACTCATTTAAAATGGTTGCAAGTTTTTCCTCTAAAACCTCGCGTACACGATACTCGATGGTATCTTTGATGATAAAATTGATTGCCCGTACGATCTTCCCCTGGCCGATCCGGTCCACGCGTCCGATGCGCTGCTCTATCCGCATGGGATTCCATGGGATATCGTAATTGATGACCACATGGCAAAACTGAAGATTCAAGCCCTCTCCACCGGCATCGGTGGATATGAGTATTCGGACATTTTTTGAAAAAAGTGACTGCACACGGTTCCGCTGTTCCATGTCCATGCTGCCATTTAAGCAAACAACAGAAAAGCCACGGGCTGTCAGAAATTCATCCAGCATCTGTTGGGTGGGTACAAATTCTGTGAAAATGAGTAGTTTCAGTTCAGGTTCCGCTTCTTCTTTCTGTAATTTATAGATCCACTCCAATAAAACTTCAGCTTTGGCATCCGGTCCACGAGATTCCACCTGTCTGGCGGCATCAAGTAACAGCTTAACCTCGGCTCTTTCATTTTTCTGAGCTTTTAAACGGACGCTCAAAACAGATTCAAGCTGATCTTGGCCGTCCAAATCGGCCCACTCATTTTCCAATATTGAAGGGAAAAGACTCATCTGTTCCTGGGGTTGATGCAAGACTTCCAACCGGCGCTCAAGGGACGTCGATATTGCCCGGGTGCTGGAGGTAACCAAACGCTGCATCAAAATCATTAAAAATCCAATATATCCTTTTTTGTCTTTGATGGCCTGGTTATACCCTTTTCGAACATATTCCGTTACGGCGTCATATAACTGCCGTTGCATTAAGTGTTCGGGTTTCCAGGGGATTCCCATCAGCCTGGTTTCTCGAGGTTTGAACAATGGTTTGCCATCCGCATCGATCGCTTTGCGCTTTTCGGTTCGAATAACATAGGGAAGCACCCGTTCTTTGGTAATGCTCATAAGATCAGGGAAGGCTGTTTTGTCGACAAGCGTCAATAATCGATGAAAGGCGTCGGATTTACCCTGATGAGGAGTTGCCGAAAGCAGTAACAGGTAGGGGGCGGCATCTGCAAGTCCTTTGCCGAGCTGATGCCTGGCAACCTGAACCGAGCTGCCCCCCAACCGGTGAGATTCATCCACAATGATCATATCCCATCCGGCACTGACCAAGTCCTGGAATCGGTCTTTATTAAATTGGATAAGTTTTTCCTCAGTCCATCCCTTCCTGGTTTCAACCGGTTTGACCGAGTCTAAAGAGCATATTATCTGATCGAATGTTTCCCAGATATTGTCTTCTCCGGCAATACGCCGGTAGGATGTAAAATCGGTGGGTGCATAATAGCGGAATTCTTCGTCGAAGTGGGTCTTCATCTCGGCAATCCACTGCATGACTAACCCTTTTGGCGATACTACCAGGATTCGTTTAATCAAACCCCGCAGTTTCATCTCCCTCATGATCAGACCCGCCTCAATGGTTTTACCCAGTCCAACTTCATCGGCCAGTAAAAAGCGGACCCGGTCTCTTGAAATGGCTTTCCGCAATGCCTTGATTTGATGGGGAAGTGGGATAACGTTGGAATCGATCGGCGCCAGAAGAACATCTTCAGTTAAGAGATTGGCTAACTTGGCAGCCATCAGCAGAAATTTGATGTAAGCAACCTCGGTTTGATTCTCTTTTTCTTTAAAGTAAACTGATCCAATACCGATTATATCGGAAGATGGAACCAACTCCACGACATCCTGATCTGGAAGCCAAATTCTATAATTTGAAGTGCCCCAAAGTTCAATTTTTTCAATAATTTTTACTTGTTTTTGATATGACTTTGACCATGTCCAGGGAGTTTGCGGTATTTTTATTTCTGTTTTGTCCATTTCATCTAAGGAGGCTAAATCTCCAAACCCAAGCGGGTTACAGCTGAGTCGTAAATCATCTGAAGCTGATCGTCTCCATTGACGACATCTTCCGGAATATAATGGGCCGCCGCGATGATGGTCTGGTAATCCATAATCTGGTAACATTGTTTGAATCCCACTCGGACCGCTTCGGTCCGTACAAGCTTAAGTCGCTTGCCTTTGGGAACTTTCGGCGGTGGTGATTCCATACCGGGAAGTGTTTCCTGACCGCTTTGCATACGTCTTTTGATGGCTTCAATATCATAACCCGGCGGCAAATAGGTATAGAACTCTTCAAGCAACCTCTTTTCTCTAAGTTTCTCAACATCGGCATTTTTACGAGGATCAGGAACGTACCAGAGATCCTTGGCTTTAGAGCGTAGCGATGGATGGTCGGCTGAAAGATTGCGCAAGTCTTTATAATTGCTTGAGAGATAGCTATGGATCTGGGGCGGCACATTCCCCTGACCATTGTAGCAAAGGAAATATTGGTCAAGCAATGCGCGAAGTTCCGGCCGTGTTTCCCATTTTTTCCACGCCTCGTTGAGCTTTTCAAAAAAATCTGGTTGAATGCCCTGGTATTTGGATGGCTTATGCTTTAGGAAGTTCCGCAGCCAGTCAACAGCGCTGCGTTCATCTTCTACCCAAATAGCCATCTGGCCCAATCCTTCCATTTTAATGCGCTTTTTATCATATTCAGCAGCTTGATCCGGAAGGAAATACATGCCGTCTCGCTCCGGAAACTTCTCATCAAGCCCAGTCTGAAACTCAGGCGACGAAATCGGTACCGGAATGCCATGGCGAACATAGAAGGCGACGGTTCGATCGTAGAGGATGCGTGGATCGCGCTCGGCGATATGTTTCAACCGGCCGCCTCTTGGCTTCACGACAGGTAGATTGGCAAGGTGGGTATTGATGAACTCCCAGACACCGCCTTCCGTCTCTGCACTCTTCGTAAAGCGTGCTTCCAGCCCCCCGTTGGGCTTGTATGCCGAAATGACCAAGTCTTGTTTCACCGCGGTTGGTGACGTTACGGACTGAAAGCTGCGTTGCTTCTTGTCAAGGGCGGCAACGTTGGCGACCACAAAACCTGCCTCCTGTAATGTGGCTTGAATGCTATTCCAGACCGATGCTTGAGAGTTCGAGAATTCCACAGTAATCCAGCGTCCCGGCTTCAGTGACTCGAAATACTGCCGGAAGCATTTAAGCATTAGGTTCTGATAGTCACGCAGATCTTTGCCTTTGACGCGATCAATTATGGCTTCAGGCTCCGCATTTGTCAGCACACCGTGCCAGGACTCGATCAGGATGTCCAAATCTGAGTAGTAGATATTCTCGCCAAAAGGTGGATCAGTAAATACGTAGTCCAGCGTTCCTTTAGGACAAGGAAGTGTCGCGCAATCACCAGTGTTTACAAGACCTTGTCTGTCACTCCGCAGCACTGAAAGGGCCTTGGTAAGGCGGGATAGTTTTCCTTTTAGGATGTACCACGGACTTGGCTCGGAATGCTGCGATGGAACATAGAAAACGCCGCTTAGATACTGATTCACTTGTGAGTATCCTGTCGGCCTAAAACGGTTCAAAACTGATCCTGTCCAGATGGCCTGTTCCGCGAAGAAAAGCAAGAGGTTGCGTACATCAGTCTGGTTTTTCTTCGCTGCCCGACGCCAAACTGCCGCCAATGCTTGAGCTGCACGTGGAATGAAGAAATGATGAATGTGGGTTACTGCGGTTGTTTTCATTCGGCCCACGCGGGTCATCTGCATATCAGGCAGTTTCAAGTTGGGGACTTCCGGCGGAAGGGGAAGCTTCTCAATCCGCCTTAGGATTTTCAAGTCTTCGTCGTCGGGCTCCTTTTCAAATTTGGTTTTGCCGATACTGTAATTGATTATCACCGGAATTCTCTTCGGGCGTTTAGCTGTTTCTTGTATTGCATTGTCGAAGTAAGTGTCGAAAAGGACCTCCAGTTTCTTTTTGGTAAGGGATACTCCGCAATGCGGGCAGTCAAAGGATTTCTTTATGGACTTGGATTCGGAATCGAAAGCTTCCTTCACGAAAACGATCTCATCACCACACTCGGGGCACGCAAGAACTTCACTCCACACGGTGTAGTTGATTCGGCCTTTGGTTTTACCTCCCTTGTGGTTCGTTTCGTACATCCAGCCGAGTTCTACCTCGACTTCCCGGAGAATGCGCTTGGCTTCCCTTTCAAATACGTCAACGTCGATTGGCGTGTTGTAGTTGGCAGCAATGAACGAAGCCAACGGCGATAGGTCGTTCAGGATTACACGGCGAACTCCAAGCATAGAAAACGGCTGCCCTCGGTCGTCAAGTATTGTTCCATCACCCTGTACACGGTAACCGAGCGCCTGGACTTCCTTTCTACTACCGCATAATTGGGCGGCGACTCCCGTCATACCCGTTCCAGCAAAACCATCCAGTACCAAGTCACCCGGCTGAGTGTAATGTAGGATGTATCGCATAATCGCCCGATGCGGGACTTTAGTGTGGTAGGCGTGTGCAGAATACAGCGGATGCGTCTTCCCCTCGCTCACATCCGTCGCGTATGGTTCTCGGTGGTACTTGCTCTTAGGGTTATATGGCAGACCATAGTGTTTCACAAAGTCAGCGAGCCAGGGGTTCGGGCAGGCGGTGTAGTATGGCGGATCGGAGAGCGCGAGGATGTCTTCATCCTCACCGATGGGGAAACCATCAATTTTGCGGAACTCTGGGTCCTTCAGCTTCTCCTTCAGCTTCTCCAGGAAATGCTCGCGCCGGGCGTCGTCATCCGGAAACTCCATTCCCAGGCATTTGACCGGATCACTGTCTTTACTATCATCAAAGCTAATTTTTTTTTGTTTTGATTGTTGGGTCATTCTTTTCCACCCTTATCTTTTCTTCTGAGTCGGGCTTTCAGTTTAAAACCGATTTCAGTTAAAACGTAGGCCTGCTTCGGATGATTTGGTTTGTCCGGATAACTCATCTTCAGGATTCCGTTTTCTAAAAGCGGTTCCAGATGATTTTTTCGGAAAAATGTGCGATTTTTTAGGCCCAAATGTATCATAATTTGAGTAATCGGATGGGAAGAATCACTAAAGTCTACAATCTTTCGCTGAATATCGGAAATTTCCTTGAGAGGTTTGACCTTATCAGAGGGTAAAATCAGTTTCTTTTTTCCGGACACATCATCTTTAGAAACTTCGGTTTTAATTTCTCGTAAATGTTCTGCAAGAATATAATGTGTCTGCTTTTGCCCCTTTTTTGATTCAACAAGATTCTGAACAGTCAGCCGGTTCAATAGTTTCTTTGTATTTGAAATAGAAAATCCGCTTATTGCACTTGCTTCAAGTAGCCAGATTTGTCCGGTTCGCCATACTTGGGCAAAGATCGCCGCTTCTTCCTCACTTAAATTAACGCCCAGTTTTGCTTGGAATAGAATCTGCTCATCAGATACCAGTTCTTCTTTCAGTAATGTCAAACAGAAACTGTGGTTTGATTTGTTATTTTCAATTACTGGAGGAACACGTTTTAATATCCTCCAGTTTGCATAGATGGCGCTGATGCCTGTTCCTGCCTGTTCTCCAAGACCGATACGCCTGAACATGCCAGCTATTTGTGGATTCCGGATGGACTTTTCACCAGGTTGAAACATTTCCTCTTTTGAAACAAATGAAGCACCGGGATTCCAGAATATCAATCGATCCTTGAACATCTGAATGGATGCCTTGCGGGTTTGATCGCCAAAATCCTGATGGGTCAATGCATTGATGGTTGCTTCTCTGAAAGCCGTATAATCAACGGGCTTATCGTCACGTTCGAGGGTTTCTGAGTCGAGCTTAAATGGAATTTCCGCTGTCTTCTGGTAAAGTTCAAGGATTCTTCGCCAAGCAATGATGAGATTGCATTCCATTAAATCACGTTCATCCCATCTCTGCTCGGGAAGAACTTCGTCATATCCTGAATCAAGTTTTCTGAAATCAATTATCGGCCTTGGCGAAGTTTGCAGAATGGTTGATTCTTTGCCGAATAATAAAAGCGCGGCTCTTGTAGGCAGTAATTTTTCTCCAGTGTCTTTTAATAGCCCAAAATGCTGTAAAAATTCAGTATCTGAGGCGGCTTCAAGCTTGTTGGGGTTGCGTATCTGCCAGGTATTTCGATACCAGCGGATAGAATCTTCTTCAAAACAGATTCTATGATCGATATCGATAATCTCTGTGTCATAGGTTTTTATCGATGCCTCTCGTAGAAAGGTTTTTATTTCCTCTTCTGTACATTTGTGGTCTCCGCTTCCCCTGCGGATGTAAGAACTTCTGATATTGCCGTTAAGATATACCGGTTTATCCTCACGACTTACTTCGGGAATAAAAAATATAAGTGCAATCGCAGAGTTGTCTTCTACAAATGAGGTTTCGACATCAAGATGGCAGCTGATTTTGCTTGGTTGATGAAGGGTCGATAAAAATTCCGTTTCAACTTTGTTTACCTTTTTAACACCGATAATTTCAAATTTATCATCCTGTTCTTTTACCCCAAAAACCAGCCATCCGCCCGAAGTGTTGGCAAAAGCGGAAACTGTTTCGTAAGCGCTTTTGGGACAGGCATTCAATGCCTCCTTAAATTCCACATCATCCCATTCAAATCCTTTTAACCGCTCAATCAGCTCCTGTCTATTCATCAAACATTCTCCAATCCTTACGGAATGATGTAAATCGCCGTTTTGTTGGATCAAGCTGGCTTGTGCACAACAAGATCAGCCGAATTCAACCAACTTGTACAGTGCACAAGTTCACCTGTTTAAAGCAACTTGGTTAGTGACCAAGTTCAGCCAAAATTGGTGAAGCTTGGTCAGTTAGAAAATGACCAAGCTGGATACTATCTTTTGCTGCCTTTCAATCTATCACAATACGTACTTTGCCGGCGTCTTTGCCTTTCAGCAGATCTTTTACAAATTGATCGAACCGTTCTTTAAACTCGGTAGGTGTTGCCGGGCTGCCATCCGGGAACAGCGCGGCTTTCAATTGGTCTGTTTTGACCACAATTTTGGATAACCCGGCCAAAGCCTCCTGGATTGTCTGAATAAATTCACTGCTGATTTCGTCCGGCAATTCCCTCTTATCAATAAATTCATTTAAGCGCTTTTGTTGTTTTGCCTTTAAGAGGCTGAAATTATTTTGAACAATCGGATCATCCAGGTTGTTTAGCAGGGAGAATGTCCAGCTTTGCTGAATTTTTTCCAAGTCTGATTTAAGCCTTTGAAGTATGGCATCGGCTGAATATTTGGGTGCTTCCATACTGGGCCAGAATCCGCAATGTGGGCATTTGGGATTGATTTCAAGATCCTTTTCCGTTAAGGCAAAGCAGGTTTTTAACTTGCCAAGATCATCCTGAAAATCAATGAGTTGTTGCCGGTTTAACAAATCGATGGACGTGAGTTTCTGCAATTGGCCGATACGGTAATCTTTTGTCAAATCACTTTTGGCTTTATCCTGGCTGTGTGTCAACCGGACTTTTTTGTGTTGGGCCATGTAGGTTTTGATATAGTCTTTCTTTAAACCTTTCAGCTGATTCATTACGGCCGTTTTAAATTTGGCGGATTTTCGTTTGTCAGAATCTTTAATATCTTTAAGGATTTTTCCCCGCAGGTTCTGGTTGTTTTTGATCCAGGGATCGTTTTCGGGCAAATATCCCTCCGCCACAGAAAGGTACTGGGCTATTTGGCTGATTTCGAGAACAAAGGTTTCAAGTTCATCTATTTCCTTTAGTTTATTTAATCCTTCTTTATGGGCAATGATCACATCGGCTTCATATTTCAAATTTTTAAGTTTGCCAGGCATGTTGTAGGCTTGCAGGCTTTCAATAAACACCTTGGTCTTTTCCAAAGTTTGGGAACTTTGCTCGACATCTTTTTCCGCATAAAGATTCTGCCCCCAGAACGAAAGCCCTTCCTGCAACTTATGGCGGGCCATGACCAGTTTTTCTATTATGCCTAATATTGTGGTTTGAAGCTGTTTCACCGGATCCGAATCGCCCTGTGTAACGGAAACGGCCAGACCCGGAACTAAATCCATCAATTCGAACAAGGCCTTGATTGCAGGTAGATTCCATTCTTTTGGTCTTTGAAGGTGTTTAAATCCTATCAGATCAGATATGTCCGTAGTGGCTAACGTTGACAGGCCTGTTGCATCAAACTTGGCTCCGGGGATCGAAAGCACCGCCTCGCCGGCATAAACCAAAGCAGTCAACAGAACAATGGCCCATTCGAGTTCCAAGCGAAATTTTTCCGGTAAAAGATAGGGCACCGCATCAATCGATTGAATCAGTTCCTGGCGATTCAATACCTGGCCATGTCCTTTGGCTTTCAACATATCAATGATATACTTTGTAAATTGCGAATTATAGGGATCCAGCTTGTCTCCGTCCAAAAGCTCTAATGCATCGAGTATGGCCGTTGCCTGTTTTGTGCGATTAGCCGGCCGGGCAATCCCTCGAATGGCATCCTGGGCTGCTTGCGGAATGCTTGCCGTGGTCAGCAGGATTGAAAAATAGGGATAATTAGGGGCAAGATTGGCAAAATGTTCTGAAAGACAGGAAGATCCCAGCGCATTGACCGTATCTCGAATATTGATTGAGCCGCCACTGCCAGCAGATCCTTTAATCCACTGCAACAGTTTCTTATTTTGCCCCTGATAGGTGACATCCATGGCAGTTAAAAGATTACTCCGCAGCCATTTTGTCAATTCGGAAAGATTTTCCGTTGCTTTTTTACGATAGTTCTCTTTTTTATTTCCGGATGATGTGGCGGACAGTTCAAGAGCCGCCGCATAAAGTTTTAAGTGGCCTTCAAACGCAGCATCTTTTTGGGACAGCCGAAAGAAAACCTCATCCGGAAGTTTGTTGTCTTTGTATCGCGGCGGATCAAATGGCTGTATAAAATACAGATAAAAATCCCTTTGTGGAATAGCGGTAGAACGTTCATTGGGGGCGCCGAAAAAAAGGTACCCCAAACGCGGTGCCCGGCGTTCTTTCCATTCCAGTTCGTGTTGCCAGATCTGGTAACCGGTAACATGGGCAGGGACATCTGTGCATTCCAGAAGCTGTTTCAGGGCATCATAGTAATAACGGTCAAGTGCACCTGTGGTCAGCGATTCGGAACGTTTTTCAATCAGGGCGTCATAATCATCCACTTTTTTTAAATCGAGATAGTATTGGCGATTGTCCTTGTTGGAGGAAATAAATTGTCCGCTGACGGTTTTGTGAATTTCGCGTAATACTGTTTCAACTAAAGTCAGTAGATCATCTGCCGGATCTCCGCCAAGGGCGCCGACCGTCTTGTGATACAGGCAAAGGCCATCCCGCAATTCTTCCGGCGTAAGACCAATGGGTGCATACAGGTCGCTGGTGGTCAGCCTATGAACAGAAAGCGCATCCACAATCCGATATGCCATGGGCTGGTACTGTGGACGGGTAAATGCATTTTTAATTTTGGCATCTAAAACGCCACTGCATTCGACGATGGCTGAAACTTCGGGAATGGCCATATTAGCGGGGTTTTCGATAAGCGCTTTCCAGTAACTATCATATGCCCGAATACCCGGGTAATCTTCAGGGACTTTCTGGCCGATCAGGTCTTTGATCGTATCTGAAATAATCTGGAGAACGCCGCGTTTTTCAACGATTGGAATCCGTTCAAATGTCTCGATGTAGTCAGGGTGGATGGGAAATAGCTCAGCAAAATCATCCATCCGTTCATTCATGTTGCCGTAAAACATTGAAAAAGGCTGAAGGTATTCTCTGATTTTTACTTTCTGGTCGCTTGATTTAGTCAATAATCGATTGGCGACGACAAACTTTACATCGGTACTGGCGATTTTGACCTGCTGGAATCGATCCTTAACCCGTCCCAAGCTGTCTGCCACATGGGCAAAACGTCCGCTGTCGAAAATTGCTTCCTGTACTCCGGCAACAAAGCGGAATTTAAGGTCCTTGCAGACCTCGCCGATTTCTCGAAGGAAACCAAGGTCTAAAATTAGCGGCTGATCTTTGCGTGAACGCAAATAATCCAGTAATTCATCAACAACCACCATCAAGCCGAGGCTGGGAAATTTTTTATAAAAGAGTCCCATCATTTCGTCAAAAGACGTTTTGTTTTCAAAACGTTCGGCCGCAGAAGGAAATCGATATGAAATGCCCCATTGTTCCAAGCTATTTTCCAGGGCGGTAGTAATTATTTCCCTAAGCCCCATCTCTGTTGCGCCGATTTCAAGCCGGATGACCTTAAACCTGCCTGCGATATCGCCTATCGTTTTCCTGACCTTATCATTAGTAATGAGACCCTGCATTTCAGCATTTTCCGCTACACTTGATACGACAGACAATAAATGAGATTTTCCGGTTCCATAGTTGCCCACAATAAGAATTCCCTTATTATCCTTGGGCTTATCATACTGAAGCTGTGGTACGACCACCTCACTTAGCCGCTGGGCCATTTCATCGGAAATTACATATGATCTTACATGCTCTCGGGCGTTGGCATCTTTATTTGCGTCACGGAGCTGGATAATGCTTTCGATCGGTTGAAATGATATGAGTTCTTTGTAGCGCATCAAGTCACCTTTTTCGGTATCAAGTTGTAATCGTTATAAACTCATTGGATGAAATCCGATGATATTCCGGATGCCCTGCATATGAGTAGATGAGCTGGTCGCCGTTCTGCTCTCCATTCCAAGACCAGATAAGCAAACGGTTTCGTGAAATATTTTTCAGTAGTCCTAATGGGTTAAGTTTAAGATTAGGATCAAAAATAACCTCGGTATTATCGATCACCAGTATTGGGGAATCCTGCTTATCCAATATTTCTTCTATTATTTCAGCAGCCATTAATTTCCGTTGTTTGTTAGTCAAATTGAGCAGCCTGCGGCTTAGTTCCAAACCGAGGCTTATAAGCGGGAAATGCAATTCTTTAGATATACGGCGCAACAAACTGGTTTTACCAGATCCCGATTTACCGACTACAATAATTAGCTTATAGTACGACAGTTCGGCCTTTGATATCAAAGAGTTAATTTCCACACGTAGATGTCTCCTTAGCGGTATTTGGGAACCCCGATTGGGCTAAATAGCGAGTAGCTATGTTAATGATGTTCTGTTTTTTGTTCAAATTGTCACTTGTTAACATTATTTTGGGTGTGATGAATAAAAGTATTTTCGATAATTACTTAAGGTTATTATATACATGCAGCAGATATGTCAATAAAAATATAAATAAATTAAGCAGTTATGCTATTGATAGCCTTTCTTAAAATGCAATGAATTTTACGTAGTTGGGAAGAATGAATATCCATATGGGCGTGAAAAGTAAGCCTATCGAAAAGATAAATTTATCACAATATCTCCTTCTTGGTAGCGTGTGATGTCCTCTTGCTGATGCTACACCACAATTGTATGGTATTTTATTACTCCTATGCCATCCTTTAACAAATACCCCTTCAGTTCATTTCAAAGATCTATATTATGAGTCCAGCCTCCATACCGGCAAACTGCTGTGATATCGTGGTCGAATTGTTTTTATCACGCCCACCTATATTATTTTGGACCTTTTTCCTGGCCTCATTCTGATTCTGCCATTGTCCTTTATGATCGCGCTATGAAACGGTATTATCAGATCTTGAAAAGTTTGAAATCACCAAATTTATAGCCTCAGGGTACAGAGGTTGTGTCAGAGGTGTTTGTTATTTTCCTATATATTAAAGGCCCTACCCGTACTCCCTTCTCTTCCAAAGGAACAATTCTCCCCCCGACCGGCAAACCATTATTCACAGCAATTCAAGTATTAGCAATCAAACCCAAACCGTAGGAGCGGTCTGTCTTTGATGCGGATCGCTCTTTCTTCATTTGAAAGAAGGTGAAACCCAATGAACAGGTCAGCAGAGTTTTTACAATTCGTTGCCAGAGCCGTCAATCACACCACCTGGAACATACCCAGAATCAGAGATGGCATGGTATGGCGAAATATCCAGAACAGCCACATTGTTGAGAACCAAAACCGTATCAACGGCTATGACCATTTTGAAGATGCGATTTTCAGAATCAGACAATTGTTGGAATGGAAGGGCTGGCAGACGGTAATTTCAGACAAAAAGGAATGGTGCCACGAGCACCTCTATTACCAGCATTATCGATTGAGGTGCTGGAAATGATTTAAACCGATTCATCCAAACAGACAGAGGGGGCAGTCGCTGGTTTCATGCCGGTGGCTGCCCTTTTTGCGTTTTAAAGGAGGTTTTTATGCAGAAACAAGATTATCGCATGCTTGAACAACAGAGCTTGTTCGATAAGCCGATTCCCAGATCATCACACAATAAGTTCATTTCGGTTTTCCGTGTCTCGTTGGTTAAAGATAAGCGGGTGTCATTCGAGTCTAACCATGTGAACAATTCCGCACAAGCCCAATCTATTCTCAGAAAGCTCATCGAGGCTCAAGGGCAACAGGACAGAGAAAACTTCTGTGTGGTCCTTCTAAGCGCCAAAAATGAAATTATTGGGTTGAACATCGCTTTTATAGGCGGTCTTTCATCAGCCTCGATCCATCCTCGTGAAGTGCTTAAACCGGCCATTCTGGCAAATTCCGCAGCGATGATTCTCTGCCACAACCATCCCAGTGGTGATCCAACACCATCACCTGAAGATATGGCCATTACAGCCAGAATCGTACAGGCCGCCAACATAATAGGCATCACCGTGCATGAGCATCTCATCATCAACATGCATGATGACCAATATTATAGCTTTGCGGATAACGGTCTCATCAAACAGATGTACGATGAACTAAACTGAACCAACAATTAGCGGAATCAATGAGGAGCCATTTGCCATGCCGGCAGGTGGTTTTTTTGTTTCTGAAAGGAGGTGAAAACTATGACCTTACCAGGTGAATGTGTTTTCGACACACAGACAGTCTGCATGGAGTGTGGCACCGAATTGGATATCCAGGTTCTGTGCAGCGCGGCAGGTTATTACATCGGTTTCTTCTGCCCTGAATGCGGACCCTACAGCCGCGAGAGTGGTTATTTCAGGGGCTGTGAGAAAGCCGAAAAGGCTCTGAACAGCGGTTTTTACGGAAGGTAATCACCGCCGTATTGTCCATCCATACCCCAGTCATTCCGGTGGCTGGGGGTTTTGTATTTATGAACCCTTGAATCATAAAGGAGAAAAATCATGAACAGAGAACTATTGGAAAAACCATTCGGGCCTGAGCAAATCAAGCAGCGTGAAGGAAACTTTGGAATACTTGATTATGTAGAAGGGCATACGGTGATTCAGCGGTTAAACGACGCCTTTGATGCTGATTGGTCGTTTGTAATCGTCAAGCACGAGATTATCAAAGAAACCGATGAGGTGATTGTCCTGGGCGAATTGGGAGCCGACAACATCAGGAAAACCCAGTTCGGCTCCAGCCGTATAACCCGCGCCAGAAATACCGGTGAAATGCTTAGTTTGGCCGATGACTTGAAGGCCAGCGCGACAGATTCGTTGAAGAAGTGTGCCACCATGCTGGGCATCGGCCTTCATCTTTACAACAAGACCGGGGCAAACAACCAGAGTTCCAATGGTGGAAACCATTCCAATGGGCAGGGATGGAACAACAATAATTCCTCCGGCAAAGGTGGTAATGGAAATGGCTACCAGCGGAATGGGAATGGGAACAGCAATGGCAGGATCACCGCCAAGCAGCACAGTTTCATTCTGTCGCTCATCAAGAACCAGGGCATTACCAAAAGCGAGATCAATCAGCGATGCGTGGATGTATATGGCTCAGTTCTGGATTATCTGAGCCGCTCAGATGCATCCAGCCTGATATCCGAGCTTCAATCTTAAACAGTTACACTTCATCAATGAGGGGAAGGTGCTTTGGTGCCTTCCCCTTTCTTTTTCTAAATAGAGGAGGTCAATCATGTCCAGAAATTTTGCATTGCAGGAGTTCAAGAATGAGCTGCACATTTCGTATTCCCAGATTTTCACCTATCTGAATTGTTCGTTGAAATACCGCTTCATGTATTGTGAAAACCGTAAACCAGAACATAATCCAATCGCCCTTCCATTTGGCTCTGCAATACACCTCAGCGTCGAGCGGTACTATCGCACAATTAAAGATAAGGGTATCCACGAACCATTGAGCGTCCTGGAGGAATTGTTTGAAGATTGCCTGTCCTATGATCTCGACGACAAATATATCCCGGTGCTCTACAAGAAAACCATGCCGGATAAAGCCAGCGCATTGAAAATGGGAAAGCGCTTGTTGAAAACTTTTTATGAGTCCGTAGATATAACTGGAATGGAGATTGTCGAGGTGGAATTGCCCCTGTCGGCAACCCTATATACAGAGAATGCCCGGGCAACGGATCTGAAACTGATTGGCGTAATCGATCTGCTGTTGATGGATGAAAAGGGCCAACTAATTTCAGTGGACCACAAGACCGCTGTCAAACCCTACACCCAGCAGAGTATCGATACGGATTTACAGGCCACCTGTTATAGCTACATGCTCGCCAGCAACAAATTTGTGTTTCCCACGGCTGATGTTCATTGCAGGTTTGATGTCCTTCGAAAACTAAAAACACCGAAACTGGAACATTATGACACCGTCCGCACATCGTCAGATCGGAGGCGGTTTGCCAAAATCGCCAATGCCTGTCTCAATGGCATCGAAAACAGGGTGTTCATCCCCTCTCCATCATGGCTTTGCAGCGACTGCCAATACAAGACCCTCTGCCAGGCTTGGTAGCTGACAATCTCACTATGACCACAATTCATCAATAAACATAAAAGGCCCATTGCCCTGATGCTGACATTGCCAAGGTGCGGGCCATTTTTGTTTCGAAAGGAGATTATAAAATGAAGGACACAACCACATTGGAAAATGTAATTGAAACCGTTTACCAGGATTCCCAAAACCATTATGATGAATACATCCCCGTTGCAGACATGGAGGCCCAGAGTTTAAATCGGATGTGGATTGACGGGCAGTCCGTGGAGGTTCTCCCCACCGCCCAACGGCTTTTATCTAATCGGCTTAGGGTACCCTATTCCTATCTGTCCAGGTGTCCTGATGACCTGGTAGCCCAAAACTTGAATTATTGGATTGAACAGGAGGAGCGGAAACGGAAAACTTTCTTTTGTAGATTTGCGTCAGAAAATCAATTGCGGGCGATCTTTACAAAAATCTATGCCGCCATTGATCATATGGAGATTCTGCAAGCAATGTTGGAATATGGATTTCGCCCTGACCAACCGGTGCAATATTCGTTGGACCCAGGCATGCTGGTTGTCAAGGTGCCGGAAACGAGCAATGTATTCACTGTATCCTTGAACGATGAAATCATTCCAGGCATCTCGTTCATCAACAGCGAGGTAGGGGTTTTCAGCTTTTGTATTGAAGCATTCTTTTATCGCCTCATCTGTTCTAATGGTCTAATCGCATCTGTGTCGGCTGGTTTTTCCAGATTCAAGCATATTTCCAGAAAGGCGCTTGATACGTTCCCACAGACCATCGACCAGGTCCTGATTGATTCTCATCGGCGGCGTGAGCAACTCATGATTTCGACCGAAACCCTGGTTTCAAATCCCATGTTAACGATTGAAACCTTCAACAAGCAGTTTGGAATTAATAAGGCTGAATCTGAAATTGTGAAACAGGCATGGCAGACAGAACCAGGTGATACGATGTTCTCGATCATTAATGCCTATACCAGATCTGCAAAGGAACCTGGCCTGACAGCGGAGGATGCTTACAGGCTGGAGAAAATCGGCGGGCGCATACTGTCTATGGTCAAACAATAATAAAGCAAAATTAAGGGATACCCCTGCCGGCAAAATGTGTCGGCAGGGCAGCTTTCCAAAGGAGGCATGAAAATGAATGATTATATTGATGATTTCGATAATGATTTTGAAGAAGGTGAATTCATGGACGACAATTCATTCGAGGATCCGTTGGACAATGAGTTTGAACCCGACAATCCACTCGACCAGGTAGATCCTATTGAAAATAAATCTCAGAATGACAATGAAGATAATGAAAAATTCGATATGGAGGATTCATTCATCTTGGGTGGGGCTATGGGACTCGCTTATGAAGCTGGACTAAATGAAGCGGAAAGGAGGCGTCTATTAAAGAAACACAAAAAAAGAGAAAATCAAGCAAAAAAGCAAGAGGGTTCTTGATTATGAGATCTCTATTTCGACAGGCTGCTTGATGATGTTTTGCACAGCAGAGTATAGTTCAACATCGGTTTCAGGGGAACGTATGGAAACAACCAGTGAATATCGAGCACGTTTGTTCCACCGCTTGTGTCGGGGGCTCTCCCGCCACCAACCTATCACAGGATAGACTGCTACATAACCCCGTTCTGCAAGTGACGCAGCGGTTCCCCGCCATGTGTCCGAGTGAATGGAGCCATGTTTTCTTAGATTTGGCCCAAGAATCCACTCCGTATCAGAGGGAGATTCAGTAGTACGACCGCCTTCCTCATTTCGAGCTTTCTGATTGATCCGTTGTCTGAATGCATCGAAGGTTTCCAAGGGCCTTTTCACATCAAAGCGCAGTCCATGGCTGGCATAGCTGTATTTCCGTCCCCACCCACGTCTTGCTGGGTTGGACTCTATGAAATATGAGAGTGTGACTCTCATTTCAACAATGGTTTCACCCAAGTCCTGTAATACTTCGGCTGGCCAGGGAATTTGATGCAAGTTTAAATCACGGGTTACATAGCTGGAACCCTTCTTTTCAAACGGTTGAAGGGAATCTTGTGCAATTAGAGTGACAATATTTTCGGCACTCCACAAAGCACGAGTCAAATCTGGTACTCCGTATCCAACGTATCTCAGCAGTCTTTCATAGTCTCGTTTCTTTTTTGGATCGAACCTTTCTATCATTTTTTCCGTCCACTCAGCTGAGTGAACCAACAAAGCCCGTATTGTCTCGGGCCAATAGTCAGGATACTGGGCCATTAGAATCGCTGCCATTCTTGTTGCCAAAGCAGTGGCTGCGCTGGTGTCTCCTGTCGTAACAAAAGGCTTGATGCCGTGTCTGAAATACAATGATAAAAGCTGAAGACTGTCGACAAAATCAGTATTGCCCCCAGCAGGGTCTATTGCCATGTTCCCGCCCTCGAAAACAATATCGGGCTTTGTGGGCCAAGGTTTCGACCAAGTCATTGATGTACTGCTACAAGGGCTTAAATCACCGACTGGTGCTATCACAGACCATCCTGGGTATTCAGCAGGATCAATGTATTCTTTTTCAGTGAATGCGCCTGTTGTGATGGCATTCCAAGACTGCCCAGGATCATGTATGCCCAAATCGCTCATATTGCTATTTGGGTAATGGTGGCGATCATCATTCGGTGTGTTCCCTGCTGCAACAACAATTAACCGCTGGTAATCGTCGTCAAAGCCTGAACATAAGTTGTCGATCCTGGCAGACCAAGACGACGGTCGACCCCTGTCTCTGTTATCTGTAGCGGAAACTGTCAAGCAAACCACTCGATTCTGGGTGGGGTTCTGGATCTCGGCCCTTGCAATGGATTCAGCGGTAATGTCTCCGTATAGTTGTGGTGGATTCTGTCCATAAGGAGGGAGAATTTTTACTGACTCCAAATTGTGTGTTAATGGTACCAATCCGCCACTACTCAAAATCTGGACCAGATCGCCGTACAACGCGAGCCCCGCCATTTCAGTACCGTGCCCGTCATGATCTGCTTCATTCCAAGACGGGTCATAAGCGTGCATGTCCGAAACATCCAAATGGTCAATCAATAAGGGGTGGGCTTGGTTAACTCCTGTATCGAGAAGGCAGGCAACGGGGTAGTTGCCTGAAGGTGGCCTCACCCGATCTTTCAAATCGTCCATCCACTCTCGTTGTTCAATTGAATCCATGGCCGAAAAAAAATCGGCAGTCTCTTTGGTCATCCTCAGCTCTGCGATACAATTGAGCAGCTTCACGGACCGGCTCATTTGCGCCTTGTTTCCGTATACGGCGACGACCGTCCGATCAGGAAAATTTATCACTTCGTTGCTTACGGTAATCCCTATATGCTCCGCGTGTTCCCTGAAAAAATCGACGATTCCTTTTGGATCGTTTCCGCTTCGCAGCCAGACTTCCCACCAAATTTCCCGATTGTCTGATGCTGGGTAGAGCTCTTTGTCATCTGTCCACAGTGCTTCAAGAGCAGCTCTTTTAATCTCTCCAACACTTTCAACCAACTGCCTGTTGCGAGGTAATCCTTTTGGGGTGTCTTTCTCCAGGTAATCTGCGACCTTTTTTGTCAGGATGTTTAACTTGCTTTCAGGTACAAAGACGGTGGCCAGGGTTTTGTCCTCAACCGTTTGTACGGCCAGAAGCTCTATTCCACTACGAATGACCTCAAGGCTCTCGAATTTAAGTTCAAATTCCGGTTCACTTTCAAATTGAACGTAAATGCCATTCCCTGCGTCTATGCCGTAAGCTTTCTGTTCTTTGATTACCTGGTCTGCCTCCTGACGCAATCTATCAAATTGGCGCAGAAGCCTTTGGCCGTGTTCTTGTCGGTTTCTACGGGGAAGCTTGAAAGATTTTCCACGAGAGGGGATGGAGGTATAGGGTTCTGCTTGGGCTGTATCTTTCAGAAAGATATGGGGTAATTTATCCGCTTCGTTCTGTGCCATTATTTATATCGGTTATGAATTCAATCCTTGTTTCTTCAGAAATTTTTTGCGCTCAGCGACAAGCTCAAAAAGGTCGTTTGCTGTAACTTTGTCTCGATCATTAATAATGGCGTCTTTAATGGCGTCATCACAGATCTTGCTGATCTCTGAGTGACTAAGCCCTTGTGCTTCATCAGAAAGTCTTTGGAACGGCAACCTTGAAATCTTAAAGGCAGACAGTCGATTTTTCAAAATTCTGTTAATTAATTTTTTATCAGGAAGGGAATATTCGATGACATCATCAAATCGACGGTAAAGGGCGTAATCCAGAATATGTGGGTGATTGGTTGCTGCCAAAATAACGCTGTCAGAGTCATCCTGTTCGATCATCTGCAAAAAGCTGTTCAAGATTCTTCGAATTTCACCGACCTCGTTGGTTTGTCCTCGATGTGATCCTATAGAATCAAACTCATCAAACAAGTACACACCCCTGGATTCGGCAATGGCATCAAAAACGATGCGCAGTTTTGCAGCTGTCTCACCCATGTATTTTGTAATAAGGCCTTCAAGGCGAACAACCAGAAGTGGTAAGCCAAGCTCTCCGGCTAACATACTCGCAGACATTGTTTTGCCTGTCCCAGGCGGTCCGATTAAAAGGAGCTTCTTTCTGGGAGCTAATCCATAGGACCGAATTTTTACTATTTGCCGTTGTTCCTTGATTATCTTTTTGAACCGCCCTTCTATCCCTTTCTCAAGAACCATGTCGGATATGCGTAATTTTGGATATGATGCTTGTAATAGGGATGAAAGCTCCCCTCGTGGTTTGGCCAAGAGAATGGGTTTGTTTGCGGAACTGGTTCTTAGTCTGTTCTTTTTAGCCTCATCAATGAGTGCACGCAGCTCCTGCGCCAGTTTCCCATGTCCAAGCTTTGCTTCGTGGGCGGCCATCTGCATCGCAATGGAATAGAAATGCGTCTCGTCACCATCAATGTGTGACTTTATCAAGGCTTTCAGTTGTTGGGCGCTGGCCATATTTTCCTCAAGGAATTTATTGGGTAGGAATGTATCGTTTATAGCATAATTAGGGCGAAAAATAAAAACCTATCTTGGGGTTTCCAAAATGGGGATCTCTGGACCGAATAAAGTTTTAATGGCGGCAGTTATGCATTAATCCTTCGATATAATAAAAGAAACCATATAATGTAAGCAAGCTTCAAAACTTATTTTAGCATGTGAACCGGGGTCAACCCAATTGTGAGTTCAGGATTGAATGGGTGTTTTCCGCATATATTTTATGTGCCACAATTCAATGAAACAGTGAATTATTACGCCTACAATATACTAAAAGAGCCATTGATTGGCCACAACCTTCCACAACAGCCGACCTGAATAAACTAACCTCTGTAACGGTAGAGACGCATAACTTTCCTTATGCGCGCATTCCATTGAACGCAATAAACTGACCGTTGGAATGTTACGGAGACACATCTTCGTGTCCCTGAAAAATTCAATTTTGGAGGTGTAAAAAAATGGTTCAAAATTCAGAAAAAACCTATTCGATCGGTGACGCTGAAAAAATGACCGGCGTCAGTCAGCGCATGCTCCGTGCCTGGGAGGGAAAACACATTCCATTCCCAGATCGCATTGTATGCGGTGATCGAGCGTATCGGCGTTATTCTCAACACCAAATCAGGCTAATTTCAAGAATCAAGTTTTACCGCGATGAAGGATTTACGCTGCCGGCAGCGGTTAACAAAGCTGAAGCAGACATGGTTGGCAAAGGAGGTGGTTCCAATGCGTAAGAAAGCGAACAACAAAAAGCCTAAAATTTGTCCATTGCTGGATGAAAACTGCATTCAAAATGGTTGTGCGATTTATAATGAAATGCTCGAGCGCTGTGAAATCAGTTTGCTGGCATACAACCTTTTTCTGTTGGCATCGACTACGAGACAGAAACTGGATGCTGAAGACAGAATTCGGAAATAAAAAAGAAAGGAGAAGCCAATGAAAAGCAATAAATTATTCAACAATACTGGTCTATTGGAACAGCAAAACATTATTACACAACAATTGGTTTATACAAATCAGGATAATTTGAATCCTGGTGGATAGACAGGACCTGCTGGACCGATCCATACAATTGTTGATGTTGTGCTTGTCGAATTCAGGCAAGTTGAAAATAAATGAACAAATTCATAATAAAAAGAATGAGCTTAAAGAACGCTTTGATTTGGAAGATGATGAAATTATAAATGATCTTTTTGTTCGCTTTCTTGAAGGTGAGCTCTATCGTAAATATGATCCCCAAAAAGCGTTGTCTACATTCATAGTTTATTGCACTTTCTACAATCTATATCGGGAATTACGCAAACACGGAACCAGGGCAAAGAATTACCCAGATGTCTCTTTTGATGCCATTTCACCGGATCGCGAATATGGTGATTCCGGTAGATCCTTACCATACCTCAAATATCTTGGAATCGACGGTCTTTTCGAAAAGACCACCCCAGAAGATATCTGTATTGCCAAAGAATTGCTGGAACTGATGATGGATCATTACGGTAATGATGATGCCAAGGTTATTCTGGGAATTGCAGACCGGAAAGAAATGGCCGAAAATTTATCGATGAATTATCATTCCTACTGCAAGCAACTTCAAAGAAAAACTTCCGCGTTCAAACTCATGTTAGAAAAACAGGGCTATCTATAACGATAAATTCAATCGGGTCGGTCATCAATGCCGGCCCGATCCATCACCAGCTATGCCACCTCAAGGGAACAATCGACCTCCCACCATTCTTCTTTGTCCCAGGTCAAGGTTTATGTGTTAGAACATTTTCGGACACGAAAAGGTTAGACCCCAAATAAAGAAGCTGACCTGACGGTCAGCCTTCGAAGATCAATAAACCTGATCTTCGAAGATCAATTTTTTCACTCACGGAAAGAACTCTAAAACCTAATACAGGCCGAGTTGTCTACTGGTTGTGTAACTGTGCAAACAAGAATAACGAGTCTTTAGTTACTATATTGCCATTTTAATCGTGGTCGTGGACATTTTTTTGAATAATTGCAAAATATAAAGCTCAAAATTTTAGAAATGAAAGGACATTGATAAAATGAATGATGAACGAATTGTTTTGTACCGCGATGATCTCTACAAGCAGGTATGGGAAACACCAATGATGAAATTAGCCAAGGAATACGGCTTATCAGATAGGGGTTTGGCAAAGATATGCAAACGCCTCAATATCCCTGTTCCTCCGCGCGGGTATTGGGCTAAAGTGCAGAATGGTATAAAGGTTCCTAAAAAGAAACTTCCAAAAAGACAATACGGCAGCTCGGTCTCCTGGGAAATCCAGAAGGTGCGGCATGAGGAAGAGATTGAAAAGATACTTGGCGACGACAGCTTCATTCCAGAAAGAATCAAAAATGCCAAGAAAATAATACCGCCGAAAAGGCTTACAAGCCCCCATCCACTCGTAAGGCAAACTAAAGTAGCATACGAGAAATGCAAACCAGACAAATACGGGGCAATCAGGGCAAAGAAGAAATCTACAATAGATTTAAGAATCTCGCCAAAATCTCTTAACAGGGCTCTCAGAATAATGAATGCTCTTATCAGGGCTTTTGAAAAATTTGGCTGTTCGGTTGAGTCCGAAATCGGATGGGATAATAATCCGAGGAGTTATGTCACCATCTTTGGCGAAAAAGTCGAATTTTCCATCTATGAAAACTCAAACCAGTCACCGAACAGGCCAAAGCGCAAAGACGAATACTTCTATGAAAAGTACATTTATTCAATGAGCGGAAGGCTTCAAATCCAGCTGGATTGTAGATTTGTCCACGGCGTCAGAAACAAATGGTCTGATACAGCCAGAAAAAAAGTCGAAGATTCTCTCAATGATGTACTGATTGGCGCTGTAGCCTTGGCCCACGTCGCACGAATCGAACGGGAAAAAAGAGAGGAAGAGGAACGGCAGCGTGAGGAAGAACGCCGAAGACTGGCTGAAGAGCAGCGTCGTCTTGAAGAAGAAATGAAGCGTCGCGATGAGTTGGAAAATCAGGCGTTGTTGTGGAATAAAAGTAAACAGCTTCGTGATTTTATTTCGGAGGTTGAACGAAAAGCATCAATGAAAATGTGTTCGATGGAAAGCCAAAAAAGAATGGCTGAGTGGTTGGCTTGGGCGAAGGAGCATGCCGATCGAATTGATCCGCTTCAACACAACCTTCCTTTTGAGACATTCACCAGAATGTAATGCAAAATACGTGAATAAACTAACCTCTGTATAGATGAGAGGGAATTTTCCCTTGCCTCGGATTTTGTGATCGATTCGAGAAGACCCAATAAAAATCTATAGAGGAGGTGATTTCATGGAAATAATAACAAAGCTTGCGGGCGTGACATTTGGTGATGCACAGGAGAACATCAAATTATTCGGATGCCGGGACATTTTAACCTATGCGGTCATTCGTGAGCCGGACAACCCCTACGATTCCAACGCTATTAGAATATCATTATTTGACATATGGCATATGGGATACGTGCCAAAGCAGATAGCCAAAGATTTGGCACCTCAGATGGATGCGGGAAAGCGATTTTTAGCATATTTCATCAGCCAAAATAAAAGCCCATATCATGATACCGTTGGTATGATTGTAAGGATTGTAGAATTACCAGAAAAAGAGAATGAGAAAATAAAAGGAGAAAATAAAATATGGAAAAATTTTTAATATCAAAGACTCATAAAGGGATACGCTCAATCGGAGGTTTTGTTAGATGTCTGAGTGATGAAAGAAAAAAATTTAGTGATAATATTGCACATTTTTTGGAAAAAATGCCAAATAAAAACAGTAAAAAAACTAAGGAAAACATTGAAATGTTGAACTCGTGTGTTCTCTATTTTACTAATTTCTTAGAGTATTTAGAAAAAAATGCCGGAAAAAATGTCTCCAAGTTGGAAACATATCTTGAGCTTTTACAAGAGGTTATATCTGCTGAGCCTGATAAAACTTAGAGAGTTCTTAATCAAGTTAATTCTGGGCCTGCCATGTGCTATTATAGTAGGCCCAGATATCCAGATGATGCGACATCACTATGCATTGACAGAGTTATAGAATTCTATATAATTTCAAGAGGTAATACCATCGCCACCCATTCTGCATACTGAAATAAGCTGAAATTAACTCAAATACATCGAAATGAGCCGAAATGAAGGATTATAAATTCATGATTGAAATGTGGAGATAGCTGACATGAAGATCCATGAACGTGTTTTTCCTTTTGTTTGTAATAATTCAGATTGTAAAAAGGAATACGATATCAAGAGGTTTTCTGAAGTCTTGCTTCTTTGGGGCGTCATTTATTTAACGGATAGGCAGAATAACCTGATCGGGTTAACCTGCCCTGATTGCCACCACACCACTATCCGAAAAACGGCAGCATGGACTGAGGATTTCTCCCTGGAAGCAGTCATTGATACATTGGCTGAAAAGAGGAAAATCAATACAGAAGAGTTTGTTATAAAACCGGATATAAAATATTTCGTTCCTTTTTCTATTCAGATACTTGAAAAATTCAAGCAAATTGATGGAAAATCATTTGGAAAAGACTTAAAATCAGCGGGTTATACAATTCCATTTGGATTTGAACCGATTTGTACTTACCCTGATTTTATTCAAAAGTGGTTCCCAATACAAATCAATGATACTAATGTTCAGAATCTTTTAGATGTTGAAAATATTCAGTCCCTTAGGGTGTTTCCAAGAATTGTTGATTTTTTTTCAATATACAAAACTGCCGATCCAGTACTCCACTTTGATTCATCACCAGAATCAATGGCGCTTGATGAAATAAATAGACTTTTGGTTTTATTGATGCAGGCTGCTTTCACTGATACTACAAAAGTCGGTCCTTTTAAGATTTTACCAACTTCCTTCCAGCACATGTTAAAACATGACCTTCCCGAATTAGAATTGCGCGATATGGATTTTTCCGAATTTGCACTGGCGAATGAGAATCCATCTGAAATATTTAAAGATTTTCTTAGTGATTTCAAGCTATTGAGAAACAGAGTTGACTT
Source organism: uncultured Desulfobacterales bacterium (assembly GCA_964452555.1). Lineage (GTDB taxonomy): Bacteria > Desulfobacterota > Desulfobacteria > Desulfobacterales > B30-G6 > B30-G6. The sequence continues at coordinate 28,825 of CAYVMI010000004.1, forward strand.
TGAGCTTATTTTTAGAAGTGTTTTAGCAAAAACATATGCCCGTCATTTATACAAAGACCCAGGCTCATATGAAAACCAAATGCATGAATTAGCTTCAATGGCCACAGCAGATCTGGAGCCACCGCTCAATGGTTATCAAGAAACTCAGATTGTTCCAACACTTTCAGAACCTCAAATCACCAAGACAAATGATGAAAAAATCATAAAAGAAAAAAGCGACCCTTCGTTAGCTGACTTTATTAGTAATGACCTTGGGAAAAAGATAAAACAAGAACCAAATGTTTTCATTCGCCGAGATCAAAATTGGTATATTAAATTTAAAGGAAAGTCTGCTACGCTCAGAGATAATCTTAAAATCCGTTATCTTACCCTCTTGCTTTCCCAACCATATGAAACCATAAACAATCTGTGGCTTTTTATATATGTAAAAGAGGGTATTCTTGATGGTGTTATGTCTGCAGAGGATTTTATTGAGGTAAAAAGCAGTGATCCTGAAGAAGAAGATCAGGGGCCAAAAAGCCAACTTACAATTAAAAGATTGGTTGATTTGGAAGGGGAACGTCAGAAGAGCCTTACAAAAAAGCAGATAACTTTGATTTGCAAGGAAGTTGAAGAATTATTAAAAGGCAAAGAAATAGCTGAAAAAGAAAATGATCAAGAGGCCGCGGCTTATACAAACACCAAAATAAATGAATATGCTATGGCGCTAAAGGAAATTGGTGCCAGGCTGGTTATTAAAAATGGAAACGTAAAAATCTATGAAGATCGTTTAACAAAAAAGCAAGAAAGAGCCAGAAAAGCTGTGGACAACAGTTTAAGAAATGCCAAAAAAACCATCTCCAGCGTTCTACCAGAATTTGGAAAATATTTAGACGAATGTATTGCAATACGTCAAACGCATTCAGTCTTCCTGCCTGAAAATTCAACAACAGACAAATCAATAAACTTTTACATCTCCTGGTGACAAACACCACTTTCCTCTTGAGATTATATATTCCTATCCTGCCATGATCTATTCGTATCCTCTTCTATATGTGGCAATACACTAAATGGAAGATCAAACGTTCTGGACTATTCTTCTATTTTTTTAATCAATAATATCAAACAGTAATGTTTTTCTAAAACCGTTTTACCTCCTGCTAAAGCGTTTTTACCAATTATTACAGATAGAGGCGCGCTTTTTCTAAACGCTATTTGGAAGGAGGTGAGGCTGGATATCCCATTGTTAGCAACGGGCTGTTCAACCCAGAAAACGGGGCGACAGTTCATTTTCTATGAAATTTTAACAACAATACGGCTCAAATTTTTACGAATTGTTTCTGAGCCGGAAAGGAAAGGTGAAAGTTATGGCAGCAAATCAGGTTGAGTTTGATGGAAGCGTCCTGACAGTCGAGCAAGTTGCGGATCGTCTCGGATTATCAGAGGCGGGTGTTAAGCGGCTGCTTAAAGAAGAAAAGCTGAAGGGGTTTAAGATTGGTAAGTTTTGGAGGACCACTTCAGGTAATCTGAATCAATTCATTGCTGATTGCCAAAGGGCGGGCAACGGTGTGGTTCAGGTTGGGGCGGAAATGAGGGCCAAGCTTAGATACAATGCTGTCCTCAGGGGCAAAGAAGCAGCGCCTAAAGCTATTGATAGTCTTAATGCGGATATCGATCGGGTGAAGCAGGAAATTCAAGTGAGAGATCAGCTTGGTCGGGTGCCAAAGATCTCTCAGCTGAAGTCTGCCGTTAAATCCAGGGAGGAAAAGCAGCAAAGACTGGAGGAGCTGCCTGGTATCTTGGAGGATCTTTCTGAGAATGCCTACCCTGGAATGCGGGCTTTGGCCGATGAGGACCCTGAAACCCTCGAAGCTCTTTTTACGGGCGAGGCCAACAATGCTGATGGTGCAGATAATGACGCATAACTGAAGCTTCCAGCCAACTGGAATCAAAATTGGTGGCCCTGTTGGGTTCAGGGTCACCAATGGAAGGAGGCCTAAAATGAAAAACATGATTGATAAAATGATTTCCCAGATTGACAAAGTTCGCACGGAATTAAATGAGCTCGACAAAAAATTGTTAAAAGACGATCGATGTCCGTTTTGTGGGTTCCCTGAATATATGGCTGTCAAAACACGTGATGAGAGTCGTAGCATGCTAATCTGCGTATGCTTCGAATGTCGCAGAGGTTGGGAGATTAGTTTTTTCAATAATGGAGAGATTGAAATTATCGAAATTAATGGAGCTGATGCTTTGATAGAAGCATGGATGGGTAATTGAACCCGATTTTGTCCAGGTGAAGGATCATGGGCGCTATGGTTGACAGAAAACAAATCAGATTAAGATGCAGATAGTTAACATACATGGTCTCGCAGAGAAACTTCTGACGAGCACGAGCACATTGCGAAAAGGATGGCGCCGGCTCCCCCATTTTTATGTGGGGGAGGGGCGCAATCTAAAATCCGCACGGTTCGATCTCGAAAAGGTGGTTAGCTATCTGGAAAAGGAGGTGGAAAAAAATGAGCCAGTACAAACACAAACAAAAGAAACGCGGTTGGTATTCCCGCTTCATGGTGGACGGAATATTATACAAAAAGGAGGGGTTTCCAACAAAGTCGGAAGCCGCAGCGTGGGAGGAAAACGAAAGGTATCGGATCAAACACCCAGAGGAGTCGGAGCCGGAAACGACCCCTTTAACCTTTGCGCAGGTATCAAACAGGTATCTTGAATCGTATTCAAGTGATTATCACCAGAAAAACACATACCGGCAGAAAGCATTCGTCTTCAGAACGTTCATTACCTATCACCAGGAGGACCCGGAAGTCGAGAAACTCGGTCCAGCAGATTTCAGGGTGTATTTAAAAGCCAGGAAAGACGTCAACAATTTTATCATGCTCAATGAAAAAGAGATGACCGTTGAGCAGAAACAATTTTTAGAAGACCACCCTTTCCTTGTCCGCCGGAAAGGTTCGGACGGGAACAAGGTTGCCAATCGTGACTTGAAAGAATTCAGGGCTCTGTTCAGGTGGGCGAATCGGGAAGAAATAATTCGGTGCAACCCGGTGCTGCACATCGAGCCATACCCTGAAGATGAAAGACCCCGATACATTCCACCGGTGGAAGACATAGATCGCGTGATCCTGGCGGCGACGGATTTTGAGTTGGATTTGATTCAAACCATCTATCACACGCTGGGTCGGTTGTCGGAGATTCTCGGGTCGGGTTGGGATGATGTCAATTTTGAAAAACGGACGGTGAAGCTGAGAACCCGAAAACGAAAAGGGGGCAAACTGCAGACCGATCTCATCCCCATGTCGGCCACATTGTTCAAGTGCTTAAAGCGTCGATGGAGGGAGCGGGACAAAACCAGTCCATACGTTTTCCCCAAACCAGATGGTGGCCTATATACAAAGGATGACAAACCGATCCGTGAAATGATGGCGCGATTGTGTGAAAAGGCAGGGGTTAAGAAGTTTGGCTTCCATGCGATTCGACATCATGTCGCCATGATTTTGGAGGATTCCGGCAAAGCTACGCTCAGGGAAATCCAAAAAATGCTTCGTCATCAGCGGCCGACGACCACCGACAAATACCTCGAAGGCCTATCGCCGGCAATGAAGAAAGTGGCCGACATCCTTGATGAGCCGAAATCAACCAACCTCAAAGTGATCGAGAAGCAATAATTCCCTCCTCAAGCCACACCTTTTGAAATAATCTCCAAACACCGATTTCCGAAGCTCATTATAACGATTTTTATAACGATTTGGAAAATCTGCAAACCAAAAAGGCCAATCCGAACGATGTCGAATTGACCTAAATGGTTGAACATGGCGGAGAGAGAGGGATTCGAACCCTCGATGGAGCTTTCACCCCATACTCGCTTAGCAGGCGAGCGCCTTCAGCCGGCTCGGCCATCTCTCCGGGATGTTGCTTGCGCAACATACATATAGCTTGTAGCTATTGGCCAGTAGCTAAGGTTTGTGACCAATATAGTGCTGCTTGCGCAGCATACAATTAGCTTGTAACATTTAGCCTGTGGCTTGAGATCTGAGCTTGTTGCGAAACGACGCAAGTTGTTTTACAAGGTTGTGGGCTTTTTCTTCGATTTCTGCGTTCAAGTTTTGATCAATATAATCATACTGTGCCGCAATGTCGAAGCCGGCAACAGTTTCATATACGGATCGGATTGAGATACCAAGAAATCGAGCAAATTCAGCATCTGAATTATCGGCAGAACCTTCGGCGACATTCAACAAGATCGAGTTAAGCGCACGCTGAATCTGGTCTGCCAACCCACGATCCTTAGCCAAAATATGATCTTTAACGATATTCCGGCAAATTGAACAATATTTTTTACCGTCCTGGTAAACCCGGAATTCTTTAAAACGGAATCTCATTTCAGCCCATAGGCAATTAGCAGCCACAAGTCACTGGCAAACTAGCCAATTGTGAAACTCAATTCATTGAGTTTCCTGGCGGAGGGAGTAGGATTCGAACCCACGGAGCTTTCGCTCAACGGTTTTCAAGACCGCCGCCTTCAACCACTCGGCCATCCCTCCCGTAGTAATCCGCATCGATACCATTTTGATTTTTTTGGGTCAATATTTTATTTGGATATTGACATGCCATATAAATTATGATTTCCGGGGTGCGTTGGCTGGAATTCAGGCCCAAATCGGTCCTTAACAGACCAATGGACTTTCCAGTAAAGATCTCCCAGAGGTCCGGGTATTCTGGTAAGTATATTCTATAGTATTAAAGGGGATGTACCATGAAGCAAAAATATAGCATCTACAAAGATACCAGCAATGAAAAGCTCATCATCAAGGAGTATGCCGAACTCGATAAAGAGATTTTGTCGCTTCTGTGTGAAGAATCATATGCAGATGATGCCATCGTTGCGGCCATTCAGTCAGGGTCTGACGCCCTGGTGCGTGCATTGCGGACCCGCAATATGTACCCACCCAGTACCTTTGCCAACAAAATTGCATCCGCCGTCATGTCACTTTATGAGAACGGCGAAGAGCAGTCCATCGAGATCATGTTTGATGACAAGGAACTCTTCGAGCAGGAAGAAGAAGCTGCCGAGTCCGAAGAGTCAGTTGATACCGACACTGAAGATATTGATGAATTGTTAGATGATGAAATTGATGATGTCTATGAGGACAAAAAACTGATCAAAGATCTGAAATCATCCTTAAAGGTGGCGGATGACGACGCCATCGATACAGATGAAGAGGTCTGATCATTCCAAGTGCCTGATAGGTAAACAGGGCAGGAGCGTTTCGCCCCTGCCCTGCTTACCCGAATCATCCCTTCTCTAACAGGCACTATTGTTTTTACAATTACCCTTTTCTTCCAGTACTTGTTTTAAGCCAAAATCTGCCCCAAAGTTTTTCATCTGCTACAGGCTCATTCGACCTAGCCGAACTCTCCGCCGAAAGTCTTTCTGCTGGTACCCTTCAATCGCGGCGATTGCTTGTAAGCGGACGCTCTAAGCCAAGCGTGGCGGCGCTTTTACCTTGACACCAAATTCAAATTAACATAAAGAATTGAGATACCTAACCGAATACAACGAATTCCCCTTCATTAATAGCGGACCAATTAACCATCAACAGCATCAGGAGGTGCCAATGGACAAGGAAAAGAAAGCGTTTTACGAGAGATTGGAAAGTAAAGGGGTCTCAAGAAGGTCCTTCATGAAGTATTGTACATTCTTGACGGCAAGCATGGGACTGTCATCATCATTCGTTCCCAAGGTTGCGGATGTTTTTGCTGCGCCCTCCCAGCGTCCGCCTGTTGTGTGGCTCCATTTTGGAGAATGTACGGGATGTTCTGAATCCCTTCTGCGGACAATGTATCCATTTATCGACGAACTCGTCCTCGAGGTGCTGTCAGTTGAATATCATGAAACCATTATGGCAGCAGCCGGGCACCAAGCTGAAGAAGCGCTTCATTCTGCCGTTAAAAAATATGCCGGTAAGTTCATATGTGTCTGCGAAGGAGCGGTTGCAACCAAGTTCAACGGTGGCTACGGCAAAGTGGCCGGTAGAACATTTCTGGAGATTGCCCAAGATGTCGTTCCCAAGGCTGCCGCCACCATCGCCATCGGATCCTGCGCGGCCTACGGCGGCATCCAAGCCGCCAAGCCCAATCCGGGTGGCTATAAAGGCGTTGGTGACGCCATTGGTGCCAAGACTTTGAACATCCCCGGGTGTCCACCCAATCCGGTTAGTTTTGTGGGCACAGTTGTGAATTATCTCCTGCTGGGCAAATTACCGGCGCTGGATGATTTGGGTCGACCCATGTTTGCCTACGGGAAAACAATTCATGATCAATGCCCGCGGCGATCACATTTTGAGAATGATGAATTTGTTGAAGAATTTGGTTCAGAAGAGGCCGCCATGGGCTACTGCCTGTATCAGGTCGGTTGTAAAGGCCCGGAAACATATAACAACTGTCCGATCGTCAAATTCAACGATGGGACCAGTTGGCCGATTGAAGCCGGCCATCCCTGCATCGGCTGCAGCGAACCGGGCTTCTGGGACAATATGAGCCCATTCTACGAAGAAATGTAATCGAGTTAAACGGATAAAATAATCCTTATTTAGAGAAATGGGAGGAAACATATGGGTAAGCGAATAACAATCGATCCGATTACCAGAATTGAGGGTCATCTTCGTATTGAAGTCGAGGTTGAGGGTGGCAAGGTTACCAATGCCTGGAGCTCCGGCCAGATGTTCCGCGGCATCGAGCTGATCCTCCAGGGAAGGGATCCCAGGGATGCGCATCATTTTGTGCAGCGCTCCTGCGGGGTCTGAACGTACACACATGCTCTGTCCTCGGTGAGGGCAGTCGAAGATGCCGTTGGTGTCAAAATACCGAAGAATGCGCGCCTCATTAGAAATCTGCTGCACGGCGCCCAATTTCAACATGATCATATCGTCCACTTTTATCACTTGCATGCACTTGACTGGGTGGATGTGGTTTCGGCCTTGAAGGCCGATCCGGCAGCCACTGCCAAACTTTCAGACAATGTCAGCAATGCGCCTTGGGGCGGCAGCAATTATTTTAAGTCGGTCCAGCAAAGATTGCAGACATTTGTCGATTCCGGTCAGCTAGGACCGTTTACCAATGCCTATTGGGGTCATCCGGCTTATGTCCTGCCGCCGGAAGCCAACCTGATGGCAGCCGCGCATTACATTGAAGCTTTGCGGCTCCAGGCTAAAGCGGCCCGGATGCACGCAATTTTCGGGGCCAAAAACCCGCATCTGCAATCTCTGGTTGTGGGAGGCGTTACCTCTGTAAAAGATCTGACACCTGACCGAATTGCCGAATTCCTGTATATTACCAAGGAGACCCAATCTTTTATCGAGAATGTCTATATTCCGGATCTGCTGGCCGTGGCATCTTTCTATAAAGATTGGGGTGCCATCGGTGGCACCACAAACTTCATGGCTTGGGGTGAATTCCCCGAAGCTGACGACGAACCCGGCAGCCTGTTCATGCCCCGTGGCGTCATTATGAACCGCAACCTGGGCGGCATGAAAATGGCAGAGCAGACGAGGGTGACCGAACATGTGTCCCGAGCCTGGTATGAAGACGGATCTCCGAAACATCCGTATACGGGTGAGACCAAACCGCTGCAGGAGAATCCCAAATATCGACCAGGCGGAGGCAAGTACTCCTGGTTCAAGGCGCCCAGATATGAACAAAAAGCGTGTGAGGTGGGACCGCTGGCCAGGGTTCTGGTAGCATATGGCACCGGCAAGAAAGAAATCAAGGCGCTGGTGGACAGCACCCTACAAAAACTGGGTGTGCCGGTTCAGGCGCTTTTTTCCACCTTGGGCCGCACCGCAGCCAGAGGGCTGGAAACCGTTGCCATTGGTCAAGCCATGCCAGGTTGGGTAATGGAATTGGTGGAGAATCTCAAATCAGGTGATACCCAGACCTACCAGTCTTGGGAAATGCCGGACAGTGGCCGCGGCGTTGGGCTTAACGACGTTCCCAGGGGGTCACTTGGTCATTGGATCGAGATTGAAGACAAAAAAATCAAGAATTATCAATATGTTGTGCCATCTACCTGGAACCTGGGTCCCCGGGATGAGCAGGGTCAACTTGGGCCTGTGGAAGAGGCGCTGATCGGAACACCGGTCGCCGATCCGGCCCGACCGCTCGAGATTTTGCGAACGGTACACTCATTTGATCCGTGTATCGCCTGCGGTGTGCATGTAATCGACCCGCATTCAAACCAGGTCTATGAAGTCAAAGCGTTGTAATCGAGATCACCTCTCCGGCTTCCCCAAAATGGGGAAGCCGGAGAATTCCCCGAACGATGACCTGCATGTTCATACGCATACCAAGCCTGCCGGTTTCGTAAAAAGTCCAACTTTCCGACTTTCCATCCTCCGTAGCAGGCTACTGCGGAGGACGGGCGCTCTTCGAGCTACGACGGGACAAGCTGTGTTGTGCTTCATTTTGTAACCATTCAACGTACAAACCGTACGCCTCATAATTACAAAATTCGCACGACTTGAATTTGAACTTTTTGCGAATCCGACTTTTTGTGCTAACCATGCCTGTGTCTGATTGAATCATGGGATGGCTTCTGGTATAAAATCGTGCAAGGTTATAGGGATTGTCAAAATAACGTTCCGATTGCGATAGAAGGAGTGTCCCTATTTTTTTGGGGTAGACATATCAATCCAGGCCAGGATTTGTGCCCCCGGATTGGTGATGATGTCAACGCCACTGAACTTCGGTGGCTTATGATAAGGCCGTCTGGTAGCATAGTAAGGCAGGGGAACCATCTCCAATCCGGTAGGGCACTACGCTAGTGAGTCAGATTTATTATGATATGTCTACCCCAAAAAAATAGGGATACTCCTTTACCGTAGATTTCAATCGGAAAATATGACAACCGGAATTAAAACAATGCCGTGAAAAGTATATAACGGCCATAAGGATATCGTGTGGAATCTGAACATATCATGATCCTGGGGGTCGGCTGCATTCTGTTTGCCGATGAAGGCTTTGGCGTGCGAGTCATTGAAAAGCTCGAAGAACGCTACACATTTCCGGATAATGTTTCCATTGTGGACGGTGGCGTCTTGGGCGTCAATTTGTTAGGCGTCATTTCCCAGGCTGATCAACTGATTGTCGTGGATGCAATTCGAAACCAAGGCCAACCCGGCGACCTGTATCGTTTGATTGGAGACCAGATACCCCAGCGCATCCGTGCCAAGAACTCGATCCACCAAGTTGATTTCTTAGAAGCCTTGACCCTGTGTCAGGCACTGGACAAGGTACCGGAAACCGTTATCGTCGGGATCGAACCGCTTGATATTGAAACTCTAAGCATCGACTTGACACCGGTAACAGCGTCAAAGGTCGATGCAATGATCACTATGGTCCTGGGCGAACTGGATCGACTTGAGACTCCCTACGAGAAAAGGAAACACAAGCATGTGCCTGGCAATCCCATCTAAGATCACCAAGATTGAGGACGGCATGGCAACCATCGATGTGGATGGTGTTCAACGAAAAACAAGCCTGCTTCTGGTGGAAGACGCCGCCGTAGGCGATTATGTAATCGTGCACGCGGGTTTTGCACTGCATAAAATTGATGAGGCCGCTGCCATGGAATCTCTGCGAATACTCAAGGAAGCTGCCTCTTTTGCTGAAAGCCAAAGCGACGATTCCCCTGATACATCCTGACATGCATTCCGGGCCTTCATTAACAGAGGCCAGAAAGATCCGCGTCCAGGGAATTGTGCAAGGCGTGGGTTTTCGGCCATTCGTCTATCAACTGGCAACCAATTTAAACCTTACCGGCCAGGTCTCCAATACCTCTTCCGGAGTCAGTATCAGGCTGGAAGGCTCCGCTGAAGGTTTAAAATCCTTTGTTACCCGTTTATCTAAAGACAGCCCGCCTCTATCCCAAATAACAAAAATTGAGGTTGAATCTGTTCAGCCGACCGGCTGCCAGGATTTTACCATTGTCCATAGTCAAAAAGGTAACCAGCGGGCTACGCTGATTTCACCGGATGTATCCATCTGCGAGGATTGTAAGGGGGAGTTGTTCGATCGTCATGATCGGCGTTTCCGTTATCCTTTTATTAATTGCACCAATTGTGGGCCGCGCTATACCATTATTGATGACATCCCCTATGACAGACCCAAAACATCCATGCGGCATTTCAAGATGTGCCCGGAATGTCAATCTGAATACGATGATCCTGGCAATCGTCGGTTTCACGCTCAGCCCAATGCCTGTACTGTTTGTGGACCGCAAGTTAGCCTGCTGGACAGTGCCAATAATGAAGTGCGAACAAAGGACCCAATCGAAGCTGCGGTTTCGCACCTTCAAGCGGGCTACATTTTGGCCATAAAAGGTTTGGGTGGCTTTCATCTGGTGGTGGATGCACAAAATCAGGCTGCGGTGGCTACGTTGCGGAAACGCAAACGCAGGGAAGAAAAACCCCTGGCAGTTATGTCTGCGAACCTTGAGAGTATCCGCCAGTATGCCAGAATCACCAAAAAAGAGGAACGCCTGCTTCAATCCCAACAGCGGCCCATCGTCTTACTGGAAAAGAACCAGAAGTTTAACCTGGCTGAAGGCGTATCACCGAACAATCGCACCATCGGGGTCATGCTGCCGTACACACCGCTGCATTATCTACTGGTTGATGGGGCTTTCACTGCTCTGATTATGACCAGTGCCAATTTAAGTGAAGAACCGATTGCCATTGATAATGAGGATGCCTTTAAGCGTTTGGCGGGTATCGCCGACTTTTTTCTGGTTCACGATCGCGATATTTATCTTCGCAGCGATGATTCTGTGGTTCGTGTGGTGAACCAATGCCCACGATTTATAAGGCGATCCCGGGGGTATGTTCCCGTTCCGGTTTTTTTAAAGCATCAGGTCAAACCGGTTATAGCCTGCGGTGCCGAGCTTAAGAACACCATTTGTCTAACCCGAGGGTCCGAGGTTTTTTTAAGTCAGCATATCGGCGATTTAGAGAACCTGGCCACCTTTGATTTTTTTGAGCTGACCATTGCCCATCTAAAGCGAATTCTTTCCATCGAACCGGAGATTGTGGCTTACGATATGCATCCGGATTATCTGAGCACACGCTACGCCTTAGACCAGGACCATCTGGATCAAATTGCAGTACAACATCATCATGCCCACATCGTGAGCTGCATGGCCGAGAATCAGGTCAGTGAACCGGTGCTGGGGCTGTCCTTCGACGGCACCGGATATGGAACCGATGGCGGAATCTGGGGAGGAGAAGTTCTCCTGGTGAGATACGACGGGTTTGAAAGGCTGGCACATATGGCACCCACACCTATGCCCGGTGGGGCTGCAGCCGTTAAGGAACCCTGGCGGATGGCCATCAGTTATCTTCATAAAACATACGGTACGGATTTCCAAAATCGTAAGCTTGCATTGCTGGAAGGTTTAAATCCAAACCAAATCAGCATAGCAACACAAATGATCGAAAAAGGTGTCAATGCCCCGCAGACATCCAGCCTGGGACGGTTTTTCGATGGCATCGCGGCCCTTATGAATATACGCAGTACGGTAGCTTTTGAGGGGCAGGCGGCCATGGAGCTTGAAATGCTGGCGAGGGGATTGAATGAAAACATATATGAGTATGCCTGGTTGTCCCGAAAGGGGTATCAAATTGATCCACGACCGATCATTCAAGGAGTTGTTAAGGACGTTGAAAAAGGCAGGTCGCACGCGACCATCAGTGGAAAATTTCATGCCACTCTGATAAAACTGTTTAGCGATCTTTGCCAGGTTCTTAAGAAAAAGACCGGAATATCACAGGTGGCTCTTAGTGGTGGGTGTTTTCAGAATGCGATCCTGCTTAAAGGGCTTACACAGGAATTGAAAGTAAAAGGATTCCAGGTGTTGACCCATGATAAAGTACCGGCCAATGATGGGGGAATTTGTCTCGGGCAGGCCATCATCGCTGATGCCAAATCTTAAAATCAAAATTCGAAGCACGAATTCCGAAATCCTAAACGGTTCGGCAAGCTCACCGTCCTGAGCTAAGTCGAAGGACAATATCGAATGACTTAAATTCAAATGACCAAAGCAAGCTACCTTACATCACGTTATGGGCCCCTGTTTGGAACATTTGAGCATTGGAATTTGATATTTGTTTCGAATTTCGATATTCGGATTTAGGATTTCATAACCGTGAAAAATAAAAACTCTATTAGGGAGTGTAAATGCCCATCAAACACATCGAAGAATACCGCGATGCAGACATAGCCAAAGGTTTGGTTAAAGAGATCTGGAACCTCAGTCAAAAAAAAATCCGCCTGATGGAAGTATGCGGCACCCATACGGTATCTATTTTTAGAAGTGGGATTCGTTCTTTGTTGCCGGATTCAATTTCGCTTTTATCCGGCCCGGGGTGCCCGGTTTGCGTGACTGACCAAAAAGAGATAGATGCCTTTATTGCCTTGGCCCGGCTCGAGGGTGTGATTCTGGCAACCTTTGGCGACCTGATGCGGGTACCCGGAACACTGACGTCCTTACAAAAGGAGAAAGCCGAAGGTTGTGATGTGAGAGTTGTGTATTCAACCCTGGATGCCGTGGAACTGGCACAGAAAAATCCCCGGAAACAAGTAATATTTTTGGGAGTTGGGTTTGAAACAACTGCACCAACCATTGCCGCTGCGATCCAAACTGCAAAACAGATAGGTTTAAAAAACTTCAGCGTGTTTTCGGCCCACAAGATTGTTCCGCCAGCCCTAAACGCATTGATGTCCATGGACGGAGTTCAGGTGGATGGATTTATACTGCCCGGTCATGTTTCGGTGATCATTGGAAAAGATGCTTATCAGCCTTTTTTTGACCAATTTCAAATACCCTGTACCATAGCCGGCTTTGAGCCAGCGGATATACTTTCGGCGATTCATCTTTTGGTATCCCAAATTGAAACAGGATTCCCTAAGCTGAAAAATGCTTATGGCCGTGCAGTTACCGATCAAGGCAATGTTGCCGCGCAAAAACTTCTGACAGAAACTTTTGATGTTCAAGATGTGGCCTGGCGCGGCATAGGGGTCATTCCCATGAGTGGTTTAAAAATTAAAACCGGTATGGCTGAATTCGATGCGGAACAAAGATTTGATTTCGATGTGCCGCCATCCGAAGATCCCAAAGGGTGCGCGTGTGGCGAAATTCTAACCGGTATCAAAAAACCGTTCGAATGTCCGCTATACAAAAGCAAATGCACACCCATGGATCCGGTGGGACCTTGCATGGTATCTACCGAAGGAACCTGTGCGGCCTACTACAAGTATCATCTATGATACACCGGTAGCTGCAAGCTCTTGGCCCGTAGCTGCTCCAAAACACGAAACACAAAACACGAAACACAAAACATGAATAACGATATTATCCTTCTTGATCACGGTGCCGGCGGAAAATTGTCACATGAATTAACCACGAGTATTATATTGCCGGTGTTTAACAGCCCTGAGTTAGCCAGTCTGGATGACGGGGCTGTTTTTAATACGAGCGCAGAAAAATTAGCATTTTCCACCGACACCTATACCGTAGACCCCATCTTTTTTCCGGGCGGCAACATCGGGGATCTGGCAGTTAACGGTACGGTTAATGACATTGCCATGTGCGGAGCTTCCCCACGGTATTTAAGTGTTGGCCTGATGCTTGAAGAGGGTTTTCGCCTTGCCGACCTGAGAGAGATTATCCAAACCATGGGCAAGGCAGCTGCTGAAGCAAAGATCAGCATTGTTACCGGAGATACCAAAGTCGTTCCCAAAGGGGCTCTGGATAAGATTTTTATCAACACGTCGGGTTTGGGGGTCGTGCATGACGGGCAGAATGTAAGCTGTAAAAATGCAGCCCCCGGTGACGTTGTTATCCTGAGTGGCAGTATGGCCGATCATGGGGTAACCATACTGGCCCGACGGGAAGGTTTGAGTTTTGACGTCTCTGTACAGAGTGATTCAGCGCCGTTGAATCATTTGACCCGGCAGATGTTTGCCACCGGTGGCACTATTCATGTATTGCGGGACCCTACCCGTGGTGGCGTGGCTACGGCTTTAAATGAAATTGCGGCCGAATCGCAGGTGGGTATTAAAATTCTGGAGGAAACGTTGCCGGTCAAATCTGAGGTGGCCGGTATGTGTGAGCTCCTGGGGCTTGACCCCCTTTATCTGGCCAATGAGGGCAAGTTGCTGGCGTTTGTGGCACCGCAGGATGCCGATAATGTACTCGCTGCCATGCGAGCAGATCCCGTTGCCAAAGAGGCTTGTGTTATCGGTGAGGTTATTGATGAAAACCCCGGTCGTGTTTTTATGCAAACCCGTATCGGCGGGCAGCGGATTGTGGATATGCTGGCCGGTGAGCAGCTCCCCCGCATCTGCTAAAAACTATTGCTGCGCAATAGTTTTGTGGCGACTGCGTCGCATTCTTATAATTTAGTGACTTGTCCGCAGCTCAACGCCTTAAGGCATCTTGCAAAAAAGCATTACCGCTGTCAGCGGTTATTAACCTAACAGCCTAATAGTCTAACAGTCTACAGCCTATTATTTTAATCGATGATGAAGGTCGTAACGAAAATAATAGTCGTAAGTCTTTTACCGGCAGTTTTCCTGTTGGGCTGCGGCTGGAAAAAAGAAGTGGTCATTTCGGGACGGACCATGGGTACCACCTATCACATTAAGATTATCACCGGTTATTTTAATAATCTTAGTGGTCTGCAATCCAAAATCGATCAGCGCCTCGCAACCATTAATCAAAGCATGTCCACCTACCGGCCGGATAGCGAAATCAGCCAATTTAATACTATCCAAGATATCACCGCCCTGATGCAAGTCTCCGATGATTTTCTAACGGTCATGCAAGCGGCCCAGCGTATTTACGAGTTAACCGACGGCGCCTGGGATGGTACCGTTAAGCCGCTGGTAAATTTGTGGGGCTTTGGCAATACCAAGCAGCCCCGGACTGTGCCCGACGCTGCTGTAATAAAAGACACTATTCACGAGGTTGGATTTAAATATATCCGCATCATCGGAAACGGCTTTCTACAAAAACATGTGGAGAAAGTATCTTTGGACCTGGCCAGCATTGCCAAGGGCTTTGCCGTGGATCAGATCTCGGAATTGCTTAAAGTGGAAGGCTTGGGAAATTTTTTAGTTGAGATCGGGGGGGAGGTATATGCGGCCGGACTTCGCCAAGATGGCCGCCCCTGGCGTGTTGGTATCAATCAGCCGGATCCGGCCGCCACTTTACTTGAAACCTACCAGGTAGTACCGCTTCACAATCGGGCCATGGCCACTAGTGGGGATTATCGGAATTTCTTTGAGATTGAGGGCAAGCGCTATGCTCATATTCTGGATCCGCGGACTGGCTTTCCGGTGGACAATGGGGTGGTAAGCGCCTCTGTTGTGGCAGACAGCTGCATGTTTGCGGACGGCTTGGCTACGGCCCTCATGGTGATGAATCCCAAAGAAAGCATGAATTTAGTTGCCAGCCTGGATGGTGTGGCAGCGCTGATAATTGTGCGCAATGACGACAGCAGTCTCAGCCGTTATGCCTCAGAGAGCTTTGATACTTTAATAAAATAAGACGACCCGCCCCTGGCTTCATTTCATCATAATTAAGAATCAATTCAGAGCAGTATTGACAGTCTTGCTAGCTTAAATATATCTTGAGTTGTCAAACGTTAAACCTATTAAAAAATCATTACATAATACATTAAGACCTAATTTGAGCGATTGTTGAAATTGCTGCAAGTAGAATGAAGATGTGATTCCGCTACATCAAACTATGCTGTCTTTCACCTGACTACAGTAGATATCGCAATATCGGCAATCCGAACGGGTTTCAAATCTTATGAATCAAAATGCTGTCATTCCAATGACAGTGTTTTTGGGTTCAATATTCGTATAAATTGAGACGCTCAATTTAGGGAGCAGAAAGAACGAATAATATGCATAAACAAGTATTGAGCAGACTGTCTCCGCATCGGCTGGTGGAATGGGTTATTAGGTATCCATCCGTAATCATCCTGGTTATTATCGTTATCACCACTCTGTTTGCGTGGCAAATTCCCAGCCTGTCCTTCAAAACTTCCATTTACGATTTAATCATTGACGACCTCCCGGAAACTGCCCGGTATGAGGAATTCAAACAGTTATTTGGGTCGGATGAGATTATCCGTGTAGTCATAAAATGTGACGATATATACGATCAAATCAATTTTCAGAAAATCCGGGATTTATCAGATCAGGCAGTAAAAATTAAGGGCGTCCGCCGTGTGATCAGTTTGCCGGAAGTCAAGAAGGCGGTTGATTTTACCGGAAATTGGGATCTGAACAAATTTTCGACCGTGATGGCGAATGTGGATTTGTTCAAACAGAACTTATTTTCCGAGGATCGTAAAACAACAGTTTTGACCTTGGTTCTAGAAATTGATGCGGACCCAGACCAGGTGATCGTGGATGTCAATAAACTCATGGCTGAAGCTTCGGACAGGCTGTCCCTCTATCAGATTGGAATGCCCCTGGTCTCTCAGGCCCTGGCGCGATTGACCGAGAAAGATTTTTTTCGTCTGCCGCCCATTACCTTTGTCCTGATCGCCATCGTATTGGCGGTGTTATATCGACGCTTTTTCTATATCTTAATCCCCCTGGTTTGCGTAACCCTGGCTTTAATCTGGAACTTTGGCCTCATGGCCATTACCGGCATTCCACTTTCCATTCTGACCATGATTGTGCCGGTTTTCCTGATCGCAGTGGGTACGGCCTATTGTCTGCATATCGTTACTGAATATCGCACCCAGTCAGTCGTGGCCGAGAACAAGAAATCGGCGGCCGCTGCTACTTTTGGCAACATCACATTCCCGACGATTTTAGCCGTGGTCACCACCGTGGTTGGGTTGGGTTCGTTGCTTGTCAGCCGAATTGCAGCCATACAGGAGTTTGCCATATTTGCCTGCATGGGAATTGTCAGCTTTCTTATTATTCTGATGACCTTGTTGCCGGCAACCATGTCGCTTTTACCATTACCCCAAAAGAAAACCAGCACCCAATCCGACAAACCCGGAATGCTGGATCGACTGATTGATGTCATTGCCACCATTGATCTGGATTATCAAAAAATCACCTTGCCCATTATCGGCGGCCTGGTGCTGTTTTGCATCATTGGCATTTTCAAAATCCCCGTGGAGAGCAATCCCATAGGCTATTTCAAGGAAGATACCGAGGTGAGCCGCAATTTCCATGACATTTATCAGCATTTGTCGGGCAGCTTTCCCATCAATGTGGCCATGTCCGGCCCGGCCGAAGACTTTTTTCAGAAAATTGAACATATTGCCGAAATTGAAAAGATGCAGACGTATATCGATTCGTTGCCCGGTATCGACAAAACCATTTCCTTTGGCGATTACCTCAAGCTGGTCAACTATGCTTCCAACCAATTTAATCCGGAGCATTACCGTCTGCCGGAAGAAGCCTGGGAACTGCGGATGCTTATCAACAGTTTTAAAATGATGCTGGGTGAAGATATGTTAAACCGGTTCATGTCGCCGGATTTTTCCAAGACCAACATACTGTTGCTAACGCATATTTCGAGTTCGCGGGATTTTCTGGATGCAAAGAAAAAGATTCTGCGACATGCTGCGAATTTGGCTCCCAATGATGTCAATTGGCAGGTCACCGGGTTTGGCATGGTCATATCGGAAAGCAGCCATCAGATCACAAGCGGACAGTTAAAAAGCCTATCCATTACCATGGTCATCGTTTTTGGTATCATGTTTCTCCTGTTTTTATCGAGCAAAGTAGGATTCATCGCTATCGTACCCAACCTGTTCCCCATCATCATCAACTTTGGCATCATGGGGTGGCTGGGAATAGAGTTGTCCATGTTCACCAGTCTGATAGCCAGTATCGCCATTGGTCTGGCCGTCGACGATACCATTCACTATTTGGTTCGTTACAACCGGGAATTCAGGAAAGACCTGGATGACCGACGAGCACTCAGGGAATCATTGCGGCATATCGGTAGACCCATAATTTTTACCACATTGACCATCAGTATCGGATTTTCAGTGCTGGCCATGTCCAGCTTCAAACCCACGGCCATCTTTGGAACCATGATGGCCGTTACCATGTTTTCCGCCCTGGTGGGGGATCTAATCTTGCTTCCATCCTTGTTGCTGCATGTGGAACTGGTGACCCTGTGGGACCTGGTTCGACTAAAGCTGGGCAAGGACCCGGGATTTGGCATCCCATTGTTCAATGGCCTATCGCGAACTCAGATCCATTATATCATCATGGCGGGAACCTTGAAGACGATTGACGCAGGGAAAGTACTCTTCCATAAGGGGGATGCAAGTGATTCCATGTGCGCACTCATCTCTGGAACCATGGATGTGGTGGAACCCGAAAACGAGGCTGAAACTCTCAAGGAGCATGGTGTCTATAAACAAATCAACAAAGCCGGAGAAGGTGAGGTGATCGGTGAAATGGGTTTGCTGCGAGGCGCCCCCCGGTCGGCTACCGTGATTGCCTCTGAAGACTGTGAATATCTGGAGATCAATTTGAAAATGATTCGCAGATTGCAATGGCTCTATCCACCCACAGCCAATCGGTTTTTTATGAATTTAATGACGATTTTATGCGACCGCATTGAAGCCGTAACCAACAGCTATGCCTGTGAGAGTGTTGTCGACGACCTGACCGGCTGGTATAACCGGCGTGGGTTTATCAATATTCTGGATACGGAAATCCATCGATCAAAGCGCTATCAGGAACACCTATCATTGTGCCTGATGGGGATCGATTTTGAAGTAGCCGACGCCAGGATGAGCTTTGAGATCAAGGACAGGAATTTTCGTATGATCGGACAGACCCTTTCGAACCTGATTCGAAAAAGCGATTACCTGGGAAGGCTGGATGCCGAAACGTTTGCGCTCCTGATGCCCCAAACTTCGGTCCAGCAGGCCGAACCGGTTTGTCGCCGCTTACGAAATCTGATGATGGCCAAACGAATAGATGTAGATGGTATCAACCTGGAAGTTGTCCTCAGCATTGAAGAATATGATTATCTTTCAAAGGATACAGCCAGCCAACTACTTGAGCGTTCAAAAAAAAGCATTAAAGATCAACAAAAAAATTATGGAACCATGATTATTCCAGCGTAAATCTCACCTCATAGTACCTGTCTAATATCATAAATAAAAACAAATCTTGCAACTCGTAGCCACGATGTTTAATATGTCACATTGTAGTATATTGTTTCTTGTTGATAATCTACACGATTGATTCCTGCCAGGGAGACGCTACTGTAAATGAACGCATCGTCAAATAATAGTCCTTTGGACGCTTGTATAACCAGGGCGGATGCGGCGCAAGATCAGCTTGACATGTGTTCATTTCAACTCAAAACGCTGAATGATTTAAGTAAAGAGCTATTCGAAAGCGTGGATGTTGATACTATCCTAAAGAATTTTCTATTCAATACGACGGGCAATTTTGGGGTCATTAAGGGCTTCGTATTTGTGATGGGACCCTCTCCAAGCATGGATGAACACTTTGCAGCTATTGGGTTTGACGTGGCGGATCAAGGTTTATTGCGAAGTAGTAGCAAACAGCGCATAATGACCGGCAAAGATCAACATTCGGTGGTTTCTTTAAAAAACAAAGAGCCCAATCTGAAGGGATCATTCGGCCTTGAACAGATTTTCCCATTTGCAGTGACGGATAAGTATCAAGGTTTTTTGGGTCTGGGACCCAAATTGATGAATCCCCCATTTACGGCCGCTGAAAAAGAAATGCTCGAAACCATGCTTAACAACTTGGTGGTGGCTATTAAAAATGCCTGGTCGTTTAAAAAGGTAATGCGCTTGAATCAACGGCTGCGTAATCAGAATGTTGAACTCGCGGAAACCCTGCAAACATTAAAAGCGACCATCAAAAAAGTTGAGTTGCTTACGAATATAAAGGAAAACTTAAGCAAATTTGTTCCGATGACGGTTACAAGTTTAATTGAAGCATCACCAGAAGGCGTGCTGCCGGAAAGCCGCGAACAAGACCTCTCGGTTTTGTTTCTGGACATAGAGGGCTATACGAAGCTCTGTGAGAAATTTGACAGCACCAAGGTAAACCAAATTGTCGAGAAACATTTTTCCGTCTTCATGGACGCCATTCACGCCAACCATGGTGACGTCAATGAAACCGCAGGGGATGGATTGATGGTATTGTTTCTGAACGAGAACAAGCGGCACAATGCCTTGGATGCGGTTCGTACAGCCTTGTCCATCCAGAAGGACACCCGGCGTATTGGCCGGGAAACAAATTCCTTATATCGACCTTTGGATATTCATATGGGGATTCATTCGGGAAAGGCCCTGGTGGGTGCAACTAAGTTCAGCAGTCTAACCGGGTCCCGATGGACGTATACCGCCAGAGGCAGGATAGTGAATGTGGCTGCCCGAATAGGCTCGCTGTCAACCGGAAATAGCATTTTAATATCCAGTGTTACGGCGAGTCGTGTTCGACATTACAATTCGGTAAAATCCATGGGAACATTTAAATTAAAAAACGTGAGTGAAGAAGTGGAGGTTTTCAAGCTTTTGCCCACATTGCGAGCATAGACCCGCCAGCCTGTACGCTTATCTTGACACTTAACCTGCCGTAATCATATAATCAACGTCTACCCAAACCGAGTACCTCCCAAGCTTTGAATGGATTCATAAAAGGAAAATTACCTCATGTCCCAAGCAAACGCGGATGAGCTGGACCATCTGTTTCAATTAAAAACATTGTATGACGTCAGCAAAGAGCTGTTCGAAGCACAGGACACCGAAACCGTACTGCAGAATTTTTTATTGACTATCATTGGATCTTTAGGGGTCCTTGAAGGCCTTATCGCTCTGCAGGATATTCCTACCGGCCGGCTTACACCGATTATAGACCGGGGGCTTGAGCAGGAAGCTTTAAGCAACCTACAATTGGAATGTGCCCGGTTTTTTGAAAATAAAGCTTATCAGGATGTTCACAGTGCTGCATTTGAAAAAAATGAAGGTGTTTTTAACCCAATTATAAAAACAGTTATTCCCTTCGGGCTGGACAAGGATACGCGCGGTGTCCTAGTGTTAGGAAACAGAATCAGCGAGGACCCCTTCCAAGAAAAAGATATTGAATTACTGCTAACCCTCACGAACCATCTCATTGTGGCCTTGCGAAACGCTAAGTTTCTACAAAAAATGTCCCGACTCAACCAGGATTTACAACATAAAAATTTGGACCTTGAGAGTGCTTTTCAAGAACTGGATCGAAAAGTATATCATCTCAGAACACTGAATGACATCAGCAGGGATATTTTCAGCACTGTTGAGTTTGAGGCCATCATCAATCATTTTTTGTTGATGATTATGGGTAATTTTGGGGTGATACAGGGCGTTGTCATGATTTTGGAAAGCCAAACCCAAGAAATTACCCTGTTCAAAGAAATGGGGTATGATGAAACCGAGGCCGCCATGGTCAAAAGTGGGGCTGTGCTTCTATTGCAGCAATATATAGGAGGTCAGGAAGCCAGCGATGATTCTGTACGGGTTAGTCCGGATGAATTTAAGCCACTGGATATCTGCATCTTGCCTTTCATGGTTTCAAAAGACTGTCGCGGGCTCTTGGGCCTGGGCAGCAAAATTATCGGGGAGCCTTTTAACGACGATGATAAGGAACTCATGGTGACTTTGGTCAATAGCCTGGTGGTTGCTTTAAAAAATTCACTTAACTTCGAAAATATCAAACAGCTTAACCTGGATCTTCAGGAAAAAAATACTCAGTTGGAAGAAACGCTGGAAGAACTCAAAGCCGCTCTCAGAAAAGTGGAACTTCTGGAAAGCATCAAGTCCAATTTAAGCAAATTTGTACCCACGGCAGTTAGCAGATTAGTGGAAAATGCCACTTCTTCTGAAATTCATGAAGCCCAGGAGCAGGATATATCTGTTTTATTTCTGGATATCGAGGGATATACAAAAATTACCAACGAAATCGGGGCCACCAATGTAAACACCCTGATTGAAAAGTATTTTTCAGTATTCATGGACGCCATCTATGCCAATGACGGTGATGTGGTTGAGACAGCCGGGGATGGACTGATGGTGCTTTTTCTTACGGAAAATAAAAGAGAAAATGCGCTACAGGCAGTTCGTGCGGCCCAAACGATTAAGGAAAAAGCCTGTAGCATAAATGACAAATGCACCTTGGATTCCGAAAAATGTCTGGTGAATGTAGGGGTGTCTTCGGGCAAGGCCTTTGTTGGTGCCGCAAAATTCGAGAGTATCACCGGCTCACGCTGGACCTATACGACCCATGGCAACATCGTCAACGTGGCTGCCAGGCTATGCGGAAAGGCAAAGGGAGGTGAAGTTTACCTGTCTGCGGAGACCGCCAATCGCACCCAGGATGCCTTTCAGCTCGTATCATTAGGCAAATTTCATCTTAAAAATTTGAGCGAAAAGGTGGAGGCTTTTACTTTCAGCCAGTCATAGAGATTCAGGAAGTTATTTTTGGTTGACATCTGTTGTGCTTTTTTTTAGGTTAGAGTTCGCTTGCTAATATTTTCAAGATTATCAAAGCCTTAGAAGATCGGATTTAAACAAAAATGCCGGAAAATCAAGCTGATAGCACCGTAGAAATCATATTGGCCAATCAGATCGGCTATGAACGTCTCGCAATGGCGTGCTCGGCATCATTTGCCGAAATGCTTGGCTTTTCAAAAGATCGTATCGAGGATTTGAAGACCATTGTGGCGGAAGCATCCATCAATGCCATGCAGCACGGCAACAAAGGGCGGACGGACGCTAAAGTAATTGTTTCTCTGGGCTATCAAGACGGTACCATTTGGGTGTCGGTGGCGGACGAGGGCGAGGGCATTAAGGAAAAGCCACCCAATCCCGATATTGAAAAAATAATCGAGGAAGACCAGGCACTGTGCGGTTTCGGTTTATTCTTAATTGAGAAATTAGCCGATCAAGTTGAATTCAAAAGGAGCGCCGGAAAAGGCCATGTTGTGGCAATGGCTTTAAAGATGAAAGCGTAGGCTGGATATGCAAAATAAGAATGAAATAGCACTCGAAAAGCATGAGTCCGTGGTCCTGTTGAATATACACGGGGATATTACTTCCTTTTCCGAACCGTTTCTCAATCAAGCCTATGCAGAGGCCAATCAACAGGGAGCTGAAAAAATATTGCTCAATGTAGAAGAAGGCGCCTACATCAACAGCGGTGGTATTGCCGTACTGATTCAAATTCTGGCCCAAACCAAAAAAAATAACCAGCAGATCTGCATCGCCGGTCTGTCCGATCATTTCAAGAAGATATTCAATATGGTGGGTATAACCAAGTTTGCCGACATTCATGATAATGCGGATACCGCCATTGCCGCCATGTCAGACTAGAATACTTTTTAACTTCTGCATGCTTTTTCAAGGGCCAAATTACAGCATCGTACCCAAGCGCATTAATTACAGTACAATTTTGCCTTAATTGTGAACTAAAAGTAATGTTAGCATGTGAACTTTTTTATAGACGGAAGGATTTAACTACACCTGTAAATCCTGTTTTCATTTAACCACTTGATACCATTGATAATTTATACTTCATGTCAACGAGCGCTCTGTGCACGCTTTTTGCATATGCAGTACACACCGATCTTTTGAATGCCACTCGGAAAATAAAATGCCGTGATTTTTTTCTCGGTTTTCTATGCGGGAAGCAAAACACCCGCCTATATAAAATACAGTTCTCCTGGCACTAAAATTAACTAATTCTAGCCAACTTATAATTTTACATGTGGTGGTGAGAAAATGAAACGCATGCTTGGCATTCTATTCATTCTGATTGTGGCCATGACTATATCAACCGGAACAACCTCGGCAACCTATTACGAAGGGTACTTTCCGGAACCCATGGACACAGTCGAATCGTTTCTCCTTTCCAATTATTTCAATGAAGAACTCCTGTCTCAAATCGATGAGATGGAATTCGATGGCGTGTGGGCCTACACTGCTATCGCCTTCGAATCCGGCCATACAAATGTCACCAAGGGAAGGGATGGGGGGGCCACTGAGTTTACATTCTCAACAGCAGACCAAAGTAATTGGGGGGAATGTCGGCATGTTGATTTTGATAGTGGCGGACAGCTCTACTTCAAGGTTCTCAACCACAGTATCATAAAGGCTCTGTCTCCCTATAATTTTAATAACAAATATTTGTGGAAAAACCAGTTAAAACTCTTCGAATTGACGGTCTCTTCCGAAACGCTTGACTACTTTGGAGATGATTTCATACTTCCACCGGAGACAATCATTGCTGGTTTTGACGACCATTACTGGTGGTGGGGTGACATGGATTTCGACGATTTGATCGTGGCCATGTTTCGCGACACTGATCGGGACTGCGTGCAGAACGAGATAGACAATTGTGCGGTGGCCTACAATCCGGACCAAACCGACCCGGATGGCGATGCCATCGGGGATGCGTGCGACAACTGCCCAGATGTGCCCAATGACGAGCAGATGGACACGGAAATGGGCTGCGGGTACACACCTGCGGAAGGCTTCTCAATTGGTGTCGGCACTCCGATTGTCGATGGGATTATGGACGAAAATTTCGACGGGATCATCGATAAAAATTTTGGAGAGTGGGCCGACGCCGCAAGTTTCGATTTCGATCTGAAACTGCCGGATTGCGGGTCGATTCCGGCAACCTTTCTGGTGATGAATGATTCAGCCAATCTCCATTGGGCCGTATCCGTCGAGAGTGATTGTATCGAATATATTAAGGTTGCTCAATTAGGCATCACTCTAAACGGGGGTGTTGCCACCATCGGTTCCGGTTTGTTGGAAGAGTCGTTCGGTAACGTTTACGAAGCCTCCTTGCCTTTGGCAGCCATCGACCCGATCCCCGGTTGCGGGGATGCTGTAGAAATCGACCTGCAGCTCAAAGTTGTGAAGCAAGGAACCGAAGCTCTAACGGACTTGCCTGTGGTCGGCTATCTGGGTTTTCAGATTTCGCCGGCCGGCGATGGTGTGGGGGATGCGTGCGACAACTGCCAGCATGACTATAATCCAGATCAACACGATACCGACCAGGACATAGTGGGGGATGTATGCGACAACTGCCCCGATGTAGCGAATAGTGATCAGGCAGATTATGATGGCGATGCCTGGATTGTTAATCTCGACGGAACCAAGACATTGTGTGTGCGGGATGACTGTGGTGGCGATGAATGCGACAGCGATGATGACAATGACGGACTTCCCGACTGGTGGGAATTAACGTTTTTTGGATCAGCAGTTAGTCAGCAAGGAGCTGGTGACGACCCAGATGGAGAAGGCTTGGACAATCTTGGTGAATACGAGGATTATGAGTCCAGCGGAAATCTGGAAGGGCCGGATCCAAATGATCCTGATACAGACGATGACGCCTGGAATGACAAGTGGGAAGCCCAGGCAGGAACCAGTTCAATCGATGAGGCATCATACCCGGATGGCGATATTTTTGAAGATGGGATCTTTGTGGATAAAACCAATGGCGATGATTCCAATCTCGGTGCTAAAATTGGCAGTACCATATATGCTGTCAGATCCATCCATGCGGCCGTCGACAGACTCAACCTTCTCGAACCCGGAATCTACACAATTAAATTTTTAACACCCGGAATCTACAGTGTCGGTGATCCTGAGCCGGATCTGCCTCTGGTTGTCAGGCAAAATGTCATCTTTGATGCTGCCGGTGTCACCATCGATGGTACGGGTGCCGGTAACTGGAAACAGGGAATCCTTTTTTCGTTCATGGCCAATGATATTACCATCCGGGGTTTGAATGTTTTCGGTTTTAAAGAGGGAATCGGATTTAGTACCGGTGGCGGCTGCGCGGCATTTGACAGTGTTGCCATAAATTCATGTCAAACCGGAATCCAGTTTATCGATGCCAATCAAGTCAATACGGACATTACCAACACAAAAATACAAGGTTGTGATGCAGGCATCCGATTTGAAAGCGAAAGTTCGGACAATACACTCATCTTCTGGGATAGCCAGAGCGGGAATAATGAGATCGTTGGTAATCACATCGGTGTGGATGTAAGTGGTGGAACAGGGAATAGGTTGATCAATCCAGACATTATGAATGGTGATTATGGCATCAAGCTATCCAGCGACGGTTCGGGATTGATTGTCGAAGATGCTGATTTGTACAACCTTACTGTGGGCATTGGTTTTCAAACCGATGCCGGTAAGGTTGATGTTTTCAGATCCAAAATTCGAGACAGCGGTATCGGTGTAGATTTTTTAGAAAACCGGATGATTCATGTGAATTTGGGTGCTGGGGATGATGCTTCCCAAATAACCGGTTGTTTTGATTCGGGTATTCTTTTTAGAGCAGGAAGCGCCAATAATACCGTTTTATATGGAAAAGTGATTAATAATTACAATGATGGCATCCGCTTTGAGGCTTGTGGAGAAACGCCTGATGACAATCTGATATACGGAACCTTTGTAATGGGTAATGCCCATGCCGGTATAGCGGTAATGGACGGCAGTGACAATCGCTTTGAATACAATACCGTGGCAAATAATCAGATCGGTTTTTGGCTGGCGGATGGCAGCGCCGGCAACCTCATTGAATACGGTGCCGTAGATGCGAATATCACAAATTTCATTTTGGAGGGGCAGCACAACCTGATTGGGGGTTATGATGAAAATGGCTTAGTCGATCCAGACAAGGCACCCTATGTGAATGATGCCGGGGGTCTTGGATTTCTATCAGGTAACGGCAACCAATTGGTTGGAATTACTTTAGACGGCACCGGGATTGTCAGAAAACATGGATTGTTGGTCAGTGAGGGTGCTTCCAATCTTGTTCTGGATGGATTGCGTATCAGCAACTTTATGGTCGGGGTTGCTTTTGAAGCGGACGGAGCCTGTGTCAAGTTAAAAGATGTTGATATTTTTCAGTGTTCCATCGGTATGGACATTACGGAAAAGTATTTGCTCGATATTGATTTGGAAGGTTCACAAATTTATAATTGTGAAGTTGGGATTAGGCTCAATGCCGGGAGTTCCAACAACACGGTGCGGAACGGCTTAATACAGTTGAACACTCAGGACGGTATTCTGGTTGACGGTTGCGCGGAAACACCTGATGAGAACCGTTTTGTCGATATGATCATTCAAAACAACGGTGCACACGGCGTCGCCTTTTTAGGCGGTTTTGGAAATAAATTAGAGGGGAGTACGATTAAGAATAATAACCTAGGTGCCCAAACAGACGCCTTTGCCGGAGTGGCTGTATTAAATGGCTCTGCCTCCATCACGCGTTGTCGAATTTTCGACAATGGCTGCGGTGGTGTTTTTGCGGACGAGGCGGCCGGTACCCAAATCCATTCCAACCTTATTTATAACAACCCAGAAGGTATCCGGCTCTCATTCGTTGACCAGGTGACCATTGCCAGCAACACGATCACCGCGAACGGCGCCGGACTTGTCATTGAGGATGGCGCCTTACCGCTGGTTTCATATAATATTCTGCACGGAAATAATTCGGATCCGGATTGTCCCTATGACGTTTGTCTTGAGGGGGATTTCAATCCGCTGAATCTGATTGAGAACAATATCGGCACTGTCAACCAGATCGATCTGCCGCCCTCCAACATTTCGGTCGATCCAGGATTTGCGGATGCCGCTAACCAGGACTATTCACTGGCTCCCACATCGTTTTGTATTGATGCAAGCACCTACGAAGAACCCGGCCTGGACATCGATGACCTGAGTCGGCCCAAGGGATTTTCTTGGGATTTGGGTGCTTTCGAAACCTCGGGATTCAAAGATCTGGATGACGATGGTATGCCGGATGACTGGGAGGATGCCATTGTCGGCATACCCGGAGGCTATATAAACTTTTCACCGGATGGGCATGCAGATGATGACGGAATTACCAACCTGGAGGAATTTTTGCAGGGTACCGATCCGACCGTTTCGGTGTATGTGGCCATCAACGAACCGGACCAGAGCCCATCTTTTGTCAATACGACCACGGTAACCCTGAGCGGCATATCTGCAAATGCTTCGACAATAGTGTTTTCAGATGGCAGTGTCCTGAATCAAGGTGATGATATCCAGGATTATGGCTACTTACATTCTAATGGAGACTGGTGGTTAAACTCCTTCCAGCTGCACGCGATTGACAACTATAATATTGTGCAGGTTACGGCAGTGGGAGCAGGCGACTATGCCGGTCAATCCGAAACGAGATCGCTGACCATTATCAGAGACCAGGTCGTTCCAGAAATATCCATTATCAATCCAACCAATCAGGGATCCTACACTACGACACTTCCGGTTATTTTCATCAGCGGTATTGCCAGCGATGATACTCAGCTGGATGATATCGCCTGGACCCGCACCGCCACCGTAACGTGCCCGGATCCAATCGACCCGGAAGGTCCTAGTGTTCCGATGATAATACAAGGCACGGCAGTTGGCCTGGAAAGCTGGATAACCGGAGACATCGTATTGTGCCCGGGCACCAATACAATCGAGATAAGCGCCTACGATATATTTGGTAATCTTAATGTGGCTTTGATTGAGGTGGTGCAAAACGCGGCTGAAACTGGAGTTACCAGTACCCAGGATGACCAATCCGGGGATGGCGCACAACAAGCGATTGTCGACCCGTTGGATGCCGACGGAGATTATTTTACCAACGACGATGAGATCGCATGTGGTGCCGACGCATATGATTATGCCAGTGTCCCTGAGATCTACAGTTTGGCTAACATCTATCTGACAGGTGAAAAGGCAGGATATTATATTCCCGACTGTTTAAACCCGGACGTTGACAATGACCAGCTTCCCAACTGGTGGGAGGAACAGTATTTTTCCGAGTCATCGACAGATGCGGATCCCGGCGCTGATGACGACGGAGACGGGATCTATAATATTGATGAATTCCAAAACGGTACGCACCCCCTAGTTCCCCAAACCGTGGCATTTACGCTTACTATGATTGACCCGGATACTGGTTTGCCGGAAGATACGGATTGGCTGCCACAGTTCGGAGACAGTGTCATAATCGAGGCCACCTGGGATACGGATCATGGTATCGCGCCGGCTACAGCCGTTTTTAGCCTGAGGTCGGCTTCCAATCATCCTGGTCGGGCTGTCAACGATCCGAACCCGTCCGAATTGACCAATCATCAATACCCGGCCTGGTATGTCGACAACTTTAATGGGCCTGATTTCGGAATTACACAGAATCAGCTAAACGATTGGAGCGAGTGCACCCAAACTTGTTTCAGCCAGGGGACGCTTACTGCCCAAAATCAAGGGGATGGGACCTATATCATCTATCTGCACAGTTTTGATTTTGGCGGTTCGGTTAAAGTGCTGGTGACAGATCCAGTATCCGGCAACTATCTTGGGCAACTCTGGGTACCCGAGGGATCCAATAAAAATGGGATTGGTAGCGGTTGGGATATGGATGGAATTGTTATTACACCGAATAGTATCGATCCAGCCGATTTGGATCCCAATGCAGATACCGATGCGATCATTTTTAACAATCCCGGTTTCTCCTCACCCCTGGGTGACGACTTCAGCAACTTCGAAGAATATCGAGGCATCGTATATACCCTGGATGGCGGGACGGACCTACAACATAAACGTTTAGATCCTGATCGAAAAGATCTGTTTGTTCGAGCACAGGGATTTTATGATCCCAGTGACCCTACTGGGCCGGGCCCGGAGTATACTTTTGATATAGATACGGCTTTTCAGAATGCCGGTATCACGATTCACAACACAACCGGCTGGGGCCATGATGCCACATCAGATGGTTCTATTTATCAGTATTTTGGAGGGGGTAGCATAACCGCCATCAGTAAGGATAATTTACAGAGAAGTGTGGTTATAGGGTCAGGAACCCAATGGTCGGTGGCTTGGCCAACCCATGAGTGGGAGCTCAACCTGGAGGGATCCGGTGATGAATGGATTCCGATCCGATCATGGGATGCTGCTAATAGATTGGTGCTTGATTTTGATTCTCCCATATTTGGGGATATACTGAATTTAGATTACGCCATCCGAAAACCATTGCCACACATGAACATCCTGCTTGTTCGCCATGATCGCAGTGGCACCTACAGCGGACAGGACGGACATCTCCGGTTCGTTTCAGCTAGCCCACCCAGCCAGCAGAATCCCTTGGGGACCCGGTATTGGCGGTGGTCCACCAAAGGCTATGCTCGTTGCCAGAGCACGATCAATCAGGCCAGCATGTACGGGATGGCGGTGACCTTGGAAATACCACTTGATAGTTATTTTAATGACATGCCCTATGATGACGGTTTGGAGTGGAATGCCTCAACACTTACATGGGAGAACTTGGATGTTTTCTTGAATCCACTCAATCTGGTTGAAGACCAGACGGATCTGATGGATCCCGTTGATGGTATTCTACTGGGAGACAGCGCCAATGGGGTATGGGATGGTGATAAACGCCGAAATGATTTCAATGGCGACCTGAATCCTTTTGATATCAACAGCAACGGCATGGTCGAATTGCCTGTGGCATCCGATCCAACTGTGGATCTTTCTAGGGATGAATACACCATCAACCAGGTCTTGGTGCACACCATTACCCATGAAATAGCCCATGCCCTGGCAGGACCGTTTCACACAAACGATCCACTTTGCCTGATGTACCGGTATTCCAATAACTGGAACCGGGCACATTATCTGAGTGACTACTATCGTTCTTTAATCAGGATTCACAATATAACGCGATAGGTCGAGGGGATTTCGATGAATCGACATATAGATAATAAAACCGTACGATCGTTGGGGTTGGCTATATTCTTTCTGATGCTTGCCGGTATATTGCTTCCGGGAAATGGCTGGTCCAACCAGTCCGGCTTGGAACTGGAATTGTATCCCACCCAGGAGAGCCCCAAATATTATATGAATCAAGCCATTGGTTTGATTGGAGTGATTAAAAACAATACCCAGTGGCCTATCAATACCAATAAAGATTTCAAGCAGATTGAGTTGGAACGATTTATCATCGCCACCGATCCGCTAGGTGTCAAACATACAGCCAATCAGGAATTACTGGCATCGGACATGCCCCCGCCTTCCAAATGGGGTGAATGGGAGACGGTTTATGCGGAGGTATTGGACACGGGCTGGGAACGATCCGTCGCCATTGATGATCTTAAAATCCTCTTCCCGATCATGACAACCCTACCGGGTGAGTACCAGCTTCAGATCGTGGTCCCATTTTCGCGATTTCCCTATACGGTGATGACCGAAACCGGTTTGATGGGTGTTCTGGACAATCGCGTGTGGGATGGTAATGTCCAATCGACAACCATACGGATTATGGTGCTGCCTCAGGAGGGGGCGCGACTTAGAATTCGGGTGGAAGATCTGAGTCAACCCGAGTTTCAGCCCCAGGAACAGGTAGAGGTGCGGATATTTTTAGAATCCAGCATTACTTCGGCGGGCTATTCCCTTGAGGAGGCATGGTCAAATCTGGCCATCCTGGCAAAGGGTAAGACCGATCAGGGGGGGTGGGTGACGCTGCCCAAAGGTGCCACCTGTCTACCTCGGCCGCCGGTGGATGACGCCTACGTTGCCATTGCCCAGTATTCCGGAGAATACAAAGATGCTGTCATTGCTTGGGGCGACGACGGTTGGCTTGCGGAATGCAGCGGTCAGTTCGAAAGATACATTTTTTTCGGCGAAGTGCTAAAGGAATATTCGCTATTCGCACTGAACAGTATCTGGCTGCGGAACAATGCCCGCATCGAAAGCGGTGATGTGGGTGCCCAATTAGATTGCGACCCATGCCTGGTCTCGGATTTTGATGTTGCCCTGGATGGCGGAGCATGGCTTGCGGATAGTACGACCATCGAAGGTAACCGGGTGCATGTGGAATCCCCAAATGCAGCCTGGGATGTTAAATGCAATTACATCGACAATCCAGCTGGTGTGCGTAATGAGATCACTACGCCGCTGGCGACGCCTGTTTGGGATCCTTTGCCCGAGTTCAAAACGACTGTCGGGCGATTGAAAAAGGACTTTTCATTGGATTCACAAGGGGATGCCACCCTACCGGTTGGCAGTTACCGAAATGTAAGTATTGGTTCCCACGCAATTCTTCGTCTGCTATCCGGAACATACCAGATAAAAGACCTGACCCTTAGCTCACATGCAAAAATAATTTGTGAGGGACCGGTCGAAATCTTGATCGATGGTACTCTGGAATCATCCAGTGCCAAGGCGTCTTATATTGGGCCTTCCTCAGGTGCGTCCATCAGCCCCAAGGATGTGGTTCTATATGTGGCCGGCAGCCCCGATGCGGTCCTATTGGGCCAGGGTACTATTATCCGTGCCAATATCTATGCTAAGAACGGTTTGTTTTCAACCGGGGAGGGAGCCACTTTGGACGGCAGTGTCATTGCCAGAGACATCTCACTCGGTCAAAAAAGTGTCGTCACCTATAATGGCGTGTTTTTTAAAGGAGATGCCGGAGTACCCGAAAATACTCCGCCGGTTGCGGACTTTTCATATGTAACCGATAATCTAACAGTGACGTTTACAGATACGAGCTATGACCTGGATGGTAACATATCGGAAAGACAGTGGGATTTTGGAGATAACCAGGCTGGATCAAGTCTTGCTGTAGTCGAAAAAATCTATGATGCACCTGGAACTTATGAGGTAATCCTTATGGTTACAGATAACGAAGGAGCGTCGGACTCAAGGACTCAATATGTGACAGTTGATGATGGGAGCGGCACTGGAACCGGACTGGTGCTCACGGCATCACCCCGAACAGCCGGTGCGAACTCGCTGGTAGATCTAAATTGGACAGGAGAATGTAATTCAGAAGTTGAGATTTACAAGAACGATAGTCTTAGTTCAATCGCCACTGTTACAAACAGTGGTGCTTACACCGACAGTGTTGGGAAAAAAGTTACAAACGAAGATTTTAGTTATTATCTGCTTTGTGTTGATAATGGATTAACATCCAATACTGCAGTAGCATCTTTCTAAGCGGGATATGGTAAAAATAATAAACAAATGTTGATAATATAATTGACGCATGAAAGGAGAGTTAAAATGAAACTGAAAAAAAATATAATAATCGTGGGCTTGTGTGCGGCGATGGTTTTGGCAGGTTCAGCATTTACAGCCATGGCCGGTGAAGGCCCGGAGCCACCGGCAAATGCTGTTTATCTAGATGACGTCGTATGGGGGGTTGCAGTCATTCATTGTACCGATAATGTGGCAACCATCAGGGTAAAAAAGGTGGATAGTGAAAATTGTGTCGTCGCCACAGAGGCGGTGGTAGATGCAGCCTGGGCAGGTGGCTGTTTAGCGGAAGATTTGCTTATCGGGGAAAGTTTCGGTATTTCGTTTTTTGATATCCAGGGAACACCCTTTATAAGCAAAGTGAAGAATTACAAGAGAGAAGGCGATATTTTATCGTTTGATGCCCAGATTAAATTTTTTCAGTAATACCATGCAGCGTACACATTAGATTTTACCGATAAAATAAGATCGCGAATCTTTACACCAGTCACCTTTCCAGGATTTGCTACCATAATAAGGTGATAAAACATAAAGGCAGAATACCACTCGATTATATATTTAATGCTGTAATAACAGAGTATTAAGCTTGAGCCATATTTTCGCCATCATAGCAGCCGTTCTCAGTGGCATACTACTTTGGGCAAGTTTTCCCCCCGGCAATCAGGCCTACTTAACATGGTTTGGGCTGGTTCCGCTTCTTATAGCGTTAAAAGGTAAACGGTTAACCGGTGCTTTCTGTTTGGCGTATGTATGCGGCCTGATTTTCTTCTTTAGTCATTTCCATTGGATCAACTCGGTTGATAACTACAAATACCTGCACCATTTCCTGCTTGGGTTTTATTTAAGTGTATATTTCGGTTATTTTGGGTTGGCATTTGCATATACAGCAAGCCGCTTGAGTTTTCCATCCGCCCTTTTGGCTGCACCTTTCTTTTGGGTAGCCCTAGAGTATTTTCGGTCTAATTTCTCCTTTCTAGCTTTACCCTGGGGACTGCTGGGCCACTCTCAATCCCAGTATCCGGTTTTAATTCAAACTTCAGAGTTTGCCGGTGTATACGGTGTCAGTTTTATCATCGCAGCCAGCAATACCTCCATCGTAAGCCTTTATTATCTAATTAAGTATCGATTGGCTGGACCCCAAAAAAAACTTGAGCTACAACCCATGAAAGGGTTGGTATATATTGCAATCTTGGGGCTGATTATATTTTTTCTATCCACCATTTATGGTTTTATAAAGACATCGAAGTCCATGCATGGCAAGACCTTTAAGGTTGCCTTAATCCAGGGGAATATCGAACAATCCCGAAAGTGGGATCCGGCTTATGCGCATGAAATCATAGAGATTTACAAAGGCTTAACCCGCCAGGCGTTAAAAAAATTTCCGAACCTGGTAGTTTGGCCTGAAGCGGCAACACCTGGTTCGATAACTCGAAATCGGATGCTATTTAAGGATATTACGCAATTAGTCGATTCTGCCGATGCCAATCTGTTGTTGGGCAGCACCCACCTCCAGAAATTCAATGTAAAGCATAAAGAGAGCGCAAAATACAGCAACTCGGCCTTTTTATTAAGGCCTCAAATCAATATCAAATCAATACAGCGATACGATAAGATTCGCCTCATGCCTTTTGGTGAATATCTTCCGGAAAAAAACACCATTCCTTGGGATCAAATCGGAGTTCCTGAAATCGATGAATTCCTGCCCGGAGATGATTATACCATTTTCAAACTGGACGATATGAGATTTTCAACGACCATTTGCTGGGAAAATTTAATTGCCGAACATGTTAGAAAATTTGTACAAAACGGGGCCCAACTCATCATCAATATCACCAACGAGGCTTGGTTTGGCAAAACTCCGGCCCCTTACCAGTTCCTGGCCATGAATGTGTTTCGGGCCGTTGAAAATGGGTTGTATGTGGTTCGCTGCGCAAATACCGGTATTTCTTGTATAATTGATCCTTGCGGCAGGGTAGTAAAGCGTGTAAGGGATAATACAGGCAAAGATATCTTCGTTCGAGGATATATTGGCGCAGAAATATATCCCAGAACCCGGATGACCATATACACTACCTACGGTGAGTGGTTTGTTTGGCTTAGCATGGCGGTATCTCTGGTCTCCATCGTAACCGGCTTGATGAGGGACATGCGGCTAAGCCGAATAAAAAGGCGAGAAACCTAAATGGGTAAACTGAACCGAAATCATTCGATATCATTCGCCGGCTTTTTTCTAGCTGTTATTATCTTGATTTTCATTTCTGGCACGTTTCTCTACAATATCTATCACTGGTCAGATTATCCCGACTTTGGCTATGGTTTCAGGAATGCTACGGGCATTAAAATCATCGGCACGTTGACTCAGCATGGGAAGCGGTCCGGATTGAAGCTGGGTGATCAGATAGGGGCGGTTAACGGCAAGTCCTATAATAGCATTAAGGAATTGCGTGGCATCATGAATCGCGAGATCGGTGATAATAATGAATATTTCATCATAAGAGATGGGAAAGAGTTTTCGGTCCGAATAGACAATATCCCATTGGGATTTGTAAGCACTTTCAGCAAAAGCGGTCTCTCATATTTAGCGGGACTCTGCTATGTATTTATCGGCGTTATTATTTTTCTGATGAAGCCCAACCAGCGGACGAGCTGGATTTTTTTCCTGTTTTCAGCCATTCTAGGCTTGTTTTTGATGCTGTTGTATCGAACCGGTAAAATCGTAACCCCCTGGTTGGAGACGATCATCATTTTTTCCTATTGCTTTACGCCGGCCGTCATTTCTCATTTAGCTTTAACCTTTCCGGAAGAACGGCCATTTTTCAGAAACCGACCCTTTATTCAGTCTATCCCCTATATCGTTGCAGCACTTTTATTTGTTCTGATCCGATCAAAAGCTTCTAAAATGACAGGAGCTCCCGTAATTTTGCTGATCTCAACCATGTCGTATATGGCCCTGGGAGTTTTATTTTTTTTAGGATCGTGTTTGAATTTGCTGCTAACATCAAAATCCGAGATGGCCAAACTGCGTTCCAAGATGATACTATTGGGCTTTGCAATTTCCGCATTGATCCCCTTGATCGATTTTTTTGCGAATGCTGTATTAAAGGTCTATTTACTACCTGGTTTCAGCTACTATTTCCCATTCTTCATTATTTTTCCCATTTTTGTGGGCTACTCCATCGTCAAGCACGATCTTTTTGACATCGACACGATCATCAAACGAACTTACGGGTATGTGTTGACCACGGGTACGTTGGCCGGCCTGTATGGTTTGTTTGTATTGATATCCAATGTCGCCTTCGGGCATTTTGAGATTACCCAATCGCGATTGTTCCCTTTAGTTTTTATGCTGGCGGTGGTTTTCTTTTTCAATCCAATCAGAAACCGGGTGCAGCGCATCATCGACAGGCTTTTTTATCGCCTGGAGTACGATTACCAGGAGACGGTTCAAAATATCAGCGAAACCATGCGTTCCCTACTCAAGTTGGACGAGATCGGTAAGAGCATCATGGATACGGCTTTGGGGGCCATGTTTATCGACTGTGGTTGTGTGATGTTGATGAATCAGAAAAAGGAAAACTATCAATGCTTAACCTATTCAGGCGAATGGGCCATACCAGACCGGGCAGATAGTTCCAACGCTGATCAGTCAAATGCAGCGGATACCAGGAACCTAACAGATGGTGCGGGAACAGAGACGCGTGCCAATATTTTCGCAGGCGTTGAATTGTCCTACGATGATCCTTTGGTCAAAAAAATTTCTGAAAGAAAAAAAGAAGTAACTATCTACGATGTGCAAGAAGATCCTTTTTATAAAGATAACAGGGAAGCCTATGCAGAGATATTTGAAAGGTTGAATGCAACTTTGATCATTCCCTTGATTTATGAGCATAAGTTGATTGGGCTGATATCCCTAGGCCGCAAGAAATCAGGAAAGTTCTATCGCCGCGAAGATGTGAATTTGCTCAACATTCTGGCCAACCAGGGGGCCGTGGCCATCGAAAACGCCATCATGATCGAAGAAGTCATCGAAAAAGAACGCATGGAAGAAGAACTCAATATTGCCAAGGACTTGCAGGTCAGTATGCTGCCGGCGGCTTGTCCTGATATAAAAGGGCTTGAGATCGCGGCCTATTCCATGTCGGCCCAAGAAGTAGGCGGAGATTTTTACGATTTTATCGATATGAGTGAAGAAAAGGTGGGGATGCTCATAGGTGATGTCACCGGAAAAAGTGTTTCCGGAGCCTTGGTCATGTCGGCATCCCGGAGCGTTTTTCGTATGCTATCCGAAGAGGATAGCACAGTGGCGGACATTATGATCCGGGCCAATCGCAGGATAAAAAAGGATATCAAACGCGGTATGTTTGTGGCGCTGCTTTATGCTGTGGTTGACTCCCATGAAAAAACGATCGCTTTGTGCAGTGCGGGGCAAACCCAGCCGGTATATATTCCGGCAGGATCTGAGAATGTAAGCCTGATCGAGACCCGAGGTGACACATTTCCCTTGGGCATTCTGGATGATGTGGAATATGTTGATACCCACCTAGTACTCAAACCCGGTGACAAGATCGTTTTCTATACCGATGGTATTGTCGAGGCCATGAATGCAGACGAAGAAATGTTTGGATTCGAACGCTTGAAAGAAGTTATGCAGTCTGTACGCGGTCATGACGTGACCTCTGTGATGAATGAAACTATTGAGCGCGTCAATGCATTTGCCGGAGATAGACCACAGCATGATGACATTACCATCATCGTACTGGGTGTAAAGCCCTCCTGAGATGTGATCGGTAGGCATCGCTATGGGGGAGCAAGGTTGATTCAAGATATGCCATTGAACGGCTGATGGCCAATTGATACAAATCCGTATCCCCGTCCCAGCGTACTCGAAAATGGGTTTTCAGAAACCGTTTAACATTGTTCAATTGAGTTGCCAGCCGCTCGTGCATTTGCTCGTTGAATAGGACAGCTTCTTTTATCAGATCGAGTTCACTCCCATGGTTGCCAGTTCCAACCTCTTTGAATTCACGAAATAAAAGCGGCAGTTTTT
Source organism: uncultured Desulfobacterales bacterium (assembly GCA_964452555.1). GTDB lineage: Bacteria > Desulfobacterota > Desulfobacteria > Desulfobacterales > B30-G6 > B30-G6. Next base: position 67,012 of record CAYVMI010000004.1, read on the forward strand.
CCAGATAGGTTCTGTCTGCTGTTTGGGCCAACAGGTCCGCTGAGGCCAGCATCGTTCCTAACAATTGATGGTTGTCGGATATAAAAGGCATGTTACCGGATGCATTTTCATGGTCAGTGTACAAAATGATATTTTCAGTCTTCTGGATGAAATCTCCTGAATAGTCCTTAGTTGTCAGACATCGCGTCATGAATTCAGTGCTCCTAAGCACATGTTCGGGTGCCAATTGGGCGCCACAGCTTTGATGATCAGTTTCTTTGCGTATGTAGCCCGTGTCATGCATAAGTGCGGCGATTAAGCCCACTTGAATCTCGGCTTCTGAGACAGCTTCGCCGGCAATATGGGCGCCATGGATGAGCCTGGCCATGGCCAGGAAAACATCCGTGGTATGTTGGAGATTGTGGTAGGGGGTGTCACAGGCTTCATAGCCGATAAATTCGCCTTTGAACAAAGATAATGTGTCCTGAAATACTGCCCGCAAAGAAGAAAAGTTTCCATTGTTGTTCATGTCCAGAAGAATAATTTTTACTTCTTCAAATACGCTGAAGGGGCTGGTCATGTCTACGAGAAGGGAAAGTTGCCGGGAGGCGTGACTGTCATGGTTATGGTCGGGCGACATGCTGGTCTTATACTAAAAAAATGAGGTCAAGGCAATTCCATCACTTAAAAATTAAATTTGGCGCCGGTTTAATTTTATTGACAATCAAATTGCAGTTCTGTAGGTATCAGCAATTGACATACTGGTAATATATCTGGTTGTAATAATTAAAATAAACTCGCTGCGCGGTTTTTTTTAGCAAATGATTCTTAAAAAAAGAAATGCTCAGTTTAGGATTAGATAGAAAGGAGATCACAACGTGGACGTTATCGTATTATTAAAGCAGGTCCCCTCTACGGAATCAATTGTCGAGATTGCAGCGGACGGGACATCTATCAAGACTGATGAGGTCAAGTGGGTCATCAACCCATATGATGAATTTGCTGTGGAAGAAGCTCTGCGTATCCGCGAAGCCCACGGTGGAACGGTGAGTATATTGACGCTTGGGCGTGAAAAAGCAAGTGAAGCGGTGCGAACGGCGTTGGCCATGGGTGCCGACAAAGGGATTTTAATTACGGATCCGGTCCTGGAAGGTTGTGACAACTTGACTACGGCCAAGGTTCTGGCTGCAGCAGCTAAACAGTTGCCTTGCGATCTGATCATTGCAGGCCAGCGGGCGGTGGATGATGATGCCTATGCCGTGGGTGCCGCCGTAGCCGAGGCTTTTCAGATCCCCAGTATTGCCATGGTAACCAAAGTGGAAATTGAAGATCAACGCATCCGTTGTCATCGGACCATCGACGGGGGCATTGGGGTTGTAGAAGCGCCCTTGCCGGCACTCATTACGACCCAAAGAGGTTTGAACGAACCCCGTTATGCATCGCTACCGGGAATCATGAAGGCCAAGAAAAAACCGCTGGATATGCCAAGCCTGGCCGACCTGGGTTTTGACTCCCAAGCACTGGCACAATCCAGGATTAAAATAACCGCTCTGAAAATGCCGCCGGAAAGACAGGCCGGTATGATCATTGAGGGAGAGACCCCACAGGAAAAAGCAACGGAATTGGTGCGGCTACTACACGAAAAGGAAAAAGTTCTTTAGACAGTGTTCGTCCATAAATGGCTAATTTGCCCGATATCGGCGTTATGCTTAAATTCTATCCTCGAAATGTTATCTATATGTCTACGGTAAAATTTTTTGCATGCCTTGCTTTCGAACAAATTAGCCTGTTTCTGAACAAACACCAGGTAAATCATTTAGGATTGAATTAATACGGGTTCTCAGTCCCGGATATATATAGAGAGGTGTCATATGCCACAAGGAGTTATGGTCGTTACAGAACAGAGTGAAGCTGTTTTTAGAAAAGTTTCTTTTGAAGTATTAAGTGAAGGCCGGCGGCTGGCCGATCAATTAAACTGTCCAGTCACGGCGGTTGTGATGGGATCTGGTATGGCCGCAGAGGCAGAAGCGCTTCAATCCTATGGGCCCGATCGGATATTGGTAGTGGAGGATTCCCAGCTGGCTGAGTATTTGACAGATGCCTATACCAATGCCTTGGCCGCCGTGATTGCCAAAGAAGATCCCGAATATGTTTTGTTCGGGGCGTCCGTCCAGGGTAAAGATCTTTCGGCCCGTATTGCGGCCCGCCTGGATGCACCGCTAGCCAGCGACTGTGTGGCCGTAAATTATGATAATGGCACTTTAACGGCAACGCGGCCGATATATGGTGGCAAAATACTAGCTGACTTAGAAATGGAAGCCGAATGCAAACTGTACTCCCTGCGTCCCAATACATTCGCAATCCAGGAACCCGGAGGCTCGGCCGGTGTTGAAACCATGGCCGCCGAAATTGGCGATGTGTCCATGACCTTTGTTGAAAAACGTTTGGAATCCGACAAAGTAGATCTGACTGAAGCCAATATCGTGGTGTCAGGCGGTCGTGGTATGGGCAGTGATAACTATTCGGTTATCGAGGAACTGGCCGAAACGCTGGGGGCTGCCGTAGGTGCTTCCCGTGCGGCCGTGGATGAAGGTTGGCGCCCCCATGCGGACCAGGTGGGCCAAACCGGCAAAGTGGTATCGCCCGGCCTATACTTAGCTTTTGGTATCTCCGGTGCGATCCAGCATCTGGCCGGTATGTCATCGTCGAAAGTGATTGTGGCTATCAACAAAGACCCGGAGGCACCCATCTTTGCCAAAGCGGATTATGCCATTGTAGGGGATTTGTTCGAGCTTGTGCCCCATATCAACGCAGAGATTAAAAAGCTTTCCATATGATTTTTCATGTGGCCAGTCTGGGCTGTGCCCGTAATACCGTAGACAGCGAAACCATGGCCGGCCGCCTGCTGGCAGCCGGCCATGAACAAACCTCCGATCCCGCCGAAGCAGGTGTGATTATTGTCAATACCTGCAGCTTTATCGAACCGGCGATTAACGAATCCATCGACACCATTCTGGAACTTGCCCGTTATAAGCAACACGGGGCCTGCGAGCGCATCATCGTTACGGGCTGCCTTCCGGAACGCTTTCGAGAGGAGATCGGCCCCAGCCTGCCTGAAGTGGATCTTTTCCTGGGTACCGGAGCTTATGACCTGATCGTGGAGGCCATCGCTCCCCAACCCAAACAGCCTCGCTGTATTCTTCCAGATCCGGATGCATTGCCGGGAATCAAAGACATACAGCCCAGAGCAATACAACCTTCACCCATGGCCTATCTTAAAATCGCGGAAGGTTGCGATCGGCACTGCACCTACTGTATTATCCCCAAATTACGCGGCAAACAGAAAAGCCGTCCCCTGGAAACCATAGTGCAGGAAGCCACTAACTTGGTTCGGTCGGGTGTTAAGGAGTTGGTACTGGTTGCCCAAGAATCGAGCGCTTATGGCAGGGATCTAGGCCTGCAGAGCGGCCTATCTCAATTGTTACGAGCACTCGCGGGCATCGCGTCAGACATCTGGATTCGGGTGCTATACGGACATCCGGACAGCCTTGATGATGCCATGATACAGACCATTCATGCTGCCGACAATATTTGCTCGTATTTTGATATCCCTATTCAGCATGCCAGCGATCGCATATTGAAACTTATGGGGCGTCAATACCGGCAGGAGGACCTGCTGCGGCTATTTGACCGAATCCGCTCAATATCCGATAATGCCTGTTTGAGAACGACGGTAATCGTGGGATTTCCGGGTGAGACCGATGCGGACTTCGACATCCTGTATAAAAGCATTGAGAAAATTCAATTTGACCATCTAGGGGTTTTTCTCTATTCTGGTTCAGAAGATCTGGCCTCACATGGTTTGGGACGCCATGTTTCCGAGAAAATTGCCCAGCAGCGTCATGACGCTGTGATGTCACGGCAAAGGGATATATCAAGCCGGAATAATAAAAAATATATGCACCAGACCTTGTCGGTATTAATTGAGGAAAAACCGGAATCGGGTCTGTACATCGGGAGAACTGCTTTTCAGGCTCCGGAAGTCGACGGCCTGACGTTTGTACACACGGAAAACCTGGCCATCGGCAAATTCGCCAAAGTTGCCATTACTGATACGATGGCTTATGATCTGACCGCAGAGGTAAGCTAGTGGATTTGAAACAGAGAATTCTATCACTGGTCAAAGATGATCTAGAAGCTATTGAAAAGGCGCTCAAGAAAAATTTGCACCCCAACCTGGAGTTGGTATCCCAGGTGGCAAATCATATCCTTTTCAGTGGTGGCAAACGTCTACGCCCTTTATTGATGGTATTGTCAGCAAGACTTTGCGGTTATAACGGGGACTATGATAAAACTTTCTCGGTGATATTTGAATACTTGCATGCGGCTACGCTCCTGCATGACGATCTGGTGGACGATGCCGAACTGCGCCGGGGAGCGCCGGCGGCCCATACTGTCTATGGCAATGAAACAGCCGTACTGGTGGGCGACTTTCTCCTGGCCCGCGGCCTGTCCATTGCCGCTGATACCGGCGAACCCAGAATAATCAAAGTTATATCGGAGATCACCGAGAACATGTCCCAGGGTGAGATCCACCAGCTGGACCGAAAAGGCATGCTGGATTTGTCTGAAGACGAATACATGGATATCATCCGGTCAAAAACAGCTGTTCTGTTTCAGGGAGCCTGCCGGATCAGCGCCATTCTTGCCGGGGCGTCCCCGGAAAAGGAAAATCTGTTGTCGCGTTATGGGTATCACCTGGGAATGGCCTTTCAAATTGTGGACGATTTGCTCGATTATACATTTGATTCCATTGTGTTGGGAAAAAATGTGGGTGCCGATCTACGCGAGGGCAAGTTGACGCTTCCGGTCATCAAGGCCTTGGCTGATGCCAGCACCCAAGACCGAGATATGATGCAAGAAATCATTCAGAATATAGGTTTCACCGAAAAGGAATTCAAATGGCTGGCGGAAAAAATAACAACTTATGGTGGGATCCGGTATGCACGTGAAACCGCATCAAACCACATTGAGTATGCCTGTCAAGCCTTGGAGGCATTTCCGCCCTCGCCGACCAGGGAAATCCTAAACGATATCGCCCAATATGCACTGGAACGAAAGCATTGAAATCAGGGTGAAGCGATTTAAAACAATGAGGTATGAAAGGTGTTGACCCATGAGTATGATTCTTAACTCCCGGAAATATATAAGTCTTGGGTTGATAATTGCACTGATAATCGCATTCATGGGCGGCATCGCAATGGCCCAAGAGGATGAAACCATCCGCGTAGTGGATGTGGTCGGATCCGGTGCTATCCAGGGTGATGACATGGCCCTGGCCAGGAATCAGGCGATCTTGAATGCACTGGTATCGGCAGTCGCCAGTGTAACCACGGAACTGAGGCCATTGAATCAGCAAGTGGATAAATTTGCACTTTTTAATGAGCTGTTTTATGACCAGACCGACCGGTTTATTCAAGATTACAAAGTCTTGACCGAAAGTATGTCCGCGGGGATTTATCGCGCCATCGTCCAGGTTACCGTAAGGCGGGATAAGATCAAGGAAACTCTGATGGCCGCCAATTTGATAGTCGAAGAGCGGGTCATGCCCAAGGTATTATTTTATTTGGCCGAAAAGAAGGTGGAGGATATTCTGCCGATTTATTGGTGGGGTGAAGATCTTGTTTTTGTTGTGCCGTCTTCAGAGGAAGCCATGGCACAAGTATTGGCGGATGAGGGCATGAGCATCGTCAGTCATGCCGGATTTACAGAGCCCGTAAACTATCCGCTTAGTGTTCCGGCTGCGGACGCCATCGAGTTGGGAAAACATATGGCCGCCGATATCGTCATCATCGGAACGGCCACGGCTGAGAAAACCACCAATGTAATGGATGGCAATGTCAAGTCATTTAAAGGGGCCGTTGAGGTCAAAGCATTTCGAACCGAAACCGGAAAAGAGATTGCATTCGCTGCCAGAACTGCGGTTTCCGCTAATGAAGATGAAATCGCGGGTGGTCGCGAAGCTTTGTTCAATGCCGGGTTGCTGGTGGGGCAAGAAATGGTTTTACAAATCGCATCTGCCTGGGAAAGTGAGGCCAGTCTTCAATCACTGGTTGAAATCAAAATACACGGAACCAGCGAGCTGGCCAATTTCATCAAATTCCGTAAAGCACTCGGTAAGATACCCGGGGTAACGGCAATCCACATTAAAGTTATGAAGGCCGATGAATCAATTATCACGGTCGACTACGATGGGACCGCCCAATCTTTGGCAGATGAGTTGCTGCTAAAAACGTTCGATAATTTTGGTATCGATATTTATGATGTTTCCCCCGGGAATTTAAGTGTTGAGCTGGTTACCGGCTAAATAGAATGAAATTCAAAATCCGAATATCGAAGCACGAAACAATATCTAATGACCAAAATACAAATTTCAAAACGAATAGCATTCGGCTATGAGACATTTTTGATTCATTTGACCATTCGGGATTTGAATTTGTTTCGGATTTCGAATTTCGTGCTTCGGATGTTATTCATATCACCTTGGCAGAGCAAATTTTTCTAATCTGGCCTGTGACATCTCGATTTTGTTGAAGAAAAATAGAGAACATACCTTGAATCTTCCCATTAACACACCCAACCTGCTGACCATCGTCAGAATTTTATTGACGCCATTATTTGTTATTCTGCTTTTGAAGGATTTGTATGGTTCAGCTCTGCTGATATTTAGTCTGGCAAGTATTAGTGATGGGCTTGATGGCTTTATTGCCAGATACTATAATCAGCGCACAACCTTGGGAGCGTATCTCGATCCGATTGCCGACAAACTGCTTTTGGCCTCAGCCTTTATCAGCATGGCCGTTCTAAAGATTCTCCCCGGCTGGGTTGCGGTAATTGTTATCAGCAGAGATGTGCTGATCATCATGGGCATCGCCATTTTTACGATCACGGAAAAATCTTATCGGGTTAAGCCCAGCGTTATCAGCAAAATTACGACCGTGGCGCAATTATCAACTATTATTCTAACTCTGATAAACGTGAGCACCTTGGCGTTCACCACCTTAATGATCGTTCTGTTTTGGGCGACATCCGTATTAACAACTGTATCGGGGTTTCATTATATCTATCTTGGTATGATGATCCTGCAAAATGGGAATAAAGATATCACTTGATCCGTCACATTTCTTTTCTTGACAGCTTTATAAGGCAGTGATATCCAAAACCTTTAATTATAGGCACGTAGCTCAGGGGGAGAGCGCTACCCTGACACGGTAGAGGTCGTTGGTTCAAATCCAATCGTGCCTACCAGTAAAAATAAGGGTTCTCAGACAGCAAAGTCTGTGAGCCCTTTTTTTATGATCAATCGACCGAGCCACATTTTTGGGAATAAGAGGTTAAGTTTTTTCGGATGGCAGTCAAGCTTCCACTTTTTCGATTCAGTCATCATTGCCCATCCTGTATCGATGCTGCGGTTCGAAGTACATGTTAAATCACCTTAATAATTCAAAAGTGAAAATATCCATACCTGGGGCGCCTAGAGAACACTCCTTTTATTATGATAGTCCGTAAAAATTTAACCATTAGAGTGAATGCCACATTGTGGTGTGTTTTGCATAATTGTTGGGAGGCAATTTACATAATTTAGGTTTAGGCAAGCAGCTGTATTTTCATAATTTATTGTATTCACAAGTGAATTTTAAATAAGATATGTTTGCATGAATATTGCTTGGTTTTATGTCTGTTCATTCAATGCGCACCCCGTTTTTTAGGAGTCAAAACCATGAAATTACTTTCAAGCCAAATATACGTCTCATTTCTAATGATAGCAGCCTCGGTATTTATCGTGGTTGAAATAAGCATGGGCAGCCCTGTTGGAATTACAGAGTTTCCTATAGCGTCTATTCCAGAGCCCGCAACTATGCTGCTCATGGGCACCGGCCTTATTGGACTTTCTAGTGCTTTCAGAAACAAACTGATTAAAAAATAGTCATGGATGGGACTCATTTTACTGACAAATGGTCAATGCGAATCAACATGGATACACGATATTGTCAAAATGAAAGCCATATATGTGAATATAAACTAAAAAGTGAAAGAAAATTATGGTAATATCGTTTGAAAAAAATACCACAAAATGCCAAGGATTATAAATTCGCAAGCAGATTGCAATCCGATATTTGTCCTTACATTTGCAATATTCATAATTTAGATATCATTCGATGATTAATAATTAAAGCGGGCTAACTTTAGGAAGGTGTGTTCATGATAAGAAATTGTAGATCACTTACCATTACGCAGATAATATTATTTTTGCTATCACTAGGGTGCTTTCACAGTATATCCATGGCTGACAGTGACACCGATCTCAACTTTGTTGCAGGACACGAGGTTGCCAAAGAAAGTGTATTGCGATCCATACCGCTCGAATATATCAATCTGGCAAGGACAACACTTCGTGTGGCCTACCAGCACACCTCGCACGGCACCCATGTCACGCGTGGTTTAGCCGGATTAAATGACTATAAAGAGGGAGACAGCGAATTATTCGGATTTTCATATATGGATGACGCATTCGGGAAAGGTGTGGCGGCACCTATTCCAGGCAAATTGGATTTTCGAGATCATGTTTTGGTAAAATATGCTCCCGATGAAATCAATCAAAAGCAGGCCTGGGATTTGAGCCGCAACGAAACAGCTTTTATCCAAACAACCAGGAATTACCTAGATGATCCTAAGAATTCTGCAATAAATGTCATCATGTGGTCATGGTGTAACATCGCAGGACACCGGGTTGCAAAAAACTACCTGCCCGGCATGGCAATGCTGATAAGTGAATATGGTGCCGGTGGGTCCAAAATTGGAATGGGAGAGGGGCAGCGGAAGAATCCGGTTACCTTCATTTTCATGACAGGACACGCGAACCCGGAAGACAATGTGGGCAAGGGCAAACCCAAAGACCAAGCCGATTTAATTGTCAATTACTGCATCGCGAATAAGCAGTTCTGTCTAGACTACTATAGCATTGATTCGCACGATATGGACGGCAATTATTGGGAAGATGCCGGGGATAATGGCAATTCAAAAGCTTATGGTGGAAATTTTTATCATGACTGGCAAAATGCTCACGAGCTAGGTGTGCATTGGTTTGAAAATAAAATAGAACCTGGAGGTGAGGTTATATTTGGTTCTCATAATGATCAACACATTACAGCCAATCGCAAAGCCTACGCAATGTGGTGGTTACTTGCCAGAATCGCCGGCTGGGATGGTAAACTCAGGAATGAAAAGTAAAGTGGTTTAAATGGAAAAAGAAATTCAAGAAGAGATTATCGCTTATGGCCGGCTGCTGTATGCTCAAGGACTGGTATCCGGTGCCAGCGGCAATATCTCCGTACGACTGGATGCAGATCGCATTTTGGTCACACGCAGCGGCTGCCATAAGGGCATGCTGACAGCATCGGATATAGTGGCTTACAATACTAAATCCAATCGAGTGGTGACTGAAGGATCGACCAAACCATCCAGTGAATTCCGAATGCACACCCATATTTATGCCCGGCAACCCAAAGTTCAGGCAGTGATTCATGCCCACCCCCCTTGTGCTGTTGCCCTATCTGTTGCCGGTGTATCACTTGAAAAAGTTGTTCTGCCTGAGACTGTTTTAGCCTTGGGGGCTATTGCAGACTGCGGATATGCTACACCCACGACCAACGATGTCGTCGAGATTATCAAGAAGCCAGTTCTATCCGGGGCAAAGGCTATGATTTTAGCGCGCCATGGCAGCGTGACTACAGGGAGCAGCCTTCATGAAGCTTTTTGTCGGCTGGAAACGGTAGAGCATTTGGCTAAAGTAATATCCATCGCCGGATCCCTGGGCAAAATTGAAAGCCTAACATCTAAAGAAATAAAGAAACTGCAAAAGATTGCCGCTCACCAAAGTTGAGTATTCGCGGATGGTTACCTGAAACCCAATGCGATTTAGTTACACAATTGTGGTTATCTGCAAAGCTCAATTCGACTTTCGATACCGACCCGTAAGTGTTTATATTGAAGCCGGCCAAAACTCGTATTATACCAGTTGTCAAAAATATATACCGATTCAAATCCACAGTGAAGGATTATCCCCATTTTTTAGGATGGACATATCATATTGAACCTGACTCACTAGCGTAGTGCCCTAACGGATTGGAGATGGTTCCCCTGCCTTACTTCGCTACCAGACGGCCTGATTTCATCACCAATCCGGGGGCACAAATCCGGACCTGGATTGATATGTCCATCCTAAAAAATGGGGATAATCCTTCTTTCGCAATCGGAACGTTATTTTGACAATCACTATAAAGCGTCACAAATCCATATTCCGCACATGTGGTATAAATTAAAAGAAATATAATTCGTGACAACTGCTATTACCAATGTCCCTTGACTTGTTTAACAAAAGTCTTTATTTCCTTCAGGTCGACTGTAAAGGTGCGGCCGATTTATTTAGAACAAATTAAACCTGAAAAAGGTTAATTCAAATGAAGCAACAGATCAGACAACTGGTGACAGATTCCGTGCAGCGAGCCACTCAAGCTGAGGCCCTGGTTGAACAGAGTCTACCACCAATTGAAATCGAAGTTCCTAAAAACGAGATTCATGGAGACTTCTCGACCAACATAGCCATGGTCATGGCTTCGGCCCAAAAAAAAGCACCCCGAAAAATCGCCGAACAGATCATTGACTACCTTGAAGATCACGATGCAATCACAAAAACCGAAATTGCCGGGCCGGGATTTATCAATTTTTTTGTCAATCTTGCATCCTGGCATGAAGTATTGCGTGATATTCACGAGGCCGGTGAAGATTATGGCCGCAATGACATGGGGCGTGGAGAGAAATTTCAAATTGAATTTGTCAGCTCAAACCCCACCGGGCCATTACATGTGGGGCATGGTCGTGGCGCCGCTGTGGGCGACAGCGTGGGTAATATTTTACGCTTCAGTGGTTACGATGTTCAGAAGGAATATTATATAAATGATGCCGGGAGGCAGATTGAAACATTAGGTCGATCTGTATTTTTACGCTATCAGGCGCTTCTGGGAAAACAAATTGAATTTCCTAAGGATTGTTACCAAGGCGGTTATATCCAGGATATTGCCACGATCATTCAAGCGAAACACGCGCAAAATCTGGACGACCTGCCGGAGGATACTGCGATAGCGTATTGTGCGCGAGTGGCAGCGGGCCTGATAATAAAAGGGATACGGAAGGATTTGGAAGCTTTTGGGGTTAGCTTTGATCGCTGGTTTAGCGAACAGAGTCTTTATGATTCCGGCAGTGTGGACCAAATCATAGCAGAGTTGCAAGAACGGAATATCGTGTATGAAAAGGACGGCGCCACTTGGTTTAAGACGTCTGAATATCAGGATGAGAAGGATCGTGTAATTGTTCGCAAAAACGGGCAGAAGACCTATTTTGCATCGGATGTGGCCTATCACCTGGATAAATACCGGCGCGGCTTTGAAAAGGTTATTGATGTATGGGGCGCCGATCACCACGGCTATATTCCCAGAATGACCGCCTCAATAGAAGCCCTCGGTTACCGGCGCGATCAGTTCGAGGTCATATTAGTGCAGCTTGTCAACCTATTGCGTGGCGGTGAGCCGGTGGCTATGTCCACAAGGGCCGGCGAGTTTATTACCTTGAAAGATGTTGTGGACGAAGTTGGAACAGATGCTGCCCGGTTTCTTTTTTTAACCAGACATTATGAAAGCCCACTGGATTTTGACCTTGAATTGGCCAAGAAGAAAACCAATGAAAATCCGGTTTACTATGTTCAGTATGTGCATGCCCGCATATCCAGCATCATAAAAAAAGGCAAAGAGCGCAGCGTCCTAAATGAAAAGGCCGATCGAAATATCAACCTGGATCGCTTGGTGGAACCAGAGGAAATTCAACTGATTAAAGCATTGGATCAATTTCCGGAAGTGGTGCAGAAAAGCGCCAAATTTCGCGAGCCCCATCGTGTAACCTATTTCCTGATGAGTCTTGCATCTGCATTTCATTCCTATTACAATAAACACCGGGTGTTGGCTGACGAACCTGCCATAATACAGGCCAGGCTGTCATTGGTGATGGCCGTTCAAAGAATCATTCGCATTGGATTGACTCTTCTGGGAGTCTCGGCTCCTGAAAAGATGTAGATGAAAAAATCAGCCCCCAAAAAAGCAACCACCAAAACCAAGAAAAAGTACTTGCTCCAGCTGACCAGCAGAGGGTTTTTATTGGGACTTTGTCTGCTGTTTCTAATTTCTGGCTGGATGTTTGTGCTGGGTGTTCTGGTGGGCCGTGGAACCGCACCCGTCAATTTCGATATTCAGGCGCTTCAAAATGAATTAAAACAATTGAAGGCATCCATGATCAAGCAGGAACGGCGTGCCATGGAATCGGATTCCGCTAAAGCAGGTGCCCGGGCCGCCTTTGAATTTTATGAAGCTTTGAAAAAAAAAGAACAAACCGAACAGTATAAACTTCCCGAAAAAAAAGAGACCGTCCAGGATTCGCGCCCATCGCCGCTGGTATCCCAAAAACGGATATCCAAATCCAATGATGCAGTGAAACCAAAGCGCGATCTGCCAAAGCTCAAGCCCCAAGCCGCCGGATCTATTACAGTTCAGGTGGCATCGACCAAGGACAAGGTGTCCGCTGAAGCGCTGGTAACTAGGCTAAAAAAAATGGGATACGCCGGGTTCAGTATCAGAGCCGTGATTCCCAACAAAGGAACGTGGTATCGCGTCAGAGTGGGGCCCTATCGTACCAAGGCTGAAGGTGATCAGATGCGCAAAGAACTATTAAAGGATGGATTTAACGGGATGGTAGTGAAAAACTAATATCAAATGCTGACAGATATGATTATTTTTTCACTATCGTTTTAAGTTTACTATCGGTGTTAAGTTTTAGGTGTTAGGTTTTAAGACTGCTTACAGCTAACTGCTGAGGGCTATCAACTATCCTAAAACCTAACACGTAAAACCTAAAACCGTTCGTTGGGTGAAATATGAAGATTAGCACAAAAGACGTCGAACACGTGGCCAATCTGGCACGCCTGGAACTTTCCGAGACAGATATTAAAACTTTCGTGGGTCAGATCGGTGATATATTGGATCATGTGGATTCTCTGAAAAAGGTAGACACCCAAGGAGTCGTGGGCACATCGCATGCCATATCGCTCACGAATGCTTTTCGGGATGATGAGGTTTCGGCACCCGCAAACCGGGACGTGTCATTGGCCAATGCGCCCGAATCAGAGGATGGCTGCTTTGTGGTGCCTAAGATAATATAGGCTTAGCCACAGTGAAGGTTGTCATTATTTATTAATAACTTTGCATGCTAGTAATAATCAAGGGGAGGTTCCGACAAAAAAAGGATGGAAGTTTGGAAAATTGGAATGATGTTAGCTTAGAATATACAAAAAGGTGTTCAAAACCGAGAACGTGAAAATATCAATTCAATATTCCATCTTTCCATGATTCCAATATTCCTCTTGGAAATTTTGTAAAGCGTTTTTAGTAGAATAGGATCCAGCATTCAAATATTAGCAAAGGTTTAACACACCATGCCACTATACGACCTAACCATTCAGGAAGCTCACCAGCTGCTCAAGACCAAAAAGATTTCATCCCGGGAGCTAACCCGCTCAGTATTGGATCGGATTGAATCTGTAGAAGATCAGGTGGATGCGTTTATCACCGTCACAGGGGAAAATGCACTGGCGGCCGCGGATGAGGCTGATGAGCAGATCAGTCAAGGCAGCATATCCTTTTTGACCGGCATACCCATTGGGATAAAAGATTTAATCTGTACAAGCGGGATTAAAACCACCTGTGGCTCACGCATATTAGAAAATTTTGTACCGACTTATGATGCGACCGTAATCAAAAAGCTTAAAGCAGACAGCGCCGTACTCATTGGTAAAATGAATATGGACGAATTCGCCATGGGGTCGTCTACGGAACATTCAGCAATAAAAATCACGCGAAATCCTTGGGATCCTTCGCGTATTCCCGGAGGTTCAAGTGGTGGTTCTGCCGCCGCCGTGGCGGCCGATATGTGTTTAGGGGCTTTAGGATCAGACACCGGGGGATCCATCCGGCAGCCGGCATCCCATTGTGGCATTGCGGGCTTGAAGCCCACCTATGGACGAGTTTCGCGATTTGGTCTGGTGGCATTTGCATCCTCACTCGACCAAATTGGGCCGCTGGGAAAGAAGGTCCAGGATTGTGCCATGATGATGAATACAATCGCGGGCTATGATTCCAACGATTCGACATCTGTGCCCAGGGAGCTACCTGATTTTACATCGTTTTTAGATGAAGACCTAAAGGGTATGAGAATAGGGATCCCCAGGGAAGTGGCCGCTTTGGAGGGAATGGACCCGGACGTGTCCGCCGCTGTGGACGAAGCGGTCCGTGTGATTGAACACCGGGGTGCGCAGTGCGTTGATATTTCACTTCCCAATACAAAACACGTGGTGGCAGTTTACTATGTAATTGCACCCTGCGAGGCCAGCTCAAATCTGGCTCGATACGATGGCGTTAAATACGGTTACCGCAATAGCGATCAGGCTAGCTTGATGGAAATGTATCGAACCACGCGAACCTCTGGGTTTGGACCGGAAGTACAGCGCCGGATCATAATCGGTACTTATTGTCTGTCGGCCGGATATTATGATGCATATTATGGTAAGGCCTCCCAGGTTCGAACTTTGATCGTAGAGGATTTCAAGAATGCTTTTCAATCCTGTGATGTTATCATCTCACCAGTAGCTCCGACACCAGCCTTTAAAATCGGGGAAAATGTTGATGATCCTTTGAAAATGTATCTATCAGATATATTTACGCTTTCCGCAAACCTGGCCGGTATCCCAGGCTTGTCGGTTCCCTGCGGTTTTTCCTCAGACGGCCTTCCTGTTGGGCTTCAAATTTTGGGCAAGCATTTTGACGAAGGTAATATATTAAAGGTGGGATATAGTTTTGAACAGGCGACGGAGCACCATAAAAAGAGACCAAATTTATAATTTCGAAGCACGAATATCGATATTCAAATTTCGGATTTTAGTTATATGGCTTAGCAATAGCGACTCGTTGTTGTTTGATATAGAATACAAACATATCTAATCTTTAGGAGCTCAATATGACGACCATTCAACCGGATAGTGAGCAGATTCGAAAAGCCGTCAAATGGGTGTCTGCCGAACGTCAGGCGGCGGTCAATATCAGTAACCAAAAGTTGATTGAAAGCGCTGCCCTGCAATTCAATCTTTCCCCTATGGAGGTAGAGTACTTAACTAAACTAGTTTCTAGCGAAACAAAATAGTGTTTTGTGTTTAGTATTTTGTATTTCGTGTTTGGTCATTAGTATTTCGTGTATTGTTTTTAGTGTCTTGTGGGATAGGGTATGGTGTTTCGTCGTTTTGAGGATTTGCGTGTCTTCCAATTGGCAGAAAAAATGTCTGATGAATTGTGGGCAATTGTCGGGACATGGAATTACTTCGAGAAAGACACCATTGGCAAACAGCTTGTACGGGCTGCAGACAGTATCGGGGCAAATATTGCAGAGGGATCTGGTCGTGGAACCGAAAAGGATAATAAGAGATTTGTGCGAATAGCAAGAGGCTCACTTAATGAAACAAAATTCTGGTTGCGCCGGGCTTCTGTTCGAGGTTTGATAAAGGATGATCAAATGGCAAAACTGAAAAATATTCTTGACGAGCTAGCGCCAACATTAAATGCATATTTGAGTTCGATCGGCCGTAACACATAAGCCCTTCCACCCAATCGCAAAACACCAAACACCAAATACAAAAAAACAAAAAAATGTCAATCATCCGCATCTTACCCGAAACCCTGTCCAATAAAATTGCCGCAGGAGAAGTGGTCGAACGGCCGGCGTCGGTGGTCAAGGAGCTCCTGGAAAATTCTCTGGACGCCCAAAGCACTCAAGTCCTCATCGAGATTGAAAAGGGTGGGCGCTCCCTGATTCGGGTATCGGATAATGGCATTGGTATGTCTCCTGATGATGCCCTGCTTTGTATTGAACGCTACGCTACCAGTAAGATCTATAAGAATGAAGATCTTTTTGATATCCGAACGCTTGGCTTCAGGGGAGAAGCATTGCCCAGTATTGCATCGGTTGCCAAATTTTCATTGGTCACACGGCACCGAAACGTAGAAACGGGAACCCAAATCAATATTGTGGGGGGCAAAATTCAGCAGGTCACTGAAATCGGCGCGCCGGTAGGAACGGAGGTGGTTGTACGCCAGCTTTTTTTTAATACGCCGGCCAGAAGAAAATTTTTAAAAGGAATCCAGACGGAAATGGGCCATATTGTCGATGTGGTCACCGGCATGGCCCTGGGAAAGCCGCATGTCCATTTCAAGTTAATTCATAACCATAACTTACTGAAAAATTGGGTGACTGTATCCGATCCTGTCGATCGGGTCATTCAAGTTTTGGGATCAAATCTGAAATCGGGCCTGATTCACGTCCAACACAATGATGGGTATCTGCAGCTGGACGGATGGATTTCGGTGCCGGCCATCACCCGCAAGACATCGCGCGGAATGCATCTTTATATTAATGGCCGAAGCTGTCGAGATCGGGTGATCCAACATGCAATTTTCGACGGATATACCGGTAAGCTCGTAAAGAGCCAATTTCCCTTGGCGGTTATGTTTATTCAGGTCCCCTTTGACCAAGTGGATGTGAATGTGCATCCGTCTAAAAATGAAGTCCGATTTAGCCAACAAAAACGGGTCCATGATACAGTCCGGTCGGCTGTTTCAGATGCTTTGACCCAAGCTGATGCACAGCGATGGAATCGACCATTCCCACAGGAAGCCATGCATTATATTGCAGAACGGCCGGCCCAATATGAACTGGCTCACGATGAGCCTAATCAGCATGAGTCTAATCATATTGAGCCGGCCGCGATAAGACCTGCGCATTCAGATAAGGAAGGCCAACTTGCGCTTAATAAGTCCACGCCCCCATCAACGCCCGGAATTGAATCACATAATCGTGGAAAATTCTTAGAGGCAAACATAAATGAAAAGGCGTCAGGCTTAAAAAGTGATGATGCGGGTTGGCAAGATCGCACCCAAGCGCAGGGAAAATTATGGGAGCCGGCACAGTTTCGTGATCTAAGGGTTATCGGTCAGTATCAGGATATCTATATTATTTGTGAGTCGCGTCAGGATCTTATCCTGATCGATCAACATGCGGCCCATGAACGGATTTTATATGAAAAATTAAGAGGCTACGTTGACGCGCACCTAGAATCCCAGGGTTTGTTACTGCCGGAGACGATAGAGTTAAATTACCGGGAGGCAACGGTTCTTGAAACAATGCTACCGGTACTTTTTTCCCTGGGATTTGAAATCGAACCCTTTGGGGGACAGACATTCGTGATAAAATCGATGCCGGCCTTACTGGACAGCCAAGACATTAAAACATTGTTAATCGAAATCATTGAGAAAAAACTTGAAAATCAATCCGATGATATGGCCGAAAAGGTGTTAGATGATTGTGTCAAACTCATGGCCTGCCATGGTGCCATCCGTGCGAACCAGCGCTTGAATGACAAGCAAATCAGCACCATGTTGTCACAATTGGATAACTGTGAAAATCCGTCTAACTGTCCACATGGTAGACCCACCTGGATCAAACTAACCAAAGGTTTTTTCGAAAAATCTTTTAAGCGAATTTTAACTTGACAATTGAATAGGCTGGTGCCTATCAAGTGGCGTCGATTCAAGAGCTATATTGGCCGATTCGGCCCAGTATTCTCACACTAATCAATTTGGAACCATCTAAAATTTAAGGCAGAATATTCTATAGATGGTGGACTTTGCAA
This sequence comes from uncultured Desulfobacterales bacterium, assembly GCA_964452555.1. GTDB lineage: Bacteria > Desulfobacterota > Desulfobacteria > Desulfobacterales > B30-G6 > B30-G6. The sequence goes on from CAYVMI010000004.1 coordinate 84,887, forward strand.
ACCATACTTTGCGTTCTCCGACTCACCCATACACTATATCTCGGGCTATGTGCGTAACCTATTGGGAATGGGTGAAAAAACTTGACTTCCATTTTGCAAATTGTTATAAGTAGCACTAATTTCTAGCAGAATTATAAGTAATTATATGTAATTGGCAAAGGCCTTTGATAAAGTAGTTCATGCTTTTGAGAGTTGATTGCATTGATAGTTTTAAAATTTGAGGTTTTTGAAAAAAGGGCAACTTAGGCAAACAGCTGATGCCGTTTCAAAACCTCGTTTCGAAAAAAGGGGGTGGTCACGGAATAAAAAAGATTGTTCGGCAAACAAACAAAAAGATGTTCCAAAATTAATTTCCATTAAGGAGGAAATAGGATGAAAAAGTTTTTTATTTTGGCATTGGCTCTAACATTTGTAGCAGGCTTTGCTTATGCAGAAGACGCAAAATACAGCCTGAGCGGCCAATATCGCTGGGAAATGTATCAGTTTACCAATGAAGGTTTTGTTGATGAAGATGCAAACAAACGCGAATATGCTGATCAGCGTTTTCGGCTGCAGATGAATTTCATGCCTGCCGATGGCGTCCAAGCTGTGCTGCGCGGCGACTATGCTGAAGCCGCATGGGGCAACATTGGTTACCGTCCGGATCCTGGACATGACACCATCATGATCGACAAAGCCTATGTGGAACTCACCAAGGGCATGTTTACCCTCAAGACCGGTCTTTATGGCCATGGCGGTTTTGGTAATGCCATGTCAACCGACTTCCAGGGTACCACGGCTACCGTTACCGGTAACTTCGAGCCCGTTTCAGTAAAAGCTATCTGGATGAAGCTGGATGAAGGAACTTCAACGGCTGACATCGAAGACGGTGATCCAACTGAAGACACAACTATGATGGGTGCTGAAGTCACGTTCGCCGCCGAAGCTTTCAGTGCCGGCGGTTTCTATGCCACCAAACAGGACAAGGCTGCCGAAGATACCCAGAACGTTCTGGGTGTACACGGTAAATTTAGCCTGGGCAAAATCGGTATCTGGGCTGAGGTTGATCTTTACAGTGGTGACGACGGTGCTGACACCGACTACACCGGTACCAACTTTGCTGCAAACGCTCAAATGGGCGTCAATGAGCAGTTGACTGTCGGATTGGACCTTTTCTACGCAATGGGTACAGATGATGATGATAAAGCCCAACTCTCCTCTCTGCTGGATGACTGGGGATATGTACCCTTGGATCACGGTCCGTTCAAATGGATCCAGGGCACAGGCATCAATGTACACGAAATTGAGGCCAATGCCGGTTCTCAGGGACTGAATGTATACGGTACCTTCATGGCCATGGAAGAATTGGCAATTTTTGCCAATGTTGGTTATGTTATGCCGCAGTTGGAAGATCCGGATGACAACGATGTATACGTATCCAACTACACCGTTTTTTCCGTTGGCGCCAGCTACACCTTCCTGCCGGGCTCTTCCTTCAACCTGAAATATGAAAATACCAGCGTTTCAGGTGAAGAGATTGATGATGATGCTCGCACGAGAATCATGGGTATGGTCAAAGTTAATTTCTAGTGATCATTATTCCCATTTGTGAAAAAAAGAAACCCGCCGCTTGGCGGGTTTCTTTTTTGGGATTTATTAATTCAATTCTCCGCGATATAATGCCGGGAGTTAAGATTTCGATAGCTATTGACAGAGCATTTTCAATTTTTAATTACTGAGGTTAGGCGCGTATGAACTCTCACAAATTTAGTGAAAAAGCATGGGTCACCATTTTGGTTTGTTACTTTGTTTTGATGTATGGGGCAGTTGCAAAAGCAGAAGCAATCCGCATTGTTATCTTCCCCTTTCAAATCCATTCCGCCGAAGACCTGGATTATCTGCAAGGGGGCCTGTATGATATGTTGGCCAATCGGCTTGGATCGGCCGATGGGTCCATACAAGTGATTCCAAGAGAAGTTATAGCCGAAAAAATCTCGGCCGTCCCGTCCCAATCATTTACCGAAAAATCCCATATTTCGCAGACGTTACAGGCCGACTATTTCGTTTCCGGGAGTTTGATGGCTTTGGGCGCCAACATCAGCACAGACGTACAGTTTTACAAAGTTAACCAGACGGCGCCGTTGGTGAAATTAAGCCAAACCGGTAACCAAGGAGATGTGATTGCACATATAAACCAGTTTGCCGTGCAGGTGAATCAATCCGTTTTTGACAAATCTGCCCAGGTGCCTTTATCCGCAGAAGATAGTGCACCAGCTCAAAAGCCAGAGGCCCCCATAGACGGTCTCTCTGTTGTGGCAACTGATCGCCAGAAAACAGGTCGTTGGCAGAGTAGCACCTATAACAGCCAACTCAAGTGCGTAACTGTGGGTGATGTTGATGGTGATGGTAGCCATGAGATCGTATTGGCCGACAAATTTAGGATTTTAGTGCTCCGGTATCGCGACAATCGTATTGAGGAGATCGCCCGGATTGAGTTGGGCAAGCATGCAAATATTTTGGCCGTGGATGCGGCCGATATCAACGCCAACGGAAAGTCAGAAATTTTCGTAACCAATTATGCCACGCTCAATGAGTGGCCAGCATCTCTGATTTACGAGTATGCGGACAACCTCTTATCCGTTTTAGCCAAAGATACCAAATGGTTCTATCGGACGCAACGAGATATGGATGGAAAATCAATCCTGACCGCCCAGAAAAAGCTAGTTAACCTGGGCACATCGGAAAAAATTCAGGTACTGGATTTTGCAGATGGCCAATATGTGGTTACAGATACAATCAAACCGCCCAGAGTATTTAATATTTATGATATGGCTTATGTTCATAATGACCAATCTGATGATGGCATATTTGTTGGTTATGATCGCAATAGCGAAATTACTGCATGGTCCAATAAGGGTAGGATGCTATGGGAATCGGGTGAATCTGCAGGGGGCAGCCTGAATTACATCGAATACAGCGATCGCTATTCAGTGGACAAAGTTCGCCACTATATTTCAAAGCGGATTCTATTGGCCGATACCGACAGTAATGGAAGACAAGAATTTATTGCCATTAAAAACATTAACTCGTCTCCAGAATGGATGACCAGCGCCAGACGCTATAAACGCGGGTACGTTACCTGTTTGGAATGGGATGCATCCGGCGCCTTGGAAACCAAATGGAAAACCGAAGAGGAACGCGGGTATATCAGTGATATGGCCCTAGGGGATGTTACCCATGACGGCAAGGTTGATTTGGTGTTTACGGTAGTATCCGATGTCAAACGGAAATTGGAGAAATCGAGCAGTTACTTGGTAGTTCAACAATTGCCCTGATGCAGAATGGGAATCAGCACACATTCTGCATTTCAACGATTATCCAATAGTTGCGATGCGGAAGGCGTCTCTTTTAACTCGGTCTGGTCCTTTTTAGTAGACTCACTGGGGGGTATTGCTGGAATAGTCATTTTTTCCGGATGTTGATGGATCTCGTCCGGTACTTCAGACTGCGAAGTTTGTTCGTCAATTGAAGTGCCGGGGTTAAGAATATCGCCATTGACCCTGGCGGTAAAATTGTCGATTTGGGTGATGATATCACCCGGCTTTTCTCCGTTCTGACTGAATACGATGAGCGCCCTTTGTTCATCAATCCCTATAAAATCAGCATTCGTACTGATGGCGTCATCCTGCAATTTGATGCTTCCGGTAACAATATAGTCGACCCCTCTTTGCTGCCCCAACTGTATGGCATCTACCAAGGTAATTGTTTCAGCCCGGCTCATCCCAGACTGTTCCTCGCGTCTCTCCACAAAAAGGGTGCGACCAGGAGCTGAAAGGCGTGTGAAGAGCATATCCGCGACCGCTGATTCTAAATAATCATACTTGGTCTCTGCCTCAACTTCAAATGGGAGTATGAGTATCGTGTTTGTATTTTGGGCGAGCGAAGATTGAGGGTTGACGATCATACAGAATCCAATGATTAGGAAGAGAATTTTAAACATTTTTAGTCGTATTTTCAAGTGGTTGTCCTTTTTTTTCTTGTTGTAATCTTAATAGTAAGTCACAATCTGGTTTCCCGCCTTCGCGGGAAAGACGTGTAAAGTTAAAGGCCTATGGCTGTGTCTTCTAAACCCTATTTTCCATGTGTATATCGTAGAAAGTTAAAAGTAAAACAAGGATCCAACGGTTAAAAAGATGTATTACAGCGGAGGCGGGAATCCTGTAAGACTCTGGCCATTTTTACAATTAGCTTTCGAGTTTTTCTTTTAGTATTTCGTTCACAATCTTCGGATTGGCCTTGCCTTTGGTTTCACGCATGACCTGGCCGACAAAATAGCCCATCAGCTTGGTCTTGCCATTTTTATAGGCAGACACTTCCTTTTCAGACCGCAAAAGCACACCTTGGACCACCGATTCTAGAGCGGCCGAGTCGGTGACCTGGGTCAAGCCCTTTTCCGCGACAATCTCTCCCGGCGCTTTTCCGGTTTCAGCCATGGTATCAAAAACGGTTTTGGCAATCTTGTTGCTAATGGTGCCGTCTTGGATTAAGACCAATAATTCAGCCAACATTTTCGGGGAAACAGGGCTCGCTTCGATGTCGAGCCCCAGCGATTTCAACAGTCCCAGCAAGGGGCCGGTGATCCAATTGCTAACCTCTTTGGGATTATCAAAATGCTTTAGACAGGATTCGAAAAAATCAGCCAACTCACGGTTATTGGTCAGTATGCCGGCATCATATTCCGATAGCTTATATGCCGTTGTGAAGCGCAACTGTTTGTCGTCCGGCAGCTCGGGCAGAGTCTGGCGAATGGTCTCTATCCAAGTTTCGTCAACAACCAGTGGCAGCAGGTCCGGATCAGGGAAGTACCGGTAATCGTGGGCATCTTCCTTGCCGCGCATGGAAAATGTTCGACTTTTATCTGGATCCCAGAGACGCGTTTCCTGTACGACCCGGCCGTCGTCCAATATAATCTCTTTCTGCCGTTCAATCTCGTAGTAAAGCGCTTTTTCCACATGCTTAAATGAGTTCAGATTCTTTATTTCCGTGCGGGTACCAAATTCTTGGGCACCTAAGGGCATGATGGAGACATTGGCATCGCACCGAAAACTACCTTCCTCTAAATTTCCGTCACTGATTTCAAGATAGCGGACAATTGTCCGCAACTGGCGTAGATATGCTCCAGCCTCCTCCGGTGTTCGAATGTCTGGTTCGGAGACTATTTCCATTAAGGGTACACCGGTTCGATTGAAATCGACTTTACTTATGGGCCGATGCGGGTCGTGAATCAATTTGCCCGCATCTTCCTCCATGTGAATCCGGGTAATACCGATCCTTTTAGAAGAACCGTTTAGCTGAATGTGAACAAATCCGTGCTGGGCAATGGGAAGCTCATATTGAGAGATCTGATACCCTTTGGGTAAGTCCGGATAAAAATAATTTTTGCGGGCAAAGCGGCTAATATGGTCCACCTGACAATGCGTCGCCAAGGCCATTTTAAGAGTATATTCAACGACTTTTCTGTTAAGTACCGGGAGTACGCCCGGCATCCCAAGGCAGACCGGACAGGTATGTGTGTTGGGTGATGCGCCGAACTCAGTGGAGCAGCTACAAAATATCTTGGTCTTGGTTTTTAGTTGGGCATGAACTTCCAGCCCGATGACGCTTTCAAATGACATATTTTTTCCCACATAATTATTTGAGTAGCTTAAATATTGCTAGCATATCTATTTCTTAATCGGCAATAAATAACATGTTATTGGAAGAAATATTAGCACCATCATAGTTGCTTGTAAAGAATCGAAAACGAGACATGCACATTGAAAAAAATAGCTTGAAACGATATATAAAAAACTTTGGTTAAATGATTTTTTTGCCATCAAAGAAGATGGGGTGCTCCAGAAAAAATCTTACAAAAGGAAAACAATGAGCTTTTTTTTATGTGTTATCGGAATGGTCATGATTATTGAGGGGATTCCTTATTTTGCAATGCCCAACAAAATGAAAAACTGGATCGGGAAGGTACTTGAGATGCCGGACACCATGTTGCAGCGATTCGGTTTTGTACTGATGCTGGTGGGTTTGGCACTGGTTTTTTTCGGTAGGCAGGCTGGATAGGGGTAAATATTTAGTTTTAAGTTTTAGGCATTATCGGCTCTTAGCTCTTGGCTGTTGGCCCTCAGCCGGCTAAGAGCTACCAACAAAGAGCTACCAGCTAATAAAATGTATTCCCTAGAAGACTATAACTACATCTTACCGGAAGACTTGATCGCACACGAACCGGTTGTTGAAAGAGATCGATCCCGGCTACTGACAATGGACCGCCAGTCGGGCAACATTGCTCACTATATTTTTAATCAACTGGATACTCTCTTAAAGCCTTCGGATGTCCTGGTCATCAACAACACCCGGGTGGTTCCAGGCAGACTTGTGGGTAAAAAAGATACCGGTGGACGCGTAGAAGTTCTGATCGTAAATTATGCATCCGGGAGGCAATCGCCATCTCACAGGAAGCACTTCGATTGTATGATCAAAGCATCCAAGCCTGCCCGTCCTGGCACCAAGTTATATTTTTCGGAAAATGTGCAGGCTGTTGTGACAAGCCGCCTTGATGAGTACATTCATCGCTTGAGCTTTACTTATAGCGGTGAGTTCGCAGATATTCTGGAAAAAATCGGTAAAACACCCTTGCCACCCTATATTAAACGTGATGGGCACCTTCCGACAGATAAAGACCGGTCAGCCTACCAGACGATCTATGCTTCGCAAGATGGGGCCATTGCAGCACCTACGGCTGGATTTCATTTTACGAACGACCTGATGAATAGGCTAAAGCACAAGGGCATCCGGGTTGCCAATATCACCCTGCATGTCGGCTATGGTACTTTTCTGCCTGTCCGCACACATGATATACGCAACCATCGTATGCATTCGGAGTGGTTTGTCATTCCCCCCGAAACCGCATCAATTATTACCGAAGCTAAAAAGGCGGGCCATCGCGTTGTGGCAGTGGGCACCACCGCAGTTCGAACCTTGGAATATGCTGCCGATGAATTCGGATATGTCCGGCCCCAGGAGGGCAATTGTGATCTTTTTATCTATCCCGGTTATCAATTTCGTGTGGTCGATGCCATGATAACCAATTTTCATTTGCCTAAATCAACTTTACTTATGCTCGTATCGGCCTTTACCGGCAGGGAGAAAATATTGACCGCTTATACGGCAGCTATTCAAGAGCAATATCGGTTTTACAGTTATGGGGATGCGATGATGATCTATTAGCGGTGTTAGGTGTTAAGTTTTAGGTTGGCATGGGCGGTGTTAAGATTTAGGTTTTAAGTGTTAGGTTGGCTAACCGCTTCAGGATAATGGATATGCAATCGGCCCGATGGTTTTTACTATAAATTAGAGAATTTTATCTTTAAGGTGTTACATGGCATATCAATCGTTTGAAGATCTAGATGTATGGCAGAAAGCATACAAACTTTCCGTTGATATATATAGGACATTAAAAAAGTGTAAAGATTATGGCTTGCGCGACCAAATGACAAGAGCAGGGGTTTCAATCGCAAGCAACATAGCAGAGGGAGCCGAAAGAGACTCAAATGCCGAATTTATTCGGTTTCTACATATTGCAAAGGGATCCGCGGCTGAATTGAGAACTCAAATTTATATTGCTCATGATATAGATATTATATCAGTAGCAAAATAAGAAGAGTTGGTTAATGAAGTCATTAGTATATCAAAAATGTTGCATGCATTAATAAAGGCTGTGAAAGAAAAAGTTTAGATCGCGTTTAGCAAAAAGCTTACTTAAAACCTAACACTTAAAACCTAAAACTGTAAATTATGTTCTCCTTTCAAATAAAATCCAAATCTAGTAAATCCGGAGCAAGGTCCGGTATAATTACAACCGGACACGGAAAAATTGAAACCCCAATATTTATGCCGGTGGGGACTTTGGGGTCGGTTAAATCAGTAACCCCCGAAGAGTTGCGTGAATGTGGCGCCCAGATAATTTTGGGCAACACCTATCATCTGTATCTCAGACCAGGATGTGAAATTGTAGATCTGTTTGGGGGGCTGCATGATTTTATGAATTGGCACGGTCCAATCCTGACGGACAGTGGCGGGTTTCAGCTGTTTTCCTTGGCAAAACTAGCTAAAATTACCGCCGAGGGCTATGCTTTTCAGTCGCATATCGATGGTTCCCGACATATGTTGTCACCTGAAAAATCCATGGAAATACAGCACTCTTTAGGATCCGACATCATCATGTGTCTGGATCAATGCACCCAGTATCCAGCAACCCGGGAAGAGGCCCGACAAGCCCTGGAATTAACGACCCGATGGGCCCGGCGCTGCAAACAGGTTTGGGAGCAATCTAAATCAAAGGGAGCACTTTTTGGTATTGTCCAAGGCGGCATGTATCCGGATTTGCGTGAAAAATCTCTGGCAGAGCTAATGGAAATCGAATTTCCCGGGTATGCCGTGGGCGGTTTGAGTGTGGGTGAACCCAAAGACCTCATGCGTGAAATGTCAGTTCAAACGATACCCATGCTACCGGATCAACAGCCCCGATACATCATGGGTGTGGGGACACCGGAGGATATCGTCGAACTGGTCGGCATGGGAGCCGATATGTTTGATTGTGTCATGCCCACTCGAAATGCCCGGAATGGACAGCTATTCACGGATACCGGTACAATAAATATTTGCAATTCGCGCTTTAAGTACGATACTAATCCAATTGGTGATATGTGCGGATGTTATACCTGTCGGAATTATTCCAGGGCATATCTGCGTCATTTGTATATGGCCCGGGAATTGTTGGGATACCGGTTGAATACGATACATAACCTTTATTATTACTTAGATCTGGTGAAACAGATTCGTGGTGCCATTCAAAGGGATCAATTTGAGATTTTTAAAACGGAATTTTATTCCAAAAGAGGTGAATGATAAACAAAATTCCATACAAGTTTAGATGACGGCAAAACGCAAACATTTGAAAGACGGACAAGATCTTCGAAATCGCTATCGGGATCGGTATCGAAATCGTCTTTCCAATGGATTACACTACGATCCCGATCCCGATGGTTGTGGTTCATCCGCATTGAGAAGCTATGCGACAAAGCCGCCATATATAAATTCACGAATGCTGTTTTATTAAAAAATCGTCACATAAAAGGGGGTATTATGAAAGAAAAGGTCGAAAAAGTACTGGACGAGATTAGACCCATGCTGATCAGAGACGGCGGGAACGTCGAACTGGTGAGCATTGATGATGGTGTGGTCAAGGTTCGATTACAAGGAGCTTGTGCCGGATGCCCAATGTCGCAAATGACATTGCGTAATGGTATCGAGCGGGTGCTAAAAGAGAAGTTGCCGGAGGTTAAGGCGGTCGAACCAGCTTAATAAACCTATCGAATATTGATTACAGAATTTCGAATGTCGAATTTTGCTTTTGGCCGTCATCGCACTTCAACATTCTATATTCCATGGTCAATATTCATCATTTGTTTTAATCCTCCTATTCTTCGGTTGTCATCCCCATGTAAATGGGGATCCAGAATAAGCATCGAGCTGATAGCTTTGTCTGGATTCCCTCTTCCGAGGGAATGACGGGAAGGGGGGCTGAGTGGGTGGAGACAGGGGTCAGCGGTAAGCGGTCTGCGGCTTAGGATTTATAGCTGATAGTTATGGGCGGAGAATATAGCGTCTATAGGTTTGTACAACAAAGGTATGGAGGGTAGCTGATAATGACCATTTCAAAGAAAATTGCAGAGTTCATGAGCCGATCCTCGTGGATTCGAAAAATGTTTGAGGAAGGCGCTCGCTTAAAAGCCGAGCATGGCGCCGACAATGTATTCGATTTTAGTTTGGGAAATCCCAACTTGGAACCGCCCGGCCAATTCAACCAGAACCTCGAAAGGGTCGTAAAAGAAACGGGCTGGCACGGATACATGCCCCAAGCAGGCTATCCGCACGTCCGGGAAAAAATTGCTGAGTTCATTAATTTGGATCAAGGGATAGCCGCATCCGCCGATGATATCGTTATGACCTGTGGCGCAGCAGGTGCGCTGAATGTGGTTTTAAAAGCGATTTTAGACCCGGGAGACGAGGTCCTATCACCGGCACCCTGCTTTGTGGAGTATCTTTTCTACGCCGACAACCATGGCGGAGTTTTCAGGTCTGTGCCAACGCGAGAAGATTTTACACTGGACTTGGAAGCCATGTCAGAGGCTATTACGGAAAAAACTAAAGTGGTCCTGATTAATTCACCCAATAATCCTACCGGGCAGGTGTATTCAAAAGAGAGTCTGGATGCATTGGGTCAACTGTTGCGCCGGAAGGGTGAAGCTTATCAGCAAACCATCTACCTGGTTGCAGACGAGCCTTATCGCAAGATTATTTTTGATGACATCGACATCCCCAGCATTTTTAACAGCTATGCAGACAGCGTTTTAGTGACCTCCCATTCCAAAGATATCTCGATTCCCGGGGAACGCATCGGGTTTGCTATGGTTGGCCCGGAAGCTGAATATCGAAAGGATCTCATAAATGCCATGGCCTTGACCAACCGGATCATCGGTTTTGTCAATGCACCGGCTTTGATGCAAAGAGTTGTTGCGGAGATGCAAGGGGCCGCAGTGGATATATCCCAGTACAAGCGTAAACGGGATTTGCTGTGCGACGGGCTGCGCGAATGTGGATATGATTTTACAACACCGCCCGGGGCTTTTTATCTCTTTCCAAAGGCCCCAATTCCGGATGATGTGGCATTTGTGAAAGCGTTGCAGGAGGAATTGATTTTGGTGGTGCCCGGCAGCGGCTTTATGGGGCCGGGTCATTTCAGGATTGCCTTTTGCGTGGCGGATGACGTCATCGTCAACGCGTTGCCGGGGTTTAAGAAAGTGATGCAAAAGTACCAATAGATCCATTGCATTCAGCCGATGTTATAATTGTACTTAGTGCCTTCGGCACGATATAATGCTACCCTGTCATTATTAGTAATTTGCACCTTCGGCGCGTCATTTGACTTCGTCGTTATTAATTGTTGGTATAAAGGTAGCGCGGCTTTAATTGAATCTTGAAGATTTGGAAATATATCAGCTTTCCATGGAAATTGGAGAAGATGTCTGGGCTATTGTGAACGTATGGGACGACAAATCAAAACGTACCATTGGCATGCAGCTTATCAGATCTGTAGATTCAATTGCAGCCAACATCAGTGAGGGTTTTGGAAGGTTTCATTATAAAGCGGCAAAGCAATTTAGCTATTATGCCAGAGGATCGCTATTCGAGACAAAAACTTGGATCACGAAGGCACGAAAAAGACATTTGATTAAACCGGAGCAGCTTACAAACTTAATAAAGCAAATCGATGTGCTTGGTATAAAATTGAATAATTATATCAAATCGATCGGTAAAAATAAATAATTAGGCTCCGCAGGAGCAAATGACAGCGAAGCGTAGTGACGCTTCGAAGAAGCTAATGACAAGAATTTTCATGTTTGTGGATTCTTTTGCAGTTCCGATATAAATTTTAACAATTTAATTTAAAGTTTAGGAGTGTTTTATGAAAATTCTCAAGATAGACCATCTTGGCATCGCCGTAAACAGCATAGAGGAAGGGAAATCCTTTTGGTCAGATATTCTCGGTCTGTCATTTGAGGGGACTGAAACCGTGACGGAGCAGAAGGTTACCACGGCATTTTTTCCGGTTAGTGAGAGTGAGGTGGAACTCCTGGAATCGACTGCGCCGGACGGCCCGGTGGCGAAATATATCGAGAAAAAAGGGCAAGGTATTCAACATGTCGCTTTTCGCGTGGAAGACATTGAGGCGGCTCTGGCAGAACTAAAAGAAAAGGGTGTGCGCTTGATTGATGAAGTACCCCGCATGGGAGCTGGTGGCGCTAAAATTGCCTTTCTACACCCCAAGGCCACCGGCGGTGTACTGGTGGAGCTCTGTGAGCGATAAGACTGGTTTTAGGTGTTAAGTTTTAGGTTTTAAAAGTAGGGGTACATGGTTCATGAACAATCGGGATCGAAATCGTTATCGGTATCGGGATCGAATTGTCACCTTGTAAATATAACCACCGGGTTGTTTTGTGCCTTTCATGACATTCCTCTGATCCAAACCCAACCGGATTATTATTTCGACGACCCAGATTGTGCTTGACACCAATCCGCTATTGTCTGTAGAACATTGTTACATATTTTTTCAAATTAAAATTTACTATTATAAAATTAGTAATACTTACTACATATTATAAAGCATTTCACATTGAAACAATGTTTTTCATACCGCATTGTGGGTGGCGGCAAAAAGCTTTGTTCGACATTCATTATAAACGGTAAGGTTGGAGCTGTTTCATGGCGTCCGTCAGAGAGAACACAGTCGGCAGCGTAAAAATGTTCAACGGCCTTAAACCGGAGGTGTACGCACGCCTGGAATCGGCGGTCCTGGAGATTTTTTCAAATTCTGATTTTCATAAAGCGGACATCCGGTCGGTCGCTAAAAAGGCCGGGGTTAGCTTCAGCACCATCTACAACCATTACGGTAGCAAGGAACGTTTGCTATTCGCGTTTGTCGATGTCTGGCTCGGCAAACTCACTGACCGGATTGTGGATCACCTTCAGGGCATTGAAGATCTAAAAGAGAAAATGCGAAAGGTTCTCTGGCTTCAGCTTGATTACTATGAACGGCACCCCGGTCTCGGCAGAATCCTTTTCATGACCGTTCCCATGAAAACATGGATGGCCGATGAAACCTTCCGCCAGAAAAAGATGATCAACCTATATCTCGATGTGCTTAAGGAAGGCCAGAGATCGGAAATGCTGAATCCCAACGTTCGGGCGGGTGTGTTGCTTGATTTCATGCTGGGGCTCGTTCAGCGATCATTTTTCATGTGGGTGTCACGCGGACAGAAGGAGAGCCTGGCAGAGCAGGTCAACGTACTTTTTGATATGGTCTGGCAGGCCATTTCAAATCCCGCCCGCCAGACTGGTAAGGACGTATAGGGTGGGAGCAGAATGATGAATTCACGTGCCTAAAGTAATAAATGAATGTAAATTTAAGATAAAATCAACATAAGGAGCAAGATATGACTGTGCATCCGACAAGGAAGGAATGGATTGATCTGGCGACAAAGCAGCTAAGGGGTAAACCCCTGGAGTCATTGGACTGGGATACACCGGAAGGAATCAAGGTCAAACCGCTTTATACGGCCGAGGATCTGGAGAACTTGGAGCACGTGGACTCCCTGCCCGGATTCGCACCATATGTTCGCGGCCCCATGGCAACCATGTATGCCGGGCGGCCGTGGACAATAAGACAATATGCTGGTTTCTCGACCGCAAAAGAATCAAACGCCTTTTACCGACGCAATATCGCCGCCGGGCAAAAAGGTCTTTCGGTGGCTTTTGATTTGGCTACACACCGTGGCTACGATTCAAACCACCCGCGCGTAGTTGGCGATGTTGGCAAAGCCGGTGTGGCCATTGATTCGGTCGAGGATATGAAAGTCCTATTCGACCAGATACCTCTGGACCAAATGACCGTTTCCATGACCATGAACGGCGCTGTTCTCCCTATTTTAGCCGGTTACATCGTAGCGGCTGAAGAACAAGGCGTTAAACAGGAGCAGCTCGCCGGTACAATCCAAAACGATATTCTAAAGGAGTACCTGACGCGTAATACTTACATCTACCCACCTGAACCATCCATGCGGATCGTATCGGATATAATCGGCTATTGTTCGCAGCACATGCCCAAATATAATACGGTCAGCATCAGCGGCTATCATATGATGGAAGCTGGGGCCAATTCGGTTTTGCAAACGGCCTTTACACTGGCAGACGGCCTGGAATACGTAAAAGCAGCACTGTCTGCAGGCCTGGACATCGATACCTTTGCGCCGCGTCTCTCCTTTTTCTTCGGTGTCGGCATGAACTTTTTCATGGAAATCGCCATGTTGCGTGCGGCCCGGTTTCTGTGGCATGATCTCATGAGCCAATTCAATCCTAAAAATCCCAAATCATCCATGTTGCGGACACATGTCCAAACCTCCGGATGGAGTTTGACTGAGCAGGATCCCTACAACAATATCATTCGGACAACGTTGGAAGCGCTTTCGGCAGTGTTGGGGGGAACGCAATCTTTACATACCAATTCGTTTGATGAAGCTGTTGGCCTGCCGACTGATTTTTCGGCCAGAATATCCAGGAATACCCAGATCATCATTCAAGAGGAATCACAAGTGTGTCATGTGGTGGATCCTTTGGGGGGCTCCTATTATATTGAAGCCCTGACGGGCAGCATCATTAAAGAGGCCAAAAAGATCATCGATGAGGTGGAAGCTCTGGGTGGAATGGCCAAGGCAATCGAAACGGGTATGCCCAAAATGCGCATTGAAGAATCGGCCGCGCGTAAGCAGGCTCGAATTGATCAGGGCCTGGATGTAATCGTAGGCGTCAATAAATATCAAATTGAAGAAAAGCCACTTGATGAAGTCCTGGAAGTATCCGAGGCCGTTCGGGATGAGCAGGTACAGAGGCTTACAGCGATCAAAGCACAACGGGATGACGCGGCCGTTCAGCAGGCGTTGGCGGATGTTAAAAAGGCGGCCGAAACAGACGGCAACCTGCTTGAAGCCAGCGTAGCAGCTGTACGATCACGGGCAACTGTGGGCGAGATTTCAGATGCCATGGAAAGTGTTTTCGGCCGATTTGTGGCAACAACTCAATGTATATCAGGTGTTTATGCCGCTGAGTATGGCGATAGTGAGGTGTTTGCATCTGTCCGCAAACGGACGGATGAATTTATGGAACGGGAAGGCAGACGCCCACGAATTCTGGTGACGAAAATGGGGCAGGATGGCCACGACCGGGGCATTAAAGTTATTGCGACGGCTTTGGCGGATCTAGGATTTGATGTCGATATCAGCCCCATGTTTCAAACCCCGGAAGAGGCCGCCAAAATGGCCGTTGAAAATGATGTGCATGTGGTGGGTGTATCAAGCCTGGCAGCCGGACATAAAACCCTGGTGCCCCAACTCATATCAGAACTGCAAAAGGCGGGCGGGGAGGACGTTCGCGTGGTGGTGGGCGGTGTCATTCCTCCAGGTGATTATGCCTTTTTACAAGAAGCAGGGGCAGTGGGTGTTTTTGGCCCCGGGACAGTGGTGACAGAGTCGGCGAATAAGATTTTGAATGCACTGGAATGAGATCCTCCGTATTTTCTGTTTCACGATCGGATCGTGAGAGCATATCGTAGGTTGCCATGCAGATCTAAATCTTGTTAGGATTCGCGGAGGATCAGGCTATTAGGCTGAAGACTGTCAGACTATTAGGCGTCTTAGCGCCTACAGCCTACAGTCTAAAAACCTAAATAGCTATCTTTTGACCCCTGGAAACCTTGACCCCTTGGACCCTATTCAAGTAATGATTAAAAGAAATATCTATTCATTCTGATGCCAGAGATGAAAAAAAGTAAACTCGAGGAACTATCATATTACACCGAAGGTGTTCGCAAGCAGGATAAGCGTGTTTTAGCCAAAACCATTACGCTTATCGAAAGTGCCCGTATCGAGCATCAGCAACTGGCCCGCCAGGTCGTCAATGACCTGCTGCCCGATACCGGTAAAGCCATTCGATTGGGTATTAGCGGCGTGCCCGGTGCAGGCAAAAGTACGTTCATCGAAAGTTTAGGCATCCAACTAGTGAACCAAGGATATCGGGTAGCGGTTCTGGCTGTGGATCCCAGCAGCCAGCGCAGCGGTGGCAGTGTGTTGGCCGATAAAACCCGTATGGAAAAACTTTCTACTGCGGAAAATGCCTTTATTCGTCCTTCTCCATCTGGTGGGACACTTGGTGGGGTTGCCCGAAAAACCCGCGAGACGATGCTGGCCTGTGAAGCTGCCGGATATGATGTCATGATTGTTGAAACCGTCGGTGTGGGTCAGTCTGAAACAACAGTTGCGTCCATGGTGGATTTTTTTCTTTTATTAATGATCGCCGGGGCAGGGGATGAACTGCAGGGTATCAAGAAGGGGGTTCTGGAAGTAGCGGATGTAATCGCTATCAATAAGGCTGATGGGGATAATGTAGAAAAAGCTCAGCAGGCCCGCAAGCAGATTGAGAGTGCAATGCACTATTTAATGCCGGCCTCGCCTTTCTGGACACCCAGAGCCATGACCTGCAGCTCCCTGGATACCGAAGATCCGGGGATCCAGGCCATCTGGTCGGCAGTATTGGAGCATCGTACGATTGCATTAAACAATGGTGAGCTGAATCAAAAGCGGTGCCGCCAGTCTGTGGACTGGATGTGGTCCCTCGTGGAGGAAGGGCTCAAGGAACGTTTCTATAAAATTCCGAATATCCAACAGCAACTTCCGGAAACTATCCGCCAGGTAGAAAAGGGAGAAAAATCCGCCACGATAGCAGCGGATGAGTTACTTTTTTCACTTGACAATACTGGGTCTGTTTAGAATGATAAATTCTTTGCTTCCGCAGAAAGCCCAACTTCTGTGTTGCGCAAATTTTGCAATTATTCAACGTATAAATAGTACGCTTCATGATGTCAAAATTTGCACGCCTTGAATTTGACCTTCCTGCGAAACCGTATGTTTCTGAATGAATTGAGAGCAGAGAATACTTTTTAGCGACGACGTTGTGTATTATAAATTTGTAAAACAAATTTATTAGGAAAGGAACCAAAAATGGGACAGGTCGAGGATAAGATAAAGGACCTCAAAGAACGCGAACAAAAGATAATGGCCATGGGCGGTGAGAAGGCTGTGGCCAAGCAGCGCGAAAAGGGCAAATCAACCGCCAGGGAACGGCTTGATATGTTGTTTGACCCGGGGACATTCCGGGAAATTGATCGCTTTGTAACCCATCGGTGTGTCAATTTCGGCATGGAGGATGTGGATATACCATCCGACGGTGTCATCACGGGCCATGGACTGGTTGATGGCCGTCCGGTTTTTGCCTTTTCTCAGGATTTTACAGCCCGTGCCGGCAGTCTAGGTGAAATGCATGCTAAGAAAATTTGCAAGGTAATGGATTTGGCCCTCAAAGCCGGGGTGCCATTTATCGGATTCAATGATTCAGGTGGAGCCCGGATTCAGGAAGGCGTGGATGCCCTTTCCGGATACGGCCAGATTTTTTATCGCAATTCTCTGGCATCCGGCGTTATACCCCAGATTTCAGCGATTATGGGTCCCACGGCCGGGGGGGCCGTTTATTCACCAGCCATGACCGATTGGGTTTTCATGGTTAAGGACAGTAGTTACATGTTTATCACCGGTCCAGAGGTCATTAAATCCGTTACCGGGGAAGAAATCACTTTTGAGGACCTGGGCGGGGCCATGACTCACAATGCAAAAAGCGGCGTGTCTCAATTTGCCTGTGAAAGCGACGAGGATGCCATCCAAAAGATAAAGCAGCTTCTTTCCTATTTGCCCGCGAACAATATGGAGGATCCGCCGCAGGTTAACACGGATGATGATCCCTCGCGCACGGAACCGTCTCTTGATAGCATTATTCCGGATAGTCCCAACAAATCTTATGATATGAAGGAAGTTATCAAGTCCATTGTCGACAATGGCGAGTTCTTTGAGCCGCACCAATACTATGCCAAGAATATCATTGTTGGATTTGCACGGCTCAACGGCCGTAGCATCGGTATTATTGCCAATCAGCCTCGTGAACTCGCCGGCTGCCTGGATATTAACGCCTCCGACAAAGCCACACGTTTCATACGATTTTGCGACGCCTTTAATATACCATTGTTGACCATTGCCGATGTTCCCGGATACCTACCGGGCAGCAATCAGGAATGGGGCGGCATTATTCGCCATGGTGCTAAGCTGCTATGGTGCTACTCAGAGGCCACGGTACCCAAGCTGTTGTTGGTAACGCGCAAGGACTATGGCGGATCGTATCTGGCCATGTGCTCAAAAGATCTAGGTGCCGACATGGCCTTTGCATGGCCGACAGCAGAGATCGCTGTAATGGGAGCAGCCGGCGCGGCCAATATTATCCACCGCAAGGAGATCAACACAGCCGATGATCCCAAGGCCAAGCGGGAGGAGAAAATTGCAGAGTACGAGGACCTTTTTTCGAATCCCTACTGTGCTGCCAACCGCGGGTATATCGATGCGGTCTTGGTGCCGAGTGAAACCCGGCCCCGTTTAATCGAGGCGCTTGAGATCATGTGCAGCAAACGAGAACTGAGACCACCGAAAAAGCACGGCAATATCCCCGTATAAAAGATTTCGTCATGGTACCATGACGAAATCTTTTATGGCGCGGCTTCGCCGCAATGATTTTGTGATAATCTATTCGGGTTTTATTTGAAGGGGTCTTAATAAGTCTAAAATGGACGGTTTTGAAAAAAGCTCAAATTCAAGTGCGTCATACATAACGCAGCCTGACAAGTTGTAGCTCAATGCGCGCAGGCTGAAAGTAGGGATTTTTACAAAATCGTCTTAGTTGGGAGATGGATACCATGGATGACACCAAACAAGCGGCCGCGATAGCGGCAGTCATGGCCTACCTCAAGGAAGAAGAGGAAATTGCTTGCGCAATGGCCATGCAAATGCAGCCAAGCCTGCCGGCACCACCGGCCCCAGCCCACCCACCCCAGAAACCATGGGGTTTAAATGGGAGACAGACCCAAATGCAGTTGCGTAGTATGATGCAGCTCAAGGCTTTCCATAGCGCAAGATCGTAAGAATTTTAATTTGCTGTACAACTTAATATCCCCTCGATCTTGCGCGGAGCGACTTCGTCGCTGATAATTAATTATAACCATTGGGTATGGTTGAAACTATTCGATAACTGTGAGCAATAGTAGGGAACCAAGACAATAAAAAAGGATCAACAGCGTCAATTATTCAAAGCAATAAAACCACATATATATAGCGGCGAAGCCGCACCATAAAAAATTGCTGCGCAATTTTTTATTGAGAGGAGAAAGCAAAAAATGACCGATCACAATCAAGTCAAAACGGCAAGTATGAATTACGACAAAGACAGGCCGGCGGCCGAAAATCCCGTCAAGATCGAAGACCTGAGTCTACGAGATGGCCACCAGTCTCTCTTTGCCACCCGTGGTCGAACCGAAGATATGATACCGGTGGCGGAGATGATGGACGAAGTTGGCTTTTGGGCGGTGGAAACCTGGGGCGGCGCCACCTTTGATACCATGCACCGCTTTTTAAATGAGGATCCCTGGGAAAGAATCCGAACTTTAAAACGTTATATGAAGAAAACGCCGTTTTCCATGTTGCTGCGGGCCCAGAACCTGGTGGGTTACCGCAACTACGCCGACGACGTGGCCAATGCATTCATGGACCGTGCCTGCGAAAACGGCATGGACATCTTCCGGACCTTCGATGCCTTGAATGACTATCGCAACTTTACGACTGTGGTACCCAAAATCAAGGAGTATGGTAAACACTTTCAGGGATGCATCTGCTACACCATGACCGAACCGCGTCTGGGCGGCGAGGTGTATAACCTGGACTACTATGTCAACAAGGGCAAAGACTTGGAGGCTATGGGGGCCGACAGTATCTGCGTCAAGGACATGGCCGGCCTGATCGCTCCCTACGATGCCTATGAAATCGTCAAGGGCCTTAAGGCTGCCGTAAAGATCCCGATCCACCTGCACAGCCATTTTACTTCCGGTATGTCACCCATGAGCCACCTCAAGGCCATCGAAGCCGGCGTCGACATCATCGACACCTGCATGTCTCCCTATGCCTACCGCACCTCCCATGCCGCCCTCGAGCCGCTGGTGATGGCCCTGTTGGGCACCAACCGCGATACCGGTTTCGACATCCGCCTGCTGGCCCAGATCAATGAGATCTTCGAAAAGGAGGTCATGCCCAAATATAAACATCTGCTGGACGACTCCAAGATGTCCATCATCGACATTAACGTGCTGCTCCACCAAACCCCGGGCGGCATGCTCTCCAACTTGGTCAACCAGTTGCGTGACATGGATGCCCTGGACAAAATTGACGAAGTTTACAAGGAGCTGCCGCGGGTCCGTAAGGAACTGGGCCAAATTCCACTGGTTACGCCCACCAGCCAGATCGTCGGCATTCAGACCGTCAACAACGTGCTGTTCGACACGCCTGAAGAACGCTACAAGATGATTACCGCCCAGGTAAAGGATCTATGCTACGGCCTGTACGGCAAGACCGCGGTACCCATCGATCCCGATGTTCAGGCAAAAGCCCTTAAAGGCTATGAGCGCGGCGAAGATCCGATCACCTGCCGTCCTGCCGAAGTGTTGGAACCGGAAATGGGAAAAGCCAAGGAAGAGATAGGCGATCTGGCCGTGGATATGGACGATCTGGTACTCTATGCCATCTATCCGGTGACCGGGAAGAAATTTTTAAAATGGAAATACGGAAAAGAAGAAGCACCCGAGGAAGTTAAAGCAAGGACCCTGGATCAGGTCAAGGCCCAAGATGACCTGATCAAGAAAGCTAAAGAAGGGCTGTTGGTAGAAAAATCATCGCAGACCGCTCCTGAAAAAAGTGAGAACCTGCGAACCTTCAATGTTTTTGTGGGAGATGAATACTATGAAGTTGGAGTAGATGCCTTGGGTGAATCTCCTGTTTTTAACTATGTGCAACAGATGCCGGCCCAACCGATGCCGGCCATGCCACCCATGGCCGCCCCCAGCGCAGCACCTAAGCCTGCGGCGGCACCATCACCGGCGGCTGAAAAAGCTCCGGAACCGGCAGCCGAGGCGCCGGCAGCACCGGAAACCACGGAAGGAACGCCTTTGAATGCGCCCATGCCGGGCATGATCGTCAATTACCTGAAACAGGTGGGAGACAGCGTGGATGAGGGTGAAACCGTTGTCGTGCTTGAAGCCATGAAGATGGAGAATGCATTGCCGGCACCATGCGGCGGTACGATCAAGGCTATAAATTATGCCAGCGGTGATTCCGTATCAAAAAATGACGTTTTACTGGTGATTGGGTAGACACATATGAAAATCCACGAATATCAGGCCAAGGCACTTTTTAAACAGCATAATATACCGGTGCCCAAAGGGGATGTCGCCAAAACTGCCGCCGAGGCGGTACAGGTTGCCGATACGCTGGGAGGGTACCCCGTAGTAGTGAAGGCCCAAATCCATGCCGGTGGCAGGGGCAAGGGCGGCGGCGTCAAACTGGCGCAATCGCGTGAAGAAGCTTCTTCCATGGCCAGCGAAATCATTGGAATGGATCTGGTAACCCATCAGACCGGCCCGGAAGGACGACGTGTTGAGACAATCCTGGTAGAACAAGGGCTCGACATTCAAAAGGAACTCTATCTGGGCATCGTTCCGGATCGCGCTACAGCCAGCATCGTTCTTATGGCGAGCGAAGCCGGTGGTATGGATATCGAAGCCGTGGCCGAGGAAACCCCGGAAAAAATCATCAAGGTCAGTGTGGACCCCTTGGTGGGTATTCAGGCCTATCATGGCCGCGAAGCCGCATTTGGCTTAAATTTGCCACCGGCAGTCATCAAGCCCTTTCAACAACTGGTGCGTAATCTGTACAAGCTGTTCGTGGCTTATGATTGTTCCCTGGTGGAGATTAATCCATTGGTGATTACAGGTGACGAGCAGTTGATCGCCCTGGATGCCAAGTTGAATGTTGATGACAACGCTCTTTTTCGCCACAAGGAGATTCTGGAACTCCGGGATCTCAATGAGGAAGATCCTCTGGAAATCGAGGCCTCCCGCTTCAACCTGAATTATATCAATCTGGACGGGAATGTCGGCAACATGGTAAATGGTGCCGGTCTGGCCATGGCCACCATGGATATCATCAAATTGGCGGGTGCCGAGCCGGCTAATTTCCTGGATGTGGGTGGTGGTGCCAGTGCGGAAATGGTTGAGAACGGCTTTCGAATTATCTTAAGTGACGAAAACGTCAAGGGCATCCTGATCAATATTTTTGGTGGCATTTTGCGTTGTGACGTATTGGCGGCGGGTGTCGTCCAGGCTGCCCAAAAAACCGGCATCCGTGTGCCGGTGGTCGTTCGTATGGAGGGCACCAATGTTGAGGCCGGACGTCAGATCCTTGCGGAATCCGGTCTCAATCTGATTACGGCAGTGGATCTAAAAGACGCGGCTCAAAAGGTCGCGGAGATTGTAGCTTGATTTAAATAAATATATGCTATTGTTTTAATGTAGCAAAACTAGAATGTCGAATATCGAACAGGGAATAATGAATTAAGAAGTTTTGGTAAGGGTGGATCTGCCTAAGGCTTGCTTTGACATTCTGCAATGATTATTCAATATTCGATATTCGAAATATCACATGTAGGTGGGACATATTTAATGAAGATAGGATGATACTATCGTGAGCATTTTTGTTGATAAGAATACAAAAGTATTGGTCCAGGGAATTACCGGTAAAGAAGGTCAGTTTCATACCCGGCAATGTATCGAATACGGCACCCAGGTTGTTGCCGGTGTAACGCCGGGAAAAGGTGGTCAGGAAATGGATTCGGTCCCGGTATTTAATACGGTGGCCGCTGCCGTGGCTGCAACCGGGGCTAACTGCAGCTTGATCTTTGTGCCCCCGCCCTTTGCGGCCGATGCCATCATGGAAGCTGCCGACGCCCGGGTGGACATCATTGTGGCCATCACCGAAGGAATACCGGTTATGGATATGATGAAGGTAAAAAATTTCCTGCGGGACAAGCCGGTTCGCCTCATTGGCCCCAACTGTCCCGGTATCATTACACCGGGGGATGCTAAAATCGGCATCATGCCTGGCCCAATCCATAAGCCAGGCGGACCCATTGGCGTTGTCTCCCGGTCAGGCACCTTGACCTATGAAGTGGTTCATCAATTAACCTGTCAGGATATCGGGCAGACAACCTGTATTGGGATTGGTGGGGATCCGATTAATGGAACCGATTTTATCGATTGCCTGAAAGCGTTCCAGGCTGACGAGGCGACCGAAGGCATTGTGATGGTTGGCGAAATCGGCGGAACGGCCGAGGAAGATGCCAGTGCCTATATAAAGGCGCATGTTACCAAACCGGTGGTGGGATTCATTGCCGGTCTCACGGCTCCCCCGGGTCGACGTATGGGGCATGCCGGTGCCATCATCAGTGGCAAGAGCGGTACCGCTCAAGGAAAGGTGGCCGCCATGCAAGCCAGCGGGATTCAGGTATGTCAGGATTTGGGGCGGCTGGGAGAATTATGTAAACAAACCTTTCAGTTTTAGGATCGGTGTTAAGTTTTAGGTGTTAAGTTTTAAGTTAGGCTCTTAGCTCATAGCGACCTAAAACCTAACACCTAAAACTTAAAACCGCGTGTAAAATCCTGCGATTTTTCAACTCAGTTAAATCTGAATAAAAGACTATGAAACTAGGAAGTCGGACCTATGCACGAAATGGGTATCGCCCTTCAGATCATTGAAATTGCCACTGCATCGATTCCCAAGAGCGATGTCCCGGTCCAGGTTGAAACCGTCAATTTAAAAGTGGGAAAACTGGCAGCCATAGTTCCTGATAGCCTGCGTTTCTGCTTTGAAATCGCGGCCAAAGACGGCCCCTTGTCCGGCGCTGTTTTACACATCGAGGAAGTGCCCATACAAGCACGCTGCAAGGACTGCGAGGCCCAATGGACCATCGACACGCCGGTTTTTAAGTGCCAGGTATGCGACAGCGGCAGCCTGGATATCATTTCTGGCCGGGAACTGAACATCGAATCCATTGAAATTGCAGATGAGGAAAGCGAATAAATGTACCAGTTCAATAAAAGACAGATCGCCAACCACCATGGCGGGCCTCACAAAGGGCCCCATACCCATGATAGCCAAACTACAGCACTACATTCGGTCAAATCCGGTACCCGCGAAATAAAAGTGGTTCGACGGGTGCTGGATGTGAACGATCAGATGGCAGAACAAAATAGGAGCCTGTTTAGGGCTCATAATGTTTTTGTACTCAACGTGATGAGCTCACCAGGGTCCGGCAAAACGACGACTTTGGTGAAAACCCTTTCCCGGATTATGCCTGACATCCGGTGTGCCGTAATTGTCGGCGACATATGTACCACCAACGATGCCGATCGTCTGGCGATTTCGGGAGCCCCGGTGGTCCAGGTCAATACCGACGAATTCGGGGGTGACTGCCATCTGGCCGCGCATGTGATCGAAAAAGCGCTTGGGGGTATCGATTTAACCGAGATCCAACTCTTGATTGTTGAAAATGTCGGCAATCTGGTTTGCCCGGCAGAATTTGATATTGGTGAAGATGCCCGTGTGGTCATACTGAGTGTAACCGAAGGTGAAGATAAGCCCTTAAAATACCCCTTGATGTTCCGCGAGTGCGATGCCGCTATATTAAACAAGATTGACCTGCTACCCTATTTAGATTACGATTCAGCCGCGGCCCTAGAGAACATCCGCCAGATCCACCCGGATATGCCCGTATTTGAAATGTCGGCTAAGACTGAAGCGGGCATGACCCCGTGGCTGGATTGGCTGAAGCAACAGTTAAATACAAAAGTCAGCGGCCACCAGCAGACTTAGTAGAGTTGAAAATAATCCTTTGAAACGTATCGAAAGGGTTAGATCCGCCATGGGTCGCTGATTAGCAGTTGAAACCGGTTTTGATTTGGTTTATCATCTCTGACGGATAGTTCTTCTCATACCAGATAAACGCGAACGTCTCCTAATCCATCTCTTCGATAATTTGCTGTGCGACTCGAGATTGCCGTTGTTACCGCTATCCAAATCAGCAGCGTGAAAAAGTGCCCAATTCTGTTGCCGGGTATAAGTTTCGAAATAGAGATACGTCTATATTAGTTGTCAAAAATATGTTCAGATTAAAGACCCCAAAAAAGGAGTACCCTTATTTTTTTGAAAGGACATATCATGATGAATATGCCTTGCTAGTGGAGTGCCCTGCCGGATTGGTGATGGTTCCCCAGCCTAACTTTGCTACCAGCCGACCTAATTTCACCACCAATCCGGGGGCACAAGTTCAGAATTGGATTGATATGTCCTTTAAAAAAATAAGGGTACTCCTTCTTCGGGTTTCGGAACATTATTCTGACAATTGCTATGACACGTGGGGAAATAACCTTTAATAATATCGCGCAACAATTCAATAAAGGAGGTGATCGGCATGAACGCACGTAGAGCGTCTTTTGCGGGGAGTTGGTATCCTGACATCCCGGAAGCCTGCGAGCGGGAGATCAATCATTTTCTCAAAGCAAGTCCGTTGGAGATTTCCAAAGGTCCATGGATGGGCGGCATTGTACCCCATGCCGGCTGGTATTATTCTGGAGCCATTGCTT
Organism: uncultured Desulfobacterales bacterium; assembly: GCA_964452555.1. Lineage (GTDB taxonomy): Bacteria > Desulfobacterota > Desulfobacteria > Desulfobacterales > B30-G6 > B30-G6. Next base: position 110,205 of record CAYVMI010000004.1, read on the forward strand.
GCAATATTATTCACGCCTTAAAAGCAGGCCCAACACCGGATGTGTTTATTCTTTTCGGAATGCATCTGCACCCGCGTTCACCCAATTACATAATGACCGCAGGTGCCTGGGAAACCCCATTCGGAGAACTGCTGATCGAATCAGAAGTTGCCTCTAGTTTGGTCCAGAGGTTTCCTTTTCAGGTGGAGACAGCTACGAATCATACCAAGGACAATACGATTGAGTTACAGCTTCCGTTCATAAAATATTTATTTCCCGACACTAAAATCGTACCGGTAGGGGCACCGCCAAAATCATCTTCCGTGGAAATCGGGGAAGCCGTGGTGGCAGTCTGTGCTGATTTAGGTGTGACCGCCAAAATTGTGGGATCAACGGATCTTACCCATTATGGTTTTAATTATGGATTTATTCCCGAGGGTACCGGTGATTCGGCGGTGGATTGGGTTCGAAATCAGAACGATCGCAAGGTAATCGACGCGATGCTGAGCATGAATGCAACTGAAGTTATTGAAGAAGCACTGGCAAATCAGAATGCGTGTTGTTCCGGTGCGGTTGCCGCGGCCATTGCCGCCGGCAAAGCCATGGGTGCTACTTCAGCCGTAGAAGCTGCCTATGCCACCAGCTACGATAAGAGTCCGGGGGATTCATTTGTCGGATATGTCGGGATACTGTTTTAGCCAGTAATTACAATAGCATTAACGTACGACACTATCGTCTATAGGCCGCAAAATTCTCAAAAAGGGTTTAAGGATCGAAGGGTTGGAGGGGAACGGCAGGATAATCATGCATAGACAGGCCGACACATTACCCTTCAACCCTACACCCCTGAAACCCTCTTGATTACTTGGATCCTTGACCCCTCGACCCCTGCTTTTGAATCTTCGCCCAGGTATCCCGTAAGGTCACGATCCGATTAAAAACCGGCTTTCCGGGACTGGAAGCGACTTTGTCAGCGCAAAAGTAGCCCTGTCGTAGAAATTGATAGCGAGAACCCGGGCTAGCCTCAAGCAGACTCGGTTCCACATAGCAATCTTTCAATACCTTAACGGAATTCGGATTCAAATGGTCTTTAAAGGTTTCACCCGCTTTCAAATCATTTGGGTTTTCCTTGTTAAAGAGGTGTTCATAAAGACGGATTTCTGACTTGGCTGCATGGGACGCCGACACCCAATGCAAGGTTCCTTTAACTTTGCGACCATCTTCCGACCAACCACCCCGAGTTTCCGGATCATAGGTGCAATGGATTGTTTCAATTTCACCCGTGTCCGGATCTTTTTCAACATGCTGGCAGGTGATGTAGTAAGCATGCTTAAGCCGAACTTCGCGTCCCGGGGCCAGGCGAAAAAACTTTTTGGGTGGTGTTTCCATAAAATCTTCTTTTTCGATCCATAACTCTCTGGAAAATGGCAGTTTCCGCTTGCCCATACTGGGATCTTCGGGGTTGTTCTCGGCTTCCAATTCCTCCATCCGGTCCGGCGGATAATTATCGATTACCACCCGAACCGGATTGAGAACTCCCATAACCCGCGGAGCGCGTTTATTGAGGTCCTCTCGAATCGTATATTCCAGAAGCGCCATATCCACCATGCTGTCTCGTTTGGCAACACCGATGCGCTCGCAAAAATTCCGGATGGCTGCGGGTGTAAATCCGCGGCGTCTCAAGCCAGAGATGGTGGGCATTCTGGGATCATCCCAGCCCGACACATGCCCTTCTTCCACCAATTGAATGAGCCGGCGCTTGCTGAGCACCGTATAGCTGAGATTCAGGCGCGCAAATTCGATTTGCTGGGGATGATATACTTCCAATTGATTCAGTACCCAGTCGTACAGTTGCCGGTTGATTTCAAACTCGAGGGTGCAAATGGAATGGGTAATGCCCTCAATGGAGTCCGAGAGGCAGTGGGTAAAATCATACATGGGATAAATACACCAGTTGTCGCCGGTGCGGTGATGCGATACCCGCCGGATACGATATAGTGTGGGATCCCGCAGCAACAAATTGGGGTGGGTCATATCGATTTTTGCACGCAATACATGCGCACCATCCTCATAGTTGCCTGCCCGCATCCCCATAAACATTTCCAGGTTTTCATCAATACTCCGCGTACGAAAAGGGCTTTCCTTGCCGGGTTCGGTCAAAGTTCCCCGGTAGGCCCGGATTTCATCCGCACTGAGGCTGTCGACATAGGCCTTGTCTTTTTTAATTAGCTGGATGGCATAGTTGTATAATTGTTCAAAATAATCCGATGCAAAAAACCGGCGTTCGCCCCAATCGAATCCTAGCCAGCGTACATCCTCCTGGATGGCATCCACATATTCGACATTTTCTTTGGTGGGATTGGTATCATCGAATCTTAAATTGCAGGTCCCATTGTAATCAGCGGCCAACCCAAAATTCAAACAGATAGACTTGGCGTGGCCAATATGCAAATAACCGTTAGGTTCCGGTGGGAAACGGGTTGCCACCTTACCGTTATGTTTGCCGGTTTGGTTGTCTTCTTCAATTATATTGCGGATAAAATTGGGCGGAGGGGTGCCGGATGAGTCGAGGGCATCACCCTTTTTCGGTGGTGAATTTGGTCCGGTTTCATTAGACATAATTTTTATATCCTTTATTAAAGCGAGGTCTGATCCATAATGCTATTATTTTGAAACGATCGTTCGGTAGGCTTCAAGAAATTGGGCCTGGATAGTGCGAGCTTTTAATTCGGCTGATTGCGCTCTTTGTTCGGCTTCGTTGGCTTCGGCAATCAAACGATCCGCTTCGGCAATGACTTGATTGGTTTTTTGGATTCGGCTTTCAATTTGTAACTGCATGGGTCTGCGGATGCGCTTTTTGTTGCGCCAAGGTTCGAGAAATGTCTCTGTTTCTTGTTTTATCCGGTTGGCTTTATCGATGGCCTTTTCGGCAACGATGCGTGCCGCTTTTGCATGCTGCCGGGCCTGTTTAGCCTTTTGGGTGGCGGCCAAAACCATGTCATCCCCAATGGTTTCAGGGGCAGACATCACAGTTGCGGGTGTTTGCATAGACGATTTGTTGGTGGGGTACTGCAGCTTTTCTTTCAGGGTCACATTTCTAGGTGGCCTGGTATTGGAAATATGAATTGTTCCTTCGGGAGCAATCCAGGTGTAGAGAGTATCCGCAACGATATCTTGTTGAAAAAGAAGAAAAAATAAGATACCGATGCATATGGTTCTAAAACGCATATCGCAATGACCTGTCGAGCTGTGTGAATGAGGATGAAACAACGATTTCATCGAAAATGGCAGATTAACGCCAAACCAAAACGATTGCTTTTTGCCAAGTTCCGATTAATTCGATAACACCCAGAGATTTTACAGGACTTCCCTTGAGTTCGTCAACTAAATATTAACGAGGAGTCGGCATGCTGCCCAAAGTAGATCCTGCTCAAACCAAAAGTTGGCATGCACTAGAGAAGCATTTTCTGGAAATTAGACATGCACGCATGGTGGACTGGTTTCAGGCGGATCCCCAGCGGTTTGAAACTTTTTCAATCCGTTTTGACGACATCCTCGTTGATTATTCTAAAAACCGAATAACCGCAAAAACCCTGCAGTTGCTATATCAGCTGGCAGCGGAGGTTCATCTGGACGAGGCCATTGATAAGATGTTTCGGGGAGAGCCCATCAATGAAACCGAGCATCGGGCTGTTCTGCATGTGGCCCTCCGAAATCGGGACAATCATCCCATACGGGAGGGTGAAAGGGATGTGATGCCGGCCGTGAACGCCGTTTTGAATCAAATGCGCAAATTTTCAGAAAAAGTTCGTTCAGGAGAATGGCGCGGTTATACCGGAAAATCCATCGAAAATGTTGTCAATATCGGTATCGGCGGGTCTGATTTAGGACCCAGAATGGCGACGGCTTGTCTGAAGCCTTATGGTCACTCCCGCCTAGCCGTTCATTTCGTGTCCAATGTCGACGGTACCCATGTAAGCGAGGCCTTAAAATCATTGAATCCTGAAACGACCTTGTTTTTAATAGCCTCGAAAACGTTTACCACCCAGGAAACCATGATCAATGCCGACTCAGCACGAAGGTGGTTTCTACGAAAGGCTGGTCAGGAAAAGCATATCGCCCGCCACTTTGTGGCTATTTCAACCAATCAGCCGGCGGTTGAGCAATTTGGCATTGATCCCCAAAATATGTTTCAATTCTGGGATTGGGTCGGTGGCCGTTATTCGCTTTGGTCAGCAATCGGTTTGCCAATTGCTTGCTATATTGGCTTTGAGAACTTTGAAAAGCTGCTTGCAGGTGCGCAGGCAATGGATCACCATTTTCAATCCAAACCGTTTCCGGAGAACCTGCCTGTCATCTTGGCCCTAATCGGCATCTGGTATAATAATTTTTTTGGAGCTGAGACTGAAGCAATCTTACCTTACGACCAGTACATGCACCGCTTCCCAGCTTATTTCCAACAGGGCAACATGGAAAGCAATGGGAAATCCATAGACCGGGATAGCCGACCTGTGGCATATCAGACCGGTCCCATTGTTTGGGGAGAGCCCGGCACAAATGGTCAGCATGCTTTTTATCAATTGATACACCAAGGTACCAAGGTGGTTCCGGCGGATTTTATCGCACCTGCCATCAGTCACAATCCGCTTGGTGATCACCATGACATTCTGCTCTCTAACTTTTTTGCGCAGACGGAAGCCCTGATGAAAGGCAAGACTCAGGAAGAGGCTGCTGATGAACTGCGGGCTGCCGGCCACAATGAGGCGGATATCCAACGTTTGGCGCCCCATCGCATGTTTGCGGGGAATCGACCGAGCAATTCAATTCTATTGAAGCAATTGACACCGTATACCCTGGGTAGTCTGATCGCCATGTACGAGCACAAGATTTTTGTTCAGGGTGCCATATGGAATATTTTCAGCTTTGATCAATGGGGGGTTGAACTGGGCAAGCAGCTGGCCAATAAAATTCTTCCGGAGCTCAAAGGAACTGAATCGGTTGTCAACCATGATTCTTCAACAAACGGATTGATCAATACCTATAAACAGATGAGACATGCCGAGCAACCATGAGGAATAAAAAATTTTATAATATCCTGATGTATTCGCATGATACCTACGGGCTTGGCCACATCCGTCGCACAATGGCTCTGGCGTCGCGGTTTCGTGATTCTGAAACCAACGTCCTCATCTTAACCGGATCGCCCATTGCCGGACGATTTTCATTGCCGGATCACATCGATTTTGTTCGTATCCCGGGAATGATCAAAAAAACCAATGAAGAATACTTGCCGCTTTCCATCAAAATAAATCCCGGCCATGCGCTCAATATTCGCAAACACATAATTTCGGCAACCGCAAAGTCTTTTCACCCTCAACTGGTGATTGTGGATAAGGAACCCCTGGGCCTGCGCAAGGAGATCGAGCCGACGCTTAAATGGCTCCAGAAATATTCACCCCGTACCAAAACCGTCCTGGGACTGCGGGACATTATGGATGACGCCGGTACCGTGATTGAATCCTGGCAGGACAAGGGCATTTACAGGGCCCTGGATAAATACTACGGCGAAATATGGGTTTATGGGATTCAAGATTTTTATAACCCGATCCAGGAGTATGATATCCCGGAGCAGATAGCCCGAAAAATGCATTTTACGGGCTATATCCCCCGTCAAGTAAAAAGCCGGAAGGAAGGCAAGCGTGAAAGGGCACGGCACAAAATCGGCGAAGATGAAAAATTAATCCTCGTCACCACCGGAGGGGGCGGTGACGGCTACCCGGTCATGGACACCTATTTGTCGATGTTGGAGCGTTTGGGCCGTGATAATCCGTATCGCAGTGTGTTGATAACCGGACCTTTTATGCCCAAAGCGCAACGCGTGGATATCCTCAAACGCGCCAGGAAAGTCAATGCCATGGTATTTCATTTCTACCGGCAGATGGAAAAAATCATCGCGGCATCGGATCTGGTCATCAGCATGGGGGGGTATAATACACTTTGCGAACTAATGAGCCAGAAAACGGTGTCATTGTTGATTCCGCGTGAAACACCCCGTATGGAGCAGACTTTGCGGGCGCAATGTTTCAAAGACAGAAATCTGCTGGATTATATACCGTGGCGGGAACTGTCTGCCCAGCGCTTTCAGGAACGCATTGAGAACATGCTGGACCGAGCTGACGTTTATCGGGAAAACATGTCAAACTTTGAAATGACCGGATTCGACGTAATCCAGCAGCGTATTCAAACCTTCCGAAAATAAAAATCGCAAAGCGATTTTTATTTTTAGTCTTTGAAGACAAGTTTCCCGCCGATAAGCCCCGCTATAACCGCTGCCACCAGCATGATCAATCCGATAAACAGATACATGCTCCGGGCCAGAGATGCCGTGCCCAGAATATCCGGCCTAAATCCCCACCAGAGCACGAGGATCAGCGCCGTTATCGATACGATACCGGCACAAATAATTTTGGTGATAAATCGAGAGGATCGGAGGCCATTATAGCGTTTTTGCCATTCAATGTATCCCGAGAAAAGCACAAATGGAAGCGACAGCACTACAAACACCATATTGATGTGAGCGGCCGTCGCCAGCGCATGCCCACCCGTGAGCACACTCAAAATCATCAAAATAAAGGAAACCGGAAGAACGCCGTTGGGAATATGGACGGACACCGGATGGGCATGATGCTTTAACATCATTCGGATTTTAAATTGGTATAGGCGGCCCAAAAGGGTCTGAGGCTTTGCACCTAAATCAACATCTCGCGATAATTCCGGTTCTGAGGCCGAGATGTCTTCCGCCGCGCCGGTCTCATGGGTTTTGTCAGGAGCTTCTTCAACGACCTCTTCAAACAGGCTCTTGTCCGCACCGCAGACCGGGCATTTTTCCGGTGGTTCATCGCCATTGTGGATATAGCCGCAAACAGTACAACGCCATTTTTTCATCAGAGCATACTCCTAAATTGATTCGATGATGTTTGTATATAGCATCCGTCAGTAAAACATGCCGTTTGGTTTTTATTTCGGAATATAATTGTGACAACCGGTATAGGAGAAATTCATTATCTTTTCAAGTATTCAAAAAAAATGGGTTATGATACACATATCATAACCCATAATATTATTGGCTGAGGGACCAGGATTCGAACCTGGGTTAACGGGGCCAGAACCCGTCGTCCTGCCGCTAGACGATCCCTCAGTAAATTTGATTCTCAAATTTACGGATGCAGCTTCGCTGCAATAAATATCGATTGAAATCGATATTCTACTTTACAGCCTTTACTTCTGGTCTGATACAAAGAAACCGGGTGACAAGTCAAGCAAAAATTATTTATTCGTCAAACCGGATGAACGTAAAAAGTCTAATGAACTCAGATACTCAATCGGCTCAACAATCCGATCATACCGAACCGATTTCATTCGACTCGTTTCGATCGATATGGTCGATGGCCTGTTTTAAGCGCTGAAGTACTTTCTGTTTGCCGATGATCTCGATAATTTCAAAAATGCCCGGGCTGGCCGTACGACCGGTCAGTGCGACCCGAACCGGTTGGGCGATTTTCCCTAACTTCAAACCGGTTTGGGTCATAACTGATTTAAAGGCATTTTCCAGTTTTTCCTCACTGAAATCAACAATATCCGCCAGGGCATTCATAAGCAGATCTAGCGGCTCCCGCGTTTGGGGTTTGAGAAACTTTTTGGCGGCCTTGGGTTCATAGTCTATTGCCTGGGCAAAGTAAAAGTCAGCCGCTGCAGCCATCTCCGTAAGGGTTTTGCTACGCGGAACTAAGGTTTCAACCACCCGGACCAGATGGTCATCCGGTTCGACCCTTATATCATTTTGTTCCAAAAAAGGTACCAGCAGACCGGCAATGCTTCGGGATGATGCGGCTTGAATATGAGCTGCATTGAGCGCCGTCAGCTTTTCCTGATCAAAAATGCCGGCGGCGCGGCCGATATTGTCGAGCGTAAATTTTTCTATCAGCTCATCCCGGGTAAAATATTCTTGATCGCCATACGACCAACCCAATCGAACCAGATAATTAACAAAAGCCTCCGGCAAATAGCCCATCTCACGATAGGCGGTTACAGAGGTGGCCCCGTGGCGTTTGCTAAGTCGGGAGCGATCATTGCCCAGTACCATCGGTACATGGGCAAAGACCGGCAGCTGTGCGCCCAAGGCTTGATAAAGAAGGATCTGTTTGGGTGTGTTCATCACATGATCATCGCCACGTATAATTGTATTAATATGCATGGTAAGATCATCCACCACCACCACAAAGTTATAAGTCGGTGATCCATCACTGCGGGCAATAATGAAATCATCGAGTTCATCATTTTGGAACACGATATTGCCTTTGACCACATCTTCAAGCACGGTCGTACCATTTAATGGCGCTTTAAAGCGGACAACAGCATGGTCGGATTTCGGCAGGGCCAGATCCCGGCAGGTTCCATCATACTTGGGTTTTCCGCCGCTGGCCATTGCCTGGGATCGCATGGCTTCCAATCGTTCCGGGCTACAGGTGCAGTAATAGGCATGACCGTCATCCAGTAGTTTGCTAATGTGCTCCTGATAAATACTGAGTCGTTGGGATTGATAAAAAGGACCTTCGTCCCAATCTATCCCGAGCCACTCAAGCGCTTCGAATATGGCGTCAACGGATGCCTGGCTGGAACGGGCTGCGTCGGTATCTTCAATCCGTAGAACAAACTTTCCATTCATGTGCCGTGCGTATAACCAATTGAAAAGGGCCGTACGGGCACCACCCACGTGCAAAAATCCGGTGGGACTTGGTGGGAAGCGGGTGATAATCTGATTCATAAGTTTCACCGTTTTACTTTAACTTGTTCAAAACTTTTAGTCATTAGTCATTTTTTATCAGAATAATATTCGGCCTTACAATCCAGGCCGATGGGTTATCATGATATGTTTCAGGCTTTCGGGCTAGCATCTCTATTTGGCCATGCCAAGGGCCTTAAACTATAAAATTCTTTTAAAAACAGCAATATATATTGTCGACGCTTAGTTTAACCCATTTTGGGTGACCTCAATAACATATAAAAAGACCCAACACAAGTGACCGTCTGAAAAAAAGGGTCAAAAATCCTTGACAATTGTAATGAATTCAATTACTAGAGACTCCACAAATTAGCTCGAAGTCAATATCATTGTATTACAAATAAATTCATATAGTTAGGAGATTACTAATGGCTGTTCCAAAACGAAAAACGTCTAAGTCAAAACGCGATAAGCGACGCACCCACCAAAAAATATCCGCCCCGAACTTGTCCACATGCCCCCAATGTGGCGAGGCTGTTCAACCCCATCATGCCTGCCCAAGTTGTGGTTCTTATAAAGGGCGCACCGTAATTGAAACCGAAGAATAATCTTATTTAATCTATTGATAAATAAAGAAAACTTTCAGCACCCGCATAGGTTTTAGAATGACTAGCTCCGCTACAGTTGCAGAAAACGGTCTTTACGGTCTTGATCTGGAATCAAGACAGATGGTGATTGAAACGGTCCGACAGTTACGCGGCAAACTTCTTACCAAGGAACTGGTTTTATCTTTTGACAGAGATGAAGTGTTCCCGGAAGAAACCGTCCGTCAGATGTTGGGGCCTGAAATTGGTCTGCAGCTCATTTTTATCCCCGAGGCTTATGGGGGGATGGGCGGCGGAGCCCGGGACTGTTGCGCCGTTACACGTGAGATGGCCCGGATTTGCCTGGGTGTCGGTACAGCTTTTTTTGCCATCCAACTGGGTGCAGACCCGATCATTGTGGGGGGTACTCAGGAACAGAAAGAAACATGGCTTGGCACCATTGCCGAGGGTAATGCGCTGGTGGCCTATGCCGTCACAGAACCGGGGGCCGGCAGCAACCTGGCCGCGCTCACCACCAAAGCCGATCCGATTTTAGACGATGACGGCCAGGTGAGTGCGTATCGTATCAACGGAACCAAACAGTTTATTTCCACCGGTGGATACGCTGATTTCGTGACGGTTCTGGCAAAAACTCCCGAGGGGCCTTCATTTTTCATTGTGGAAAGGGGGGCCACCGGATTCGAACAGGGAAAAGGTGAAGAAAAACACGGCATTCGCGCTTCAAATACCTCTCCTTTATCCTTTAACGATGTCGTGGTACCCAAGCAAAATCTCGTTGGCGGTATTCCGGGCCGGGGTTTAAAACAGGCCAATAAAGTTTTTGGCTATACCCGTTTGATGGTCGCCGCCATGGCTCTGGGTGCGGCTGAAGAAGCCTTGGACATCGCCATCGGGTATGCCCAGGAACGTATCCAATTCGGAGCACCGTTGTCTGACAAGCAGGGCTACACCCATAAACTGATCGTGCCGCATGCTGTCAAACTTGCGGCTGCCGCAGCCTATGTCGAAGAAATGTGCGTCGAAGTGGACCGCGATGTTGAAAAAGATGTTCAGGTGGAGGGCTCCATTGCCAAGCTGTTCACCACCGAGGCGGCCAACGATGCCGCCGATCATGCCATCCAGGCACTGGGCGGCTACGGATATATTTCCGAATTTGAGGTCGAAAAAATAAAGCGTGATATCAGAATTACATCGATTTATGAAGGAACCAGTGAGATCCAGCAAAATATCATCAGCACGTATCGATGGAAAATTACACGCAAGACCAAAGGTGCCTTCTACGACACCATTCGTGCTGAGATGCGAGACCTGGCTGCAAACTTCAAGAACGGCGGTTGTGAGCTGTTGAGTCAGAGCGCGCAAATGCTAAACGACCTCATCAACCAAGCCCATGAACATCGCCTAACGCGCCAACAGTATATCATGTTCGCGCTGGCCGATCTGATGGCTTTTGTTGAGGTTGGGGCGAGTCTGGCCAGAAAAGCAAGCACCCTGGCGACAGAGGGCCATCCACAGGCAAATAAGTACCGGGCCATGTCCCGGATATTTGCGCATGAAGTGGCCCAGAAAACGACTGCAACCATTCCTATGGTACTCACGGGAACCGGGGTTTTGAGCACTGATCAGCTGGATGCGTACCTGCATGAATCAAATGTTGCCGCCATGTTGCGTGGATATGACCATATTATCACGGAGATGGATACCGTGGCGGATTTTCTGTTCGAAAGGAAATCATAACCATGGAGAATAAACGCATCGTGGTTGTCACCGGCGGTTCCCGCGGACTGGGTAGAGCCATCTGCCAGGAATTTGCTGATCCCGGTACCCACATATTTTTCAACTATCGCTCAGCAGCAGAAGAAGCTCAGGAAACAGGCGAATTGATTGCCGCCGCCGGTGGGACCTGGGATGCTGCTTGTGTGGATGTTGCCTCCCTGCAAGAAGTGAATGCCTGGTTTAAAAACATTGCCGCTGAGGCTAAGAAAATCGATGTTTTGGTCAGCAATGCCGGTATTACCAAGGATGGCCTAATCGCTTTAATGAAGGAATCGGATTGGGATGCGGTCATGGAAACCAATCTGAAAGGGACCTTCAACTGCGTCAAATCAGTTATTCGTATCATGATGCGACGACGATACGGTCGGATTGTCAATGTTACTTCGGTCGTCGGTGCCATGGGAAATCCGGGGCAGGCCAATTACGCTGCTTCCAAAGCCGGCATTATCGGATTAACCAAATCGGTGGCCAAAGAGTTGGCTGGTAGAGGCATCACCGTGAATGCGGTTGCCCCAGGATATCTGGAAACCGATATGACCGCAGCACTTCCCGAGAAAGCCAAAGAGGCGATGCTTGCGGTTATCCCCATGGGAAGAGCGGGCTCGCCAAATGAAATTGCCGCGGCGATCCGATTTCTCGCTTCGGATGCAGCATCCTATATTACGGGGCAAGTACTGCATGTCAGCGGTGGGATGTATACATAAGCAATAAGCATTGAGCTGTAAGTTATAAGCTTTCCTGCTTAGAGTTTAGGGCTTAAAGCTTAAATCAAAATTAATAATATGTTTCGGTTTTAACCGGGCAGAGAAACCATTTAATGATTTCTCTAATTGAAAGGAGATTTGCAAATGTCCATTGAAGATAAAGTAAAAAAAATAATCGCAGAAAAATTGAGTGTTGATTTGGAAGAAGTGATACCGGAAGCATCATTTGTAGATGACTTGGGAGCAGACTCATTGGATTTGGTTGAATTGATTATGACCATGGAAGAAGAATTCGACATTGATATTTCCGATGAAGAAGCCGAAAAGCTCGAAACCGTCAAAGATGCCATTGATTTTATTCATGCCCAATAATATCGTTTCATGATTTTTTTGGAAGTGACGCCCGCTTCGGGGTGGATTGTCTAGAATGAACATCCTATGAAGTCCGGGCGTTCGGCATATTAAATTGTAGTATAACCAATTGAAATATTGATAAGGTGTTTGCTTGAATAGACGTGTGGTCATAACGGGGTTGGGATTGGTCACGCCTGTCGGCATTGGTGTCGAGGCGTCGTGGCGTGCATTGTGTGCGGGAAAATCCGGCATTGGAGAGATAACACGGTTCGATGCCAGCAATTTTGCCACACGAATTGCCGGTGAGGTCAAGGATTTTCAGCCCCAAGATTTTCTGCCCAAAAAGGAAGCCAAACGAACATCGCTCTTTATTGCTTATGCCATTGCGGCAACACGCATGGCCATGGAGGCTTCAGAATTAAAGATCGATGGCAACAATGAAGAAAGGGTGGGCGTCTTAACCGGGTGCGGGTTGGGTGGATTGTCTATATTGGAAGAGATTACCCGGGTCGTAGATAGCAAAGGGCCCAACCGGGTGACACCTTTTTTTATCCCCATGATGATCGGCAACATGGCGCCTGGGATGATATCGATTCATTTCGGTGCCAAAGGACCCAACGCTTCGGTGGCGACTGCCTGTGCCGCGGGCTCACATGCCATTGGTGACGCTTTCAAGATTATTCAACGCGGAGGTGCCGATGCCATGATTGCCGGTGGTGTGGAATCCACCATTGCGCCGACCGGTATCGCCGGATTCATTTCAATGAAAGCCTTGTCGACCCGCAACGACGAACCCCAAAAAGCATCGAGACCGTTTGACCGTGATCGTGATGGTTTTGTAATGGGCGAAGGCGCCGGGATTCTCATCCTGGAATCATTGGAGCATGCTTTGGAACGCGGTGCACCGATCATAGCCGAAGTGGCTGGATATGGCATGAGCGGTGATGCGTATCATATGACGTCGCCGCCACCGGATGGTTCGGGGGCCGTGCGTTGTATCGAGGCCGCCATTGCCGATGCTGGTCTTTCCTATGCAGATATCGATTATATCAATGCCCACGGAACGTCGACACCCTTAAACGACCTTTACGAAACGCGGGCCATCAAAACCGTGTTTAAGGACAAAGCCCGGGAGATTCCGATCAGTTCGACCAAATCCATGACCGGCCACTTATTGGGAGGTGCCGGCGGTATTGAGGCCGTATTCAGTGTGCTGGCCATCAAGGACAGCATTATCCCACCCACCATCAACTATGAAAACGCCGATGAAGAATGCGATCTGGATTATGTACCCAATGTAGCCCGAAAGCAGAACATTTCCTCATCCTTATCCAATTCTTTTGGATTTGGCGGTACCAATGCCTGCCTCATATTTAAGAAATTTATACCTTAACTTTTCCGGTTATTAATTCTGTCAGAAGGCGGTACCGATTGAAAAACGATCGGTGTCGAAGTCGATTGATCCGCATGGATACCGAAAGCCAGCCGATTTTGATTCGATACCGATACCGATGTATTTTATAGGGATACTCTTTCATCATGGATTTGAATCGGAATATATTATTAACAACTGGTAGAGAACAGACTTTTAACCATATATAGAGCAACCGTCAGTGCAACTTTCAGTTTCAGTGAGACGAAGCGCCCCTTTTTGCTTGCGATATTAGATGAATATCGATAAAGAATAAGAGCACATAAAGTTTCAATCACGATCGAAAATCGGCGGAAAACGGATTTGAAAGGGTAAATCAATGGATCAGGAAGCTATCCTCATCGGCAGTGATCATGCTGCCTATCAGATGAAAGAAACCATTAAAACATATCTTGAGAATCAGGGTCATACGGTTCAGGATGTGGGCCCCCATGGCATTGAGTCAGTGGATTATCCCGATTTTGGCATTGAAGTGGCCACAGCCATATCGTCTGGCAAACAAAAAAGAGGCATCTTAATGTGCGGCACCGGGCTGGGGATGTCCATGGTTGCCAACCGGTTTCCGGCTGTTCGGGCGGCGCTTTGCAACGATATTTTTTCAGCTGCCCTGAGCCGGCAGCACAATGATGCCAACATCCTGGTGTTGGGCGGTCGCGTTATCGGTGATGTATTGGCAGAAGAGATTGTTAAGGTTTGGCTCAGCACGGAATTTGAGGGTGGCCGACATCAAAATCGGATCAACAAGTTTGACAAGATGGGATGCAACTAAATTTCTGGGTTGCAGGCTTTAAATGACAGATAAGGGGAATCAATTTTGGATTTGCAAATCATAAGACAATCAGATCCTGAATTGGCGGCGACAATTGAAAAGGAAATGCACCGTCAGCAGAATAATCTGGAACTGATCGCATCTGAAAACATCGTAAGTAAAGCGGTCATGGCAGCGCAGGGCAGTGTCATGACCAACAAATACGCGGAAGGATACCCTGAAAAGCGTTATTATGGGGGCTGCGAGTTCGTTGATATTGCTGAGGAATTGGCCATTGAACGGGCACGCCGATTGTTTCAAGCCCCTTATGTGAACGTGCAGCCCCATTCAGGTTCCCAGGCCAATATGGCTGTCTATTTTGCCCTATTACAACCCGGGGACACCATTCTGGGAATGGATCTGGCGCATGGCGGGCATTTAACACATGGCAGTAAAGTCAGTTTTTCGGGTCGACTCTATCAATTTGTACATTATGGCGTCGATGCCCAGACCGGGATCATTGATTACGATCAATTGGAAGCATTGGCGCAACAGCACCACCCAAAAATGATTGTGGCCGGGGCCAGTGCCTATCCCCGCATAATAGATTTTAAAGCCTTTGCAGACATTGCTGCATCCGTTGGCGCCCTTCTCATGGTGGACATGGCCCATATCGCCGGACTGGTTGCTGCTGGTGCGCATCCATCACCCATTCCGTATGCCGATGTCACCACATCGACGACCCACAAAACGTTAAGAGGTCCCCGTGGTGGTTTAATCTTGTCAAAATCGGATTATGGCAGCAAATTGAATAAGGAAATATTTCCGGGCATCCAGGGCGGGCCACTGATGCATATCATAGCGGCGAAAGCCACCGCATTCCAAGAGGCTTTGTCGGATGAATTCAAGGCCTGTCAGATTCAAACCGTTAAAAATGCCGCTACCTTGGCAGAACACCTGATGAACGGTGGCATGAAGCTGGTATCAAACGGAACGGACAACCATATGTTATTGGCGGATTTGAGCAGCCTGAATGTTACCGGTAAGGCCGCCGAAGATGCCCTGGGCCAAGCCAGTATTACAGTCAATAAAAATGCGGTACCGTTTGATAAGTTGGGACCGGCCATTACGAGTGGTATTCGTATTGGCACACCGGCCATTACAACCCGGGGGATGCAGGAAACAGAAATGGCAGTGATTGCCGAAATGATCCTCAGCGTACTGAAAAATATTGATGATCCGGCAACGATCCTGAAGGTCAAGGATCGGGTCGAGGCGCTTTGTGGGCAGTTTCCTATAGATTTTTAAAATTTGAATTCCCCACAGCGACTCGATTGAGAGCCTCAAGTGAGTCTCGGTCAAACTACTCAATGAAGTCAAGGCAGCGGCCGCTGTAAACAGCGGTAGAGGAATTCAAATTGTGAATAGGTAGATCATGAGTGATATCGACAAACGCCCTTCCTGGGAAGACTATTTTATGGAAATCGCCGTATTGGTGGCCAAACGATCGACCTGCCTGCGGCGATCTGTGGGGGCCGTGGTGGTCAAGGACAGACGACTGCTCTCCACCGGCTACAACGGCGCACCAACCCATGTTCGCCATTGCCAGGAAACCGGATGCTTGCGGGAGCAGCTCAAGGTACCGTCCGGGGAACGTCATGAACTGTGTCGGGGGATTCATGCTGAACAGAACGCAATAATCCAGGCTGCGTTTCATGGCGTTTCCATCCGCGATGCATCCCTGTTTTGTACCAACTTACCGTGCTCCATTTGTGCCAAAATGATTATAAATGCTGGTATTAATACAATCTATTATCTTTCCGGTTATGCCGATAGCATGTCAGAAGAGATGCTAAATGAGGCCGGTGTCAATGTTTTCAAACTTGAATCTGATTCGAGCTGAAAGGTAAATGCCTGAATATTGTATGGATTTTGATCAACGCCCGAAGGCCTCCGCGCCGTACAAAATTCAGTTATACTTTATATCCGTAGGGCAGATAAGCGAGGGACTATTCATCCAATAATGTAATCAAAGCACAGAAGGGAGAGGACTCATGAAGTGTCCATTTTGCGGCGAGATTGACAATAAAGTCATTGATTCCAGGGTGAGTAAGGACGGTCATGTCATTCGCAGGCGCCGGGAGTGTCTCATGTGTAACCGGCGGTTCACAACCTATGAGCATATTGAGGACATTCCGATCATGATTATGAAAAAGGACGGACGACGGGAGGTCTTCAATCGTGGGAAGGTCCGTTCCGGCCTGAAAAAAGCCTGTGAAAAACGCGATATCAGTATGAATCTCATCGAGGAATATGTGGAAGAGCTTGAACGGGACCTGCGTGAAACCGGTGAAAAAGAGATTCCGTCTTCGGTCCTGGGCGAAAAAATCATGGCGATGTTACATGACCTCGATGATATTGCCTACGTCAGATTTGCCTCGGTATACCGGGAATTCAAGGACGTTAACGATTTTGTGGCGGAGTTAAAGAACATTCTTAGTAAGCAGTGATAGAATGAAGGATGATGAACAGTTTATGAAAATGGCGCTGGACCTGGCGTCTAAAGGTCGCGGCACCACATCTCCCAATCCCATGGTGGGAGCAGTTGTTGTAAAGAACGGGAAAATCATCGGTAAGGGTTATCACCGGGCCGCCGGCTTAGCCCACGCAGAGGTCAATGCTTTAGATGAGGCCGGTGCTGATGCTAAAAACGCAACTTTGTATGTAACCCTCGAGCCTTGTAATCACCACGGTCGTACCCCGCCTTGCACCGAAAGAATCCTGAAAGCCGGCATAGAACGTCTGGTTGTGGCCATGCCTGATCCCAACCCCGATGTTCGCGGTGGCGGTCTGGATTATTTGGCCCAACACGGCCTCAAGATTGTCAGCGATGTCTGCCACCTAGAGGCCCAAAGATTAAATGAAGCTTTTATAAAATATATTACCACCGGAAAACCGTTCGTTATCCTAAAATGTGCCGCAACGCTGGATGGTCAGATTGCCACACGAAGTGGTGATGCCAAATGGGTAAGCAGTGCGGCTTCAAGAAACCATGTACATAATTTACGCCATGCCGTGGATGCGATCCTGGTTGGAATCGGAACGGTACACCAAGACGACCCTCAGCTTACCACCCGATTGCCTGAGGGGGGTGGTCAAAACCCCATCCGCTTAATTCTCGATACAAATTTAAGCATTTCGGAGAACGCCCAGGTGGTCCGGACAGCCCATGAAGTTGAAACCTGGATCATATCTTCAGAAACAGCGCATTCCGATGAAACCCAAGCAAAAAGAGTGCGATTGGAAAGTAAAGGCGTTCGATTGGTGGCGGCACCAATTGGTCAGAGGCATATCGACCTGCAGCGATTGATGACCATATTGGGGCGTAAACAAATTACCAATCTTTTGATCGAGGGCGGTGGTGAAATCATCGCTTCGTCCGTGGCAGCTGAAATTGTAGATAAAATCATGTTTTTTTATGCCCCTAAAATCCTGGGGGGTAATGATGGTATCCCCATTTGCAAGGGACAGGGAAAAAACCGCATGCAGGATGCCTGGCCGGTTTCCAATATTAAGGTCCATCGGTTTGATGATGATGTTATGATTGAAGGCTACCTGTCCCGACAATTTCATGAGAATTGACGAGGTATTAATCGGTTAAAAAAAATAGGCAGAGACGAGCTAGTATATGGGCATAATGATTTGGGAGAATCATTTCGTCAATGATCCATTGTTTTCTCGTCAAGTTACACCCTTCGGGCTTTGCTGATCGGTCCTGATGCAGAGTTATTCAGCCTTCGCAGTAGTAGACTACGGCCTTCGGCTGAAATGCTGTGCATCACGACCGATCAGCTTTGTGAAATTCCGGGACGCATCCATGCTCGATAAGTCGGAGCCGTCTGGTCCGGAAGCCAAATGGACTTCACTAAAACTGGAATATTTTCAGATTGATAGGTTGATTGTTATTGCTATGATGCCTATATTATCTGATTGCAAAGTATGTTTCGATATTGAAATCGTATATGAAGATGGTTAGACAAAGCTTCACGTATTGCTACGATGGCGATTTCGATACCGATAGCGATTTCGAGCTGTTTTAGAACCAGTTGTTAGCAGTCGAAAATTAAACAAGGTAACATATGTTTACAGGTATTATCGAAGGGTTGGGTTCCATCGTGGCTGTTCATTCAGCAGAAATGGGCAAACGCCTGACCATCGATGCCGATTTTGATCTGGCAGGTTCCAAAATAGGTGACAGCCTCTCTATCAACGGGGCCTGCCTTACTGCTGTGACCATATCGTCACGACGTTTTCAGGCCGATGTGGCTCCGGAAACAATCCAGCGGACTACATTTCAGAAGGCAGCGGTGGGGGATCGGGTCAACATTGAGCGCGCCCTTAAGCTGACTGACCGGCTCGATGGCCATCTGGTATCGGGCCACGTGGATGGTGTGGGAACTATTTCAGATCGGCGGCCGGTTGGCAACGCCACCATCATTAGCATCGCGGTGTCCGAAGGCCTTAGTCCATATATTATCGAAAAAGGCTCCATCGCTGTGGACGGCATCAGCCTCACCGTAAACCAGTGTTCCCGGGGGCATTTCCAAATCAGCATCATTCCCCATACCGGTTCAGGGACGACCATCACCCAAAAAAAGGTGGGGGAACAGGTAAATATTGAAACCGACATGATCGGAAAATATGTCGAACGTTTCTTATCCCATTATCAGAATCAAACCAAGGAGACCGGCGGCTCTTCCATCAACCTGGAATTTCTCGCTAAAACCGGTTTCCTAAATTCCAAAGGCTAGGAGCAACAACATGCCACATTTGAGTATCAAGGAGGCCATTAAAGAGATCAAGTCCGGCCGGATGGTCATTCTGGTGGATGACGAAGATCGAGAGAATGAAGGCGATCTCTGCATGGCCGCTGAAGCAGTAACGCCGGATGCCATCAATTTTATGGCCAGATTTGGTCGCGGACTGATCTGTCTGCCAATGACCAGTGAAAAGTGTGATGCCCTCAATCTGCCCTTAATGGTTAATGACAATACCTCCCGGTTTCAAACCGGGTTTACCGTTTCCATTGAAGCCAAAACCGGCATTTCTACCGGTATTTCGGCCTCGGATCGGGCCACAACTATTTTGACGGCAGTGGCAGACAGTGCCAAACCCAGCGACTTGGCACGGCCCGGACATATCTTCCCGTTGAGGGCCAGGGACGGCGGTGTGATGGTAAGGGTGGGCCAAACCGAAGGTTCGGTAGATCTGGCCCGGTTGGCCGGATTGAAACCAGCGGCGGTAATTTGTGAAATTATGGATGATGACGGCACCATGGCGCGCATGCCGTCGTTGGAAAAATTCAGTGAGAAACACAATATCGGGATCTGCACAGTGGCAGACTTGGTGGCTTACCGAACCCGCACAGAATGTTTTGTGAGGCCGGCGGCCGAGACCATTATCCCCACGGCAATCGGCGGAGAATTCAAGATCGTCGCATTTGAAAATGACGTGGATAATTTAACCCATATCGCCCTGGTAAAAGGTGAGATAGACTCAGAGAAACCCGTATTGGTCCGGGTTCATTCGGAGTGTATGACCGGGGATATTTTCGGTTCCCAAAGATGCGATTGTGCCGACCAGCTTCACCAGGCCATGGCAATGATCGAAGCTGAAGGTACGGGCGTTATTATTTACATGCGTCAGGAGGGCCGGGGCATTGGGTTGGTGAATAAATTAAAGGCCTACGAACTCCAAAGACAAGGTTTGGACACCGTGGAGGCCAACCAGAAATTAGGTTTTAAGGATGATCTGCGTGAATATGGTATCGGTGCTCAAATTTTGGTGTCACTGGGTGTGCGACAAATGCGCTTGTTGACAAACAATCCCAAGAAAATGGTGGGCTTGGAAGGCTATGGCCTTAGCATTACAGAACAAATGCCGATTGAGGTGGAGCCAAATCAGCACAATAAGGGGTATCTTGAGTGTAAGCGGTTGAAGATGGGGCACATACTCAACATGTGCTAACGCCCCGATACGGACGAGCCACAACCATTTAATTCGTAAGGGACTAAGGGAAATATCGAATATTGATTACAGAATTTTGAATATCGAAGTTTGCTTTTGGTCGTTAGGGTACTTCAACATTCTAGATTCCATGTTCAATATTCGTCATTCGTTTATAAATATATGCGTGTTGCTGTTATTTAAACGCGTAAATGACTAAAATAGACCTGGAGGAGGAGGATGGCCAACTATATCGAAGCCAATCTGATTGCAGAAGGAAAAAAGTTTGCTCTGGTGGTGAGTCGGTTTAATGATTTTATTACCGAAAGACTTGTGGGCGGCGCCTTAGATGCGCTGGTGCGTTGCGGTGCCAAAGATGATGACATCGATGTTGTTAAAGTTCCGGGCGCATTTGAGATTCCATTAATCGCCAAAAAAATGGCCCAGAAAAATAAATACGATGCCGTCGTCTGTCTAGGAGCCGTCATTCGCGGGGCCACACCGCATTTTGATTATGTAAGTGCAGAAGTTTCCAAAGGAATTGCCCTGGTGAGCATGGATAGCGAAATCCCGGTGATTTTTGGTATTATTACAACAGATACGATCGAGCAGGCCATTGAACGGGCTGGTACCAAAGCGGGCAATAAAGGATACAGTGCCGCCATGGCAGCAGTGGAAATGGCCAACCTCTTGGCGAATGTCGGGTAAAGATGATGGCGGGCCACCGGCGCAAATCCAGAGAACATGCCATGCAGGCGCTATTTTACATGGACATGGTTAGCGACGATTCCAATCAAGGTATGGAAACGTTTTATGACCATTTTCACCCTGCAGAGAAAGCGATTCCCTTTTCCCGAACCCTGGTTGCGGGTGTGAAGCGCTCACAGCGATTAATTGATACAATCATTGAACGCTTTTCAAACAATTGGAAAATACATCGCATGGCGCATGTCGATCGCAACATTTTGCGTGTTGCGGTTTTTGAGATGATGTATTGTGACGATATTCCATTAAAAGTCTCCATTAATGAAGCCATTGATATTGCCAAGAAATTTGGCACCGATGAATCGGGACCTTTTATCAACGGCATCCTCGATTCCTTAAGAATCGCCATTGAATCCGGTGCTCTGAATACCGAGACTGATAATGAGAAAGATCGTCTGGAACAACGGTGCCCCCGACTGGGCGGACCGATTACATTCAAGTATTGTCGTCAAGGCGGAGAAGGGCAGAAGCCCTGTTTTAAAATCATAGATTGCTGGTGGGAAACCTTTGATGTAAAAACCTACCTGGAAGAAATCCTATCCGAATCAGAGTTTAAAGCGCTCGTGAATGCCAAACCGCCGGACAAAATCAACAGCCTGATCGACCTCATCGAGCAGGCAAAACAGCGAAACAAAACTTAAAAATTTTCTTTTATAAGAATAAGAAAAAGACAATTGCGGATAATAAAAAGTAAACGAAGTTCAATAAATAATATAGAAATTAATAGATTATAGTGCCGTCCAGAAATCGAGATTTTCATGTTATGCCAAGGCGGTTGGGAGATTTGATCCTGAGGAATAGTGTACTCGAATCATAAGACACCAGCAAGGCTAGGTGTCGTTGAATATTTTGAAGAATCAAATCTACCGGCCAACGCCGGCAGGGCGTTAAAAGATCATTTATGGGCGGTACTATTTAGGAGAGAACATGATCATAAAAGAACTAACCGTCGGCCCCATCATGGCCAACTGCTTTATCCTCGGATGCGAAGAAACCAAATCGGCTGCCGTGATCGATCCGGGTGATGAGGCCGACAAAATTTTAATGCTTCTGGCTGAATCCAAATTAACCGTAACTCATATTATCAATACACATGGTCATTTCGACCATGTGGGCGCCAACAAACGCATGAAGGAAGTAACCGGGGCCGATTTGATCATACATCCTTTGGACGCACCCATGTTGTCGCAGTTGTCGGCAACCGCGGCGGCCTGGGGAATGTCGTCCGACAATTCACCCCCCCCGGATCGAACCATCGAGGATGGAGATGAAATTCAAGTGGGTACCATCACATTGAAGGTTCTGCATACACCCGGTCATACACGCGGCGGAATTTCCCTGCACGCAGATAGTGCCGTTTTTGTGGGTGATACGCTGTTTGCCGGGTCCGTGGGGCGGACCGATTTTCCGGGTGGAGATTTCAATGTATTGAAAACCAGCATCCACGAAAAGCTTTTTACCCTGGATGATGAAACTACCGTATATCCGGGACACATGGGGCCCACCACTATCGGTCGGGAGAAACGTACCAATCCATTTGTGGGATTATAATTCACGCCAATCATGAGCCATCGGCAAGGCCGTTGGCCGTAGGGGCAGGCCTTGTGCCTGCCCGGAGTGGTTGACGATTGCGGTTGTTCGGGCACCCACAAGGGGTGCCCCTACAGATTAGCGCTCAAAATCAAGGGCCTGCCGTTTCAAGATATCGTAATAGATTTTTATCTGTTTAATGTAAGCCACCGGTTCGGTTCCGCGGCAGTATCCATAAACAGTATCTTTATGGTAGCGCCGATATCTAAGGAGCGGCAGTACTTTTTTAAGGCTGGACCATTTATGAGGGTCCATGCGTAATTTTATCGCCAGTCTTTGGGCGTCACGAACATGCCCCTGTCCTATATTGTAGGCCGCCATAGCAATATCCATTCGGTCGGATTCATTTTCGATTTCAAAATAATCATGCAATTTGCGCAGATGCTGAATTCCGGCATAAATGTTTTGTTCGGGGTCGTAAAGCTTGGTCACGCCAAAACTTTTGGCCGTTCGCCGGGTTAACTGCATCAATCCATAGGCCCCGGCATGGCTGCGGGCATATTGCCTGAAGTGCGACTCCTGATACATCTGGGCGGCGATCAGGCGCCAGTCAAAGCCATATTCCCGGGCGGCCGCCATCAGGATCGGCTGGTATTTAGGAAGTCGCGTGGCCAGACGGCGATGGTAAACTTTGAGATCGAAGTAATCAAAACTTTCCACCTCGGCATAATATTGTCGACGCAGTTCGTGATACCGCCCATTTGATTTGATCTTTTTAAAAAATTGATTAATTTTTTCAATTAGTTGATACGCCTGGGGATGAACAGCCCAACCAAGCGCTTCGGCTTCACCCAAAGGGCCTGCCATAATTGCCTGGGGGTAATAGCGTCGATTCAATAACGCAATATTGCTATCTGCAACGGTAATGTCGATTTCCTTTTCCGCCACCTGCCGAATGAATTCTTCTGTGGGAACATCCTCGTGAGAAGCGATGGTGACGTCGGTTATTTGGGTTTTCAACGCTTCCAGACGCTCCTGGTAAGATGTCCCTTTGCGTATGTGGACAACCTGACCGGTCAAATCTTCCAAGTTTCGAATTGAGTAATTATCCCGGTGAACGATCAAGTGCTGCTGGATGTTCATGTAGCTGTCTGAAAATAATACTTTTTGGCGGCGCTTGGGTGTAATGGTCATGCTGGCTGCGATCAGATCCCCGCTTCTATTCATCAGGTCCGGGATCATACCTTCCCATTTATCCGCAATTCGAATTTTGAGTGTAACCCCCATATGATCGGCAAAGGCCTTGGCCAGATCGTATTCAAAACCCATCTCCTGGTCGCGGTAGGAATAGTAGCAATGGGCATTGTTGCGCGTGATGACGGTTAACTCGCCCGTTTTGAGGATTTGATTCAGGATGGAAGCATCATCTTCAGAACCAGACATGGGGAAGTCACAAGAACTGGTCAGCGCCAGAGTGACGATACCCATGATCAGGCACAACAGCGTTGGTTTAAATAGGTTCGCCATCATATTGTGTGATATATAACGCTTGTAAAAATAGGGATACTCCTTCTTTCGCTATCGGAATGTTCTTTTGACAGTCCCTATAGCTTATCTCTATATGGGTTCGGAGCACCAATATGAAGAACCCACCAAAACTCAAAAGCATTCAAGAAAGCCACTAGTATAGGGTAACTTTTTCAAAAATTCAATATGGCTGGACCATTCTATTTTGCTTGAACAGGGGAGCCTTTTTTGATAATTTGTTTAACTTTATGTGCTAGATATGTATCCTGAGAGCCGTTTCATATGCCCTTTGAAATAAACAGGAAAAAAACGCGTCAAATCCGAGTCGGGGATGTGGCCGTAGGCGGAACAGCGCCCATTTCGGTTCAATCCATGACCAATACCTTGACGTCGGATGTATCCGCAACCGTATCCCAAATTCGGCGGCTCCAAAATGCAGGCTGCGAAATTGTTCGGGTTGCAGTCCCGGATTCCGAGGCGGCAGCCGCCATATCAAAGATTAAACCGCAGGTTGCCATACCGGTCATTGCGGACATTCATTTCGATTATCGTTTGGCGATCGCGGCAGCTCGCGCCGGGGCCGACGCCTTACGGATCAATCCCGGCAACATCGGCAAGCGGTCGAAAGTTAAGGCCGTCGTCGATTGCGCTCGGGATCATGGTATCGCCATCAGAATCGGCGTAAATTCAGGCTCGCTTGAAAGAAAACTGCTAAAACAGTATCAAGGTGCCACCGCGGAAGCCATGGTTTCAAGTGCGATGGCGCACCTGGATTTGTTTGGATCCTTGGATTTCGACCAGATCAAAGTATCGCTCAAGGCTTCGGATGTGGCCCGAACAATTGAGGCTTATCGGCTTTTTTCCCAAAAAAGTGATGCCGCCTTGCATGTGGGTGTGACCGAGGCCGGGGGATTATTTCCGGGCTTGGTTAAGTCGGCTATCGGTATCGGCACCTTGTTGGCGGACGGTATCGGCGATACCATCCGCGTGTCTCTGACCCGTGATCCGGTGGAGGAGGTCCGCGCCGCATACGAGATACTTAAAGCCCTTCAGATTCGCCAACGGGGACTCGATATCATATCCTGTCCCACATGCGGACGCTGCCAGATTGACCTGGTCAACATCGTGGCGGCAATCGAAAAAGCCACCGTCAATTATCGCGTACCCCTGAAAGTTGCCATCATGGGCTGTGTCGTCAACGGTCCGGGAGAGGCCAAGGAGGCTGATTTTGGCATCGCCGGTGGCGATGGGCGCGGGGTTCTATTTAAAAAAGGGGAAGTAATCAGGACATTTCCCCAGGATCAGCTTGTGGACGTGCTGATGGCAGAGATCGATAGCTACGAAAAGAAATTTTTAATGTCAGCGAATATATCAGATTAAGGAAAGGATCAAGATGGCAAAACAGTCAAAAGCGGCTATAAGTCCCACACGCGCTGAAGATTATCCGGAATGGTACCAGCAAGTCGTAAGAGCGTCCGGCATGGCGGAGAGATCGTCAGTACGAGGCTGCATGGTGATTAAACCCTGGGGATATTCCCTGTGGGAAAATATTGTGCGTGAGATGGACGACATGTTTAAAGCCACCGGTGTGCACAATGCCTATTTCCCCCTATTTATCCCCGTCAGTTTTCTTGAAAAAGAGGCAGAGCACGTGGAAGGTTTTGCCAAAGAATGTGCTGTGGTGACCCATCACCGCCTTACCAAACAACCCGACGGCGGTTTGATGCCGGATGGAGAGCTCAGCGAGCCGTTGGTTGTTCGGCCTACTTCGGAAACCATCATTGGAGATTCTTTTGCACGCTGGATTAGCAGCTATCGGGATTTGCCACTGCTTATAAACCAGTGGGCCAATGTCGTGCGGTGGGAAATGCGTACGCGAATATTTTTAAGGACCAGTGAGTTTCTATGGCAGGAAGGCCATACGGCGCATGCGAGCCAGGAAGAAGCCGAGGAGCGCACCCGAATGATGCTGGAAGTATATGCTCGCTGTGTTGAAGACTATCTGGCCATACCCGTATTGCAAGGTCATAAATCACCGGCGGAGCGATTTCCAGGTGCAGTGGACACCTTATGCATCGAAGCGATGATGCAGGACCGCAAGGCGCTCCAGGCGGGGACCTCACATTTCCTTGGACAGAATTTTGCCCGTGCCAGCAATATAAAATTCCAAACAGCCGATGAGCAGGAAGCTTACGCCTGGACTACATCGTGGGGATCATCCACCCGACTGATCGGAGGGCTCATCATGGCGCATGGTGATGATGATGGTGTTATTCTGCCACCTAAAGTGGCCTCGGCCCATGCGGTTATCCTACCGATTATTCGAACACCTGAGGACCGATCAACGGTCATGCCGTATGTGAACCAGTTGGCCTCAGAATTGCGGGCCCAAAAATATCACGGCCGTCCCGTTCGAATAGAAATCGACGAACGTGATATTGGCGGTGCACGCGGATGGGATTGGATTAAAAAGGGCATTCCCATGCGCATTGAGATTGGCCCGCGGGATATGGCAGAGGATTCGGTTTTTGTGGGACGACGGGACCGTCACCACAGACAGAAGCAAGCCATCAAACGAAATCAATTTGTGGCTGAATTTGCTGATATGCTCGACAATATTCAAGCTAGCTTATTTCAGCGGGCGCTCGATTTTAGAGAGGCCAACACGCATACCATAGCCCAAAAAGAACAGTTCTATGATTTTTTCACGCCTGCGAATCCGGAAAGGCCCGAAATTCATGGCGGGTTTGCATTATCGCCCTGGTGCGGCAGCCAGGCATGTGAAGAAAAAATAAAAGCAGATCTGAGTGTTACCATTCGTTGTATTCCTTTTGACAGCACCCGAGATGATAGCGCCTGCATCTGCTGCGGCGAGCCAGGAGGGCAGGAGGTGGTCTTCGCCAAATCCTATTAAAAAATAAATACGGCGCACCAGAAGGTGCGCCGTATTTATTTTTAGATGATACACGATCTGCAGAGCTTTTACTTTGCAGAAAACCAATTGGGCGTGATCCTGTTTTTTGAAATCGTTTTTACTATGCTTATTATAGAACTTATATCGGTTGTGATTTCAGAGCGGTAGACAAAATATGCTACCTAACAACTTAATAGTCTTCAGCCTAATAACCTAAAATTTACGTGGAGCGTAAATTTTATTATGATTCGGATCAACGATATTGTCGACAGTGTGACGGAATATAATCCCGATGCTAATGTTGATATTATCGAGCGCGCCTATGTCTATTCGGCCAGGGTTCACCTGGGCCAGACGCGCTTGTCTGGAGAGCCCTATCTTTCCCACCCATTGGAAGTGGCTGGGATTCTATCGGAAATGCGTCTGGATGCCGAGAGCATTGCGGCAGGGTTGCTGCATGATGTCATTGAAGATACCAAGGCAACGGCGGAAGAGATAGAAGATATGTTCGGCCTTGAGGTCACCCACATTGTTTCGGGGGTGACCAAACTGAGCAAGCTAACTTTTGGCAGCAAACAAGCCCGTCAAGCGGAAAGCATTCGAAAAATGCTGCTGGCCATGGCCGATGATATCCGCGTGATTCTGATCAAGTTGGCGGACCGCCTGCACAACATGAAAACCCTCCAGTTTCATAAGGAAAACAAGCGTCGCGCCATCGCTCAGGAAACCATCGATATTTATGCACCTATCTCGGCGCGCTTGGGCATCTATTGGATCAAGAATGAATTGGAAGACTTATCCTTTCGATATCTTCAGCCGGATGAATATACTCATATCGACCGTCTTATCAACAAGGACAATGAAGAGCGCGAAAAGTATATTCAAAAAGTCAAAAGCTATATAGAAGAAAAAATGGAGACCAGTGGCTTGGGTTGTGAGGTGCTTGGCCGGCACAAGCATTATTACAGCATTCACCAAAAGATGATCCAGCAGAACCTCAGCTTTGAGGAAGTTTACGATATAATTGCTTTCCGTATCATTCTGAATACCATTCCCCAATGTTACGAGGCTTTGGGAATCGTGCATTCATTATGGAAGCCGATCGCTAAAAAATTTAAAGATTATATCGGGGTGCCCAAGGCCAATATGTATCAATCCTTGCATACCACGGTGATCGGTCCATATGGCGAGCGGATCGAAATACAGATCCGTACACGCGAAATGGATCAGGTCGCCAAATCAGGCATTGCGGCACACTGGAGTTATAAAGAGGGCCAGCGCATTGATAATCAAGCCAGCGAAAAATTCGCCTGGATTCAAAACCTGGTGGAAAATCAGGCTGAATTCCTGGATCCCCAGGAGTTTTTAGAAAATGTCCGCATCGATCTTTTCCCGGACGAGGTTTATGTTTTTACACCCCAGGGAGAAATCAAATCGTTACCCCGGGGGGCCACACCGGTCGATTTTGCCTATTTAATTCATAGCGAAGTTGGAAATCAGTGTACGGGTGCCAAGGTCAACGGTCGCATGGTGCCGCTCAAATTCGAGCTCCAAACAGGAAACATTGTTGAAATTATAACTTCCAAAGGGAGCCATCCCAGCAAAGATTGGCTCAACTTTGTTAAAACCGTCAAGGCCCGATCCCGTATCCGCCAGTGGATCAAGATCCAGGAAAAGGAGCGCAGCCTTACGCTCGGAAGGGAAATGTGCGAGAAAACCTTCCGAAAATATAAACTCAATTTCAATACGCTCGTAAAGTCGGATGAGATGCGTGAAGTCGTGGCCCACTTTGGTTTTAAAACTGTCGATGACCTGATCGCCAGTGTTGGCTACGGAAAAACAACACCGTTACAAATTGTACGTCGACTGGCCCTGAAAACTAAATCAATAGACGAGGACGACTCGCTCTTTAACAAGCTCATCAGTCGTGTTCGCAAAAAAAAGCCCACCGGCGGTGTCGTGGTTAAAGGAGTCGACGACATCCTGGTCAAATTTGGCAAGTGCTGTCAGCCGGTTCCGGGAGACGAGATTACCGGATACATCACACGCGGTTATGGCGTAACCGTACATCGATCAAGTTGTGTCAATGCACTAAAAATGAGCCCCGAACGGCGAATCGATGTGGAATGGAGTTTGGAAACGCGAGAGAGCTACCCGGTGAGGCTCAAGGTTACCTCTTTGGACAGGGTGGGTCTGCTGGCCGAAATGGCCGCGGCCATTAGTAAGAACGAGGCCAATATTCTCAGCCTAAACACCGAAACCAAATCGGACAAGACCGTCGATTCCATCTTAACGATTGGTATTGTGAGTACAACCCACCTTAATAAGATTCTGGCAGATATCAGAAAGATTAAATATGTCCAGAGCGTTCGAAGGTTGGGATAAATCAAGAAAATAATAATCGAGGCAGCCTGACTATTTCAAAAAGCGAATCAGCCCTGGCGCACGGTATTTCTATCTAATGCTGTGATAAGTAATAGCAAGAAATACAATGCACCAGGGCCGACTAGCAATACCCGCAGAAAAAAATATTCGGCCTAAGGGGCTTTGACCACCCGGCCCGACTTAATACAATTGGTACAAACGACCATTTTCTTGGCTTTACCCTTGTTCAGGGCGCGAACATTTTGCAGATTTGGATTGAATCTTCTCTTGGTAATATTATGTGCATGGCTCACATTGTGACCCACCATCGGTTTTTTCCCACATATTTCACAGACTCTAGACATGTTGTTTCTCCATCATATGCTTAATAATTACAAGCTGTCTCAATATAACCCAATTAATCCCGGCAGCATGATAAAACGGCTCAAAATGCTCATCTATTACCTGGTAGTTCTCCCTTTTATCTGTCCGGTCCCAGGTCAGAAGGCCCAATCTTTATTTTGAGATAGCTTGTCGTACCCATCCGTAAAAGTTAACTGTATAGATGGCCACTATCCGCATTATTCAGTTTCAGCCGAACTCTGGGCTATTACACCAATAAAATGGGTGTGTAAAGACTTTTTTCAATTTTCCACCATGGCAGTCTGAATATGGCGATCATATCGAACGCTTAATGGGTACTTTTAGGGGAGATTTCTTGATTTCCAGTCTGCTCTGCAAGGGCGGCTTGACAAAGGGGAATGAGCCGTCGGGCTTTGTCTTGAATATCAGGGAAATCGTCCCAGTTGGCAACGATCTCCTCAAAGCGAGCCAATGCTGATTTATATCGTTTGGTCCGATAGTAAAAATTTCCGATGTAGAATTGATTTTCAGCAAGGCTTTTTCGGCAGGTTTTAATTTTTTGGCGCGCATCATCTGCGTGGGGATCATCAGGATGGTTCTTGATTAAGCGTTCGAATGAATCGATGGCTTTGTGGGCGGCGGTCTGATCCCGGTCTATGGTTCCCAGCTGATTAAAGTAACTGTTGCCGATCTGGTAGATTACATAGGGTATGGCTTCATTTTTGGGGTGAAGCTCTTCAAATTCCTGATAAGCGAATATCGCATCATCATATTCTTTGAGATTGAAATGAGCGTCTGCAATTTTCAATTCGGCAAGTTTCGCGAATTTGCTGAAAGGATACCAGTCGCGTAGTTTTTCAAAATACCGGATGGACTTGCGATAATTCTTTTCAGCATACTCGTCAATGCCGTTTTGGGCGAGTTCATGCGCAGGCTTATCGATATCGGGATCGCGTGCCGAGCATGCTGAAATGCTTATCAGCAAGGCTGCCGTCAGCAAAAGCGCCAGTATTCTCATCAAGGTGGATCCTATAGTACCTTGCTGATAGCTTCTTCCAATTTTGATTTGGCTACCATGCCCGTGATTTGATCGACGACATTGCCATCTTTAAAAAAGATGAGCGTCGGTATGGCCTTGATGCCATATTTGCTGGGGGTTCCCGGATTGTTATCCACATTGCATTTTGCAAAAGTTATTTGATCGCCGTATGCTTCCGAAAGTTCTTCCACGATAGGGCCGATAGCCTTGCATGGTCCACACCACGGGGCCCAAAAGTCAACCAGTACTGGTTTGTCGGCTGCCAGAACGTCCTTATCAAAGCTACCATCCTCGACTTCCATGATTGCGTCGCTCATATGTTAAGTTCCTTTCTCCAGTGATAATTTGGAAACCATATCGATATAGCCGATTTGGCCAACCGCTGGAATATAATAAGTCACCCAAACAATGTCAACCAACAACCCTGCGGCCGTAATGAAAAAGCAGAGCGACAAACACAGAGAGCACTCATTCTGGGGGTTGTCTGCGACCAGGGGTTGTTATATGTTGAGGTGCCATGAAAACCAAATTAAATATCGGTGTGCTGATTTCAGGGGGCGGTTCCAACCTTCAAGCTATTATTGATGCAGTTGAACGCGATGAATTAGATGCCAATATCGTGTTTGCAGGATCTGACAATGCAGATGCAAAAGGCTTAGTGCGAGCGGCCAAACACGGTATCCCAACCTTTGATGTTGACTATGCCAGCATCATCCGCCAATCAAAACGTCATCCGAGTGAAGTCCAATACCCGGAGACGATTGATATGGACCAGCTCGTAGCCAAAATATTGGCAAAACAACCCGACCTGGATCCGCAAAAGCTGGCATCTATGGTCCGGTCACGCATACCGGCCGAAGCGGACCTTCTCCGGCAAATGGCAAGCTATTCGTTTGATCTGCTGATATTGGCCGGTTTTATGCGAACTTTGACACCCTATTTCATCGACCGTATCAATCAGCCGCCCGGATCCCACAAGATAATGAATATTCATCCGGCTTTACTGCCGGCGTTCCCGGGCGTGGATGGGTATGGGGATACCTTTCGATATGGCTGTAAGGTCGGCGGGTGTACGGTTCATTTTGTCGACTACGGTGAGGACACCGGTCCCATTATAGGCCAGGCAGCATTTCCCATCGAAGATACAGATGATCTAACTGCCGTCCGCAAAAATGGTCTGGCTCTAGAGTGGCAGCTATACCCCAAATGTATTCAATTAGCGGCCGAGGGGCGATTGCGGGTAGTTGAGAAGGTGTTTAAACTTAAGAATGGCAGGCAATACACTCGCAAGATTGTGGAGATACTGCCAAGATAAACACTCAACATTGAACATCGAACATTGAACGTCCAAGTCGGTTAAAAAGCGTTATATCCAGACAATCGCATCATCCGTATCCTAAGAGTAGGGTGATAACCCTGTCTTTTTTCTATATACCAGAGTTTAACTTCGATGTTGGGCGTTGGATGTTCGATGTTCAATGTTCGAATTCATATGATTGCTACCGTTTTGGCAGCTATCAAATGTTTCGGTTCTACAAAGGCGCGGCTTAAAGTAATTTCAGCATCAGGGGAATCGCCACCATGGTGCCGATGGTGCTGCCCAGGTTTGTGAATACCACCACTAACAGGATACGCGTCAATTTATTGCGCCAGAAGCCCTTTACGGACAAAATATCGTTCGGTAAGCTTTCCAGGTCACGAACTTTAGGGCGGCTGGCAAAGGCTTCAACCAGTCCGGAGACCCATCCCGCTGCAATGAGCGGATTAAGAGAAGTTAAGGGCGCCGCTAGAATGGCCGACAAAATCGTTAAGGGATGTGCCAGGGCCAGCACAGCCCCCAAACCCGCCAAAACGCCATTTGCCAGAACCCACCACGTCAGCATATCCGTTCCGGTCGCAGCCCCGCCGTAAAAAAATCCCAACAGCAGCAGACCAAGAATCAGAGCCGGTAAAACCCATTTCAGGACGCCGCCTAAATTACCTTTGGGCGGAATTGTTTCGAGTGCCTGGGTGTCTATTTCTTGATCCCAGTATTTTAGAATGCCGGGTACATGTCCTGCCCCGACGACGGCCACGATATTATCGCCCGGCGCAGATTTTATTTTTTGGGCCAGATAGCGATCGCGTTCATCTATCAGGATTTTTCGCAACACCGGCAAGGATTTCTCAACTTCGGAGAGCAGGGCCTGAAGCATGTCTTCCTGCTTCATTTTTTCAATATCTTCTTCCGATATCTCGTCCACATTTCCCAGCGACAAGACAAGTTGAAAAATTATTTTCAGTTTGTCCCATAAGCCGGTTTTGCGCCAGATTCTAGTTAGCGTCACGCGGATATCCCGATCGGCTAAAACAACCCGAGCCTCTACCTCTCGGGCACTCTCGATGCCCTGGAGCATTTCAGCACCCGGCTGGATATCCAGTTTGTCCGCTATTCGTTTCTGGAAAGAGGCCAACAACAGATTGGAAAGCAAAAGAAATGTTTTTTTCTCCCGGATAACTTTAATGATGTTCATATCCTGCCAACGGTTTTTGTGGCGGATAGACTGGTATCGAGATTCACACAGCTCGATACAAACCGTGTCCGGCTTTTCCGTTTCGATGGTCTGTTTGACAAGCTCCATACTTTCCCGGGAGACATGGGCGGTGCCCACAAGCAGAATATTTTTCGGTCCAACGGTCAGATGTTGAATCATGGTGGCGATGTCTATTGATGCCTTCGTTTTTTTTGGATACAAATGTAAGGCCGAAACATAACAAGTTGAGCATGGATGTCAACGTTATAGTGATTGACACGAATCGTAAGCCATCGACAAGGCCGGTGGCAGTTGACACCGTCGGGACGGCTAGAATGGCAGGAACCATTAATCGATTAACCGAGCCGTATACTAAGAGATTAGGAGTTGTCGCGTGAACACATCAGCAAAATTGGCAGTGGAGAAGCATTTGGTGGCATCTGAGCCCTATTATCAACCATTGGGAAATGAAATTGCTGTTTTTAAGGCGGCTTTTAAGGAAAAGCTGCCCGTGATGCTAAAGGGGCCGACCGGCTGCGGCAAAACGCGGTTTGTGGAGCACATGGCTTATCAGCTGAAGCGCCCTCTGATTACAATTCCGTGCCATGAAGATTTGTTCGCTTCTGATTTAATCGGACGTTATCTGTTAAAAAATGACGAGACCATATGGATGGACGGTCCCCTGACCAAAGCGGTTCGAACAGGAGCCATATGTTATCTGGACGAAATCGTGGAAGCCCGTAAAGATACAACCGTGGTATTACATCCTCTAAGCGATGACCGTCGCGTACTGCCTATTGATAAAATAGATGAAAGCCTGCCGGCGCATCCGGATTTCATGCTGGTGATATCCTATAACCCCGGATATCAATCGGTGCTGAAGGACCTCAAACAAAGCACCCGACAGCGATTCATATCCCTAGCTTTCGACTATGCTCCGGCTGAAAAGGAAGCTCAAATAGTATCGCATGAGGGCAACGTAGATGTTGAAACGGCAGGCAAACTCGTGCGTTTTGCCGAAAAGGTCCGCAATATCAGGGAATACGGTCTTACCGACGGTGCCAGCAGCCGGCTGTTAATATATGCCGCCCAGCTTATTGACAATGGTATCCCGCCTCTAGAAGCCTGCCGGGTCGCGATCTGTCTGCCGCTTTCGGACGATGAACGACTCCAAGAAACCCTTTCAGAGCTTGCTGAGGATATTTTTGATGCGTGAGAAGGGATCACCCTTATATCGTCTCGAGTCGGTTGATCCCGAGCTCGTATCGGAAATCGAAGCCCACCTAAATACTGCCGGAGAAACGATCGAACCCGATGATCTGGAAATTCTGGTCAGTGAAACCGTGTGGGCGCTTTCTCAAGAGATTACTTTTGGTAAGGCTGTGGCCAAGGGCTATGCGCGGCTTCTGGTAAATGTAGATCGACAATCTTTGGCGATATTCCGCGCCGCCATCCGCAAAGCCGGCCGGCAGGGTCCCACAATCGGAAAAATTTTCGCAACCCATCTGGTACCGGTCTTTATGAGGGGAGATAGAGATCTGGTGAAGCTCTATCTAAAGGCAGATCGCATCATGCGTCGCAAAGGAACTTACACATTAAGCGGCCCTCTGACCTGCTTGTCAAGGCTCCTGAATGAAGGTGATATCCGCAGCGGTCGTGGGTTCTTGGAACTTCTCTGTAATGCCTATGACCGCGATATGACCTACAATCAGAGCCTGCAGCTGACCTACAGCCTGCCGAAAGCTGTCAGCAATATGTCGCCTCAAAAGCGCCCCTGGCTGATGGCGGCCCTGTCTCGAATAATCAAAACCGATCTGGCTGCAGCGGAATGCTTTTTAGAAGGGCTGAAAAAGGGGCTGACCTATCTACACCAGGCGGACCTGGATCGATTTGTGTCCATGGGAATGGAACGATTTGCGCGTAATCAAAAACGCGGATGCCGGTTTTTGTCCCTAGCGTCCAAGGCGTCCCAGGAGATCTGTTGCGCTTTGCAGGTGGCGGTGCCCTTGTCTCAAGTGCAGAACAAACTTTCCCGATATGTTCGTACACGCACCGGGCGGCATATCGCCATCCAGTCGACAAACCAGCTGGCACCAGCCGATGGCCCCGGTGCGGAGCAAGCCGGCAGGGTAAGCTCGGACGAAGGCGCCATCTATCTTCCTTTAGAGCTGGATGTGTTTGCCAGCCGGCATGCCAACCAAAACCTGTATTTAATGTTGGTAAAATTGGAGTCCGCCTGCCTGGAATTTGGAACATTCGATTTTGATGCTGAAAAAGCGCTCGCTTATTTCGAATCACTTTATCCAGGTGAAGCCAGGGCACCGACCAGAAGTCCTTTATCGACAGATACCGTCGCCAGCGAGTTGGGCCGATTTGTGAATATGTTTGACGTCCCCGAGCTTGCGACAGAACTTTTTAATATTTTTGAACACGCCCGACAGCGCCTGCTGTTGTCGGTATATTATCCCGGTATCGTCCAACGCGCGCTGCCAGTCATGCAACGCGAGATGATCGGAATTATGGCGGATGATGCTGGGAACCACCTTTTGAACCGGCTTTATGCACGGGTTGCCCTGGATATGGATCCAATGGCGTCAGGCAGTTCGGATTTCCGTTTCAATTCAGAAGAAGACGCCATTCAGCAGGCGACCATACCCGGCTTGTCAGCAAAGCCGGTTGTGGAAACATGCGGCGTAAGTATTTTACAGACTTATGACCATATCAAGCGACTGTTGCAGACCCACATGCCCTCCGGTGCGGTTCAGCCGCAGCAAATAGTCTTACAAACACCGTTTGGCCGAAAGCTCAAGCCGGGCGGCTGGTTTCATGTGAATCCGGAACTCAACCGATTGGCCGCATCCATCCAGCATAAATTGCGCCAAAAAGGTATTACGGTTTATCGCATGGATGTCCGTAGAAAATTGGCCCAAAACAATGCTAAACTGTCCCGGCAAGATATAACTGAGTTGATAGCTGCCGATCCGTTTCACCAGACATCCGCGCAACAGATAAGCATGGAACAGCTCCAGGATTTGAGTCACCAGGAAGGTTTCGATTTGGAAAGGCAAGCCCAGTCACGGGAGGAAACGGTGAGCGATCCTAATGCGCGGGTTGCAAGCTACCATGAATGGGATTTGCGCCTGGCGGATTATTTGCCTGATTATGTGCGGGTCGTAGACCGGACCATTAAAGGCGTCGATGACGATTTCTACGCCGAAACGCTTACGCGGTACCATGGGCTCGTCCAACGAACGCGGCAGGCATTTGAACTTTTGCGACCGGATGGTTTGTCCATGATGAGGCAATGGTACGAAGGCGACCAGTTTGATTATCGAGCCCTGATCGACTTTGCTGTAGATCGGCGCTTGGGTCGGATTCCCACAGACCGTTTGTATATAAAGCGCGACAAACGACACAGAGATGTGGCCGTGTTGGTTTTAGTGGATCTCTCCAAATCGACGTCGAATCCGGCAGGCGGCACCACTGCCAGTGTGCTTGACATCGAGAAAGCAGCGCTCGTATTGCTGTCTGAGGCTTTGGCGGTTGCGGGCGATCGATTTGCATTGGTGGGATTTTCAGGTTCCGGTCGCTTTAATGTAGATTATCTGCGCATCAAGGACTTCTCGGATCAATTTGACCATCGCGTGCACCGGCGCATCAATGCCATTACCCCTTTACGGAGTACACGTATGGGCGCAGCCATTCGCCATGCCGCAAATGATCTGGCGGGCATTCAAGCCAAGGTGCGTTTACTGCTGGTTCTAACCGACGGTTATCCGAATGATGTCGGCTACAAGCAGGCCTATGCACTGGCGGACACACACCGGGCGGTTTTTGAAGCCCATGCCCAACATATATTTTTTAAAGCCATTGTCGTAAACATTGCCGGCGAACCGAACCTGGATGCTTTATATGGAAAATATCAGCATACTTTGATATCAAATATCCAGGAACTTCCGGACAAGCTATTGCGAATTTATGGGTCTATGACGCGAATGTAACCCCGAGGAGGGGATGTTATGCTTATATATGAAGATGTTTTTGAGTGGCAGGGATTTGGCGGCCAACTAAAACTGGGCAGCGGAAAATGTCGACTAAGCATATTCGATTTAAGTTCCGAGCAGGCGGGTCGTCTGGCACATCTAAAACCGGTGATCGTAATCGCTTCGGATCATCCGGACAGTCTTATGTCCGTACGCAGTTGCTCAAGCCATATCGCCACCATGGTCAGCAGTACCTTTGAGATTCCACCCAATCGGATGCAGTTTGTGGAATATGCTGAAGAGAAAACATATGGTCCCGATGATCAAAAGGTGATTCCGGAGAAATTTGTCGCGGTTGATTTTACCTGGAAAGATAACAAGGCCATGCACGCCCGGCTATATTCCCCAAGTCCGCCCCTGTTGGATCGCCTTAAAGAGCTTCTGGCAGGTAAGGTGGATGGTGATGAAGACTAATAGTAAAGAAATTTTCAACATCGAAAATCGAAGGGATTTGCGGGTTGCGAATTGAGCATTAAGCAATATTCGGTGAGCAACCTAATTGTCTAATAGTCTTCAGCCTAATGGCCTATACTCGGCCCCTCGAACCCTCAAACCCTCAAACCCTTCTTTCAGGGACACGGATGCTCCAGCATTTCACCTTTGAGCCACTTTTCCACAAAATGGTGGGTGACGGTCAGGTCGATATCTGCATACTGTGTGCACTCTTCCAAACGTTCCAAGGTGCGGGCTACCTGTTTGGTGTTTCCGAAAAGAGCATGAATTTTTACGCTGCGCTGTAGGTAGGCTGCGGCCTGATTGTATTCCTGGATTTGAAAGTAGGCGTTTCCGATAGCATTGAGATTGTCGGCCAGCCCCGGGTGAAAGCCGATTTGCTGGTCCATGGTCACGGCTTTTCGGTAGAATTCAATGGCTTGGGCGTAATCTCCCGTGCTCGTCATCAGGTTGCCCAGGGCACTGTAGCTGGTGGCGCGGGTAGGTAGATTTTGGGGTGGCGTAGATTCAAGCGCGCTTGTCAGAATCAATTCAGCTTGTAGATATTGCTTTTGGCGTGTGAGCAGAATCCCTTTGTTATTTAAGACCTGGGGGGCAACAATTCCAAGCGATTCAGCCAAATTTGTTGCTTTTTGAATGGTCGCTGCGGCTTCATCGAGCCGATCCTTCTGGATGAGGATGGCGGCTTTGTTGGACAAGGCCTGAATGGCCCCATCGTGGTTTTCCAATTGTGAGTAAATGGCGAAAGCTTCCTGATAAAATAATAGGGCACTGCGTGTATCGCCGATGTACCGATAAACATTCCCAATGTTGTTCAGACTCATGGCCACACCGGGCAAGCGATCGGATGCGGAAAACAATTCATGGGCTTTGGTAAACTCTTCCAGTGATTTATGAAAGCAACCGCGCTGATACCAGCCGACTCCTTTTTGAATATGTTTGTGGGCGGGGTGGGTCAGGATGGGATCTTTTTTAACATCAGCCCCACCACATGCGGATATCATAAGAATCATGCCGAATATGAGATGGCGTAACATCGAATCACGATCACCTTTCGAATGGTAAACAGGTTGATTAATTGGCATAAGCATACTATTTCTGCTACTTAAAGTCAAAATCGTTATATTTTGGTAATATTGGGATTGTCAAAAAACGTTCCGATTTTAAAAGAAGGAGTATCCCTATTTTTTTAGGAGGGACATATCAATCCAGGCCAGGATTTGTGCCCCCGGATTGTACGTAGAATAATAATGAAATGTAACACAACACAGAGGTTGGATAGTTTACAAAACCGTCATGGAAAAGGAGCTCTGTATGACCATTAAAGCGCATATAAAATGGACCGACGGATTACAATTTGTGGCCCGGGTGGGTCAGGGGCCCGCGGTCATCATGGACAGCAGTGACGGCGCCAGTGGCGCCAGTCCCATGCAGTTGGTTTTGATGGGTGTGGCCGGCTGTACCGCCATCGACATCGTGGTGATTTTGAAAAAAAAGCGTGTCCGGCTGTCTCGCTTTGAAGTTGAGATTGAAGGCGTTCAAGCCCAGGAAAATCCCAGGCGTTTTACGAAAATGACCATTACCTATATATTAACGGGTAAGGACATCAAACCCAAGGCGGTGGAGCAGGCCATCGAACTGTCCGAGACTAAATATTGCAGTGCTCTGGCATCGGTGAATGCCGAGGTGGAACATGCGTACCGGATTGTTGAATCGGAATAATGAAAATTATTGACAATGGGGCTTTTTGATTTAGGTTTTATAAAGACCTTGACAATCAAAAGGGCTTCCTGTAAACGGGCAGACAGTAACAAAAGGATCTTATATGCAAGCTATCAATTCAGGCAAAGTTTATTATTACTGGTTTTATTATCAAACCGGCCTGCCTGAGTTGCGCTGAAATATCGAAATAAAATGAAGCGCAAAAAGCTGTGGGCAGGTCAGGAAGCCCACGGCTTTTTTAGTTTTAGGCCGCGGGAAAATGCCCACGGCCTTTTTAACGACAACCTATCTAAAAATAATGAATTGGACCTCCGGCATGGGACTGGACAGATTGAAAGCGGAGCATTCAAGTACCATATGAGCAATTTGAATGGCTTTGCTGTGCCCGCACAAGGAATTAAATTATTTCAAGATAGCTTGTAATTGCAAAACCGGGCGGAATTTTTATGTGACCCGGTCGCGCATCATAGAAAAGGACAACAGCCATGCAACAGACACACGATTTGCGAGTTGGAGGGTATAAGCCATTGGTCCCCCCAAAAGAATTGAAGACAGAACTCCCCGTGAGCGATGCTTCCACTGAAACGGTTGTTTACGGTCGTAAGGGCATTGAAGCCATACTACAGGGGAAAGACAAGCGCCTCATCGTGATTGCCGGTCCTTGTTCCATTCATGATGAAGCCGCGGCGATTGAATATGCCGAACGTTTGAACGAGTTAAGGAAGAAAGTCGCGGAAACGCTTTTTGTTGTCATGCGGGTTTATTTTGAGAAGCCCAGGACTTCCGTCGGTTGGAAGGGGTTGATTAACGACCCTAATCTTGACGGTACCTGCGATATACAGGAAGGTTTGCGCAAAGCCAGACGTATTTTACGACATATCACAGAATTGGGTATGCCGGCCGGCACGGAATTGCTGGAGACCATAACACCCCAGTATGTGGACGATTTGATATCCTGGGCAGCCATCGGGGCACGCACGACCGAGTCCCAAATTCATCGGGAAATGTCCAGTGGCTTGTCCATGCCGGTTGGTTTTAAAAACGCGACCGATGGCAACCTTTCAACGGCCATCAATGCCATGGTAGCCGCCAGGGCGCCCCAATCGTTTCTAGGGATTGATCAGGAGGGACGGACCTGCATCGTACAGACCAGCGGGAATACCACCGGGCACATTGTGTTGCGCGGCGGCAAGCGTCCTAATTATGATGCCCTAAGTCTCGAAGAAGCTCAGTTGGAATTGGTATCCAATAATCTGCCGACCAAGATTATGGTGGATTGTTCGCATGCCAATTCAAAGAAGAAGTTTCAAGGTCAGGCGGTAGTATGGAAAAATATCTTGCACCAGTTCACAAACGGGAATGACGCCATCATGGGGATGATGCTGGAGAGCAATCTGCATGAAGGCAACCAAAAATTTACCGGTGAACATGCCGCCTTAAAATACGGGGTTTCCATCACGGATGAATGCATCTCATGGGAGGTGACCGAAGATTTGCTGATGCGTGCGCATGAAAAATTGGCAAGTCATAATTTTCGAAACCTAAGTAGCGGCGGCCATGCCAACTCTCGTATCATGGATAAAATACAGGAGCCTCTCTGGTGAATACGGTTGAAATAAAGGGGAAGCAAGGCGAATCCATCATCTGTGTCGGAGAATCGATTGACCGTCTGAATCGTTATATTCCCGAAGAGAACACGATCATGCTAACGGATACCCGTGTGGCAGACTTGTACGGCCATCGATTCCCATCCGGCCCGGTCATCACCATTGGACAGGGTGAAGATATTAAAAGCCTCAAAACAGTGGCGGATATCTATCAGCAATTACTGGATGCGGGTGCAGATCGGTCAACTTGTCTGGTGGGTATCGGCGGTGGTATTGTCTGCGATATCGCCGGCTATGTGGCTTCAACCTACATGCGCGGGTTACGGTGCGGGTACGTGGCCACGACTTTGCTGGCGCAGGTTGACGCCAGTGTGGGCGGAAAAACCGGTGTTAATTACCAGGGATATAAGAATATCATCGGGGCTTTCAACCAACCGGAATTTGTTCTGTGCGACACGGAGTTGTTGCAGTCGCTGCCGGAAAGTGAAATTTTCTCAGGTTTTGCAGAAATCATTAAGCATGCCGCCATTGCAGACCCCGATATGTTCGCCTATCTGGAGGCACATGTTTCCGAGGCGCTTCATCTGAATCCAGGTGTCATCGAGAAGCTTGTGTATGAATCCATACGCATAAAGGCTGCGGTGGTCAACCGGGATGAACGGGAGACAGGTGAACGACGCAAGCTGAATTTCGGTCACACCTTTGGTCATGCCATTGAAAAGACCACGGAGCTTTCTCATGGTCAGGCAGTTAGTATCGGCATGCGCATTGCAGCCCAGATATCGCTTGCAAAAGGATTG
The DNA here is from genome assembly GCA_964452555.1 of uncultured Desulfobacterales bacterium. Lineage (GTDB taxonomy): Bacteria > Desulfobacterota > Desulfobacteria > Desulfobacterales > B30-G6 > B30-G6. The sequence goes on from CAYVMI010000004.1 coordinate 152,231, forward strand.
TTGGACCCGGCCGATGTGAATCGAATGACGACGCTGCTTACTCGCATGGGCCTGCCGGTTCAGACGCAGGTTGACGCGGATTTGGTGTGGGATGCCCTGCTAAAGGATAAAAAGCGCGAAAAAAACCATATCCACTTTGTTCTGCTGGAGCAAATTGGCACGGCCGTCGTAAAACCGTTGGCCATCGAGGATGTACAAACCGGAATCGAATTTTTATGACCGCAATACCGGATTGAAAGCTATGAATCAACCCACAGTCCCTAAATTGGGGCAGGCAAATCAAATGACAGCGGAAGGCCATTGGACGGCGCCCAGGCTATATGGTGTGTTTGGCGATCCCATATCCCATAGCCTCAGCCCCGTGATGCATAATAAAGCCTTTGCGGTCACAAATTATGCCGGGATCTATTTGCCTTTTCGGGTTGAATCAATCGGGGAGGGGATTGCAGCCATGCGGACCCTCGATATGCAAGGTGCCAGTGTAACCTTGCCCCATAAAATCAAGGTGATGTCCCATCTGGACCGTATTGATGCAGAAGCCCGGAAGATTGGTGCGGTCAATACGATCCATAAGCAAAACGGCATGCTGATCGGTTACAACTCTGATGCGGTCGGCGCTGTTTTGGCCCTCAAAGAGCGGACAGCGCTAAAAGACCGCCAGGTCGCCATCATCGGCGCCGGGGGCGCCGCCCGGGCCATCGGATTCGGGCTGCGAGCCGAACAGGCGGCGGTGACGATTGTAAATCGCAGTGTGGATCATGGTGAAAAACTGGCTGCCGATCTTGAGGGGCATTTTGTACCGCTATCAGACGCCATGTCGATTGAATGCAATATTTTGATCAATGCCACTTCAGTTGGTTTGAGTCCGGATATCATGGAGACACCCTTAAATCATAAGATATTTCAAAAAGACATGCTTGTCATGGATGCCATCTATACGCCCCGGCAAACGCGCTTTCTGAAGGAAGCTGCGGCCGCCGGATGCGAAACCATCGACGGCATGTCCATGTTCATCCATCAGGGCGTACATCAATTTGAGCTTTGGACCGATATTCAGGCTCCATTGGCAGCGATGCGCCGGGTGGTGGTTGCGGCACTTGAGGGAGGGAATTCGACGGTATGATGATTCAACCAACAAAACCCGTAGCCGCCTGTGTCCGGGTCCCCGGATCAAAGAGCCTTTCGCATCGGTTTTTGGTTGCGTCCGCTCTGGCAGATGGTGAAAGCTTTGTGGATAACTGCCTCATTAGCGAGGATACCCTGCTAACCATGGATGCCTTACGGCAAATGGGGGTAGGGATAGACAGAACCAAAGACCAGGTCCGGGTCTCAGGAAAAAATGGTTGCCTGGCGGCATCGGCCAAGCCGATTTTTCTGGGAAATTCGGGAACCTCCCTGCGTCTGGTGTGCGCTTTGGCGGCCCTGGGCCAGGACACCTACACCATTACCGGAACCAAACGGATGCAGCAGCGCCCTATCCAGGATCTGCTGGACGGCCTGCAAATGATCAACGTGCCGGCTAAGGCCCTGAATGGCGACGGCTGTCCGCCGGTTCAGATTCAGGGCGGCAGGACCACCGGGGGAAGCAGTGACCTGCGCTGTGGCCAAAGCAGCCAATATCTTTCGGCGATGCTCCTGATGGCGCCCTGTACGCGGGACGGCGTGGAAATTCGGGTAACCGAAGGACCCGTATCCAAACCTTATGTGGACATGACCCTGCACGTCATGCAGCAGTTCGGTCTTCGGGTGGAGCAGAGCGGCCATCAGCATTTTTGGGTGGCGGGGGCCCAGAATTATCAGGCGGGAAGCCATGCGGTCGAGCCTGACTGTTCTCAGGCCAGCTATTTCTGGGCGGCGGCGGCCATCACCCGCGGCGATGTTAAAGTTTTAAATACCTATCCGGACATGTTGCAGGGGGATATTCGACTATTGCGGCTTCTGGAATCCATGGGGTGCCGGGTAAAGGTGGAGCGTGATGGAATCCGGGTTGCAGGTGCCAGGCTAAAGGCCGTCGACACCGATATGTCCGACATGCCGGATATGGTCCCGACCTTAGCGGTGATTGCGGCTTTCGCAGAGGGCCGGACGCATATCCGCAATATTGGGCATTTGCGGATTAAGGAAAGCAACCGGATTGAAGCCGTAGTGGCCCAACTGAAAAAAATGGGTGTCCTGGCGGTGGATAACGGCGATAGCCTGGAGGTTGTTGGCGGCAGCCCTCATGGTGCTGAGATCGAGACTTATGATGATCATCGCATAGCCATGAGTTTTGCCATAGCCGGCATGCGGGTTCCGGGCGTCGATATTACCGATCCCGGCTGTGTGGCCAAGTCGTTTCCGGATTTCTGGAAAGTATTGGAAAAACTTTAGGCTTTAGGCTGAAGACTGTTAGACTATTAGGCGCTACCAGCTTACTGTCTATAAAGCTTATTCGGAGAATATATATGTCCAGCCAATTTGGGAAGGTTTTGAAGCTGACAACCTTTGGGGAGTCACACGGAAAGAGCGTGGGCGGCGTTCTGGATGGATGCCCGGCCAATCTAAGCGTCAGTACTGAGAAAATTCAAACCCAGCTGAATCGTCGACGGCCGGGCCAGAGCCCACTGACAACCGATCGGTCCGAACCGGATCAGGTGACGCTTGTCTCAGGTGTCGAGAATAATCTGACCCTGGGGACGCCCATAGCATTCTATGTGGCCAACCGGGATCAGGAACCGGGTGATTACGACCGGTTCCGGCGTATTCCCCGGCCTTCGCATGCCGATTTTACCTACCAGGCAAAATACGGGAACCGTTCGATCAGCGGCGGCGGCAGGTCCAGTGCCAGAGAGACCATCGGCCGCGTGGCCGGAGGCGCCATCGCCGAGGCAGTTTTGGCAGGGCATACCAATATAGAGATTGTCTCCTGGGTCAGCGCCGTGGGCCCCATAGAAGCACCGGCTGTCGATATGCAAAAGCTCAGTCGCCAGGATGTTGATCAGAATGCGGTTCGATGTCCCCATGGACCGACGGCTGAAAAAATGGCTCAATTAATAGCATCACTCAAAGAGCAAGGGGACTCGATCGGCGGGGTAGTATCCTGTGTTTGTCGCCAGGTGCCGCCTGGTTTGGGAGAACCGGTGTTTGCAAAGCTGGAAGCCGTCTTAGCCCAGGCGATGCTATCGATTCCGGCGACAAAAGGATTTGAAATCGGTTCCGGTTTTATGGGGACGCGCATGCAAGGCTCGGAACATAATGATGTATTTATGGCATCGGAAAAGGGTCTGCGTACCAAGACAAATTTTAGCGGTGGCATCCAGGGCGGCATCAGCAATGGCGAGGCAATCTATTTTCGGGTGGCATTTAAACCGCCGGCGACCATTGGGGTTCCTCAGGAAAGTGTTGATTTTGAGGGCAGCGAGGTCATTTTAGAAGCCAGGGGCCGACATGACCCATGTGTGGTGCCACGGGCCGTGCCGATTGTGGAGAGTATGGCCGCTTTGGTGCTTGCGGATATGCTGCTTATACAGAAAACCAGACATACGAAACCGTAATTATTAAAAGGATTGCAAATAAGATGATCTCCATACTCGGCTTTGGCCGGTTCGGAAAACTCATGGCGCAGTACCTGGCCAAAGATTATGACGTGTGCGTCCATACCCGCAGCGATTGCAGGCGGGAGATTGAGGCGGCGGGCGCATCAGCGGTAACTTTTGATGAAGCCTGCCGTCAGAAGGTGCTGATTCTGGGCGTACCCATATCCGCGATGCAAACAACCCTGGCGCGAATTGCGCCGAAATTGACTCCGGGTGCCCTGGTTGTCGATGTATGTTCGGTCAAGGAATATCCGGTTCGATTAATGCAGGAGCGGCTACCGGCAGACGTCTCGATTCTGGCGACCCATCCCATGTTCGGCCCGGACAGCGCCGCCAACTCCCTCAAGGGCCGCAAGATTGTCGTGTGCCGCGAACGAATTGAAACCGACTATTATCAAAAAATAGTATCCTACCTAAAATCCACAGGATTGGTGGTTATCGAGACTTCCCCGGAGGCACATGATCGGCAGATCGCCATCAGTTTAGCCCTGACCCATTTTATTGGGCGGTCTTTGTCTGAATTCGGAGCGGTACCGCTTGACATCGACACCGAGGGTTATAAACGCTTGCTGCACGTCCTGGGTGTGGTGGAAAATGATACGTGGCAATTGTTTGAGGATATGAACACCTATAATCCATATGCGGCTGACAGCCGGCAGGCTTTTATGGATGCGGTCCAGACGATACAAAACAAGTTGGGCGCCAAGGTATAAAATCCTAGAACAGGATTTTATACCTTGTATGCAATGCAGTGCTGTGATAAAGGTGCAGTCGTTATGAGTAAAGTAAATCAAGTCAACTCTCGATTCTGGTGGTGGCAGGTTCAATATCATGAGCCTGTCAACGGAGTTTTCTATATGTGAAAATCATAAATCTATAGACTAAAACAAGCCGCGGGCAGCTCGATATGCCGCGGCTTGTTTTATTGTGTAAAAAGGGTCGCGATTCAACCGCGGCCCTTTTTTTGTTGGTGCTCCGCTTAGAGTAACTGTCACAAATATGTTCCGAAATAAAAAATACCTGTGCTGCTTTCCGCACGAAACGGAACATTATTTTGACAACTGCTATAACTACCGGCTTATTTCGGAGTATCTTTTTGACAACGGGTATAACCAAAATTATTCGGAGGGAAGACGATATGCAGATTAATCAGTTTCCGGATTTAACGGGATTCTGTGAGCTAACCCGGAAATATAATGTGGTGCCGGTATGGGTTGAAATGCTGGCGGATACGGAAACGCCGGTATCTGTCCTGGAGAAGTTTTATGATGGTCCCGAACCCGTATTTTTACTTGAAAGCGCGGATGGCGGCGAACGGTGGGGACGATACAGCTTCCTGGGTATTTCAGCGCAATGCCAAATAAAGGTGTTTGCCGACCGGGTTGAATTTGCTCAAGCCGGAAATGAGCACCAGGTCCCGCATCACGGGGCGCCGCTAAAAATTCTCCAGGAGTTCTTAAGGCAGTATAGCCCCGCTCCAATTAAGGATCTGCCCCGTTTCTGGGGCGGGATTGTGGGCTATCTGACCTACGAGATGGTATCTTTTCTTGAAGCCGTTCCCCACCATCATGATACGGCCAAACCCATGGCCCACTTCACTTTGCCGGACGAACTGCTGATTTTCGACAATGTCCGCCACACGCTTTTCTGTGTGGCCATAGTTTTTGTCGATGACGGTCAGGCGCCGGAGGTTTTATACCAAAAAGCCTGCTCCCGGATTGAGGGGATTTTAAAAACCATAAAAGCCCCGGATCTAAAACCATCCGGCAAGCTCCGGCATGGCAAACCGTCTCTGATCCCAAGCGCAAGGGACCAGTCCTATCAGGAGACTGTTAAATTAATAAAGCAGCACATCTATCAAGGGGATGTAATCCAGGCGGTCATGTCCCAGGCCTTTGTTTACGAGCCGGCGCCCGACCCCTGGTATCTCTATCGGGCCCAGCGCTATATCAACCCATCGCCGTATCTGTATTTTATGAAGTTGGGCGATCTCACCCTGGTGGGATCTTCGCCGGAGACCATGGTGCGTCTCGAAAACAATGTGGCAACCCTGCGTCCCATTGCCGGCACCCGACCGCGGGGGCAGACAGAAAAAGAGGATCGCCTGCTGGCGGATGAACTGCTCAAAGACGAAAAGGAAAAGGCGGAGCACCTTATGCTGGTAGACCTGGGCAGAAACGACCTGGGGCGCGTTGCCGAGACCGGCAGCGTCCAGGTCACGGATCTCATGCTGGTCGAACGCTATTCGCACGTGATGCACATGGTTTCCAATATCTGCTGTGATCTGCGGGATGATCTGGACGCCTGGGATCTGCTCAAGGCTGTTTTTCCGGCCGGAACCCTGACAGGCGCACCCAAAGTACGCGCCATGGAGCTGATCTCCGCGTACGAATCCGAGCCCCGAGGCGCATATGGCGGTGCGGTCGGATATGTCTCGTTTAACGGCAACATGGATCTGGCCATAACGATTCGAACCGCCTGTATCGAAAACGGGAAATTGGGTATCCGGGCAGGGGCCGGGATTGTGGCCGATTCCGATCCCGACAAAGAATATGCGGAGACCGTCAGTAAGGCCAAGGTGATTCAGAAGGCGATGCAGATGATTCTATGATTATAGCCGCGAAATCTTTTTAACAAATTGTTATTATTTAGTTTAATATGTCATTGGGTTGCATGCAACGCACTTTGGAATAATGGAATAGTGGAATAATGGAAGAATGAGTGTAAAGGAAATACCATACTGTTTCTGTTGTTTTCCGACATTCCAACATTCCAGTTTTCCATAATTCCAATTCTGAGCGAAGCGAACTAAGTTCATCTAAGTCGATGCATCATAAAGGAGAGCTCACCATGATTGTAATGATCGATAACTATGATTCGTTTACCTACAACCTGGTTCAATATCTGGCCGAGTTAGGCGCCGACATCCGGGTATTCCGCAACAACCAAACAACGCTGGCGGAACTTGAGGAATTAAAACCAGCCGCCATGGTAATTTCGCCGGGACCCGGCAAACCCAAAGGTGCCGGCATTTCCATGGCCGCCATCAAATCCTTTAGCGGAAGGATACCGCTGCTGGGGGTATGCCTTGGCCACCAGGCCATCGCCGAGGTTTTCGGTGGCGAGATAATACACGCAAAATCCCTCATGCATGGCAAAACTTCCGATATCGTCAATGACGGCCAGGCCATTTATCAAAAGGTCCGTTCACCCTTCAAGGCCATGCGCTACCACTCACTGGCAGTTCACAGGGAGACGCTGCCACACGAGCTGGTCATCAGCTCGGAGTCGGATGACGGGGAAATTATGGGCTTGCGTCATCGGCAGCATCCCACGGAAGGGGTGCAGTTTCACCCGGAATCGATTATGACCACGGTTGGCAAACGACTGCTGCGCAATTTCTTAACGCTGGTTTAGGGGGTGAATATGTTCAATGAAGGCTTGAAAGAAATTATTGCCGGCAACGATTTGAGCGAAGAACACATGTCGCAGATGATTACACAGGTTCTATCCGGGCAAATCGGTCCGGCACAGATCGGCGCATTCATGGGTGCTTTGTCCACCAAGGGCGAAACTTTTGAAGAGCTCACCGGCGCCGCCAAGGCCATGCGCAGAAAAGCCAAACGTGTTCAAACCACCAGTGAGGTCGTGCTGGATACGTGTGGCACGGGAGGTGACGGGGCCAACACCTTCAATATTTCCACCACAACGGCTTTCGTCGTGGCCGCATGCGGCGTGACCGTAGCCAAGCACGGCAACCGCTCCGTGTCCAGCCAATGTGGCAGCGCCGACTTGCTGGAAGCATTGGGTGTCAATCTGGATCTTGAACCTGACTTCGTGGAAGAGGGTTTAGAGGAGATCAAACTCGGTTTTCTGTTTGCACCTCTATTTCATGGCGCCATGAAGTTTGCCGCCGCCGCCAGAGAAGAAGTGGGGATCCGGTCAATTTTCAATATGCTGGGCCCGCTAACCAATCCGGCCGGCGCCAACTGTCAGTTGCTGGGCGTTTACACCGCGGAGCTCACGGAGATGTTCGCCCGGTCTCTGCAAAACATGGGATGCCGACGAGCCTTTGTGGTGCATGGTCATGATGGACTGGACGAGATTTCTTTATCCGCCCCCACGCGGATTTCCGAGCTGAAAGACGGTCGAATCCTTACCTATGATTTTTCACCTGAACCTTATTTCAGTCACAACCCGGACGGTGCGGATTTATCCGGCGGCAGCCCGGCCGAGAATGCGGCCCTAACCCGCAGCATACTTAGTGGTGACAAAGGACCCGCGCGGGACGTCGTACTACTGAATGCCGCCGCCGCCCTGGTCGTGGCAAGCAAAGCCGAGGGAATTAGAGAAGGCCTGGACCTGGCCGCTAGGGCGATCGACTCCGGAGCAGCAACCGCAAAGCTCCGGCAGCTGGTCACGTTTTCCCGGAATGCCGTATAAAGGCAAGGGATATGAAAGGCTTTTTAGAAAAAATTTTGAGGCATAAAAGATCCGAGATAAGGGCTGTCCAACAGAGAATTTCCACGGCGGAACTTATGAATCGAATTCAACCGGACAATCCCCGTCGGTCACTTATCCAGGCACTGAGCCATTCTGATGGCGTAAGCGTCATCGCAGAAATTAAACGGGCATCGCCGTCCAAAGGTGTTTTGTGCGAATCGCTGAATGCGGCCCGCATGGCGGCAATCTATGAAAAAGCCGGTGCCGCTGCCATATCTGTGCTGACAGACCGGCAATTTTTCATGGGCAGTATCGAGGACCTGAGGCAAGTAAGGACTGCAAGCGGTCTTCCGGTGATGCGCAAGGAATTCATAATTTCTGAATACCAGGTGGTTGAATCGGCCGCTTTAGGAGCTGATGCAATCCTGCTGATCGCACGGATTTTGGAACTGGGACAGCTTCGTCAATATTTGAGCCTGTGCCGGGACTTGAAGTTGGAGGCCCTGGTGGAGGTGCATTCATTGGAGGATATCAAAAAAGTCTCCCAAACGGAGGCGCACCTGATCGGTATCAACAATCGGGACCTGGCGACTTTTGATACGCAGCTTTCCCGGGCTCTGGAATTGCGGCATCAACTGCGTCGCGATCAGATTCCCATTGTGGCCAGTGGTATCCGGAACGAGGATGATGTTCGCCTGAACTGCCGGGCGGGTCTTAATAACTTTTTGATTGGCGAGAGCCTGGTTCGGGCGGCGTCCCCGGGCGATCGTCTGAAATCTTTTCTGGAGGTTTGCTATGCATAAAACCGGAGATACGACAGTCGACCAGGTAAGAATGGGTTCAGGTTTCATGGTGCCCCAGGTCAAAATATGCGGCCTTACGCGAAAAGACGAGGCTGTGGCCTGCGCTGATCTGGGTGCCAGCGCCATCGGCTTTGTTTTTTATACCCAAAGCCCACGGGCTGTCACCTTAGAACAGGCGGGTGATATCGCTGCGGCTTTACCGGCCCGGATATGCCGTGTCGGCGTTTTTGTGGATGAGAGTTACGAAGAAATTGTGCAAACCGCCCAGTCCATTGGTTTGCGGACGATTCAACTGCACGGTGCGGAACCGCCGGAACTGGTTGAGAAACTGAAATCCCAAGGGCTGCGGGTCGTAAAAACCCTGTTCAGCTCCCGCAAGCCCTTTTACAAGGAAGCATGTTCCTATGGGGCCAATGCCTATCTAATTGAATCGGGTTTAGGGCCGCTTCCCGGGGGCAATGCGAGATCATGGGATTATTCCAAGCTGGAAGGATTTGCCTGGGAGCATCCACTGGTACTGGCCGGGGGATTGTCGCTTCACAACATCGTCGCAGCCATCCAACAGTGTCAACCGGATGCGGTGGACATTAGTTCCGGTATTGAGCTTTCTCCCGGTCGAAAAGACCTTAACCGGGTGAAGTCCATTGTTAGCGCCGTGCGGAGCACATGTTCGCATAGTTCCAAAAGGAGGATATTTCATGCTGAATCATGAACAAATGAATTCACATTCGTATCCGGATGCAAACGGGCATTTTGGACCTTACGGTGGCCGTTACGTCGGAGAAACCCTCATGCCGGCAATCTTGTCCTTGGAAGCGGCCTATCGGCAAACGTGCGTTCTGCCCGGATTTAAGGCGGAGCTGAGCAGGCTGCTTAAAGATTATACCGGCCGGCCGACTCCCTTGTATTATGCCGACCGCCTGAGCCGGGAAGTTGGCGGGGCGAAACTTTTTCTGAAGCGCGAAGATTTAACCCATACCGGTGCCCACAAGATCAACAATACCCTGGGCCAGGGTTTGTTGGCCAGGTGGATGGGCAAAACCAAGCTGATCGCCGAAACCGGAGCCGGTCAGCACGGGGTGGCCACGGCCACAACCGCGGCGTTATTCGGTATGGAATGTCGCATATTTATGGGGGTCGAGGATATCTCCCGGCAGGCTCCCAACGTGCGTCGTATGGAACTTTTGGGTGCTCGTATCATCCCAGTCCAGTCAGGTACCGGGACGCTCAAAGATGCCATGAATGAGGCCATGCGGTTTTGGGCCTCAGCCGTTGAAGATACATTCTATGTGATCGGTTCGGTGGCCGGTCCCCATCCGTATCCCCAAATGGTAAGAGATTTTCAGCGCGTGATCGGCGACGAAATCCGTGAACAGATATACACACTGACGAACCGATTGCCGGATGTCCTCATAGCCTGCGTGGGGGGCGGCAGCAATGCCATGGGATTATTTTTTCCCTTTATAGAAGATGACATTGACATGATCGGCGTCGAGGCAGGGGGCCTGGGTTTGGATACTGAAAAGCATGCCGCCACCCTGACCGCGGGCCGGGTTGGCGTGCTGCACGGGTCCAAATCGTACGTGCTGCAGGATTTTAACGGACAGATAACAGAGGCCCACTCAATATCGGCCGGACTCGATTATCCGGGCGTCGGCCCCGAACATGCACTTTTCAAGGATCTTAAACGGGTGCAGTACGTCACCATTACGGACAATGAAGCGCTGGCGGCCTTTAAAAAGTTGTGTGTCCTGGAGGGCATCCTGCCGGCTTTGGAATCAGCCCATGCTTTGGCATATGCATTTAAGGAAGCAGCCAGGCGACCGCCTGACGATATTATTGTGGTGAATCTTTCCGGCAGAGGAGACAAGGATTTGGGGATTTTATTTGATGAATAACTCTACTTTCGGGATTCAGCCGACATGCAACGATCAATCCGTCAGCACTGTTCGAACTCGCCGCAAGGGATATTAACATCAGCGCCGGTCACCTAAATATATTAGGTTTGAATCCGTACGATCGTGCTTAGCCACTAAAACGGATTTTTCAGGCGCTGATGTAAAAATCCCTAAGCGACTCAAACAGCGAAAATCGCTGACGGATTGCTCATTGCATGTCGCCCCTTCGCGAAAACCGAAAGTTGAGCTATCGGTAGTGCCAATGGATAATCCAGCATCAGCCTTCTGGTGGTTGTGAAACCTTAAAGACATATATAAAGCATGGAGACAATATATGAATCGCATCCAAAAAACATTCAAAGAACTTAAAAGGAAAAAAGAAAAGGCTTTGGTGGGCTTTGTCACGGCAGGCGACCCGACTCCGGATATGTCTCTCGAAATCATCTTGGCAATGTGCCGGGCAAGTTTGGACATTTTGGAGCTGGGCGTGCCGTTTTCGGATCCAACTTCAGACGGCCCGGTTATCCAGCGGTCATCTCAACGATCGCTGCAACACGGAACGTCGCTATCCTCTGTACTGGACATGACTCACAGGGTTCGTAATCAAACCGGGATTCCTATCATTCTCTTTAGCTACTATAATCCCATATTCAGATATGGTTGTGAGCGTTTTGCTGGGGATGCCGTAAATGCCGGTGCGGACGGGGTGCTGGTGGTGGATCTGCCACCCGAAGAATCAGATGAAATGACATCCCAATGGCAGGATTCAAAATTGAGTCTGATTCGCCTGGTTGCCCCGACAACGCCGCCCGATCGTTTGGCAATGATTGCCAATGTAGCTGAAGGATTTTTATATCAAGTTTCAAAAACCGGCGTAACCGGCAGTCAAGGCCTTAACCTGAAGGAAGTCAACCGACAGGCGGGTATCTTGAAATCGCAGACGAAGGTCCCTGTCTGCGTTGGCTTTGGCATTTCGACACCCGAACAGGTGGCCTCGGTTGCAACTACAGCGGACGGTGTTGTGGTGGGCAGCGCCTTTGAGCAGTTGATCGAAGACAATATCAATAATCCGGAATTGCCAGGCGTCCTCTCAAAATCTGTGGCTGAATTGAAAGCGGCGACCCGCCAAATCGGGCACGCGGTTCAATAAGGCTGATGTATTCTAAAATAGTGATAATATGATACTATGAAGATAATTGTATTTATATCTAATTGATAATATAGTATATAACTATATAATTTTGAGATGGTGTATTCAAATGAATACGAATATGTGAAAAATCCTCATAAATATCTTCACTGATATCAGCAGTCATGCTATCATTACCCATCTGATTAAGACTTCACACAACCTAACTTTCCATCAATAATCTGTGTTTCTATATAATTTGCGGGGTGTACGAATAGTGCCGGCACCTTAACCTAGTTTATATCGAATTGAACAGGCAGACCATGAAAAAACCCTTGGTGTTTGAGTATCTTGATTATCGTATCTTTTTGAAAGATATGTATGCCTATCGTAAAAAGAAGGACCAGTATTTTTCTTACCGCCAATTCTCCGGTAAGGCCGGATTTGCTTCGCCCAACTTTTTGAAGCTCGTTATCGATGGCCAAAGAAACTTGTCGCCGTCCAGTATTCTGAAGATTGCCAAAGGTTTTGAGATAAAGGGAACCCAGCGCGATTTTTTTGAAAACCTGGTCTTGATGAATCAATCCCAGGAGCATGATCAGCGCAATTATTATTATCAGAAAATGATATCCATCAGCGGGTTCAAAAAAGTTCATAAAATTGCCAAATCTCAATATCAATATTTCTCGAAATGGTATTATCCGGTTATCCGTGAAATCATCCGATTTAATGCAGGCCATCTCAATGTAAACCAAATGGCGCGGCTGTTGCGCCCCAAGATTTCGGTAGCTGAAGCCAAATCCGCCGTTAATCTGCTGGCCCGTCTGGGATTGATCCAAAAAAATGCCGACGATCAATGGGAAGTGATTGATGGTGACATAAGCACCGGTCCGGAAGTCAAGTCCCTGGTCGTGACCAATTTTCATAAGGAGATGCTGCGTCTGGCCCATGATTCCATAGACGGTGTCCCGGCGGTCAAGCGCGATATCAGCGCCTTGACCTTAAGCATCGATCGGAAGAGGTTTCCGGAACTCAAAGCGAGAATTATTGCCTTTAGAAAAGAGCTGTTAGATTTCGCTGATTCGGATCAGGATCCGGATCAAGTCGTTCAAGTCAATATTCAACTTTTTCCGTTAAGCAAATAACTATACGAATATGTTTTCTTGAGGAGAATCTCATGAAACCGTGCTCACATGGCAGCATTCAATCAATGATCCTTATACCCATTTGCATGGCACTGGTTTTATTGGCAGCCTGCAATGGCACCGAAGTCGGCAACCCTGAAAAAATCAAGCTGTCTGTGTCCGGTGATATGACCGGATTCAGCGATAATGCCGAATTGGAAACCTATCTCAAGGATCAGTACACCAAATCTGTTTTTTCAGATTATCCCTATGACCTGGAGGGCGGCTCCATTCGGAACGATGATGTGATCGGCGGTGAATTCGATGGCGGCGGGGACGCACTGGGCCCGGAAATACCGGTTTCGGACGATTCCAACGACTATACCGGAACCAACCTGCAGGAATCCGGTGTGGATGAGGCCGATGTGGTTAAGACGGATGGTGAATTCATGTATGTGGCGGGATCATATGGTGCCAACACATCTGACCGGATCAGTGTTGTCCGGACGGTTAGCCCAATGACAACGGTCAGCACCATTCACGTCAAGGGCTCTGTTTCAGATCTCTTCCTCTACGAAGATTCTCAGGACCAAAAATTGTTGGTGGTTCTGTATCGCCCCAATAATTTCCACGGAGAATACTGGGTTGAAACCGGGATCGTCGACGCCGTTTTTATTGGAATTCCCTATTGGATTCCGATACGGGCAAAAGCCGGAGTGGCCGTCTTCGACATCAGCGATCCAGCGGCACCCACAGAGTTAAAAGCCCTGGAATTTGACGGATATTTGGTAACTTCACGCCGGATTGAAAACCGACTGCATCTGGTCCTTCAGTTCCTGCCAAGGCTGCCGCCGCCATATTTGTTGGAAAATGAAATCGCAGATATGACCATACAGGATTTGGTGCCTTATTATGCCGATGTCACCGGGACCGATCAAGAGACCGAGCGGCATCAATTGGTGGCACCGGAGGACTTTTACCATCCGGAAATTGATGGCGGCGGCAGCATTGTCAGTATGGTGACGCTGGATCTGGACAATTTGGATCTGCCCTTGTCGAGCACTGGAGTTGTGGCCGATGCCAGCATCGTATATGCATCCACCCAGGCGCTGTACATAACCTCGACTTTTTGGAATACCCAGCTCACCACGGCTGAAGAACCGGCCCAGCAGACCATTATTTATAAATTTGATTTGAATTCAGATCCGCTGCGCGGACGCGGCTTTATCACCGTGCCCGGCCGGGCCATCAATCAGTTCTCGCTGGGAGAATACGACAATGTATTGCGCATTGCCACCACCACCGGATGGTCGCGCCGCTCCCAGCCGACGTCCAAAAACCACGTCTACTGCATCGGCATGCAGGACGACAAACTCGAAGTTATCGGGAGTTTGGAGGATCTGGCGCCAGGTGAGGAAATCTATGCCGCCAGGTTTATCGGTCCGCGTGGATACCTGGTAACCTTTGTAACCATTGATCCGCTTTTTACCCTGGATCTGTCCGACCCAACCGATCCCAAGGTGGCGGGGGAGCTCAAGGTGCCGGGATATTCAGAGTATATCCATCCCTGGGGTGACAATCATCTCCTCACCATCGGAAAAGATGCCTTGGAGGTGGATGGCAATGCCTGGTACCAGGGCCTGCAACTGACCATCTTTGATATCAGTGATTTCAGCGATCCCAGGCTGCTTCATCGTACCGAAAGCGAAACCAAAATCGGGGACAGGGGCACATCATCGGATGCGCTGTATAACCACAAGGCATTTACATTCTGGGCGGAGCAGGGACTGCTGGCTATCCCGGTGGATCTTTACGAACATGAAAGCCCGCCCACCAATCCCTGGGAGTGGGGCACGCTGACATTCAAAGGTCTTTATGTCTTTCGGGTGGATTTGACCAACGGATTCGAACTTCTCGGCCGGATCAATACCTTGGCGGAGTTGGATCAGTATTGGCTTTCCTATTTCGATTACACCCGCGGGATATTTATTGACGATCAGGTCTATGCGGTGACGCCGGCCGCGGTCAGATCGGCAGAAGTCGACGATATTGCCAATAGCATTGAAACATTGCTCCTAGACTAGCGTCGTGTACCAGATGTTACTTTAAAAACTATTTTTGTTGTCCGGTAAAAATGGGACATTACGTCATTCCCGCGAAAGCGGGAATCCAGAAAAAAGCCCTGGATAGCGCTAAAGCTTCACTTCATGACCCGTTTCCGAGGCTGTATCGCAATTCGCCAAAACCCGTCATTCCGGACGAATTCAGCGAAGCGAAATGAGATCCGGAATGCAGAAATTGTATGTGCTATCAGATATTTTCTGGATCCCAGCTCGCATCCTGCTTTGCAGGATTTGGCCGGGATGACGAAGTATGACAGAGCCTCGGAGTCGGGGATCCAGACCGACCCCTCAACCTTTCCACCCATTGTCATCCCCGAGGAATCGGGGATCCAGGCATCGCATTTAGCTCATAGCTTTGTCTGGATTCCCATTTCCATGGGAATGACGGGAAGTGCCCGAGAGAAGCACTGAGCCGAAAGGTATAAGCTGTCAGTTGCTTATGGCTGAAAGCTGTAGTTTACCGGTTTCATCCTCGAGAAAGAGGTTGCGTAGCTAGTTGCGACACAGCCGCGAAAGCGGGAATCCAGGGCTTTTTTCTATACAATACTTTTTAAACCTATTTATATGACAATACCCAATAAGTGGTTTCAAAATCCCATCTAACACGCAACAATCCCGCCAAGGCGGGATTGGGTCCGAAATTCAACTCTTCGATAATGCCTGATGGTTCTAACACCACTTCTAATATTAAATGAAATTGAAAAGGTGATTTTATTCGGCCATGTGTATCGGAAAGTCCTTGCCGTTTAATCGAAGATGAAACTGACCATCCTTTTCTTCAAAGTGTTTGGACAGCTTCATCATGCTGCGGTCGTTAAATTTGATCAGTTGATTATCATTCTGAATGAAGAGGAAGTCGTTTTTAATCATGAGGCTTTCGGGGTCAAGGGTGATCTTTTTTCCGGTATTCAGCAGGAGTTCTATGGCTTTGTCCGCAACTACCTCCACCACGAAAAGCGCGGTTTCCTCATACGGAAAATAAACCTTTTCGTTCAATTCTCCCCGCTGCTGACTCACAAAGTACCCCTCGGCATCATGACCGATGGATCGGTTGAAATAATCGATGACGCGTTTGTGCTCGAACTCGCCGTGCTGATTGTGCCAGCGTCCATTGGCGTCCATCCAGAATACAGCGTCTTCTTTTTTTATGGTGATTTCCTTCATAACCCCTATCTTAAATGTTGCATGAAAATTTTATATTTTTTGAATCTAAGATGCAATGTTCGGGCTAATCTAAATCAACCGCGATCTTACATTGATTACAGCGCTTGGCGCCTCTGAATATTTTGTTGCCGCAATCGGGGCAGATATACCGCGCCACTTCATCTGCCACCCACTTCTGGGTACCGTGCTCGCGCCAGTAAGGTATGGACCTTAAGATGACCTTTTTACCCACCGCCACAGGAAATTTGTCGATATGTTCACAGGGGAACTGGTCGCACTGATGACATCCGTCATAGCCGTGTTCCTGGTTGCAAGCCTTGATGGCACAGGCACCACAAAAAAGACCAACCCGCTCAGACCGGCACCCCTCGCACTTCAGGTCTTCAATGGAAATACCTTCCAGTCCGGGTATCTTCTCCTGATACATTGAAAGCAGGCGTTCCAGGAACTTTGTATTGTTGTCGCGTGTGGCATAATAAACCCCACACACACCGCAGTAAAGTCCACAATGGGCCAGAAACTTGGATTCGATTTCCATATGAGTTGCTCCTTATAATTTTACATTCGGATTATCTTTAACATATC
Source organism: uncultured Desulfobacterales bacterium (assembly GCA_964452555.1). Taxonomy (GTDB): domain Bacteria; phylum Desulfobacterota; class Desulfobacteria; order Desulfobacterales; family B30-G6; genus B30-G6. The sequence goes on from CAYVMI010000004.1 coordinate 169,075, forward strand.
ATGCCGTGTATCAAAAGCAGCTTTATCGTGTTTCAACTCCAAAACATCACGAGCTCCGGCAAACAACCGTAATGCCTTCTGACTTGACATAATCCATCATTTTAGTATTTATATAAGCAAATCCCAGTTCAAATTTGATAACGCACAATTTTTATGCCTGATATACGTCCCTAAAAACCAGAAGAATAAGGCAAATTTTGCAACTGAACTATCTGAAATTTTTTAATTTGTGATGAAATCAGCTGTTGGGGGTTAGGCCGCACTTTTTGCAGCATTTCTGCGGTCATTTAGGCCGTATAATATTAGTTATAAGCCGAATATCAATCGATGATTTCTAATGACAAAGAACTGGTTAATGCTGTGGCTTTAGTTAATGATCGCTTACAGCAAATTCATAATTACCTTGGGGAAGACAACCCTGACTTCGGTAGAGTAAAGATTCCAAAGGGATACATACGCCCAGTAAAACACTTCAAAGATCGACTGAATTTCATTACTGACAATACTACTAAAAATAATCTTGCCTACGCTTTAGTTCAATCCGATGTGTACCTTTGGATCATAAATAGAATGGATCTCTACGGAGTCGCACGAGAAATGACGTTAAAGTTTGCAATAGCTTTAATAGGTGCTATCAGTGAAACGGTCGCGGTAATGGGAACAAAAGGGATAATTGGCAAAAAGCATAGCTTCTGTAAAAGGTGCGATCGAATGGTAGACCTAAATATTATTGGAGATCGTCTCAGAAATAATTTGCACTGGCTTTGGGAAGTTCGATCAAATATCCACATATACGATATCAGTCACATAGAGTACAAAAAGTACCAGTTAAAGGATTTCAACCGCGCAGTTAGTACAGGAAAAAGTTTGATGGATTCGCTCGAGCTGTACCATAAAAATCGAAAAAGCTTATAACAAGCGCATGCAGCCGGACGCAGCAAAGCTGCGCCGCTTATGCGAGACGTTAGCCAAGACTTAGAGAGCATCGTTTTCTAAATGATAATTACAAAAAAAGACATTTACGAATTTGAGGATGCATATCATAAATTTTCATCAGAAGATGAACGTCTTGAGGAATTATATGAACAACACCGTAAGGAACACGATAGGGTAACGGCACATTTGCATCAGCATTATATAAAAGATGGTAATTTAGATCCTGTTTATGTGGAAAAGTGTTGGCAGGATATGGCGCCAAATGCTCAATCAATAAACCAAAATACTGATAAAAATTATAAACTTTTTCTAAACTGGCTTACAAATAATCCACAAGTACTCATGGCGGGTGCTGGTTTCCATGAATTTGTTGGGGCCCACAAAAGTCGTCTGTACAGTTCCCTAGTTGGTGTTATTGGCGGTTTTACAGGACCCCGACCCGCTTTTCGAAATTTTACTGGACTTTGGCTGCTGCCTTCGTTGATACCAAATGATTCTGAGGTAACATGGGACGCGTACTGTCTTGATACTGTAAAATCCATTGAGCATGAGGAAATAGATGATGACAAGTTGGATGATTGCATTGTTGAATTGCCAAATTTTTCATCAATTATGGCAGAAGCAAAACGCTTTATTGATAACCCAGTTATTGATTCAACAATATTGATGTCCCCAAAAATGTGGACGCCTCAAAAACAAGAGGAGGAGAAGAACCGCATTTCGACCCCTGCCACAGAGTTGATTTTAGCTATGCAAAAGGAGAAAATCGATCTCTCGTCTCTTAATTGGAGGCAGTTTGAAGAGGTTGTTGCAGAATCCTTGCGTCGATCAGGGATGGAGATTCATATGGTTCGTGAATCGCCTCAAGGCGGTCGCGATATTGTAGCACGTGGCGAACTGATACCCGGAATGGAACCGATTACTGTCGCGATCGAAGTTAAGCACCGTAATTTTGTGGATCGCCCTGAAGTCCAAAAAGCTATACATCAGAATCGAATGTTTCCAGCATTACTTTTTGTAACGTCCGGAAGATTTTCTGCAGGAGTACTAAGAGAATCACAATTACGAGAAAATCGGCTTCGATTATTTCTCAAAGATGGTATGGCTGTTCGTGAATTGTTAAAACGATTCCCATTTGGTTGATGAATCTTCTAACAATTAAATAGATAGAAATATGTTCTGGCTAACAACGCTAATTCAGCCGACTCAAAAAGCGCGCGGCTGATTAGCGGCGTTAGGCGCGTCCTCTTAGCACGTAGATAAGAAAGAACCCCAGTAACTTCAGGCGGATTTATCATTAATTGATATGAAAGAATAGGAGATAAAATGGACTCTGATATTACGCATGATCCAAAGAATGAGTTGAACGAGATCAGAAACCAGCTTTCATATTCAAAAAGACTTGGTTTGTTTTTTGGAGCTGGCACTTCAAAATCAATTGGAATGTCAGACATTAAAAGCCTCACCGCTAATGTCGAGGCCAGCCTGAAGGGGGCCGACAAAGAAAATTTTGATAAAGTGAAATCTTGTTTGCCAGATGATGTATGCAAGAATAAAAATATAGAAGAGATATTAAATCAATTAAGATTGATCAGACAGATTACATTTGAAAAACATAGTAGTTCATTTGGTGAAATTTCAGGTGAAGTTGCTAAAAAGTTAGACATAAAAATTTGTAATAAAATATATGACATATTATCTTCAGAAGTGGAAAAAGCAGATCTATCGATCCCAAAAAAATTTGTTGCATGGTTAAATTGGTTAAGCAGAGATTTTGCTAAAGAAATATTTACAACTAATTATGATCTCATTTTTGAGAAGGCGCTAGAAAGCCTTTTAGTGCCATACTTCGATGGGTTTGTAGGTTCTCATGAACCTTTTTTCTTGGCTGAAAGTCTTGAAAAGAGTACTCCATCTGATACTCCTCCATCATCATGGATAAGACTATGGAAATTACACGGGTCATTGGGTTGGTTTTGGAAACCCTACGATGGAGGAAAATTGAATCGTATTGTCCGTCTTGGCTCAAATGCAAAAACGATAAGCGATTATGAGGAAATTGTAATTTATCCTTCACGGGAGAAGTACGAATCTTCAAGAAAGCAACCATTTATATCCTATTTCGATAGGCTCAAGTCATTTCTTAACGATGGAGAAAGATTATTCCTCATCAATGGATATTCCTTTTCAGATGATCACATTAATTCTCAAATATTTGATAGTCTTAGACAGAACAATCGTCTTCATATTATGGCGTTTTTTTATTCAGACCAAACAATTGATAAGCTCATAGAATCCGAAAGAAATTACCCGAATCTAAGTGCTTATGGTGCAAAGAAAGCAATAATTAATGGTATCGTACCTTTTGATATTAGGAAGATGTGGTACTCAATTAATAGGGAAATTTATGCAACATATAGTAGTAGCTCTGATCAGAAAAGCAGCACAGAACGCTTAGTCCAAGAAGGAGATCCAAAAACCTTAAGGCCCGCTGAATTTGAACCTTATACTTCGATCAATACTGCACCTTTTAAATCAAAAAGCCAAACTATGTTTGCTTATGAAAGACTAATTTATTCGCGATTGAAAGATACAAATTATGATTTTATGTTTAATCCGGGTCCGTATTACGATCCTCAGAGCAAAAAAGATATCGACAATCTTCTTAGAGAATGGATAGATCATGATAAGCGATTAACAATTTTAGATCTTAACGAAGTGCCTTTTGAATTGACCGATATCTCAGTCGGTCTAATTACAAGATTCATTTTTGATTCTATGTATTGGGGACGATATGAGGACTATACCGGAAGGAACCGTCCAATACTGTTGGTTTTTGAAGAGGCTCATTCGTATTTGCCAAAGGCTGAGACATCGCCATATATTTATGGGTATGCAAGAAAATCTGTAGAAAAAATATTTAAAGAAGGAAGAAAATTTGGCGTTGGAGCAATGGTTATCACCCAAAGGCCATCTGAAATTTCTCAAACTATTCTTGCTCAAGTTGGAACATTCATTGCACTGAGACTCACAAACAGCGGTGATAAGTCGACTGTCCAATCAGCAGCTCCAAACAACATGACAAACTTGATAGATTTATTGCCATCCTTACGAATAGGCGAAGCAATTGTTGTTGGTGAATCTATCAACATACCTTCAAGAGTAAGAGTAGAACTAATAGAGCCAAGACCAAGCAGTAATGATCCTGATTTGCTAACGAGTTGGAAAAAAAGGTACACTCCAGATACAAAAAATTATAGAGATGTTGTCAAGGCAATTAGGGAGCAAAAACACATAAAAAGAGGAAAATAAAATGGAAAGGATTCCAGTTGAATCATCAAACATTGAGAGTGTCGGGTATGATCCTGAGAGTGCTCGTTTAGAGATTGCCTTTTTAAATGGGTATGTTTATGAGTATTACGATGTACCACAGCACATTTTTGATGAGCTATTGACTGCTGATTCTAAAGGAAAATACGCCCATCAAAATATCTATAAAAATTACAACCAACAAAGGATTGCTTAAAGAGTATGCCATCAATCAAGTTAAATCAGAAGCTTAGAAGAGTCGAAGTAGATAGTTTTGAAATCGACAATTCTGTTGTTTTTGAATATTTCAACAAATTGCCAGCAAATCAGAGAGAAGATAAGATGTTTAAGGCTCTATATATTGGTGTATTAGCCTTAATGGAGGACAGATTATCCGCGTTTTTGGCCAAGACAACAAACGAACTCGGCACAGAACTGGAAAGTCTGAAAATGATCTTTGATATGAAACAAGAAATTTTTTATAAAACTGCTATTAAAGGGGTTTTAGGGGAAGAGGAAGTTGCAGAGTTCTTGAATAATTTCATCAAAGAAAAAGGATTGAAAGATACCGTTAAATTAACCGGAAATACAATCGGGGAAATACCAAGGAATAAGACTGGTGATCTTGTATGTGAAGTCGATGGAAATCCTGATATCAAGATTATTATTGAATGCAAGTTCGATAAAAGCATTAAACTTGGAGAGATTTCAAGCAAAGATGTGTTTACAAAAAGAATGGAGACAGCTTGGAATCAACTGCTTGAATCCCAGGTAAATAGGGCTGGAAGAATTAGTATAATTGTATTCGATATTTCGTTGATTGATAACAGCATTCTTAAGAGCGTAGATGATGTTGGCTTTATTAATGAAATTGGATTTATCGCAATTGTTAACACACAAACTGGTGATTATAAAAATTTGTTCATCGCATATATGCTTGCCAGAGACATTGCGCTCAACTACAAAGAAATTGAATACGATTCAGATATTTTAAAAATTCTGATTAATCGAGTATTAAAAGATATCAAGGGTGCTACAACAGTAAAAAGATTGGTTGAAACCAATATTCAAAACAGCAAGGAAATTCTCAAACAACTAGAAAAAAGTGCATTATTAATGGAATTCAGCATTGCATATTTGTCTAAGTTTTTGAATGACGGGAAACTGAGCAAGAAAGATTTGCTTGAATTCTATATGGCGGACGAAGTTAGAGAGAAATTTCAGATTGTCGAGAAAGATATTCAAAATCTATAAATAAACAATCGTGTTTGATGATTTTCGTAAACCAAAATAAAATAAAAACGATAAAAAACCTAAAAATAATTTCAGCCGCCGCAAAAAGCCGCGCGGCTGATTTGCGGCGTTAGGCTTGATGGCAAAATAAATATGAAAGAAGAACCAGAGCGAATTGACGAAGAATTGGTCTGTATTGACTCCTTTGTCCAAGGAGCATAGGGGACGTTGTTGACTGGCTTAACTAAGTGTTAAGGGTCCACTCTCGGCTCTATTCAAAGTTGAGAAGAATCAAGAGCAGACATAATCCCATGTCCAGTGAAGCCCCACCGGAATGTAGTATATATTGGCGTTCCTGCTTATTTAAACGCAAAAGAGTTGAGATCAGATGAAAAAGTTATGGACAGCCGTTTTATTGATGATCGCTATCCAATTTGGCGCAACTCAAGCCATTGCCGGAATCTATAAATGGGTGGACGAAAATGGCGTGATCCATTTTAGCGACAAGCCGCCAGAGTCCGGGCAAAAATTGGAAAACATGAAAACACCCGCTTTCCGGAACCAAAGTCCGGATCCTGCGCTATCAAAACCTGAGAATGAGAATAAACCTGACAAAAGGGGTCAAGTCTGCTCATGACTCTATCTCCGTATAATACAAGTTATGTGAGGAAATCACTATGGATAAACAAGAGGCTGCGCTAAAATACTATGAGCTTCATACAACGCACAGAGAACAACTATTCAATTTCAAGCTGGTTACTATTGGTGCCATTGCCGTCGCATATACTACTTTACTTGAAAATCACTCTAAGATATCAGGCGCTGTTGCTGGCCTGGGTGCAGTGCTTGTCTTGGTGCTTACGATAATGGAATACGTCTCATTAGATAAAATTCGAAACTGCAAAGGCGTAATCGCTTGCGGTGATAAGGACCTAAAAATGGTCTTTGAATATGAACCAGCAGTCTTTGGGTTTGGTGATAACTGGTTAAAAAGCATTTTCAGTTGGATTGTCATTGGTTCACTCTGCGTTGCAGCCTATTATGCATTTAAGCCTTGAAGAAAATAGTACATAACATCTGCTTTCTCGGCGCCGGCAAAAAGCCGCCGCTCGTGAAGTAACCATTGGGCAAGAGAGAACACAAATGGTTTTTTGGGACGCCCTTGAATTTTTATACTTATTAAGATTGAAAAGTAAAAGAGATCCTTAATTTCCCATTTATATTCTTATCATTCCGTACAATTATAGGTGTAACTATTCAGGATTTGAAATCTAGGGTCGGACTGATCTAACTGTTTGATAAGAATTGACAAGCACCTTAAATCTGACGGTTATTTGCCCTTAAACGTGGTATTTTGGCACCAAAATAGCGACTCTAAAGAGTTGTTGATATATTCTGTTTAGCTTAAACGGACCTTTTGGGGGGTAAAAAAGAGCTGTTTAAGGCGTTTTATTGACCTGTTTTAGCCTTTATTCATTGTAAGTATTACAGGTTATCTTGGTCCGACCCTAGACTCACATCTCAAATTTCACTTAGAGAATGCCATCCTCATTCAGAGTATTCTTCACGCAAATAAAAAACAGAGGAAGTAATGTTTAAACTATTTTCAAATGAAAAGCCTTCACAGACGGCAGCTACAACAGCTTTGGTGCGAGCTGTTGCTCACAAGGAATTTCGAAATCAAAAATGGGGCCCGGACTTTATAGCTGAATGTTTCTTATCTTTTCCTACTAAATTCTTTATCCAAAGTAGCATAATCAGAGCATTAGGTAAGGCCAAAGGAAACAAAAACAGCCCAGGATCTTATGAATATTTGATTGCCAGAACTATTTTTTTTGACGAATTATTCTCCCAGGCGCTGAAAGAATCCATTCCCCAAGTCGTTATTTTAGGTGCCGGATATGACTCAAGAGGACTAAGATTTGAACATCTCATTGACACTACTAAGATTATTGAATTGGACACGACTGCTACGCAAAGCCGAAAAATCAAATTTCTGAAGAAAAACAAAATCAGAATACCAGACTTTTTAAGATTTTCTACAATTGATTTCAACAATCAATCTTTAGAAAACGCCCTAACATCGGCGGGATACCAAAAAGAACAGCGAACCCTTTTTGTCTGGGAAGGTGTCAGCATGTATCTTGAAGCTCAGGCGGTTAAAGACACGTTAATATTTATTAAGCAATGTTCACCTTCAGATAGCCTTTTGGTTTTTGATTATGTTCTTTATATTTCCAAAAAGGACATCCATAAATATCACGGTGCAGAAGAGATGTTAGTCAAAATGGAAAAAGTATATAAAAATGAGCCATTTAAATTTTTGATAAAAGAGAAAAACATAACATCATTTTTAAGCGAGTGTGGTCATAGAATGATTAGGCATTTGAATCAGGATCAAATTGAAAGAAACTATTTAAAAAAAGAAGATGGTTCATCGGTCGGTAAGCCAAACGGCATATTCAACATGGTTATCACATCACCTGAACCTTGAATTGATCGCTGAATTAAACAGAGAATTTAGGGTTATTCTTGAATTCGTTTCCTTTTTAGTCTAACTGGCTGAAAACATATATTAATGTTCACGGGAGCGGATTGTTTTCATCGAAAGAAAAGTTCGTTTATGGCTGCGTGCTCTATACTGCTCAATACCATTTCAAAATGCTTCGCATTTACCTTGCCATATTATAAAAATCTCAGATCAGGTGTCTCAAACAAAATGTTTGACGTTAAAACGTCAAAACGTTAGAATGTTCCCATCATAAAGGAGGTGACATTATGACAACACCTGCAAAACGAGCCACGGTTTATTTTGATCCTTTGCTTCATAAGGCACTGAAATTAAAAGCTGTTGAAACCTCGAAATCCATTTCGGATCTTGTCAATGCCGCTGTACGAGAGGCCCTTGCCGAGGATGCCGAAGATCTTGCCGCATTTAGTCAGAGAGCTGATGAAGCCCTGATAAGCTATGATGAAATGGTAAAGAGGCTGAAAAGAGATGGACGAATTTGAAATCTTTTTTAAAGAATCGGTTTGGAAAGATGTAAGGAAAATACCCAAGAAAGATCTAAGAAGCATACTTGAACGGGTTAAAAGTCTTGCGACCAATCCACGTCCGCCAGGGTGCGAAAAGCTCACCGGTCAAGATCGATACCGATTAAAACAGGGAAGATACCGCATTGTATATTCAATTCAGGATAATGAATTGACTGTTTGGGTGGTTAAGATTGCCCATAGAAAACATGTGTATCGTTAAAGCGTGTCGAACTCCTGAGAGATTTTCTCCTCGGCTCCCACAGCAATATGTAGTTCTTCAGCAAGAAGGAAATATTTGAATGGAGACTTTTGCCGCCCCAAAACCTCTGGTACCTAATCCGAATTTTGAAACGCAAAAACAGTCAAGCCTGGCCGGTCTGAAGGATCATATGATCGATGAGCCCATTGTGGAGCTCATCAAACGGTTCAATCGCCTGCCTTTTTGCTACACCCTGCAAAGCTGTTTCGGGCATTTTGTTTATGAGGGCCAGACAAATATTCTTAACTTAAACCCGCTGCCGGCAGACAATATTTCCGGGGCCATTGAATACCGCATCGCCTATATCGCCTTTGCGATTGACAACAGCGATGCGGGAAGCAGATTTAGGCAGGCTTTGGGTGAGGTTGTAGCCGTCGATCAGGCCAACATTCAGTTCTGCAGTGCGGAGTGGTTTTGGGAAAAACAGGTGAACACCTATGCCTTGCAGGTGGAGCCCGACCGATTCAAGCACCAGGATAAAGCCCTGCTTGATTATGCGGAGGCGCGGCAGGTGGAAGCGGTCCGCAACAGGTTTTTCGATCATATCAAACAGATAGAATGGGAATCATTCTAAATTTGAATTCCCCCGCTGCCTGGCAGCGGCCGCTGTAGACAGTGGTAGATGAATTCAAATTATGAATAAAGATCCTTTTTTTTGCGAAAGTGCAGTACCGAAATTCGAAGAATTTTGGTAAAATCCCGTATTACCCTGTAGCTTGCTGCAGGGATAGGGATTTTAGCTATCATAAGCCACCGACGTAGTCGGTGGCGTTGAACGTATTGGAGCGACGATATCTTTCACCTTGCGGCGAAAGATACGCGTTATCATAAAATCGTGGAACACGATTTTATTACGGAGGAAAGCATGGAGTGTAATCAGGATAAAAACCGTGGCCGCTGCAATTGTACCTATGAACCTTGCTCTCGCAAAGGTATTTGCTGCGAGTGCCTGGCCTATCACCTCAAAAGCCGTCAACTGCCCGGATGCTGTTTTCCGGATGAGGCCGAAGCCACCTGGAATCGTTCCTTTGAACATTTTGCCAAATTAGTCGATCAGGGCGCGGTTTAAACCAACGGCACAACCCAGGCAGCAATATGCTGCAATCGTATATAATAAGGTCATAATAATGCAGACAACGCACTCGACCCGGCTGGTCGATTACTTATTAACGCAGCCACCCGGAAAACCGATTCCAACTGATTTTTCGGAAAAGATATCCCAAAAGGTCCTGCGTTTTCACACCACGTTCCCCGGTTATGGGCCCACCCGCCTGGTCCGCTTGCAGCAACTGGCCCGGTCATGGGGTGTAGCTGAAGCGTGGGTCAAAGACGAGTCCACCCGTTTTGGTCTCAAAGCCTTTAAGGTGCTGGGCGGCAGCTATGCGATTGCACGGTGGTTATGCTGGAAACTTGGCAAGGATATCGACAGGATCGCATTTGAGGATTTAATCGGCGCGGACGTGCGCAAGCGTTTGGGCCAAATTACATTTGCAACGGCAACCGACGGCAACCATGGCCGCGGCGTCGCCTGGGTGGCACAGCAACTGGGACAGGCTGCCAGGGTGTATATGCCCAAAGGTACAGTCCGTTCACGCGTGGAAAATATCCGTGCGCATGGTGCCGCCGTGGAGGTGACGGATTTAAATTATGATGATACCGTCCGCCTGTGCTGGCAGACGGCCCGGGAAAAAGATTGGGTCGTGGTTCAGGATACAGTTTGGGAAGGGTATACGGAAATCCCTCTCTGGATAATGCAGGGCTATACGACCATGTGTTGTGAAGTTGTCGATCAGATTGCCCGGTCGCAATTGAAGCCCCCGACCCATGTTTTTTTGCAGGCCGGCAACGGGGCATTTACAGCCGCCTTAGTGGGCAGTCTGTTCAACCATTATCGACAAAGCGCACCGCGCTTCATTATCATGGAGCCAAACAATGCGGCCTGCATGTTTAAATCAGCGGCCGCGGGCGATAACAAGCCCCATGGCGTCAGCGGTGATTTAAAAACCATCATGGCCGGGTTGGCCTGCGGCGAACCCAACCCCACGGCCTGGCAGATATTGCGGGCATTCAGTTGTTGTTACATCAAATGCGATGATGTTGTTGCCGCCAACGGTCTGCGTATCCTGGCCCATCCCCTTGAAGGCGATGAAGCCGTTGAAGCCGGTGAATCCGGAGCCGTCGGCATCGGCTTGCTGGATCTTATCAGCCATCATCCGGATCTGGGATTATTGAAACAAGAGCTGGGGATTGGACCGGATTCCCGTCTGTTGTTTTTCAATACAGAAGGCGCCACGGACCCAGACAATCGGTATCAAATACTCTGGCATGGCAAGTACCCTTATCATCCGGATCCAATTGATTAACCCATAGGATTTTTCTTGGCTCGCGAAAACATAAAAACGATTTTATTTGATTTGGATGGAACCCTCACAGACCCGAAAGAGGGTATTACGAAATGCATCCGGCATGCACTGCAGCGTATGCAGGTGAACAGCCCGCCCCTGGATCAATTAACCTGGTGCATTGGCCCGCCGCTAAAAATCTCTTTTGCAAATCTACTCGATACCAGGGATGAAGCAATTCTTGATCGTGCCGTACAGTACTACCGCGAGCGGTTTTCAAAAATCGGTATTTTTGAAAACAAATTATATCCGGAGGTGGTTACGTCGCTTAACACCTTAGGCACCGAGGGATTCAGTTTATTTCTGGCCACATCCAAGCCGAAGGTGTTTGCCGGGCAAATTCTGGCTCACTTTGATCTGACACCTCATTTTGTCCAGGTCTATGGGAGTGAATTGGACGGCCGCCGGTCTGATAAAGGTGAGTTAATTGCCCATATTATCAATCAGGAGGGACTTGATCCTGCGACAACGATGATGGTCGGCGACCGGATTCACGATATTGACGGCGGGAAGCAAAACAGTATCATTACAGCGGCCGTCACCTATGGATACGGCACCCCGGAGGAAATTGCGGCAGCCGAGCCGGATTATATTTTTGATTCCCTCGCGGCCTTAACCCAGGCGTTTTTACAAGAACAACATTGATGACTTTTATTTTTTTGGAATGATTTCGATGAGTGTCACCTCCGGCGGCGCCAGAAACCTCACCGGCGGCCCCCAGGTGCCGGTCCCGCGACTGACATAAATGGCGGATCCTTGCGTTAACTTGGTAAACCCGTGCTTGGTTTTATAGGCGAGTTTGACCAACAGACCAAAAGGAAAAATCTGGCCCTTGTGGGAGTGTCCGGAAAGCTGCAGATCGAACTGTCCCGGAGAGTTTGCCGCGACGACCGGCTGGTGCTTCAGTAGTACCGTGAAATGGTTGTGAGGCAGATCGCCGAGTAATTTATTTTCGGGCAGGGCATCGGGTGGTGGCTGAAATCTTCCAGTGGGGTCATCGACACCGGCGATGATAAGATTATTTTGCAGGGTATGCGCTTGTCCCCGCAGCAGCATAAATCCGGCCTTTTGCGTAAAATCCAGAGCCTGCCCGAGACCGGCATAAAATTCATGATTCCCGGTAACTGCATATTTCCCCAAGGGAGTGTGGATGTTTCGGAGCATGGTTGCCAAGTGATCCGGATTGACCATATTACCGTCCACAAGGTCACCCGTAGATACCAGTATGTGGGCCTTGGCGCGCTTGACCTGATCCAGGATTCTTTTCAAACGCTTCTCCCCAAGCACCAAACCCAGATGTACATCCGATATCTGGGCAATCCGAATCGTGTCCACATCTTTGGGAAGTTTGTCTGTATGAATGACAACGTTTTCCAGGCGGATGGTATTGGCCTCAACTAGGCCATAGCCCATCACCAAACCGGCGATCACAATGGAAACCACGCACGTGAAACCATCCGTAGGCGTGAGGGCCAATAGGTATTTATGGGTAATAAAACGGGAGACAGCCAGAATGCCGCGATAGATATCAAAGCCAAAGGTACTGGAAATAAACAGGAACAGAGCCCCCATCCAGAAAAACCCGATGTAAGCCAGGCCGGCAGCTACATTGTCGTGGCCGGTTCGTTCACCGATGCGCATAAGGACCGGCGCCAGTATCATCAAACCCATGAAAACGGCGATGCCAACACCGATCCAGGTGTTAAACCCCAGTCCCCGTTTTAATTTTATGAAGGCATAAAGGTGAACACCGCCATAGATACTGATATAGACAGCCAGGAATGCGATCAGTCCTCTCAAGAGCTCCCTCCGATTCGGGTAAGCATGTCAACGACCACCGAGAAGGTCGGTGGCTTGTGATTGGCGTAAAGATACAGCCCATATCATAAAGTAGCAGACTTGAAAATAAAGGAAGGTATATACACTGTGGGATTAGTAATCCGAGTTCGTAACCCGTTGACGCGAGCGTTTCAAGCGGCTGCGGTGCTGTTTGGCTGCCAGGTTCCGTTCTTTGGATGCCAAAGTGGGTTTGGTCTTTCGTCTTTTCTTTGGCTTTGTGGCTGCCTTGCGGATCAGCGCCACCAGACGGTCACGTGCATCCTGGCGGTTGCGGTCCTGGCTTTTGAACCGGCGGGCCTGGATGAGCACTTCACCCGAGGAGCTCATGCGTTTTCCCGCCAATGACTTTAGCCGCTTATGGACATCTTGCGGTAGTCCTTTGGCATCATATCGCAACTGGACCGCTGTGGCGACTTTGTTCACATGTTGCCCGCCGGGACCGGAAGCACGCACAAAATCGAAAGAAATCTCGTTTTCGTGGATGGTAATATTGGGTGTGATCCGGATCATAATTCTTTTTTGCACAAACCTGTCCCAAGCACAAACATTCATTTGAACGCTTGGTTTTGATTGAAAAAAACATGGAGGCTTGAAGCCTGATTTAATTCGGAATATAATTATGAAAATAATGCTGAAGTTTTGAAATCATTTATAGTGCACTGTCCAATAAATATGTTTAAAAAGTATTGTATAGAAAACAAGCCTTGGATTCCCGCCTTCGAGGCTGGGTCTCAAATCGTCATCCCGGCCAAGTCCTGCAGCGCAGGACGCGAGCCGGGATCCAGGAACTAACTGATAACATAAATACTTTCTGGATTCCGGATCTCATTTCGCTTCGCTACATTCGTCCGGAATGACAGGTTTGGGTTAATTGCGAAATAGCCTCCTTCGCGGGAATGACGTATCGAAAAATTTATGCAGTACGACAAAAAGGTTTTTTGAGATGGCTTCTAACTAATCATGCGAGGTTTTATGAAAATAAGGGGATATCGGAAATTAACGGACGGTAAATGGCTCAATTTGTTCGATGTGGCATACGTCGACAAATCCGGCATCAGCCGAAATTGGCAAGTGGTGTCACGGAATTCTGAGCCGAAGTGCGTTTCCGGCCGGTTCGACCGGCCCGACGCAGTGCTGATGATACCGTATCACCGAACTCAGAAGAAATTGGTTGTGTTAAAAGAATACCGGGTGTCATTGGCCGGATTCCAATATGAATTTCCGGCCGGCTTGATTGACATGGGTGAAACCATCGAGGAGGCTGCCGGACGTGAGCTAATGGAAGAGACCGGCTTACGGTTGATGCATATTACCCGAACAAGCCCGCCATTGTATAATACCGCCGGTCTGGCGGATGAATCCGTGGTATTGGTATATTGCGAATGCGAAGGCCAGCCCTCCAACGCAAACAACCAGAGCAGCGAGACCATCGAAGTGTGTATGCTGTCACCCCAATCCGCCAGCGATGTACTGGCTGATCCCACCGCCAAGTTCGACACCAAACTCTGGCTGGAACTGGACCGGTTTTCAACGCTTTACAGCAATTGTCAGGAAAACAATCTGGAACCTTGAAAAGGAGTGCCTCTATTTTTTGGAATGACACATCAGTCCGATTTGGATTATCTCCCCACTTTTTGAAGTGATGTGGTTGATGGAAGCTTTGTCGAAATTGGGATCGCTATCGGGATCGGGATCGGAATCGAGACGGTATTATGCAATGAAAAATTAGACGTTTACCGCTTTTTAATAGGCTATGTTGTAGGGGTTTATGAAAAGTGTGCCAGACTGAGGGGAGTACATCGGTAAGTAGGAGAGCTGCAGTTCTTAGTCGATTGGGCGGCAGGGCTTATAGCGTAAAGGAAGGGTTCGGGGAACTCGGATATAAAAACCTCGATCCCGATCCCGATCCCGATAGCGATATCGATAAGATGTAGTGAGTTTTGGAGCCCTTTCATCCACCCAAATTGGAGAAGAACCGCAAAAATTATTCTTTGATGCCGTACTGCGAAATTAGACGCGAAAGATAGGTGCGCTGGATGTTCATCCTTTTGGCGGCCTTGCTGCGGTTGCCGCCGGTTTGCTTGAGGTTGGCTATGATAAAATCAGTTTTAAATTGATCCACGGCCTCTTTCAGTGAGAGGTCCGGGGATATTTCCGGCGGCGAGGTTCTTAGTGCTACGATCGGCAGGTCTTCCGGGAGTATGATCTTGCCGTTACCCATTACCACGGCGCGCTCTACGGCATTTCGCAGTTCACGGATATTTCCCGGCCAATCATGTTCGGCAATCTTCTTTAAGGCCGCTTTGCTGAAAGTCAGATCTGTCAGCCCCGTGTCCTTTTTAAAAACTTCCAGAAAATGCTCGGCCAGCAAAGCCAGATCTCCCCTTCTTTCCCGCAAAGAGGGCATATTGATCTGGACAACGTTAAGCCGATAGAAAAGATCTTCGCGAAAATTCCCCTGGGCAACCTCCCGGGTGAGATTTTTATTGGTTGCGGACAGTACGCGAACATCCACGAAAATGGGTGTATTGCCACCGATCCGATAGAATATCCCTTCCTGAACCACACGCAGGAGTTTGGATTGCATGCCCGCGGTCATTTCGCCGATTTCATCCAGGAAAATGGTTCCCTGGTGGGCCAGCTCAAATTTGCCGATTTTGCGACTCGACGCCCCGGTGAAGGCACCCTTTTCATGACCGAAGAGCTCGTCCTCCAGCAGGGTTTCCGGCATGGCGGCACAGTTTAAAGTGACCAGCACCTTGTCCTTGCGTGAACTGGATTGGTGGATCAAACGGGCCAAAAGTTCCTTGCCGGTGCCGCTTTCCCCCAGAATCAGCGTGGTCGCATTGGAATTGGCTACCTTGAGGGCATCGTCGATGACTGCCTTTAAGGCCGGACTTTTACCGACGATTTTGGCCTGATCCCCGATAACTTCCTTGAGCTGTAAATTCTCTTTTTTCACCCGTTCGATCATACGGGCATTGGCGATGGCCAGTGCCGCCAGACCGGCAAAATCTCCTAGGAGATTGAGATCATTTTCGGTCATGGGGCTGGCATCCAACTTGTCAACCACCTGTACGACCCCGATGATCTTGCCCTCCATTTTCAGGGGTACGCAGGCGATGGAGCGGGTTTCAAAGGCGATGTATTCGCTGATTTCCGAATACCAGCGTTTGTCTTTACGCACATCCGCGATGAGCAGCGGCTTGCCGGATGTTGCCACCGATCCGGCGATGCCCTGACCCAGTTTCACGCGGTATTTTTTGATTTCGCTTTTCTTTTCACCCGTGGCGGCCTTGAAGTAGAGGGTATTTGTATCGCGGTCCAGAATGAGAAGCGAACTGGCCTTGGCATTGATCATCTGGGCTGCGGATTCCAAGATTAATTCCAGCAGGTTGTCCAGGTCCTGAACCGATGATACCCAGGAGCTTATTTCTTTGAACGGGCTGGGTCCATTGGTGTCTATGAATCTGTCTGGTGTCATGGTTTTTCTTTATTAAAATACTCAAACAGTTGCCCGCGTACAAAGCGAGCACCTACCGATCGGCGCATCCGCTTGACAGGCAGTTATCAGAGAATCGCATTGCTTATCTAAGGCCGAAAGATATCATAGCCCCATATAAAAGGAAACCATAACCAGTGAGGATGGCTGTGGCTTTCCTTTTAAAGGAACAGGGACATAAACCCCGGGCGGCTGGGCAGATGCCTGCCGCCCGGGGATCGGATACTTAGGGATGAGACTGGCCTGGGTGATAGGTCAAGGTTATGCGCACATGATAAGGCGGACCCGCATAACCCCAATCGTCGTCCGGACTCTCCGAGGCCACATAGTTAAAGTCACTGACACCAAGATAGAAACGGCCCTCCCACTCATCACCAACCCAGAAGGATGTTCCGTCACCCGGTTCCGGTGTGGTAATATCAAGGGGTTCCAGAAATATGTTTATATCCCCGGCACTTGCAAAAAAACCATCCGAATCCTGGGGCCGGTCCACGAGAATCTGGTTGGCGTTCATGTCCCGGAATAATTTCCAGACATACTCGACATCAGACCCGGGTGAATCCGAAAACAACTCGATTTGAATATCATAATACCAGCTGGTATCCAGGGCCACGCCATCCTGCATCCAGGGACCCAGGTCGATGGCATAAAAGTCCTGGTCGCCCTGATAGTCGATGTAGCCGGCAATCCAGGGAAAGGTTATGGTGCGTGTCTGGTCCGGATTGGTGACAATGGTAACGCCCTCTGCAGGTGCACCGTCATTAAATGTCAAAAGGGTTGTGTCGGCCGCAAAGGTTTTCTGGACCAGGGCATCGACTTCGACGTGAATGGTTTCAGCAGTCGGGCTTCCCTGTTCCGTGACTTCGCTGACATAGGTTTTGTCGGAATATGGGATGTAAGAATCGAGGGGCAGGCTCACCGGGATCTCCAGGTAGTTGGCCCGGATATTGTAAGACACGGTTCCGTCGCCGTCGTCTCCCTGGTAATCGCTGACCTTGAAATAGTAAGCCAGTTGGTCTGACACCTCAAACGCGGGTACGTATATGCTTCCCTTTAAATCGGTACCGCCATCGTGGCCGTTGCTGTCGAACAATTTTTTGATGACGCCGTCGCGGATGAAACTGACGCAGTACTCAACCAGGGAGGGCTCTCCATCCGTGTCCAGATAGAGTTCCAGGATGCCGGGCGTCGACGGATCGGGTATGTTGACGTAGTACCAGTCCACATCGCCCCGGAAACTGATCTTGCCGGAGGTTGCCTCGGAAGATACCGAAGTGGGCATCAGCATGACCGCCGAGTTGATGGTATCGTTACCCACCAAAGTCGCCCCGCTGTCCGGATCAGTGGTTATTACGGTTTCGGCCGGATCATCGATATCCAGTACCGTGACTGAAATCCGATAGGGCGCGTTTTGAATGACATTTTGAGCGCCAACCGGTTTAACGCAAAATAAATGATTGCCGGTGCCGGCCTTGATCTGGGTTACATAGGCGGCCGCACCCCCTGTAAAGGTGTGCGCCAGCTGGACAATACCGTCCTGATCTTCTAGATCGATCTGGTAGCTGAACTGCACCGCAGGATCCAGGTCGTCAAACTCAAGCTGCAGAATTTTGAACCCCACGGTGTCCAGGTCGTCCAGAGGGAGCTGGTACCAATCCAGGTCCCCAAGGTAATCCAGCGACCCTTGGGCAGTGAAGGTTCGGCTACTATCGTCATAGGCCATGGGCGAAGCATTCGCCCGGGTGTCGTTTTCACGCGCTTCGTCCGTTTCGACAGTTGAAACGAAGATGGTATAGGGTGAGGCCGAATCAAAGTCATCCTTACCGTAATCGTCCACCAGGATATAATAATCTCCGGCTTCCAGATATGAGATTATATGATAGGTCAGCCGTTGCGTCTGCGACAGGTCCGCCACCTGATTGCCTTCGCCGTCGTATAGTTCGATGGTCAGGGCCACGTCCGTGCCCCCGGCAAAGGGGGAGAAGTTTACCTGCACATCGTATACGCCGGTGTCTTCGGTGGTGAACCGAAAGCAGTCCACATCGCCGATATAGCCGATCGTATCCATGGCACTTTGGTCCTCATCATCCAGGCCGATGAGGGTGGCTTGGGAAAAGTTGCCGTTGTCATCTCCACCTTCGGCAAAATCAATCGAGAGGTAGTAAGGATTGTCGGAACCGGCATCGTCCATAAGATCCCTGACGGATATATAGATGTCTTTGGGAACATCGATATAAACGTTCATCTCGATGTCCGCCGGAAGCTGGCTGTTTTCCGGTGCGTGATCGGCATACAGCCGAACTTTTTCGCCGGATTCATTCAGGGTATAAACGGTTGCCAGCAGGGTTACATCCGGCCGGTAGGTGTTGCTGGTGCATTTGACCTGCAGCACGGCATTGGCCTGGACCACACGATAATGGTACCAGTCGACTTCACCAGCCTCCGATATGGTTCCGGATGTGGTCTGCTGCAAGGTGAGCTCCTGAACTTCGCTTTCGTCATCCTGAGCATCCTCGGAACCGCCACAGGCAACCAAAAGGAGACCGAACATTAAAATAGTTAATAGCTTTTTCATGATATCGCTCCTTTTATTCTAGCAATGAAAAATCATTGGGGGTTAACACGATGGTGTCGCCGCTGTCATCGACATTGACCATTACTTCGGTCATTCTGAATATCGGTATGCTGTCGGGGTTGTCTTCCGGCACCTGGGCAATGAAAAGCCGGATCAGGTTGTCACCCCGGGCCCACACATCGCCGCTTGGCGTGGTGTGCTCGCGGGTGTCCATGACATCGATATTGCTGATCTGAAATTGGTACTGGCGGACATAGGAGGGCTGGTCGCTCCCCTGGTCTATGGGAACCAGGCCCGCATCCCGAATATTGTAATTATAGCTGTAGCGTTCCCGGATAACCGGATCGTCGGAGGTGACATTGGTGTGCCGCTGCACTTCCAACCAGTCCACTACCCCGTCAAAGTCACTGTCGTCGGTATCTTGAACTTCCAGGGGGTTGGTGCCCATTGTAAATTCGATACCATCGGGGATGCCGTCGGCATCCGTATCCACCATGCGTCGATCAGTACCCTTGACATATTCCTCACAGTCGGTGAGTCCATCCAGATCCGTGTCCGGCCAGGGGTTGTCCCCCACGGAATCACAAGGGCTGTCCTGGACCAGCGGATCCAATTGATGGCCCGGGGAACTGACTGAAATTTCAAAATAGTCGCTTAGACCGTCGTTGTCGGAATCAGCTAAATATGGATCGGTACCATAATTGCCTTCCTCGCTGTCGATGAGTCCGTCACCGTCCGTGTCCGCCCAAACCAGCTCCAGCCCGGGCATTACATTGGTGTTGTAGGCCACGATGTATTTTATCAGATATTCCACGGTCAGACGCATATCGACAATATTGACAAAGTCAATGGACTCGGCGGTTTCAAACAGCCGAAATTGACCGTTTCCGCGGTCGGCCATGCCCTGCAGCGTATTTTCGGCATAGGCCCGGGCTTCCTGGCCGCTTTGCGTATCGCCAAACATACCCAGCAGCAAAAAGGTATGAAAATTAAAACTACCTACGCCATAGGCTTCGGCCATGTCGTATATCTCGCTGACGCTGTTCCAAATATCGGTATTGGGCTGGCTACCGCCCTGGACATTGGACATGCCGTCACTCAGAAAGATGACCACGTATTTGCTGCGGATCAGGCTCTCTTCATCGGTATTGGTAATATCGCGCTGGATGTCGCTGCGAATCGCGTCCAGGGTACCAAGATAATCGGTCATGGTATCGTTGCGGGCCAGATCCAATACCCGGTTCAGCTCGTCGGGATCCTTGGTGAACCCACCCATGCCGCCGATGGTTCGTGTGCGCTCGAAAACATCATTGTTCCAGAGCATGATCTCAAAGGACGTGTTTTCATTGCTGTTGTAGGTATCAATGAAGTTCCGAACCGCCTCGATCCGGAGGAAATAAGGATCCGAGCCAACGACGGCACCGCCGACCTCGTCGCCCATACTCAGCGAGCAGTCGATGGCAAAGAGAACCTTGACCGGAAAATTGATTTCATCGGGGCTCTCGGTGGTGAAGGTGCCGGCCAGGGATACGATATGCCGATCCTGGACAGGCTCCAGGTCGGGCCCGCCACAGCCGATGAAAATCAGCAGGCCGGCGATGATTACCGTTAGCATTTGATTTTTAAGACACATCGCACACATCTCCTCTCCCATCCTGGTCTGAGTCCACTTGTTCAGGATTCGACTCGTAAGGACAGTTGTCACAGGCATCACCGATGCCATCATTGTCCTCATCGTTGTTTTCATAGGTATGGCAATTGGGGCAGAGATCCTCGGGATCGGTTTCGCTTTCCGTGAAGCCGTCGTTATCCAAATCAAAATCGCACAAATCCCCGGCCGTATCGTCGATCATAAAAAAGTCACTGTTTTCCTGGCCGGGATTGTAAACCAAGCTGCAATTGTCGATGCTATCGGGGATGCCGTCATTGTCATCATCATCATCGCAAATATCTCCGGTACCATCCTGATCGTAGTCCTGCTGCAGCGGGTTGTTCAGATCGGGGCAGTTATCCTGGGCATTGGGTACATCATCTGCATCCAGGTCATCATCGCAGGCATCGCCGATTCCGTCTCCATCGGTGTCCACCTGGCGGTTATTGGCCACCAGGGGGCAGTTATCACAGGCATCCCCATGATCATCGCCGTCACTGTTCAGACTCTGATCATTGGGCATGTAGGGGCAGGTATCCCGTGTGTCCACGGCACCGTCGGCGTCAATATCCTCATCCAGTGAAAAAAGCGGTCCCAAATCGTAATTGACCACAATGGGTCCGCCGCCGCCGCCGCCACCGCCGGCCCCGCCGGCAGGCGGTGCACCGCATAGATCGTCCGGGCATTCATCAAAGAAATCGTTGGGGTCGAATTCCTGAGCGTACACAGCCTGTCCGAACATGACGGTTTGAAACAATACGAACAAAAAGATTCCTATAATTCGGCAGTATCTCATGATGCACCTCATTCTTTTTTAATTAGATAAATGGTTTGTTCCGTCTGAGAATAGGAACATACAACCGGTCGATCGTCCGGGCTGAACCACAATGTGTTGTAAAGACCGATATTTCCTGTTTGAGCGACGACTTCCTTTTCCCATGCCGAACCTGTTTTTTCGGCCAGGTTTAGATTTTCCAGGGAGTAGCCGCTATAGCTTTCAGCCGTATAATAGGCGATGGCCGGTTGTCCCTGCGAATCAAACGCCAGGCTGGGATATTTTCCGCAAAGCGAAGCGTCATCCACCATGGTGATATGCCAATCTCCATCGACGGCCAGGGGCTGGGCGGCATAGCGCAGACAGGCTGGTGAAACTTCGCTGGTGGTCGGATCGATAAAATCCACGACATAATAGGCCACGCCCACGTTGCCGTCAGGATCAAGGGCTGCGCTGATGGCCTCAACCCGAATCCCGGTTTCAATCCACCGGGCCTCCCAATCGCCGTTGTCTTTGGCGGCCATTCGGAGACCGTATTGGCCATCGGGCAGTTCGGCATAGTAAAAGACAACCGGGTTTTGATTTGCGTCCAGAATGAGTGTGCAGGCGGCGCCGACATTATTTTGAATACCCCCGCCGGTATAGTAGGTGTTGCCTTCGATGCTCTCCTCTTCAACCTCTGCACCGGGTGCCTGGGCAAATTTTTTCACATAGAGCAGGTCGGGATAGGCAAAGTTCATGGCATCGCAGCCTTCATAGAAAAATTGGTAGCAAAGGTGTATGTCGCCGTTGGCATCGATGACCATGTCCATTGCGCCACCGGCCAGACCATCCTGAAACACCGGATTGCGCTCGACAAAACCGATGGCACCGGTATATTCAGACCAACTGTCGCTGTGCCCAAGGGTAATCATGGCATCCGCCTGTTCTTCCCCGCCGCAATCTTTCACGGCCCCGCCCTGGTAGGCGATACCGGGTGCGCCATCGGTACTCATGGCCAGGGCCAATGTTTTGCAGTTATCTATGGTGGCAATGACGGTCGGCGTCAAAGCGTCCGGATCCGGCGTTTGGGTGGACGCCCAAGAGAGCAGCTGGATGTTGTACTGCCGGGGCTGCGTGTTTTCATCGTCAAAATAGGCCAGATGGACCATGCCGTCGCCGGTTGCATTGGCTTTGACGTGGGGCGTGAGCA
>CAYVMI010000005.1:0-154922 GCA_964452555.1 uncultured Desulfobacterales bacterium
AGTTACGCGTAGCCGGCTTTGAATTGAGGGCAGGGGAGTCGGGTTGCGTGAATCGGATTAAACCTTCAATTTTAAGCGAATAGCGCCTCCTAGCCTTCAGCTCGCAGCCTAAATAGTTAAAGATACAGTTTAATCGGATTGGACGTGTGTGAATGTAAGCACTTTATGAGCAATGATGTAAATATATGTAGGTTCGGCATATGACAAGAAATAGCAAAAATATCGATAAGATGCGGAAGACTCTGGACGAAATTGAATCCAGCCGTTTTTCGGCAAGATCGACGCCAAGCGCCAAGGGCCAGAGACGCAAATCGGAACCACAGCTGAAATCGGATTACCGTTCATCTTTTTCGCTGGATGTGGATCGTATTTTACACTCGCGTGCCTATGCGCGCTACATTGACAAAACCCAGGTATTTTACCTCATACAGAACGATCACATAACCCATCGCGTTTTGCATGTACAATTGGTTTCAAAAATCGCTCGCACCATCGGCCGATTTTTAGGTCTGAACGAAGATTTAATCGAGGCCATTGCCTTGGGACATGATATCGGGCATACACCCTTTGGCCACGATGGCGAACGGATATTATCGGAAATATGTTATGCCAACCATATTGGTCACTTCTTACATAATATCCAAAGCGTGCAATTCCTTGATCGAGTGGAAAGGTCCGGCTTAGGGTGGAACCTTTGTCTGCAAACATTGGATGGTATCTTGTGTCATGATGGTGAGATACATAATCAAAAACTTGAACCCTCAAAATCTAAGTCATTTGATATACTCGATAATGAAATTGAGTTTAAGAAAAAGGAACCCACGAGATCCTTAACGCCTATGACGCTGGAAGGATGTGTGGTTCGTATGGCCGATACGATCAGCTACATAGGCCGCGATATCGAAGATGCCATCCGGCTGGGCATTATTGATCGCTCCGATATTCCCCGAGATTGCGTTCAGCGTTTGGGCGACACCAATGGAACCATCGTTTACAGTTTGGTCACCGATATTATTGAGCACAGTTTCGATAGATCCTACATTGCTTTCAGCCGTCCGGTTTCCGATGCACTGGTCCGGCTTAAGCAATTTAATCTGGATCGAATTTATCTAAATCCACGCATCAAAAAAAGCTATACAAAAATTCAGACTCTTTTTAACCAATTGTTTGAACGCTATCTTCAGGACATTCAGCATGGTAATGAAGATTCTGTAATTTTCTCTGCATTTTTAAATAGCAAATCAGCTGTGTATATGAATGCCCATGTGCCTGAGGAATTTGTAAGGGATTTTATTGCCGGTATGACCGACCGATTTTTTTTACGGCAATTCCCACGCCATATGCAACCTGAACTGCAAACCAGTCTGGCAAATCAATAACAATGAACTCCAAACGAACTTACCGCAACCTCATCCGCCAGAAGAATCTGACCGCATTCAGATCAGTGGTAAAAGAAACCGACTTACATGTGCAGGCAAACAAGCGTCTTTCTGCTGAAACCCGGGAATCGATACTTTCGCACCGCGCCACGATCGAATCTTTTATTCAACAATATCCTGAATTTGCATCCTCGCTGGTCCCCCTGCAGTTCAGGACACCGGTGCCGCCCATTATAGATGATATGCTGCAGGCTGGTTCACATGCCGGCGTCGGTCCCATGGCAGCTGTGGCCGGTGCAGTTGCGGCCCATGTAGGAACGGATTTATTAACATATTCTTCTGAAATTATTGTTGAAAATGGTGGTGACATATTTATTTCCACTCACCAGCCAATAACGATTGGGATCTTCGCGAATCAATCGGTTCTCAATTTGCGTCTGGGAATTGAGGTGGAATGCCCTGACAGTCCAATGTCAGTATGCACATCCTCAGGCACTTTCGGACATTCTCTAAGCCAAGGCAGCGCCGACGCAGTTACGGTCTTTTCGCCCTCATGCCCGCTGGCCGATGCAGCCGCGACCGCCATCGGCAACACTGTGCAGGCAAAGGCTGATATCGATGCTGCGCTTGAATTTGGCAAACATATCAAAGGGGTAAAAGGTTTGGTTATAATTAAGGAGGACAGGGCCGGCATCTGGGGAGATATAAAAATCGTGCGGTTATAAGGGCCGACGACCATGTGTGATTCTAAAAAATAGGTTGAGTTTTGAGGCTTAAAAAGGTAATCAGTATCTCAATAAAACCGCGCCAAAGACCTTCAATGTATGGACGAACTGATTGGTGCACAATTAATTGGCTGAAAGAATCAAATTGAGCGGTGGAATCAAAGCATGAAAACCATGTGGGCACCCTGGCGGATGGAATACATCCTTGGTGAAAAAGAACCTAGTTGTATTTTCTGTGATGCGCTGGGAGAAAAAGATGACCTGACTTTATATAAAGGCAACTCCACCCTGGTGGTAATGAACAAATTCCCTTATATCAACGGTCATCTACTGGTTTCACCCAGGCGACACCTGGCCGCGTTGGATCAATTAAGTCCGGAGGAAATGTCGGATTTACTCATTACAGTGGATAGATCCATCGGAATACTCAAGCGCCATATGGCGCCGGATGGATTTAATGTGGGACTTAATTTGGGTCGTGTTGCCGGTGCCGGGGTGGAGGAGCATCTTCATTTTCACATCGTACCGCGATGGTTTGGCGATGTGAATGCATTGGCGGTATTTGCAGATGTACGGGTCATCCCCGAACATTTGCTGGAAACTTGTCAGAAACTTAAGCCTTTTTTTGCCGAGTTGCCAGCCGATATAGCTGCAGGGCGCTGACAGAACCCAGGTTGCTTGAAGCAATTAGGGAATATTTCACTGGCAAAATTGACGGTTGCGGTCCCGTATTTAACTATATCTCATGTAGCCTTGTAGCAACGAAGCAAGGTGCGATCGGCTAAATAACAGGGGAGGCAGAGATGAAAAAATTAAAATTGGTGTTCTGGTTGATACTGATCGCGTTCTTGGCCCTGCTGACTTACCAAAACTGGGAATATTTCATGTCGCAGCATGCATTGCGAATCGATCTATTCGTGGCTGAATACCATACGCCACCTTTGCAGAATGCTGTCTTGCTCCTCGTTTTTTTCTTTGCGGGACTATTAATCGCTTATTTTTTCACCTTATTCGAACGATTCAAATCCCAACGAACCATTAAATCAATGACCGCCTCCCTGGAAATGAGCGAAAAGCTCTTGGATGGACTGAAAAATGAGATTCAATCCCTCAAGGGCGAGGTTCCCCCGCCACAGGATACTCCCGATAAGGATAGCCAAGGACAGGAAAACAAGGATCCTGATGTTTCATGAGTCCTCGCAGTAGCACCCCAATGATGCGGCAGTATCTGGAAGTCAAAGAATCCTATCCGGAAGAAATTCTTTTCTATCGCATGGGGGATTTTTATGAAATGTTCTTTGAAGATGCCGAACTGGCATCCCGCCTGCTCGACATCACCCTGACTTCCCGCAATAAAAAAGCCGAATCCCCCATCCCCATGTGCGGCGTTCCCCATCGAGCTGTTCAGGGGTATATTTCGCGTTTAATCGATTTGGGTTACAAGGTTGCAATTTGTGATCAGGTGGAAGACCCAGCCATGGCCCAAGGGCTGGTCAAACGCGAAGTTGTTCGCGTAATCACACCGGGCATGGTTCTTGAAAACGAGCTTTTGGATGAAAAATCAAATAACTACGTTCTAGCTGCCATTATTGAGAAAGATCGGATCGGGCTTTCTTATTTAGATGTCTCCACCGGAACCTTCCGGGTTACCGAAAGCAACAGTCTGGATGAAATTATTCAAGAAACTTTTCGCATCTCTCCCAGAGAAGTACTTTTACCAAGCGAAAATGGTGATACTGCCTTTAAAGCGTATATCGATGCAGTCCAGAATCTGAATCCATCCGTATTACCGACCAGCGCTTTTGATTTTTCTCAAGCCAAAGAACGGCTCCTTAGGACACTGGGTACGATTTCCCTGGAAGGTTTTGGCTGTGACCGGTTGCGACCGGGTTTGCGTGCCGCCGGCGCACTGATTTTTTATGTTCAGGACACCCAAAAACAGGCCATCGCCCACATCCACAACATCGAACCGTATCGTTTGGATAATTATCTTTTTTTAGATGATCAATCCTATCAGAATCTAGAAATTGAAAAGAATTTACGGTCCGGTACTCGCAAAGGGACTCTGATCGCTGTTTTGGATCAGACTGTCACGGCTATGGGCAGCCGTATGCTGAAACAATGGATTCGCTACCCCTTAACCGACACTGATGCAATTGAATCCCGTTTTGATGCCATCGATGAAGCCCGCAATCAATATCAAGCCACTCAAGCCATTCGCGAATGTCTGCAAAAGATACATGATGTCGAACGCCTGCGCAGCAAAATATCCATGGGGCACGCCAATGCACGCGACTTGTTGTCCTTGAAGCAGTCTCTGCAACAGTTACCGCCGGTTAAAACCCTGCTTAAACCTTATCAATCAGCGCTTTACAAGGCTCGGTATGACGCCGTTGAATTAAATCTTCTGGCGAGAAACATAGATGCGGCCATCCGTGACGATGCCGCCCCGACCCTGCACGAGGGCGGGATAATTCGGGAAGGGTTTGATCCGGATCTGGATGAGTTGATCCGAATGACGCGGGACGGCAAATCATGGCTTATCAAACTGGAAGCCCAGGAGCGGGAACGCACGGGTATCACGACGCTCAAGGTACGGTTCAATAAGGTATTTGGATATTATCTCGAAATTCCCAAATCGCGTCTGGACGCGGTACCATCGGAATACATTCGCAAACAAACCCTGGTAAATGCCGAACGGTTTATCACACCGGAACTGAAGGAATTTGAAGAAAAGGTCACCAATGCCGAAGGCAAGCGCGCTGATTTAGAGTTTTCCATATTTAACGATTTAAAAGATCAAGTGGTACAAAAAAATGCCGACCTGCAACTGGCCGGTGAATTTCTGGCGTGTATGGACTGCTTATTCGCTCTGTCCATAATTTCTCAGAACAATAATTATATCCGACCCGATATCAATTCAGAAGGTTGTCTTCAGATCGAAGACGGACGCCATCCTGTGATTGAAAAAATGATACCTGGTGAAAGATTCGTACCCAACACCATCAATATGGACAATCAGAATAATCAGGTCATCATTATAACCGGTCCCAATATGGCCGGCAAATCTACGGTCTTACGGCAGGTCGCTCTCACCGTGTTGATGGCCCAAATGGGCTCCTTTGTTCCCGCAACCAAGGCCTCCATCAGTATCACCGATCGCATTTTCACCCGTGTGGGGGCGCTGGACAATTTGTCCCAGGGCCAAAGCACATTTCTGGTGGAAATGCAGGAAACAGCCAATATCCTCAATAATGCCACCGCAGACAGCCTGGTGATCATGGATGAGATTGGACGCGGCACCAGTACATTCGACGGCCTGAGCATTGCCTGGGCGGTGGCGGAATATCTGCACGACGCTAACGGTGCCGGCGTCAAAACCTTATTCGCCACCCATTATCACGAACTGACCGAACTCGCGCAGGAAAAGGAGCGCGTTCAGAATTTCAATATTACCGTTAAAGAATGGAATGATGAAATCATTTTTTTACGCAAACTGGTACCGGGCGGCACCAACCGCAGCTATGGTATTCAAGTGGCGCGTCTGGCCGGTATCCCTGTTCATGTCATCAAAAGGGCTAGGCGGATATTAGCGGATATTGAGAACAGCAACCATTCGCTCCCCGGTGAAACTGAAAAGCGCAAGTCTAATGAACGTGAACAGGGCGGGCCGGTTCAATTGGAACTGTTCAAAGGTTACGATCATGTCCTCGCGGACAAGCTGGCCAAAATAGATATCGGTCAAATGACCCCCATGGAAGCACTTAACTATCTACACACACTACAAGAAAAAATAAAATCGGGTCAGGGTATGCCATGACTTGCTTGCGTACATATTTACACAAACGTTGGATAATCGCATTCATATCGTTCGTGATTATAATTGGGCTTGGAACCGTGGCCGGGGATTCAGCTTGGGCGGCAACGGCCAAGGATATCTATCTGCAGGCGGACAAGAAATACCTGCGTCTTAAAAAAAATCCCAAACTTCAAAAATATCGAGACCAATGGTTTGCCTGCATCGATCTTTTTAAGGCGGTTTACCGTCAAGATCCCAACGGACCCTGGGCGGCAGCCGGCATGTATAAAACCGGCGAGTTATACTATGAACTGTACAAACACTCGTTTAAGAAATCTGATAAGACCGAGGCGCTGGACACTCTGCAGCGGGTTGTCAAGCGTTACCCCAAAAGCCAATACCGCCAAAAAGCCCAGGCCAAGCTGGCCGCAATCCAGTCAAAATCACCGAAACCAAAACCGCAGAGAAAAACAACCAAGCAAGATAATCTCATGCAGCGGGCTGAAAAGTGTTATCAACGCCTTCTCAGCAATCCACGCAAACTTAAATACCGGGACGCTTGGCTTACGTGCATAAGCGCCTACAAAGAAGCCCAAACCGCCGATCCCAAAGGAAAACGCGCTGCCGAGGCCATCTATCGTGCCGGCAGTTTGACCTACCAATTATACAAGCGATCCTTCGCGCCCAAAGACAAGGACCAGGCCTTGGCCTTATTGAATCAAGCCCGTGAATCCTACCCGGGTACCGCCTATGCCCGCGAGGCGGTCAAAAAAATTGCGGCGATCACGGGAAAACCGATAGAACCGGAAAAGCCGGGAACAGCAGATCCCATACAGCAGGTTATTGCTGATTCCAAGAATTCCGTGCTTCCCGACAATCCGTCCCCAGCCAAAACCTCAGGATCACCCACCTTGGTGCAGGGTTTGCGCCACTGGTCAAACCCCAGCTACACCCGGATTGTTATCGACGCCGACAAGGCAACGTCTTATCGGCATCGTCTACTCAACCAGGATCCCGCCATCCGCAAGCCCAAACGCCTTTACGTAGATCTGGATCACAGCCGGCTGGATGATAAATTTGATAAAGTGGTTCCCATTAACGACAATCTGCTTAGCAATGTTCGCGCGGGACAATATACATCAGAATCTGTTCGTGTCGTTGTGGACATCAAGTCCTATAAAACCTATAAAATTTTCTCTTTGCGCAACCCCTTTAGAATCGTCATCGATGTATGGGGGCTAAATGGCTCAGTTGCAAGCAAACCACCCAAGCTCGACCATGCCAAACCGGATGTTGGCGACATTCCACCCGGCGCGTTGGCCAAACAACTGGCACTTGGTGTCAAACGGATCGTGATTGATCCCGGACATGGTGGCCGCGACTACGGCGCCCCTGGATATTATAAAGGCGTCCATGAGAAAAAAATTGTATTGGCTCTGGCACAAAAATTGGCCCAAAGAATACGGTCGCAGCTTGGATGTGAGGTGTTCTTAACGCGCAAGACGGACAAGTACCTGACCTTGGAAGAACGTACGGCCATTGCCAATACCCGCAATGCCGATCTGTTCATATCGATTCACACGAATTCCGCCAAGGATCGCCGGGCCTACGGTTTTGAAACCTATTTTCTGAATTTGGCCACCGATGACGAAGCCATCCGCGTGGCGGCTTACGAAAATGCCACCTCCGAGAAAAACATCAGTGATTTGCAAACTATTTTGACCGATCTGATGCAAAACGCTAAAATTAATGAATCCAGCCGATTGGCAACCCATGTCCAGGGCGAGCTGTTCAAGCATATGCGCAAATCGTATCAAAAAATAAAAAACAAGGGTGTCAAACAGGCGCCTTTTTATGTCTTGCTGGGCGCCCAGATGCCTTCAATTCTGATCGAATCATCGTTTATCAGCAATCCGCGCGAATGTAAGCGTTTGACCGATCCCCGCTATCAGGAAAAGCTTTGTGAGGGCATCGTCAAGGGTATTCGTGCCTATATCAAGGAAACCAACCCAACCGCTTTATTCAAATCACCTTCGACCGCCTCTCAAAAAGGCTAGCCTGAGTATGCTATTAAAAACGACCGTTAGAGTAAAGATTCCATATCGTCAGCAGGCGCCTTTAATGCATCCTGCAGAACATAAATTAACAGCAGGTATAGTAATTGGGTTTACATAACAGCATGATCATCCCTATTCATAGAGAATCTCCCGGCGTGCCCACCTACATGGTTTTAGCCGGTGGCATCCTGGCCATTTCCACCGGTGCGATTTTCGCACGGCTCGCCGATGCACCGGCACTGGTCACCGCCGCCTATCGCGTCGGCCTGGCCTCGCTCATTCTGGTACCGCTGGCCTGCATCAAATCTTGGGATGAACTTCGCAATCTGAGTGCCAGAGATATACGTGGTGTTGTGCTGGCCGGATTATTCCTGGCATTGCACTTTGCAACTTGGATTTCGTCCCTTAAATATACATCCATTGCCAACAGTGTCGTAATGGTCAACATGAGCCCCTTATGGGTTGGGCTACTGGCGCCTTTTTTCTTAAAAGAAAAAATTCGCCGGGCAACCGTTATTGGTATTGTCCTAAGCATCACCGGATGTCTCATTATAGGATCAAGCGATTTGGTCGCCGGTGGCCATTCACTGTGGGGTGATTTTCTAGCCATAATCGGGGGGCTCTGTCTGGCCGCCTATTTGATGGCCGGCAAACAGTTGCGCGCCAGACTTTCACTGCTGAGTTATGTTGCCCTGTGTTACGGAACTGCCGCGGTTGTGCTGTGGTTCATAGTCCTATCCGCGGGTTTACAAATTTACGGATTTACGAATCAGACCCTGGCAGCTTTTTGGGGTATGGCAATTGTATCCCAGGTTGTGGGGCATAGCTGCTATAACTGGGCCTTGCGCTATTGCAGCGCCTCTCTGGTTGCACTGAGTTTGCTGGGCGAACCGGTGGGCAGTACCATATTAGCCTACTTTCTTTTTCAAGAAGGTTTAACGCTGCTAAAAATATGCGGCGGCTTATTGATCATGACAGGGATCTACTTGGCGGCCAGGCAGGAAGTGTCTGCTTGATGGAATGGATCACCATGTAATTCAATCCGTTGCCACATTCCCATACCCGTCTTTCCATCCTTCGTAGCAGGCTACTGCGGAGGACGGGTGCCTTCGGCTGCACCGCGGTTATCCGCCTTATTCTTGGTGAAACATCGCGCCGTAGCTATAGACTTATTATTGTAAATAACACTGGAAAACCAATTGGCTATGGTAAAGACGGATAAAAATTGACAAAAACCGGCGCTGAAGTTAAGAAATCGTAACTATATATGAAGCTAGACTGTACCACTAAACTATGGAGGATCAAAAATGGAGTATGAACACTTGTTATTCAATCTTGAAAAGCCGCTCGCAACCATTACATTTAACAGACCCAAGGCCTTGAATGCGTTGAATGCCGAACTCATCGCAGAATTTTCACAAGCCCTGGACGCGGTGGCCGCGAATGAAGATATCCGCGTCCTGATTCTCACCGGTGCCGGAGAGAAATCCTTTGTAGCCGGTGCGGATATCACCGAACTGGCTAGATTCAATCCGCTTCAGGCCAAACAATTCAGCCAGCAAGGCCATCAAGCCATCAACAAACTTCAATCTCTGCCGATCCCCGTAATTGCCGCTGTCAATGGTTTTGCCTTGGGAGGCGGCAGTGAGATCGCTCTGGCTTGTGATTTTATCTATGCTTCCAAGGATGCTAAATTCGGGCTGCCTGAAATTACCTTGGGAATTATCCCCGGGTTTGGCGGGACCCAACGTCTGCCGCGTTTGATTGGAAAAAATAGAGCCAAAGAGCTCATTTTTACCGGCCGTATGATCAGTGCCCAGGAAGCCACCGAGATGGGCATGGTCAACCAGGTCTATGCGGCTGACGACCTCATGGCAGCGGTTCAAAAGACGGCCATGCAGATAGCCGTAAAAGGCCGCGCTTCTTTGCGCGCCGCCAAGCAGGCTATCAATAGCGGCATGGATGTAGACCTTCAGACTGGTTGTGGGCTTGAAATCGATGCCTTTGCCGTTTGCATGGCTAGTGAAGATTCCAAAGAAGGCACCCAGGCCTTTTTAGAAAAGCGCAAGGCTGATTTCAAAGGTAGTTTGACACGATAATGATTTGACACATGGCGCGAATCTGCGCTATAGTGGCGATATTGCTACCCAAAGTGACCGTCTCAGTGTTTAGATTTGACTGTACACCGTAAGGTGCCGAATTTCTGAATAGTGGCTCGTTGTTGCACTGAAACGCTCCGAGTATAGAATTCCGTTTACTTTATATGCCTAAAAAAAATGCATCATTCCAATTGCAGTGGGGCATTTTGTTGCTTCTAGCCGGGTTAGGTGTCTGTTTCATGACACCCCAGAAGATGGAGGAAATCAAGCAGATCGAGCACTTTGCCTCCTACACAACCTTCATCTGGTTTTGCTTCTACTTCATGGGTATTCTGTTGGTGGGCGGCGGCATAAAAAAAATCTATCAGTATTACCGCGGTTCCGAAAAACAAGACCCTGAAGATAAAACCTAACACGTTATTTCATTTGGAACATTAGGTCAGTGATTCTTTCAATCACGAATCAATCTTAAAACAAGGATAGCGGGTAACCCAATGGTCACTACCACAGACGCCTCGACCCAGGATGTTCAAAATCTAAAAACAGAAGTTGAATATCGCGCCAAGCTTCAAGAAATCGGCAACAAGTTGAACTCTGCCACAAATCTGGACGAAATTTTCATAGATCTCCAGGATGATGTTACCTCTTTGTTTGAAGCCAAACGCATGACGGTTTACGTCGTTGACGGTGTCAAAAGAGAACTGGTATCGCGTTTTAAATCAGGTGACGAAATTGCCGAGATTCGAATCCCGGTATCCAAGAGCAGTGTGGCTGGTTACGCCGCGTTCAAACAAAATGCCGTAAATATTAAAAACGCCTACGACTCGGATGAAATCGCGGCCATCGATCCTGACCTGCAATTCGATAGTAGCTGGGACCAGAAAACCGGCTTTGTCACCAAACAGGTCGTTGCCCATCCCATCATATTTCAAAAGTACCTGCTAGGGGCGCTTCAGCTGGTTAATCATAAAAAAGATCGTCCCTTCTCAGCCATTGATGAAAAATATCTGGAAGAACTGGCCAAAGTCTTTGGAATCGCCTTGTACAACCAAAAGCGGATCGCCAAAGGCAAAAACACAAAATTCGATTATCTTCTGGAAAACCACCTGGTGACGCAAAAGGAACTCAATAAGGCCATTGCCGATGCGCGCAAAGGTAAACGGTCTGTACCCGATGTGCTGATGAAGGACCTGAAGATCGCCAAGGCTGAGGTCGGCAAGTCATTGAGTCGTTACTATAAAACCCCCTTTATTGAGTATAATTCCCAGATCCCGATTCCCGGTGATCTTCTAGCCGGGCTGAAGGTCCCTTTCATGCGCAACAATACGTTTGTCCCTGTCCGCATGGAGGAAGGCCAAGTATTGATTGCCATCGACAATCCCAATGATCTCCAGAAAATTGATCAAATCAAGGTGCTTTTCCCCGGCAAACCGGTTAAATTCTGCGTAGCCTTGGAAGAAGACATCGAGGCACTGATCAAGCTCTTTACCCAGGATGAAAGGAAAATGGCCGAGATTGACGACATTCTCAGCCAATTGCAGGATGAGGCCGAAGAAATTGAAGAGGCCGAATCCGCCGTGGGTGAAGAGGACAGCGCCGTGGTCCAGGTGGTCAACAAGATTATTCTGGATGCCTTTGCCCGGGGCGCTTCGGATATTCACATCGAACCTTATGGCGGCAAACAGAACACGGAGGTCCGTATCCGCATCGACGGTGCCTGCACCCTGTACCAGACCATCCCTTTCAGCTATAAGGCTGCGGTGGTATCACGGATTAAAATCATGTCCGACCTCGACATTGCCGAACGCCGAAAACCACAGGACGGGAAAATTAAATTCAAGAAATACGGCGGTCTCGATATCGAGCTGCGTGTGGCCACAATTCCCACCCAGGGAGGACTCGAGGATATCGTCATGCGTATCCTGGCAGCCGGCGAACCGATCCCCCTGGCTAAAATGGGATTTTCAGAACAAAACTACGAAAATTTCGTCGGCATCGTAACGCAACCTTATGGTATCATATTTGTGTGCGGTCCCACCGGATCCGGTAAAACCACGACCCTCCATTCCGCCTTGAGCCACATCAATAAAACTGAAACAAAAATTTGGACCGCTGAAGACCCCGTCGAAATTACCCAACGGGGCTTGCGACAGGTGCAGGTCAAACCCAAAATCGGATTCGATTTTGCCGCCGCCATGCGATCCTTTCTGCGGGCCGACCCGGATGTCATTATGGTGGGTGAAATGCGTGACAAGGAGACCACGTCCATCGGTATCGAAGCATCCTTAACCGGCCACCTCGTCTTTTCGACCCTACATACCAACAGCGCCCCGGAAAGCATCACCCGTCTGCTGGATATGGGGATGGATCCTTTTAATTTCGCGGATGCCATCTTGGGAATCATGGCCCAGCGCCTGGTACGAACCCTTTGTAAAGATTGCAAAAAAGCCTATAATCCCTCCAAGGATGAGTATGAGGAGCTGGTACGGGAATATGGTGAGGAGTTGTTTGAAAAGAACGTTAATATACCTTACTCAGATGATCTGCAGCTAAACAAACCCGAAGGCTGTGATGCTTGTCACAATACCGGCTACCGCGGCCGGATGGCCATCCATGAACTCCTCATGGGCACCGATGAAATGAAGAAATTAATCCAAATGAAGGCCAAGATGGAAGATATCCGCAACCAGGCACTTTTGGACGGTATGACCACCCTCAAGCAGGATGGTATTGAAAAAGTGTTCGGCGGGAATCTTGATTTGATGCAGGTGCGCAAGGTGTGCATTAATTAGATCAGGATTCAAGGGGCCCAGGATTTGAGGGTTCGAGGGTAAAAAAACACACCCAAAATCTGGCATCAACTTCACACCCTGATCATGTGTTCACCCCTTTTTATCCTAGCCTCAAGCATTCCGAGAAAACAACTATCCAAAATTCATCGAAACTTTTACCGAATCAATTCTACAATTACTCACTCCATAACTGAGTTAAGGGCTTGTTCGAACCGCTTGACCTGCTGGCGATAATATGACCTGTCTTTTTTAGCTGCATCCAGGGCCGCCTTTGCCATTGATAGCGCCTTGGGCACATCCCCATTAACATAATACGATTCGGCTAACGTATCTAAAACGTGTGCCTGCGGATCTACTTCAGCCGCTTTCAGGGCTAACAACAGCGCCTGTTCAGGCTGCCGCATGGTGGTATCCTCGCATGTGGCGTATAGCCACGCCAAATTGTTCAGGGCGCGGGCATTTTCCGGAGAAATGGTAATGGCGCTTTGGTACTGCACCGCTGCTTCAGCATACCTTTTGCGCTCAAAATAGAGATCCCCCATGGTGGTGTGGAGATCGGCATTGCCGGGTGTCTTCTCGAGTTCTATTCGAATGGCCTTTTCAAAAACACGGGTGCTCAGCATCTGACCGGCTGTACCGTAGTTCAACTGGTAACCCAGCGCGCCAACCATCACCAGGCCCAGTAAATATACCCCCAGGCTTTTACGAATTTTAAGTCTATGCTTATCGATGAGGCTGCGATCCTGCTCACATTTCTTCAAAAAATTGATTCGCTGGCTGATGCTGAAGTGGTGCCAGTTGGGTTTGTCCGGCGATTGACGGCCGCTGAGCGCAATTTTTTCAAGAGTCCTGACAAGGGCTTCGGCCCGGCCGAACATTGTAAAGACATAGGCATCCGCCTGCCGTTCGAAATTGCGCATAAAAAATCCGAATATAAATCGAAAATAAAGTAGAAAAACGGCAATGATGCCCAGGCCAAAAGCCAGCGAGGTGACACCCATGGCTCCAAATCCGATCCGATTGAATACCCGTAAAATTGGATCAAGATAGATTAAGGCATATACGACCAAATCCAGCAGTGAAAAAGATATCACCATATAGCCGATAAAAAAGATGAGGTAATAAAGCAGGTGACGATGTTTGACGTGACCAATTTCATGGGCGATAACAGCGTCAATTTCGTCTGGTTCAAGTAAATCAAGCAAGGCATGGGTAACCAGGATGTACCGAAACCTTTTGATCAGGCCCATGACGCCGGCAGTGATGATTCGGCCTTCAAATATCGGCCAGTGCAGAATGTTTCGATATCCCAGGTTGACTGAACGACAGAGGTTTTCAATCCGGGTTCGATGGGGCCCCACCTCCAAGGGTCGGCATTGCCAGAACTTTTGGACTAGAAGCGGACCAACCAATGCAACCAGAAAGAGAAAAAACAGAAAGTATAGTACCTCCCCGAACGGATTGGAAAAGAAATTTTTTATATTATCATAGGGCAGTACCCGCACCAAATCTGAGACGCCGGACAGAACGACCCAGGGCAGAAGTACCGGCATCGCAAAAGAAATATTTGATATCACATAGGCCCGACGCGAAATACGGCTGCGATAAAGAATCTGGTATGATCTGTGCGCACAAGCCCACATTACAGCCAGGTATCCCACAAACAGGGCCACAAAGATAATAGCCTGCAGCGTCGGTAGGAGAACAAAAGGCATCCACGCCGCGCTAAAGGATGGCAGACCCAGCCCATAAACGTTGACGGCAAATATAAGTATGGCCAGGACTGAATGCCTGGTGAGTAGGGAAGTAAACCGCAACTCGGTTTGGATAATACCGTCGCGTTGTATTCTCTGCTGTAACCGTTGGAAGGACAGCCATGCTATCGCAGCGTATCCCAACAAGCATATCAGAGCCAGCATTAAACTGAAAACGACTGAAAAGTTGGGTGTGTCAGTGGGCTGATAGGTGGAATAGATTAGCAGAGCGATGATGAAATAAAAAAAATTGGCAAACATGTTATAATTTCAAATATATAGCAACAGAGTTGGTTAGAAATTCACTTTTATTTCCTTATCAAAATGAGGATTCAAGGGTCAAGGATTCAAGTGAGATTAATCGTAGGAACTTACGATCATGGAAAGTTCGGTTGTTGGAACTACCTCCCAATTTATTCTCAATACGGGTCCTTTATATTTGAATTATGATTAATATTTAAACTATAATCCATATATCAGACGGCTTTTTACGAAGTTGTCACTTATGGTAACGTTGTTTTTCACTGTAAATACATCCGCAATAAGACTGACGGTACATATCCATTTCTTTGGAGGTTTCTATGCCTTCTTTCCAACCAATTCTAAAATCTTCATAGTAGAATGGAACCCCCACGGATTTTCCTACGGAAACGCCAATGGTTCTGATTTGCTCATGCTTCTGATGTTTGCTGTAGAGCAGGGTACTCGTGAAATAATCGAACTTACCTCGTTTCGCAACCAGCGCAGTTGAGCGCAGCCGATCATGATAACAGAAGTTACAGCGATCATTCTCACGAAAAGCTACATTCCGCAAAAACTCCTCCAATTGATAGTCCTCGGAGTAGATTACATTTAAGCCAATGCTTTTTGCGTATGTTTCCAGGGTCTCCTTACGCTTTAGACATTCGGTGTAGGGGTGGATATTATGACCGTAAAAATAGCCCATCACCTCAAATTCCTTTTCACGCAACGTTTTGGCCGGATAAATGGTACAGGGGCCACAGCAGGTATGAAGCAAAATTTTCATCGACGCTCTCCGAATAAAGCGGTGCCAATACGGACAAGCGTGGCTCCCTCCTGAATGGCTGCTTCAAAATCACCGGTCATTCCCATGGAAAGTTCATTCATGTTGACCCCGGGTATTTTCAAGCTCCGGATTTGGTCACGCAAACTTCGTAAAGCCGCAAAAAAAGGACGCACTTTTTCGGGGGCATTGAAATAGGGCGGCATGGTCATGAGCCCTTTAACGCTGATATGCGTTAACCGGCTTATCTCGGTAAGGAGCGTGGCGGCCG
This sequence comes from uncultured Desulfobacterales bacterium, assembly GCA_964452555.1. GTDB lineage: Bacteria > Desulfobacterota > Desulfobacteria > Desulfobacterales > B30-G6 > B30-G6. Next base: position 15,901 of record CAYVMI010000005.1, read on the forward strand.
CATCGACTGATATGCCAGATTTGCTGGCCTCCTCGGCGATGTTGACCTGCACCAGCACATCCTGAACTTTGTCGATCTTGGCTGCCTGCTTATCGATCTCACGGGCTAACTTCAGGGAGTCCACCGAGTGGATCAAATCAAACATTTTGACCGCATACTTGGCTTTGTTACTTTGAAGATGACCGATAAAATGCCAGGTAACAGGTTGGGTATAAAGTGCGTTAAATTTTTCACGCGCTTCCTGAATGTAATTCTCACCAAACAGAGTTACGCCGCAATCGACGGCCTCTACTAGGCTTTCTACCGGCATGGTTTTACTGACCGCAACCAGTTGGATATCGCCAGCATTACGTCCGGACTGTTTCGCTGCCACCGCAATCCTTTCCTTTATGGCCAGGAGTCGATCTTGCATTCTTCTATCCCTTCAAAAAAATCCCGCACAATTTATATTGCTTTTAAGTACATATACGCCAGCGGCTGCCCACATCCGGTTCAATCACCCCGGCCCGGTATAGGCGGTCCATCACTTCACAGACCGGCAAGCCCACAACATTGGAATAGGAGCCCTTGATTTGCTTGACCAAAAACATACCAAGACCCTGGATGGCATAAGCGCCGGCCTTATCAAAAGGCTCGTTGCTCTGCAAATACCATTCGATTTCAGCCTGCTTGAGTCGCTTAAAATAGACGTCGGTCCGTTCCATGTCTGTAATGCATTTATTTCGGTTCAGGTTGCAAATGGTATATCCGGTAAGGACCTGATGCATATTGCCGCTCAGCTGTTGAAGCATGTCGCGGGCGGCATCCACCGAATCCGGTTTTCCCAGCACGCTACCATTGATGAGCACAATGGTGTCCGCTCCAATGATCCAGTGCTCGGGATAATCACCGGCAACTTCCCTGGCTTTGGCTTCAGCCAGGGTTTTGACCAGTATCTCAGGCGACACATTGTCGGTATTCTGTTCATCGACCCGGCTGGGCACAATCTTAAAACTAAGCCCAACCTGTTCCAGCAGATATTTTCTGCGGGGAGATTGGGACGCTAATATCAAACCGGAATTATCCAATGGTTACCTTTCATTCTTAAGGAATTTTTTAATCACTCGACTTTTTAGATTCAGGTGACGTGAAATGAACGATCCGTCAGTGCTGTTCGAACTCGCCGCAAGGGGTCTTAACATCAGCGTCGGCCAATGAGTTGAATTCGTTTTAATCTATAACGATCATGTTTACATATCAAAATACTATCGTTAGGCGCTGATGTAAAGATCCCTACGCAGCTCAATCAGCGAAAATCACTAACGGATCGTTCATTTCGCCTCACCTCAATGCGAAAGCCAAAAGTCGAGTCATTAAATTAATACAAGCCAGAAACAGATCCTAGTAACAAATGAAACTACTATAATCAAGCCGGATGCACCCAACAATGAAATGGGAAATCTCCATTTCACCCATGAAGATGCCCTGTGCTCAAGCACTGGGCTTCTTCACTTCTTGGCTTGACAATTGGAGCTTTAATCGATACATCACAGCAAAATCTAACCTGAGTTGAACGACCTTACTTCAGGTTAATTCATGCGCCTGGGTGGCGGAACTGGTAGACGCAAGGGACTTAAAATCCCTCGGGGCTCAGTCCCTGTACGAGTTCAAGTCTCGTCCCGGGCACCAGCATAGTAAATAATATCAAGGGGTTGACTGTTACAGTCAACCCCTTGATATTTTAAAGCATGGGAGCTTTTGATATATATCGCAAACCACAGCTCATTCATAAAGTCTGATACACCCCTTGCCCCCTCGACTTATAGAAATTTTCAACCAAGACAGGAGAACACAATAAAATGGATCTCTACGGGTAAACCAGTGTTTCCATCGAAATTTTCTTCCTTCCATCCCCGGCTGCGGTTATTACGGACGACGGGCGACTCGACTTGAACGCGTCGACAAGTCTCAAGGTCGAAAACCAATCGAGTCGCCTGTGCTATTCTGACAAGGCGGATAAATTTTATTTCTGCCACCCACCATTCTATGTTATAAATACATTCAGTTGAAATGTTATTGCATCTGCAATATCATTGATAAAACCGTTCCAAATCAAGGCAATCCAATACCTATGCGATCCATTTGCCTAATCAGTCAGAGGTGAATCATGCTGAAAAAACATATACCGGCCGCAACCATAATTATGTTTGTGCTTCTTCTTACACTCGCTTGTTCCACAGTCCAAAAAGATTATGAGAATGCCCGCCAAGTGGATACCATTACTGCCTACCAAGATTTTTTGGGCAAACATCCCCAAAGCGAGTATACAAATTCCGCCATGACCCGGATTGAAGAGAAAAATTTTGAAATGGCCGAATCCGAAAACACGGTGGCCGCATACCAACGGTTTTTGGACGCTTCGGATAGTGAGCTCTTTAAAAATTATGCCAACCAGCGCATTCTAAAAATCTATACCGACGCGTTTGAAAGCGCCAAGGCCAGCGACACCGTTGAAGCTTATGAGCAGTATGTTAATGATTATCCCCAAAGTATGTTTTTGAAGGACAGCCTGAATCGCATCGATGCACTGATGTGGAATATGACTATTAAAGGGAAAAGCGCTCTAAGTTACTATAAATATTTATATAATTGCAAATATTGCCGCCAGCACAATCAGACTGCCCACAAACGATTGATAAGAGCCGCAAAATCGGGGGACATGATCAACTTCACCTATGTCAAACATAAGGTGCAGAAAATTCTTCAAAGAAATGATATCGTTGTCATTCAAACAACGTCTGAAGGTAAATCAAGTCAAGCCGGTTCGGTGCTGCTCAGCGAGTTATCCCAAGCAGAGAAAGTCCTGGTTCGTATTCTCAAAGGGGCTCAATCCGTTAGCTCCGAAGATCTGGCCCAGGGCTCCTATCAATCCAGACCGAAAATGCGACTCAAAAATAGCCTTCCAAACAATAGCGACGCCATCGGTTTTAATACAATCATCATCTATCCGGATAAGAGTGGCCTCACCGAGGTCATATTCATATCCGCTGGCCGCGCCTATTCTTTTGATTATAAAGGATTAGATATCTATTAAAACGTTTCCCCTGTTCGCCGGTTTGCCAAAACCTGTACATGTCCGCCAAGGCACTGATATTTTATGCCATTGCTGTGATCCAATCCAAAAAATATTCTGAAATCATTTGCCCAAATCAAAATCATAGGGCTTAAATAAAACGTGATTTGATATGTCGTTCTGAATAAATAACCGGGCCGCTTTTCGTTCGAATCGGAAAGGTAATATGACAATCACTATACAATATTGACACCCGAAAAAAGTTTTAGTATTATTTTAAGTTGCTTCCCAATTAAATCCGCTCATGCATTTTAATGCTGGAATCATCGGGAATGCGATTGCACTGTGGTGATACCATGTTCTTGAACTTCATAAAACGATTGATGACTTTTCGCTTTCGGCGGCGTCCGCGGTTCAATGCTCGGAATGGTGTCTATGTTGTTATGGAAAACTCTTCCCAAAAGAACCAGGTCAGCAATATCAGTATGGGCGGATTGGCTTTCGATTATGAGGACAGCGGTTATCTCCTGGGCAAGGGGGCTTATGAGTTAAAAGTTCTGTCCGAAAATAATGTTCCCCTTGAGCACCTGCCGTTTAAACGTGTTTCGGATTTTGCCGTCGGTGAGGTGCTATACCCTTATCGTAGAGTAAAACGGCAATCCGTGCAGTTTGATGGATTAACCAACGCCCAAAAGGCGCAACTGAAGTATTTTATTAAAAACAATACCATTGGCAGGGCCTAAATTCTTGCCGATCCAAAATAGAATGATAATTTGCCAATTGGTTCCCCGAGCCTCTCAAGGTATTTCACTTTAATCAATATATGGAAACTTTCCTCTTTTTTATCAAAGTCATTCCCGTTCTGATTGCCGCTATATTGCTGGGAAGGTGGTTTCAAATGGAGCTAAGACGAACGGCCCGTGACAAACGACCTCTCTATCACGCCTATCTTTCTTGGCCGGGTGTGATCATAATGCTAGCTGTTTTGTTATTGCCGATATTGCTATGGTTGAAGTCCCATTAAAAGTTGAACTTGCCAAAGATCTCAAACTCAGCAACATTCCGCAGCGGGTCAAAAAAGAACTCATCGACAATTTGACCCTAACGAATCCCAAGTGGCTTGAGAATGTACGCATGAAGCGCTGGCATCGCAACATTCCTAAGACCCTTCGTTTTTTTCACCGTTATAAAGACACCTATTGGATTCCAAGGGGATACCTGCGTCAACTGATTATTATATGTCGGCACCATAATATCAGCTATCAATTAGAAGATCGACGACGTGAGCTGCCTTCGACCAAACTTCACTTTCGAGGTCATCTGAAACTGTTTCAGAAACAAGCGGTGGAAAAAATGTTAGACCGGGATTTTGGTACATTGAACGCGCCCACCGGAAGTGGCAAAACCGTCATGGCGATTTATATGATCGCCCGGCGCTGCCAACCAGCTTTAATCGTTGTTCATACCAAGGAACTGGCCTATCAATGGATCGAACAGATTCAACGTTTTCTGAAAATTGATGCGTCGCAGATCGGCCTGATTGGTGCCGGCAAAAAACAGATTGGCCGTCCGGTCACTGTGGCTCTGGTTCAATCGCTGTACCGTTGCGCCGACATCGTCTCAACCGAAATTGGGCATCTTGTTGTGGATGAATGCCATCGCACGCCCAGTCGAACTTTCACCGAGGCGGTAACCGAATTCGATGCCCGCTTCATGTTAGGTCTTTCGGCTACGCCTTACCGCCGCGACAATCTTTCCAAGCTAATATTCTGGCACCTGGGAGATATCCATCATTCCATTGACCCGAAAAACCTCATCAAGGAAGGACATATTCTCAAAGCGGAAATCATAGTGCGCAAAACCGATTTTGAGCCTTATCATGACCCGATAAGCGACTACAGCAAGATGCTTTTGGAATTAACCATGGATGATGATCGCAATCATCTGATCGCTGAGGATGTGTTCAAAGAATCTCAAAAGTACAATGGCGTGTGCCTGGTCTTATCTGACCGTAAGCGGCATTGTGAGACCCTCCAGGCATTGTTACGTTTTAAGCATCACCTCAAGGCCGACCTGCTGACCGGTGAATTAGCTTTCGACCAGCGTAAAAATGTCCTTAAACGCGCCAAAGCAGGCGTTGTTCCGGTACTCATAGCCACAGGACAATTGGTCGGGGAGGGATTTGACTGCCCGCACCTAACCTCTCTGTTCCTGGCGACTCCGATCCGTTTTAGCGGACGTGTACAACAATATATGGGTCGTATCCTGCGGCCCTCGACAGATAAGCTTAAGCCTAGAGTCTACGACTATGTAGATGAAAAGGTCGGTGTACTGCAGTCGGCCGCCAGACAAAGACAGCGGGTTTATCGGATGCAGTAGGGCAGAATGGAGAAGTGAGAATACAGAAATCAGAAGGTCCTGGCAGCTGAAAGTTATAAGCGATTCGTTATAAGTGGTACAAGGCTATTTAAATTTTCCCGCCACACCACCTAACCCGTAGTCTTAGGCAATTAAGCTCAAACGAGTTCACAATTGGCTAATAGCAGCTAATAGCCTATCAGTCTAAATACCTACTAGCCTAAAATACGCCATCGCGGTTCATCCAGTCGCGAAATACCGGCCTGTTTGGCTGCTTGCAGGGCCTGGTTGAATTCGGTCCGCGTTATGGCGCGCTGGAGCTGGGGCGTTCGATTCAATTCACCGCAGGGACGATACTGGGGCATGATGTTCACGTACGTATTAATTGAAATTTCCCCTGCAATAAACTCCATCACCTGCCTCGTTCCAGCCAATCCTTGCGGCATGACCAGGTGGCGCACCAATAACCCCCTCCGGGCAATCCCTTGTTCATCCATCACCAGATCGCCTACCTGGCGGTGCATCTCCCGGATGGCCGCTTGGGCAACTTGGGGATAGTCCTCTGCCTGGCAAGTCAAATCGGCGGTGTCTGGATCCCAAAACTTGAAATCCGGCATATAAATATCAACGATATGATCCAACAACTGAAGCGTTTCCACACAATCATAGCCCCCGGAATTATACACGAGTGGAATCTTGAGGCCCTGATCGCAAGCCACAGCCAGCGCAGATAATATCTGGGCCACCACATGCGAGGGCGTAACAAAATTAATATTATGGCACCCGGCCCGTTGGAGGGCCAGCATCATCTCGGCCAATTGGTGATCTGTCACTTCCTGCCCCATACCCTCATGACTGATATCAAAATTCTGGCAAAAATTGCACATTAGGCTGCAATGGGTAAAAAATATGGTGCCGGAACCATGACTGCCTACCAGGGGGGCTTCTTCCCCGAAATGAGCCTGGAAACTCGATACCCATGCTTTTTCCGGGGTTTTACATGTGCCGGTCTGCTGACTTAACCGATCAATCCGGCATTGACGCGGGCATAGTGTGCAGGCACGCATCCGCCGTCTGGCGATCTCAATTCTTCGGGCAAGTAGACCGGATTGAAAACTCTCAACATATGCGGGCTGGTTTGTTTTCACTTAATCTTCAGGAATTCAATCTCGATGTTGTTACTGAGAGGTCAATAGTTCAAGTGCCTTGTCAGCCACCTCAGGTTTGAGAAGTTCGGCAACACCGCTGACCAAAGCAGTTGGGGCCCCTTTGAAACGCATTTCTTCAATCAGGGTGTTCAGCAGGGACTCCCGGTGGAATTCAGGTTTTTCAAGTATGGACAGCAATGTGTCGCGTATCTCCGGCGATTCTCGAGCAACCTGGATGATCGTCACGAATGGTTCGTCCACCTCAGTTGCTTGAATGCGTTCTTTAAGGTTGCGCACAAGCCACTTGAATGTTTTCATTTAGATAACCTTGCTACAACCGATCTCAAAATAAAAATTTGGTCCTCGGGCATGGCATTTAACGGATAGAAAGCGGAGCATTCCCGTTATATATGAGCATTTTTTGCCGTTTTACTCTGCCACCGGAAGGATTCAAATAATTTTGAGATAGCTTGTAATTATTCTAATTCCAGTCACTATGCCTTGCCGCGCTTTGGAATCTGAATAGAAGCGTACGTTAATACTACACGATCAGAGACTTTAAGTAAAGAAGTCGCTTGATTCGGTTCTTGACAGGTATCCCTCTTTCCATTACCTAATTGAGCGATTGCCGATATTGCCGCCGTTCAGGTCGCGGATGTGGCCATGAGGGCAATCCCGGCTTGTTGAGCCGAAGCTCGATGAGCAAAAGCCGAAGGCTTCAAATATTCGTGATAGTAAACTCAAACCGATACAATAGATGCAAAACATGATTCTGGAAATTGCAAACCTTACCAAGACCTACGGCCAAATCGCTGCGGTGGACGATGTCAGCTTCAACATTAAGCCGGGTACTTGTTTTGGCCTCCTAGGACCCAATGGTGCGGGCAAAACCACAACCATCGAAATAATAGAGGGCATCCGCAATCCAGACTCTGGCAGGATACGCTACCGGGGCGCAGCTCGATCTGCAAATTTCAAAGAGGCTATTGGCATTCAATTTCAAAGTACGTCTCTCTTGGCCTATCTATCTGTCCGGGAAACTTTAAAAACTTTTCAACAGATGTATAAAAAGACCGCCCATTTAGAGGATGTCATCCGCCAATGCAATCTGGAAGATATCGCTGATCAATCCAATGATAAGATATCGGGTGGTCAACGGCAACGTTTACTGCTGGCGCTGGCGTTAATCAACAATCCCTTGCTCGTGTTTCTGGACGAGCCTTCCACGGGCTTGGACCCGCAGGCTCGCAGGAATTTATGGGATCTGATTCAAAAAATCAAAAATGATGGCAAAACCATCATTTTGACGACGCATTATATGGAAGAAGCCCAATTGTTATGCGATATCGTTGCTATTATGGATCATGGAAAAATAATTGCCCAGGATACGCCCCAAAATCTCATTGCCCAATACTGCCAGGGCGTCACGGTTATTTTACAAAAACCCCGGAAACACCTGCCGGACAATTTGGACCATATCAAAGTGGTAGAGACTTCAGACCACTATGAAATAGAAGCCCAGGATATCGATTTGTGTTTAAAAACGCTTATGGCCGCAGGCGTAGATCTAGGTGACATGACCGTACGATCTCCTAATTTAGAAGATGTTTTTCTACGCTTGACTGGTAGGCAACTCCGAGAGTAGCGATGAATTTCAAACGAATGTGGGCCATTTTTATCGCCAGGAATCGTGAATTCTTCAGAGACCGTTCCGCATTCGGGTGGAATTTTGTGTTCCCCTTTTTGCTGGTGGCCGGATTCTCTTTAATTTTTGGTGGTGAGGGCAAGCCGGAATACAAAGTTGGGATATTTCCAGCCGTTAAAACTGATTTTCAAATAAATTACGCTAAGTTGCCCCAAAATTTTAAAGACGTAAAGTATTTGGAATTTATCCCCTTTGCGACGTATGAAGTCGGCATGGAAAAATTGCAGCACCACAAAATTGACTTCTTGCTCGAATTAGGCGATGCCCCCCATCGCTATTGGATCAGCAGTTCGTCACCCAAGGGATACATCGTTGAAAAGGTTTTCAGTGCCAGTGTTAGGCCCCATAACAACAATCCGTATGCCTTGAAGCAAGAAATCGAAGGTCGTGAAATTCGGTATGTGGATTGGTTTTTCCCCGGCATTTTAGCTATGAACATGATGTTCAGTGCCTTGTGGGGGGTGGGTTACATCGTGGTCCGCTATCGTAAAAATGGTGTACTTAAAAGACTAAAAGCCACGCCGCTAACACCTTTTGAATATCTGTTCGCCCAAACGCTTTCCCGAATTTTTTTATTAATGTTTACCTTGATTGTCGTTTGGGTGGGTTGCGATCTGGTTTTTTCTTTTAACGTTGAAGGCTCTTACTTTTCACTTTTTTTCGTTTTTTTCCTGGGCGGGCTCAGCGTTACCGCTCTAGGGCTCCTGATTGCTTCTCGTGGAACCAGTGAAGAATTTACCAGCGGCATATTGAATTTCATCACCTGGCCCATGATGTTTCTCTCTGAAGTCTGGTTTTCCATTGAAGGCGCACCCGAATGGCTGAAGCTGCTTGCAAAAATTTTTCCGCTAACACATATGTTAACGGCCGCAAGGCAGGTGATGAATGACGGTGCCGGCGTGTTAACTATCCTCCCTGAATTCGGTATCCTCATCACCATGATTCTGGTTTTTTTGTCGCTGGGTGCGGCACTTTTCTCATGGAGCAAATAAAAATGCTGACGTATGTTTATTAGAAATCCTTTTGAATGAAAAAGATTATTGAAATAACAGCATAAAATCTGAAACGCTTGCGTTGGATTAGGGAAAGAGTGTCTTAAGGTAAGGCGCCTCGGTTCCTTTCTCAAAAACCACGTCAACCAACAATCCGTCTGTATTGAAAAAAAATGTCAACACATCGCTCCGGGTAAGGCCCCCCGACGCCGACACGTCGATACTCCCGCCGGTGGCAATATCTAATACCGGGAAGCCCACCGACAGACTATTTTCTTGCAATAGCGAGCGCCTATAGACAAGCAAATCTTTATTGTCGAGGGAAAACACTTGATCGGGCGCACCTAATTTAACTAATACATCGCTGATGGTCGTTTCCATCAACGGATATTGGTCGCCCGGGTCTTGGATGGGAACACCATAAGTATAACGCTCATACTGGTATGATATACAACCGGACAATCCCAGTATCAAGACCGCTATCAGAAACAGGCCGGGACAAATTTTAGAATGGCAGACCATATGAAGCTTTTTCAGCATTTAGGCTGGCACCGTAATGGGTTAACCGGTCCTGATTATCGAAAAAGAAAACAACCTGATCCGTCTGGTTGTCATAGTTGCCAAAACTGAGCAGAATCAGCCAAATAAAGGTTCCTTTTGAAATTGACCGTTGATAGATGAAGGCATTCCCATTTGACATTTCCACAATATTAGTTGGAGCCCCGAATAATTCAGTTATCTCTTTGGCCGTTGTTTCACCCGGGTGAATCGAGGCTAGCTGTTCGGCATCAAAAGGTTGATATTCTTTGTTGGTGCCAAAGGCAAAACATCCTGTACAAATCAATAAGAGCAGCATTGTAAGTAGCAAGGCAATATTCTGCTTCACGATCTTATCTCCCTTTTATATTTACATTCTCAACAGTAGCGATTTCATTCAGACTAACACCGGTAATCAGAATTGCAATAGGAATAACAACATATGGTAATTTTGATTATTTTATGTTAAGCAGGATGACGATCCAAACGAACAAGAAGGGCTTTACCAATTTTGAGAAATGTGACCATGACCATTTTCTCATCAAATCGTCCAAGCTATCCCTGTAATTTAGGATTACCCATACACCTGGTTGGTGCTCAGGCCAAGCCATGCATCAACAATTAACATTTGTACAGCAGCTGCGAAAATCAAAAATGAAGGGGGAGAAAATGAAAATAATGGTCTGTTTTGACGGTTCTGCGCCATCTAAAGAAGCCACACGTTTGGCCATCGAGCACGCAAAGGCCTTTCAAGGATCCATCTCAATTGTGTCCTCAATGCTAAAAGGGACGGAGTCCGAACGCCAGGATATTGAAAAAACTGAACTCGATCTCGAGCATGAGAAAAAGCTGGTCACCGATGAGGGCATCGCCTGTGAAACCCATTTGTTGATTAGAGGGCTATCTGCTGGTGAGGACCTCATCAACTTCGCCGAAGAACAAAAAATGGATGAAATCATCATCGGTATCCGACGGCGCTCCAAGGTAGAAAAAATCGTATTCGGGTCAACAGCCCAGTTTGTTATATTGAAGGCGCTGTGCCCAGTTGTCACAGTTAAATAATGATGGCTGCCTCAAAAGCCCAATTTCTGCGTTACGCATCACTCCCTTATGATTGCGATGTACGGAAAGTACGCCTCATCAAAGGGAGCTCGCGCGCCTTGAACTTGAACTTTTTAATTTGCCATCAGATATAAAACCTCAAGTAGTGTAAACTTGTAATTATGGATAAACATGCATTTTTAAGGCTAGCGGAAAAACGAATCATCTGTTTCGACGGCGCCATGGGTACGATGCTCCTGGAAGCAGGCCTGCCGCCGGGAGGTGTTCCGGAAATCTGGAACCTGGATAAACCCGAAGTCGTCAAATCAATTCATCAAAAATATTATGACGCTGGTGCGGATGTCGTTCACACCAATACCTTTGGGGGCTCGTCACCGAAACTCGATGTCAAAGGATATGCCCAAGAAATGTTAGCCATCAATACGCGTGCAGTTGAGATCGCCAAAAGCGTATGCCCTAAAGGAGCCTTTGTGGCCGGCGACATCGGACCCACCGGCACCATGCTTCCCCCCATGGGTGATGCCAGCATAGAGAAGTGGGAACAGGCCTTTGGGGATCAGGCCAAAGCACTCATTGATGCGGGCGCTGACATCATTAGCATCGAAACCATGTTTTCTCTGGATGAGGCCAATACGGCCTTGAAGTGTGTGAAAAATGCTGCCGACATCCCGGTAGTCGTCGGCATCACCTTCAATCAGACCCCGGCCGGATACTATACCATGATGGGGGAAACCATTGAACAGTGTGTAGCGGTCCTTTCCCAAAATGGCGCCGATGTTATTGCCAGTAACTGTACCCTCGGCAGTGGCGACTATATCGAGCTCAGCCGACAAATTTGCAATGCAGCCGATAAGCCGGTCCTCATCCAGCCAAATGCCGGCAAGCCAATCCAGATTGAAGACGTTACCGAATACGAACAGTCGCCGGACGAATTCGCCCGTGACATGCAGCTGGTCATTGATGCCGGCGCTAGAATGGTCGGGGGGTGCTGCGGTACCAACGCCGATTTCATCAGGGAATTGGCCGCCGCCATTGGGAAATAATTTTTTGTAATACATAAAATCGTCGCAAATATTAATTAATAAATTTTGAATTCATATTGAGATGCTATGCAAGTTGGCGATGGGCTCTGATATTGCTTATTTGATGCGTATAAATCGAGCAACAATGAGGAATTAATTTTAACCCGTTACAGAAGGAGGTAACCATATGAAAAAATTTTCGAGTTTATTAGCTGTTTTGGTTGTCGCTTGCCTGATCATCCCGTTTACTGTTTCAGCCGAGATGATTCGCATCGGTGAACATCAGATTGTATCTCACCCTGCTTTGGACAATGATTCCAAGGGGTTTAAAGTTGCTCTGGAAGAGGAAGGCTTTATTGAGGGCCAAAATGTCGTATTCGACCGCCAAAATGCACAGGGAGAGCAGCCCAACTGTGCCATTATCGCCAGAAAGTTCGAAGACGACCGGGTTGATCTGATTCATGCGATCAGTACGCCCAATGCTCAGGCCTCTGTTAAGGCCTCCAGAAGCATTCCCATCGTGTTTTCCTCCGTTACCGATCCGGTGGCCACCGGTCTTGTGCCCAATCTCGGGAAAACCGGTACCCACGTCACCGGCGTCAGTGACCGCTGGCCCATAGAACTGCAGTGTGAAATGTATCAAGATCTGGTTCCGTATGCCAAACGCTGGGGAACTATTTACAATCCGGGCGATGTTAACGTGACTTTCCATATCAAGGAGATGAAGGCTGCCGTTGAGAAAATGGGCGGCAAGTTGGTAGAGGCCCATATTTCCAACAGTTCCGAAGTCCTACAGGCTGCTCAGAGCTTGGTGGGACGCGTTGATGCCATCCACATCACATCGGACAATACAGCTGTTTCGGCCTTTGAATCCATCGTAAAGGTTTGTAATGAAAGTGATATTCCGTTATTCGCCGGTGACCGCGACAGCACACCGCGCGGCGCAGTTGCCGCTTTCGGGCTCGACTATTTTAAAATTGGATACACCGCCGGTAAAAAGGCTGCCTTGATTCTTAAAGGCCAGGATCCGGGAACGGTACCGGCAGGTCTGGCATCGGGCTATAGCCTCTGGGTCAGCCTAAAACATGCCAAGGCTCAAGGACTCAAACTTCCCATGACCTTGATCCAAAAGGCTGCCGATAAATTATGGGATGAAAGTGGCCAAGTGATCAAAGAATAAAGTATCTGCACTATTTTATAACGCAGCTTAGTTAAGTAAATTTAAAATACGATGCCCCTGATCTGCCAAACAAATGGCTGTTCAGGGGCAATTATTGGAGCGTGCATGTTTTTCGAAGGTTTGTTGCGGACAATACCGGTATCGCTGGAATTGGGATTGGCCTACGCACTGGTTGCACTGGGCATTGTGATCAGTTTTCGTATTCTGGCCTTTCCGGATCTGACGGTGGATGGTTCATTTGCCCTTGGCGGTGCTGTTGCCGCCCGTTTAATGATCGAGGGCGTCTCGCCGCTGCTGTGCATCACCATAGCAACCGCCAGCGGATTTGTTGCCGGATGTTGCACCGGCCTGCTGAATACCCGCCTTAAAATCAACAGTCTTTTGGCCGGCATTCTAATGATGACGATGCTATATTCTGTAAACTTACGCATCATGGGACGCTCCAATATCCAGTTATTGACTGTTGATACCATTCTAACGCCGCTTGAAAATTTGAATATGGATCGATTTATTCCGATCATCTTATTTTTTTTAGTGGTTACCATTATTGTCAAAGTGCTGCTTGATCTGTTTTTGCACACTCAGATTGGTTTTGCCATGCGGGCCACCGGTGATAATGAACAAATGATTCGAACCCTGGGCGTCAACACCGATAACATGACTGTTTTGGGTCTGGGCATTTCCAATGCCATGGTGGCATTATCGGGTGCGCTCGTATCGCAGGATCAGGGATTTGCCGATGTGGGCATGGGCATCGGCATGATCGTCTCCGGTTTAGCCGCCATTATTATCGGCGAGACCCTGGTAAAAACCCGCACGGTTGCTCGTATGACACTGGCGGCCGTGGTCGGATCCATTGTATATAAGCTCATTATTTCGATTGGCTTGCGTTTGGGGCTGGCCCCTACCGATCTGAAAATGGCCACCGGAGTTATGGTGATATTGGCTCTCGGTATTCCGGCGCTGAAAAAAGAAAAAGAAGGTAAAGTTCATCTGAGGGGCATTTAATGTTACGATTAGAAGGTGTTAAAAAAATTTTCAACGCCGGAACCCCGGATGAAAAAATCGCCATCGACAATGTCGATATAACCTTGGAGAAGGGCGATTTTGTCACGGTCATCGGCAGCAATGGGGCTGGCAAATCGACGCTTTTAAATTTAATTGCCGGTACATATTTACCAGATGACGGTCGCATTTACATCGATGGAAAGGCGGTTACCCATCTTCCGGAACATAAACGCGCTGCGCACCTGGGACGCGTGTTTCAAAATCCCCTAATGGGTACTGCCGCCTCCATGACCATCGAAGAAAATCTCGGCATGGCCGATTTACGCGGCGAATCACGTACCCTACGCTGGGGGGTAACAGCCAACCGGCGCAAACACTACGTTGAAATTTTAAAACAGATGAACTTGGGCCTGGAAACCCGCCTGAAACAATCTGTAAACCTGCTTTCCGGAGGCCAGCGGCAATCGCTCACACTCTTGATGGCGACGCTTTCCTTGCCCAAACTCTTGCTCATGGACGAACATACCGCCGCTTTGGATCCCAAAACCGCGATGCGCGTTATGCAGCTAACGACTGAAATCATCGACCAACACCAATTAACAGCCATCATGGTAACCCACAACATGGACCAGGCTATCAAATATGGCAATCGGTTGATCATGCTGCATGAGGGCAGGGTACAGCTTGACATTTCAGGCGAGGATAAAAGGGCGTTCACGGTGGAAGAGGCGGTTAAACGCTTTGGGTCGAAACTTAAAGATGAAGCCCTCCTGACCTGTTAAAATCGTACGACGATTTTCTTATGAAGATCATTAGCACTCATCGAAATGCAGATTTTGATGCGCTCGCATCAGTCATCGCCGCTAAACTTCTATTCCCACAAGCAATCCCCCTGTTGCCAAGGCAAATCAATCCCAATGTCAAAGCTTTCTTATCCATCCATAAAGATGTGTTTGAAACCCATTCAGTCAAGGATGTGCCGTTAGATCTGGTGGAAGAACTAATTGTGGTGGATACCAACCAGTGGGAACGTTTGGAGAGTTTACAGTCGTTGCGTGATCAATCGCAGATTGAGATACAGCTTTGGGATCATCACCCCATCAAAGGAAATGTCGACACACCCTGGCAGGTTTGCGACTTGACCGGCGCCACAGTCACCCTGTTGATTCGCAGGCTCAAACAAGAACGCAAGATACTATCACCGATTCAGGCAACCCTTTTCCTTTTGGGCATTTATGAAGACACCGGCAACCTGACGTTTCCATCTACTACCGCCGAGGATGTTTATGCGGCTGCTTACTTGCTTGAACGCCATGCTGATTTGTCCGTTGCGGCCACCTTCCTGCGACCTGCCTATGGCGAAAGGCAAAAAGAGATACTGTTTGAAATGTTACAAAATGCCCAACGCCTGAATATCGATGGGCGCACCATCAGTGTCAGTCGCGTGAATATTGACGGCCATGTGGAAAGCCTGGCGGTTGTTATGCGGATGTATCGCGAAATTGTCAATGTCGAGGCGGCCGTTGGTATTTTTGCCGATGAACAACGCAAACGTTGTATGATTATCGGCCGCAGCCAGGTGGAAGAAATCGACATCGGACAAATAATGCGCAGCCTTGGCGGCGGCGGCCATCCGGGCGCCGGTTCGGCCGTTATCAAAACCGATCAGGTGGATGATGTGTCCCAAACCATCCTTGCCTTGATCCAAAGACACCAGCCCAAGTCTGCTCAGATCAGCGATATCATGTCATTTCCGGTACAGACGGTACAGGCAGATGATCCAATGGAAGATGTTGCCGAATTATTACGTGCAAAAGGTTGTACAGGTATGCCGGTGTTGGAAAATAACGAACTCGTGGGAATTATTTCCCGGCGTGACTTTCATAAAATCAAAAGAGCCAAACAAAGGAAATCGCCGGTCAAAGCCTTCATGAGTCGCAAGATTATCAGTATCGCGCCAGGCAAAACCCCTTTGCAGGCCGCTCGACGAATGGTCAAACATGATGTTGGCCGCTTGCCCGTGGTGGATAAGGGTCAGGTAATCGGTATTGTGACGCGTTCGGATACGATGCTGTATTTCTACGATCAATTACCGGACTGACCAGTCCGGTAATTGATCAGCTATTAGTCACATACAAGTTCAAATGACGGTAAAACGCACACGTTTCTAAGAATGAAAAGCGAATACTGATTTCAGAATGCAGAATATTGAATGTCGAAGGAATGAGTCGCTTCGCTCCGGCACTATTAAGTGTGTTTTTCATCAATGCCAGCGCGCAGCGCTTCCATCCTTCTAGATTCTGAATTCATCATTCTGCATTCTGCAATTTGTTGTTTCTAACCTTTTTTGGTTGCGGCTCGTCCGCGTTGGGTATTAGATTCAGCTCTCAGCGGCTGACCGCTTATCGCTTGTCGCTGTAATTAGCCACAATCTCCTCAACCCGTTTTTCCACAAACTGGATCAATTCATCAACGAGCTCGGAAGATATGGTGTCGACGTCTTTGGAGAGCGTTTCGATGGTATCATCGTCGATTTCGGTAATCTTATTAACCAAAAACGCATCCACCTCACCATCCGGCAGGCATTTCCCACAGGCCCCCACAGCACCGAGAAACGTATCTCCAATAAATATGGGAATGACGATCTTGGCAATGCCGGCATCACATTCCTCCACAATGGCCGCCTTGCTATTGACGGCCATGGTCGCCAGGTTCATATGGGCTACAGCGCAAATAAAACTCTGGCCTTTATCCGTGGCTTTTATAGCAGGGCACAGCTTGTTTACCCAGGCCTTGTGGGATGTAATGCGTATCCCATTGGTGTTGAACACGTTGCTGTCCAGGCCGAATCGCGCGTGAATTTCCTTTTCCAACACCATCCATTCTTCCAACGGCAGCAAATCTGTTAATTGCATGTATCCATCCATTCTTTGAGTCGTTTTAATCCTTCTTCCATGGAGACCCGGGGCGCATACCCCAGATCTTTGCGGGCGGCACGGATGTCAAACCAGTGACTGCGCGCTAGTTCATTAGCCAGAAACCGGGTCATTTTGGGTTCGGAACGAATTCGCAGGCCCGTGTAAACCCCTTCCAATACGGCCCCGATCACATAGGCGACAGACTTGGGAATCGATTTTTTAACAGGCGGCAGGCCCGCGGTCTTTAAAATATGGTTTACCATATCCCAAAGATAAATGGGTTCACCATTGCTGATAAAAAAGATCCGGCCGGAGAGCTTTTTATTCACCATCAGTTTTTCGGCAGCCAGAATATGCGCCCATGCCGCATTGTCGATATAAGTCGTATCGATACGATTTTTCCCGTCCCCGACCTGTCTCAAAGCTTTAGCCCGCTCGATAATTCGGGGCGCAAAGTGGGTGTCGCCAGGCCCCCAAATCAGATGGGGCCTTAAGACAATGGTCCGTAAATCATCACCGCATGCTTTGACGACCAGCTGTTCTGCCATGGCTTTTGTTTTTTGGTAGGCGGTCTGATACCTTTTAGGGTAGGGTACGGATTCATCCACACCCATCAAATCTGCATCGCCGTCATAGATCACACTGGGCGAACTGGCATAAACCAAATAGACAACACCCTGCTGCCGGCAGGCTTTGATAACATTATTGGTTCCAACAACATTGGTTGCGTGATATTGATCTTCAGAACCCCACATGCCGCCGGTTTTTGCAGCCACATGCAAAACGATATCCTGATTTTGGCATGCCTGACTTACAGCGTCTGCATCGGCCAGGTCGCCTTGAATCTGTTGGACCTTAAGTTTCTCCAGCTCCGGGTAGTATTTCCGACTCAAGGAACGGACAAAGGGCGTATGGGCGATGAGATGTACGATAATGGCTTTACCCAAAAAGCCGCCACCACCGGTTACCAGAATTCGTTTATTTTTTAAGTTCGTTATTTGCAGTTCATTCATAACTATTTCAGCTTCTTTTCCGCCCAGGCGGTCAATATCTCCCGAAATATTTTTGAATTATGGCGTATATCCACTGGAAACGATTTATGAAATAAAAACGTATCCATGTTTTTGGTAAGAACCGATTCTTGAGCTAAGGTCCGTAATTCTTCCATAATTTTATTTTTATTCTTCTTTCTGGCCCTTTGCTCAAGCTCTATGCAGATAACCGGCTTTTGTTTATGTCGAGGTCCAACACCCACCATGGCACTTCGAAATACATCTGCATGGCGATTGAAAATGGCCTCACACGGGATGGTAAAAAACGTCTGTTCCGGCGTGATGACCCGCTGGCTTTTACGGCCGCAATACCATAGCCTTTTCTCACTATCGATCCAACCCAAGTCACCCATGCGGTGCCAAAAAGCCGTGCCGTCTTCAATTTTCGCAAGCAGATCATCCCGTTTTCTTTTGAAATACTGACGAGTTACCAGATCACCCTTTACTACAATTTCTCCAATTTCACCATCATGAACCACCAGGTCCGGGGACCAAAGCGAGATGGGTTCATCGCTTATGCCAATGACTTGGACCTTCAGGTCCGGTAGTACCCGCCCCACACAAATTCCATATCCTTGTTCACTCAAGTGACGGGTTTTTTCTAGAATCTCATGACTCCCCATCACCGAAACCGGCATGGCTTCAGTGGCACCATATCCGGGAAATATCTCGGAATCCGGATTCAACATGCCGCTAAAGCGTTCAAGATTGTCGGGTAATGCTGGGGCACCGGCGGAAATAACCCGATTTATGGACGGCAGCTTGATACCATGCGCCTCTCCATAACGTCCCACTCGATTAAGCAGAGCTGGTGAAGCAAACATGTTGGTAATGCCATGATTGAGGATGGGCTCGATGATCCGTTCCGGATTCACCTTAGCCGGCCGGGTCGGATCCATATCTGGAATAACGGCGGTCATGCCCAATGCCGGATCGAAAAGGGCAAATAATGGAAAGGTCGGCAGATCAATTTCACCCGGCTTGATGTCAAAATGATTTTTAATCTGCTGCACCTGGGCATTAAAGACACCGTGTGTGTACACGACACCTTTGGCCGGGCCTGTACTTCCGGTGGTAAACAAAATAGCAGCAGTGTCAGATGGTTGCGTTTGTGCCATTGGAAAAGGTTGCCAAGGGGTCTGACGCAGATCTTTGAGGGTGGGCCCACCCCAGAACCATTTTTTACCAACCGTAACGGCGACATTTACATCCTTAAAGTATTTAGGGGCACAAATCCTCACGGCGTGGGCCATTGGGATGCCGATAAATGCCGATGCCTTGCTTTCTGCCAGACAGTTCAACATGCGTTTCAGCCCCATGCCCGGATCCACCACCACCGGAATCGCACCGGTTTTAAATAAGGCAAACGTCAGCACAAAAAAAGCCAGACTCGGTTTTACCATCAGTATTGTCCGGGTGCCGCGCTTGATACCTATTTTCACCAGACCATGGGCCAGGCAATCTGATTCGCGATCCAATTGACGGAACGTCA
Organism: uncultured Desulfobacterales bacterium; assembly: GCA_964452555.1. Taxonomy (GTDB): domain Bacteria; phylum Desulfobacterota; class Desulfobacteria; order Desulfobacterales; family B30-G6; genus B30-G6. The sequence goes on from CAYVMI010000005.1 coordinate 35,427, forward strand.
AATGGGTATACGCCGTTCCAAAATCCGAGTTCGTCTTCAGGGGACAGACCACGGCGCGGGTGTAGGGGTGCTTTTGGGCCATCTCACCCAGCAGGGCGGCCACGTTGACTGTTTGTCCGGTTTTCTCGGGTTCAATCATATCCATGCCTTATAGCTAACGCTGTCGAGCCGCAACAATCGGGATCGGGATCGAATTGTGAGTCTGAAGGAATCCGATTTCTATCCTAAAATTCATTATGACACACCTTGGTCTGTTCCTAAAATTTACGACCAAGACCCAATAGTTATCACCCTGAGTTTAAACGATCTTGTCTCCTGTTTGCCGGAGGAAGCTGTTCACTTTTTCAATCACCTTGTCGGCTGCATCCTCCAGTACATAATGCCCGGCGTCGGCAAAGCTGCAAACCCGGGCCTGTGGTAACCGACGTCGCCATTCGGCCAGATAGGGCGGTGTAAACACAAAATCCTTCATACCCCAACAGATTAATATTGGCAAATGTCCCAGCTCGTGCAGGTGCTCCTGCGCCTTTAATACCGTGGCATAGCTGGGATCAGAAGGGTGCAAGGGGATGTCCTGCACAAACTTCAGGGTCGCCATGCGATTAGACCAGCAATTATAAGGCGCCAGCAATCCGGAACGTACCTCCGGCGAAAGACCTTTACGTGCAGCCATGAACAGTGCGGCCCGCGCAAAGGCATTGCACCCTAATACTGCCACCTCAGCCAAGGGCCTCACATTTCGGATTAATTTCAAACGGATGGGTACAGTGGTCCCTTCCGGGGGAAGAAAAGCCGCCGTATTAAGCAGAACCAAACGTTTAATACGCTTGATATGTTTCAATGCATAGCCGACACCGATCATACCACCCCAGTCGTGCACTACCAGGTTGATATTATTCTGCAAATCCAATCCGTCAATAAATGCCTCAAGATCACGAATTCGTTGATCCAGTTGATAGGCATACTGTTTGGGATGCGGTTTGTCAGACAAGCCGCATCCGATATGGTCCATGGCAATGGTCCGGTAGTCTTTTGATAATGATCGAATGAGGTTACGAAAATAAAAAGACCAGGTTGGATTACCATGGATCATGATGACCGGTTCTCCGCTGCCTTGATCTATATAGTGATAGTTATGCCCGTCTATCAGCATATATCGGGACTCAAACGGGTACAGATGCCGGAATGGGGATATATCTATTTGTTTTTGTTTGAACAAAGGAATAACCAACCTTTTATCACTTTATCTACTAATAGCTCGTAAACTGAACACCGAACATCCAACACTCAACATCGAACATCCAACACTCAACATCGAACGTTCAATTGCCAACGAGCTTGTAGACCATATGTCTATAAATTTTCTAACTTCGATGTTGAGCGTTCGATTTTCAATGTTCGATGTTAATCATTTCAAAATAATGCAGCCTTATTTCTCTGAAATTGCTATTCATATTTCTCATCACCATTCAATGCCCAGCATCATGCAATTCAAACCACTGCCGATTCCGAGCAGGCCCACCAGATCCCCGGCATCAAAAAAACCCCTTTCGGCAGCGATAGCTGCCGTAATGGGCAGGGAAACGGTTCCGATATTGCCCAGATAAGGAAAGGTGACAAAATCCTTCTGCTTGTCAATCTGGATCGAGTCCAATATGGTGTCTTGGTGGGTCGCTCCAACCTGATGGCAGATGACTTTATCGGGCTGTTCGAGAGATAATGACAATGTATTCCGGAATTTTTTATAGGTCTGTATGCCCAGAATGACCCCGTATTTCAAAACATTCACCGAATCGGTATTCATGATCAGGGTCCCGGTTGTAGAACCCTCCGGATCTGGCCCCCAAGTACACAACCCATGATGTTCGGCCGCACTGCAGGAGACAGCCCCCAGTAACCGATGTCCCGCTGGGCCCAGATCGCTATGGGTCAGCAGTACGGCCACCGCGCCGGATCCACCTGTCAAGGTCGCCACGGTTTGCTTGAACATCTGCATGCTTCCGGCAGACAGCATCCTGGTGATGGTGCTGTCAATTATCTCCCGGGCCGATTCACAGGAAACTACCAGTCCAGCTGAAATTCTTCCCAGTTCAATCGCATCGGCAACCTGCTGGATACCATTCAGAACCCCAAGACAAGCGTTAGAGACATCATACACAAGCGTATCTGATCCCAGACCCAGGCTGCTTGCTACGGCACACGCGGTTGCCGGTTCCAGGTTGTCGCGACAAACGCCGCCATATACCAGCATTTTGACTAATCCGAGATCAATACCTGCGGCTGTGATTGCTTTTTGGCCTGCCAGGGCTGCCCCTTGCGACATTTTGAATTCACGATCCCAAAACCTTCGCTCCCGAATGCCGGTCAGGGATTCCAGCTGCCCCTTCTGGAAGTGCAACTTTGCATACAAAGGCTCGAGGCGTCTTTCGATATCAGCCGACGTGATCACATGCGGCGGTAATTCATATCCGAACGCGGTAATATTGACTTTGGAGTAAAGCATTTTACACGGTTTTAAGTTTTAAATGTAAATTTTCAGGCTGTTAGGCTGAAGACAGTTAGGCCATTAGCCGTTAACGGTCTATGGCCCAATGCCTCAATTATAGTTCGATGTCCAAAGTTGATGAACCCGTAAAAAGTCAGAAATAGATGTTTATCATTATATAGCTGTTGTCAAAATAATGTTCCGTTTCGTGCGTAAAGCGGTACAGGTATTTTTTTGTGACGACATACCAATCCGGGTCATCACCTGTGCCCCACGGATTGGTGATGAAATTCTGCCGATTCTTAGCAAAATTAGGTAGTCGAATCATCACCAATCCGTCAGGGCACTACGCTAGTGAGGCAGATTCAACATGATATGTCGACCCAAAAAAATACCTGTACCGCTTACACCCTGGCTTTTATTTCGGAACATATTTGTGACCGTTACTCTAATGTAAACTTACATGTAAAATGTGCTTTTTTATTTTTTTGGTATCGGAGCGAATCCAACGGAAAAATCCTTCATTTCGTATATCGGCAGCCCATCCACACTGAGCAGGCCATCGCACCATATCCGCGGAAGAGGATCGATTGTTATCCTGGATACAACTGCCTGAACCCGAACCTTCTGATTTGCGGGAAGGATCTGTCCCCGGTACGTCCAGGCATGCTTTATATTCGATGCCAAAGAAAAACAATGACTTTTCGCCTGTTCCGGCCAGCGTTGCAGCAGCATGTACCTGATTAAAGTTACGAGTGATTCCAGGCCCAAGGATCCCGGGCAGACCGGATCATTCAGAAAATGCGCTTTAAAAAACCATTCATCCGGTCTAACAGATTTAGATGCTTCAATCAGACCGAGTTCATTAGGGCCGCCGTCTGGTACATATGTGTCGATTGATTCGATCATTCCGATGGCGGCCGCCGGCAGGCTTGCATACGGTGTTTGGGTGCCGTCCGGATCATCCGGGGTTCGAGGTGCCGCATCGGATAAAAATATCGGCCCAATCTCTAATTGATCAACTGGAAGGCGATATTTAGACAGGTCCACGCCTTGTAATCCCACCTGTTCGTCCAGGGCCTTGCGTGTAAAAAACCCAAAATGGGTATGCCCCTGATACACCATATCCCCTTGGTTTAAAACCTGAAATTCAAAGTGCTCAATGATCATGTCGCCCGCTTCTGAAAATTTTGTAAGCCGCGCTCGCGTATTCAGTGTGGTTTTTTGGGCATCAACATTCCTATGAATCTGCGCCGTACCGCCCAGATTTCTAAATCTGAGATTCTTTGGACTTCTCAAAGCTGAACCCATATAGGCTGCCAACCAGCCGCAAGGTTGCAGTGCTATTTCATTCAGCACACATATCGGTATTTGCTGACTCTGATTGGCCCGGAAATACCAGTTATCGGGCGATATATCCGTTTGTGCCTCTATCCAGCCATCTGGTTTGAGATTCCAGGCTTGGGGTTCTGATGCTACAACCCGATCCATCAATAAATAGGGAGGCCGTGGCAGTCTGGCAATGAAGCGTTCATGGTCAAATTCCCGGTAAGGCGCACCAAAGGCTTTAGAGGGTTGGCCCGCTGCAAATTCGATAAGCTGCCGCCTAGTGAAGACAGGCTCATTTTCTGAAAGATGGATTGATTTGGTAGTGTCCGACTCAGCATTCCGGTCGCTGCCACCAGGTATGTTAATCCACTGTGATTCGATTTCTGCTTGTGAAGCATGACTTAATTTCATGGAAATACTGTCGAAAAATACAATAAAATCACCATCGGCGTACATGCGGGCGTCGGCAAGGGCGTAAGGTTCAGGGTCGTATCCCAACTCCTTGATTTCTATCTCATAGACGACATGTTGGGTTTGAGGTGTGACCGGGCCTCGGCATTTCAACACACTCTCACCGCCCAATATCGGTTCATAGCAGGCATTTGGATTGGAGCTGATCCATCCGATGCGCTGCAGGAATACGCGCAACGTATGCGCGCAACATTCATACATGAGCGTACCCGGCATGACCATATCGTCCATAAAATGACAGGTTAGAAACCAATCGTCCGCATGGATATCCGCTTCAGCACGAATCAGGCCCAGGCCATGGCTGCCGCCATAAGGATCAAGGGACAAAATGCGATCGATCAGATGCATGCGGCCAGCCGGCAACCATAGGGCAGGGGATATGCTTTTGTCCGCAAATGCGTCGCCGAATGCGGTCTTCAGATCGCCTGTACGCAGGGCAGCCAATTTTTCATCCATTAATGTTTGTGGGCTTACCGGAGCCGGGTGCCGCCAACTTTTTCGAACCTGATCGTTGGGTTCTGGTGTCCGCAGATCCTTACCGATTATACCCCCGGAATTGCGGACTTCTTCTTCCGTAAAAAAGCCGGCACAGCCATCTTTCATTTGAATCAGCTGTTCGCCGTCAATGTATCCTTTGAAATTGAAAAAGAACAGATGTGTATCTCCCTGGCGGATGAATTTTTCAATTTCGATCTCATAACGTATGGTTTCACCCGGTTGCGGCAGACTTCTGAAAAACGTCACAGTGGCGTCCAACAAACGGTACGTCCGTCTTCCTTTAACCCTATGATCGATTCCCAGGTATGAGCTGAGAAATAGATCTGCCTGGCCCGCCTCAACAGATATACACACAGGAGCCCGGTTGCCATCCAAATACCATGCATCCGCGAGCACATCGTGCTCGGTGACAATGCTGCCCCGGGTTAAGGATCGTTTTTCACCGTCAATAGAAAGCACCCGATCCACCAGCATCAGAGGTTCATCCGGCAAACGCACGCGGGCTGGATAGGAATCCACGATTTCAAAATCAGGTCCAAATATCTTGGCGACGGATCCCACCGCAAACTCCATGCAATCGTCCCGGCTGTAGACCACATTCGAATCCGGACCTGGCTGATGCTTCCCAATCGAATCCAATGTATAATTCTGGCTGTCTGGGATCTCCTGCTGTGAAATTAATCGGGCCTGCAAGCTGATGGCATCCGCATAGGCCTGATTTATCTGACGCGAAAATTCAAGATACTGCTGGTGGACTGCCGCAGACTCCCGGGCGTTTTCCGTGATGGCCTGCATGAGTTTTTTATCTATTGGGGTGGAAGGCTTGTTGATGTCCTTAACAGTCCGTTGATTCAGTTCATTTTCGCTATTTTCCTGATTTTGGGAGCTGCGCATTGGAACGTCGTAGGCTTTCAGGCGGGATAGATCCACTTCATAACCGACAGGCACCTGGATTGGGTTGGAAGTGACAGGAGCATCCGCCCCTGAATAAAGTCCAAGTGCTTTATCAAAGACCTGGTTCATTTCAGCAGGATAGGAAGACCGGCCATACAGCGGCTCCAAATCCAGGGGCACACCGGCTGCCGTCAAATCAGCCAGCATCCGAAGCAAAGATTCATATTCATTACCGTCGCCGCGGGTCACCGCCACAGCCAAATGCGGCTGGTCCTGGAGAATCTGCTGAATCATGCGTGTGCACGATCCCCGTGGACCCATTTCGATAAAAATCCGTACACCATCTGCATAGGCCTGTTGGACGGTTTTCGTAAAATCGAAGCCATGCAGGGCTTGGTCCAAGATGGAATCAGCGGCAGATTCAGAGGTCAGGTCATAAGCCTTGCCCCGGGCACAGCTGTAAAAACGAATATTTTCAGGTGGATCGACCGGATGTAGATGCAATTGTCGATATGCTTCCCGAACAGGCCCGACGGCATCGCAGTGAACGGTTACCACGCCATCCAGAGCCACGGCCTGGCAATTCAATGACTGTATTAATTTTTCCAAGGCAGCCTTGTCACCACCAACTACACACTCTTTAAAGGAATTAACAATTAAAAGCCGTGCCAAGGGCATTTGACTGATAACGCTTCTGACAGCATCTGCAGACCTATTGACAGCTACCACCCGCCATTCAAAACTCTGGTGCGCCTCAATTTTCCATGCATTTTTAAGTGCCAGACAGGGCCCCGTGAGTTCCGTTTTAAATAAAGGCGAAGCTGTCATGCGGTTCAACAAATCTTCGTGGCCTTTCCATACCCGCATGGCTGTCAGTCCGGCGGTTTCACCCAGACTGTAACCAATTATCGCTTTAGGCGCGCCGACAAATTCTTGAACGATTCCGGCACTCATGCTTCCGAGCATGACCTGTCCGAAAATGGTGGAAAGCGGATCAGCATTTATCAGGTGTAATGCCTCGGATTGCCAGTTCGAGGACCAGGATGAACGGTAGGGCATCAACAGTTCAGGCCGCATCTGTTGCTTGAGCCGCCCGCTGTGTTGATCCAGCTGCTGCAGAATCCACGGCCATTGAAGACCCATGTCCCGTCCCATACCCAGATAATGGTTGCCGGAACCCGGAAATACAAAGGCGATGTCACCTGAGTTTACAGTCGATTGGGGACGGTAATATACATTCGCACGGTCCGGAGCCGGACAGGTTACCTGAGTTGTGACAGATTGTTTGGCCCTTTCTATATCGGTCGCCAAATTTTCAACTCGCGTCGCGACAAGACAAACGGACATTCTGTCCGCCGCGTGCGTGCCATTGCGCTCATACCAAATGCGCGCCATCTGTTCCATATTCATTCCCGATAATGCGCATTGCCGTACCAATGCCTGCAATTGGCCCAAACCCGCCAGAATTTCTGATTCGTCCGCACCAGACACCACAAACAACCCCGCTGAGCGATAGCCGAGTGGTCGATGTTTATCGGTTGGGATGGCCGCAATCCTCTCAGGGTATGGCTCTGATTCATCGCCCTGCAATATGACGTGGGCACAATTGCCATCGGTGGTCATAACCGCCACACAGGCACGACGCGGTCCGCTGTGTCGATCTTGAATCCATGGCTGGGCGGCACTCGGGATGTGCACTGGCGTCCCGTTATAAAAGTCTTTTGAACGACAAAAACTCGGCAGCGGGGGCAATACACGCTGATACAGGCATAGACTTGTTTTGACGAAAGATGCCAAGCCCGCGGCAGCTCCGGTATGTCCGACAAAGGGCTTGGTACTGCTGAGGGCACAATGTTCCTCGTTTCCCTCAACCAGATCATTTAAAACTTGCAACTCGACTGCATCCTCCTCGGGATTGCCGCTGCCATGGGCCTCATAAAGACCAATCTCAGCAGGTCTGATGGCGGCTTCTAAACTGGCATTTTGAAATGATGTTCGATAAGCATCCCGGGAAACCGCACGTCCCGATTTTGACATACCCGACGATGCACCAAATCCGGTGATAAGGGCGTAAATACGATCATGATCGGCCACTGCATCGCCAACTCTTTTAAGTACCAGGGCCACGCCGCCTTCGCCCGGTAAGGTACCCTTTGCAGAATTGTCAAAAGAATTTATCTGTACTTGTTCGGTATAGGGTCTGATCCGATGGTTAAGAGCAAGCTTACGCGGATCACCACAAAAATCCACACCGCCCACCAGCATCAAATCCGTTTCCCTGTTCTGTAATGCCCGAACCGATAGTTCCAGTGCTCTGATACCACTGGCTTCTTCACAGGACACCACCATACTGGGTCCCCCCAGCAGAAAAGCTTTGGCAATCCGGCTGGCAATCACACCAGTGAGAGCGCCCAACGTCCGGGTTGCCGTCAAAGGCGGACTAAGGGCATTTTTTAATGTTTGTATCCATTGGGGTTTTTGAAATTTGCCGGCATGCTCAGGATACTTCTTTTCCCAACTTCGGACGATTTGCATTATCTGCCAACGCAGGTGATAATTGGTGGCGTTATAATCAAAATCAGCCCCTACGATCACACCCGTGCGCGGTCGCTTCTCCCCGACTGAAATCCCGGCGTCATCCAGTGCCTGGCTGCATAGCCTTAGCATCAGTAGGTGCTGAGGCAGGATATCGGGAATTTCATTGGGTGGTATGCGATAGGCACCTTTTTCAATTGACAGTGTGGGTATAAAACCACCGTGCAGCCTGCGATCAAGGGATTGTACCGGTTCAGGATCCCTTCCTGAGGGCGAATATCGGGGCTTGATTACGCTGTGTCCATTAAAAACCGCCTCTTGAAAATCACGCAAACCGATCAGGGATCCAAATTCAGCACTCATGCCCACAATGGCAATTTCATTCGGCAATGATTCCGATTTCGGAACACCTTTATCAAGATGTCCGCCGACTTCAATCGGCTCAGTTTTCACATTTGATGCTATTTTTTCATCTTGCCACTCCTCCAGCAGCATATGGGCATTGATACCGCCAAATCCGAAGGCGCTCACGGCCGCACGTCGGGGTGTATCCGCATTACGGCGTTTCCATTCCGACGTATTTTCTTGGACACGGAAGGGGCTATTATTGATTGGGCTACTTGGGGGAGAATTGAAATAATTTAAAGATGGCGAAAGTTTATTATTCTTTATAGAAAGTAAAACTTTAAGTGTTCCGGCGGCGCCTGCTGCGGTTAAAAGATGTCCGATAGCCGATTTAACCGAACCGATTGGGCAGCTCTCCAGGGGTGCATCCACTTCCTGCCACAGGGCCTTCAAACTACCTAATTCAATCTGATCACCCAGAGGTGTTCCAGCACCATGACATTCGATCAGATCAACTTGATCCGGTGTCCAGCCAGCCATCGTGTAAGCTTGGCGCATGGCCCGTAATTGTCCTTCGCTCTTGGGGGCCAATAGACTCCCACCCAGATCATTTGAGAGTCCGATGGCTTTGATCACGGCTAAAATGGTGTCATCATGCCGCCGAGCATCTTCCACACGCTTCAATACAAACATGCCGGCACCTTCACCCACCACCAAACCATTTGCCTGGTTGTCAAAGGGTGCACACCGCCCTGTGGGCGACAAAGCTTTCAGCTGTGAAAATCCGATCTGGGTATACAGGCAATCCGGTCGAGACACCCCCCCCACTAGCATGGCATCTGCCCGTTTGGACGACAATTCATCACAAGCAAGCTTAAAAGCCACCAATGAGGAAGCACAGGCGGCATCCAGCGTGTAGCTACCACCACCAAGTCCCAGGCCTTTTGCCAATAGAGCCGCAGGAAAACCGGTCATTCTAGCTGCCAGACACGCTTCGGTTGTGAGTTCTGGCTCGCCATCCGGTACTGCGATTCCGAACAGTTGCTTCTCTATGTGGCTGACAATGACTTCTTCGGCAAGTTCTGAGGATTTTTCAGTGGGCAACGCGATCGCAGCCAAGATAACGCCGGTTCGCTGTCTGTTGATGGCTTGATGCCGGCTATCCATAAATGCCTGCCGACCGGTGTGCAATACGATTTGATGCAGGGGTGAAAGATTTTGGATGAAGTCAGGCTCCAGTTCGAGTCCGTCAAAGCAATATTTAATGCCGTGGTTTAACAGACAAGCGGTCTTGGAGACTGCCTGGTCTGGTTTGGGTTCGATTCCCCTTGCAATTTCCGGTTCTAGCGGCCATCGATCCGGCCCAACTCGATTAAAGGCACCGCGCTTGTTCACCAGGTTTTGCCAGAACTGTTTCAGATCGTCAGCTCCCGGCAACAGTCCAGCCATACTGACAATAGCAATGTCATAGGGTTGTGGGGTTACGTCAATATCTGCACCATCATTCACGTGATATATTACCTCTGGCAACCAGTCTGTAAGGCCATGGGTCTTTCCATGGAAATCCATTGGGGCCTACATATCTGACTCATACCCGTATTTCAAACTAGTTCTGATCTTTTGCACCATTTACTTTTTTGTTACGCCGATCTTAATACCTGATCCCGGATATGCATTCCGGTCACATTCTATTAATTTGCGAAGCAAACATACTACTTAATTTAATACCGTATTTTATAAGATCTTTTCCAGGATTGTAAATTAAATTGTGTGTGGGAAACTGACATGCAGATCCGTCCGGAGGATCTATACCCCTAATCAATTTTCACTCGGAACCAATCAAAAAAAAGGAGGAAATGAGCATGCTGAATAAACATTCATTTGTAAGTATTATCGTTGCCTTGTCACTGGTATTGCTGATGACGGGTCCATCAATGGCGGAAGGAAATCCTAAAATAAATATCAATACGGCTCCGGTGGAAGAGCTGGTACAGCTTGACCGGGTCGGTCAACGGTACGCAGAACGCATTGTTGCCTACCGTGAGCAGAACGGCCCCTTCAAAGCGCCGGAGGATATTATGCTGGTTGCCGGTATCGGCCCCAAAACCTACGAAGCCAATAAAGACCGCATCGTTGTAAAATAAAATCTCTACGCAATTCCTGAACCATCAGTGGGATGATGCGGCTTTAAACTTCAATTGCGTTCAAGGTCAAGGCGGGGAGAAATGTTTAACCACAGGAATACATTGGAAGTGGAGTTAAAACCACTTCAGGTATTATTGAGGATTAAACATTTCTCCCCAACTCAGAAACGGACGATAGGGAAGGTTAAAAGCCATATTTTAGGGAGGGGGAAGGATGGATTATGCCTACCAGCGTTTGGACATTTGGAAAAAAGCGGTCGATCTGGCCATAAAAGTTATCGAGTGCATCGCCGAGTTAGATGATGACAGAGAAAACCAACGCTTGGCGGAAGAGATTGAAATGAGCGCCGTTAATATCGCCACGAACATCGCCAAAGGCAAAGCCTGCTTATCGGCGGAAGATTTCATCTACCATCTATTCTTATCCAAAAGATCCCTCTATGAGACCATGACCTTGCTTGAAATCCTCAGGGCCAAACAATTGATCACCGAAGCTTGCTATGAAGAACTGGAAGAAAAGGGTCAATATACAACTTCTATTCTGGTGGAATTTATCCGATCAATCAAACCAACGGGCAGTCGATATCAGGCAGAGAACTACCAGTCCAACTAAAATCGAGGCACGATTTTAAGTTAGGATTCACGGATCCAGGGGGCCAAATAATTGCCATTTAGACGTTTAGACTGTAGACGGTAGACTGCTAATAGTCTAACAGTCTTCAGCCTAACAGCCTGTATCTCGCTTGAATCCTTGACTCCTTGGATCCTCGGCTCCTTCGGACATAATAATGTAGGACAGCGACGATTGGTAACCCTTTTCTGAAATTATTACAAATGACTAAAGGGAGATTCTAAAATGACCTATGTATATGAAAAACTGGACGTATGGCAAAAGGCCATGCAATTTTCCGGGAAGATATTGGATACGGTTTCGGTCTCAGGTAATACAGATGGGTATCAAAAAGTAATGCAAAACTTAGTTGCAAAAAGTACCCAAATTGCCGGTGCCATAGCGGCCGGCAAATCCCATAGCTCTAAACACGATTTTGCCAAGCACCTTTATCGATCAAGGGGTGCCTTGTACGAAACCATGACGATGCTGGAACTGCTTAAACAAAAGCAAATTTTATCCGAGGATAAATTTGTTGAATTTGATGGTGCTGCCAATCAAATAGTCGCCATGCTGACAAACCTTGTCAAATCCATATACAAACCTAAGAACGACCATGCCAAATCGGAAAAATAGGATGGTATCTACTCAAAAACCAACAACTATTCAGGTGGATTATCGTGAAAAAAATACCGCTCTACCTGGACTTTTGCGTGTAGCTGGCTTTAATGTTGTGACCAAGCATTTGCCGCTATGCGACTATGCCATTGAACGAACAATTTATGTTGAACGCAAAACCGGACGAGATCTCGCTATTTCAATTATAGATGGTCGACTATTTAAACAGGCAAGCAAGATGAAACGGTCTTCATTGCGATGTTTGTTTTTAATTGAAGGTAGCCCATTCGATACGAATATCGACATATCCACAGAATCAATCAAGGGTGCCTTACTTTCCTTGCAAGCTATTTGGTACATACCAGTTATTTACGCGGCGGATAGTAAACAGGCGTGCCTAATTTTTGTAATGCTCTCGAAACAATGTAGGAAACATTCGCAACTGGCTGAACTTCGACATGGTTATCGTCCCAAAAAGCTGATCACCCGGAAGCTCCATGTCATCCAAGGGTTACCTGCAGTAGGACCATTGCTCGCAAAACGATTACTCGATCGCTTTTCATCAGTCCAGAAAATCATGAATGCAACTGCAGATGAATTATCACAGGTCAAAGGGATTGGTAAAATGAAAGCAAAAATGATCAAAAATGTTCTTGTATAAACCCCAAAGTTGCAACTCGGGGTAACTTTTCAACGTTTCTAACAATTGCTATCATATGGTGGCGCAACCACCCCAAAATAAAATCGGGCAGTTAAAACCTTTGCCAAAAGAGGTAATGGTTTTAACTGCCCGATTTTATTTTTTAGATTGACATTCCCGCCCAAATATGTTCATTTCGTGAACGTTTCAATTCTTGCTAAGAAATACCTAAGAACGCTAACAATCAAATCACTATCCTGGGATTACATGAAAGCCATGAATGTAATCCACCAGGCGGAGCTTTCTTCAATAATTCGCAAAACAATTTATTTACGGAGCTTATATGAACACATCCAGCCAAACACCCCACGGCGGTGAGCTCATCAATCTACTTGTGGAGGAACAACGTGCCGCACAGTTGAAAGAGGTTGCACTTAGCTTAGCTGACATAACCCTTAATGAGAGGCAATTGTGTGACCTGGAAATGCTGGCCGTTGGTGCCTTCAGTCCGCTGACAGGTTTTATGTGCCGCAATGATTATGAATCTGTATTAGATCGAATGCGCTTGCAGGACAATACTTTATGGCCTATCCCGGTGTGCCTGGATATTTCAGAAACGCAAGCCCAGTCACTGGAAGTCGGTCAATCCATATCCCTCCGGGATCCCGAAGGTTTTCTACTGGCAATTTTTCATATCGAAGACATCTGGCCCATCGAAAAGGACAAGGAAGCCCAGCACATATATGACACCCAGGACCAGCAGCACCAAGGTGTACACCAGTTATTTCATGCCATCGCTGATTATTATGTGGGTGGCCGCCTGGATGTCTTAAATCTGCCCATCCACTCAGATTACACGCAACTACGCAAAACACCGACCGAAATGCGTCAATTTTTTAGTAAGCTTAACTGGCAGCGCGTGGTTTGCTTTCAGACGCGCCATCCCATTCACAGACCCCAGTTTGAGATGACCATTCGGGCCATGCGTCAGGCCAAGGCCAACATCTTAATCCATCCTGTCGTGGGCATGAACAGGCCGGATGATTTTGACCATTTCACACGCTTACGCTGTTATCAATCCATTACCGGTCATTATCCCCCCAACAGCTGGGTTTTGAACTTGCTGCCGCTGGCCATGCGCCTGGCAGGCCCCAGAGAAGCCGTGCTTCATGCCATCATGTCTAAAAACTATGGTTGCACCCACTTCATTGTGGGACGGGGACACGCCAGTCCAGGTCCCCATAATGATGGTGACAAGTTCTACTCGAATAATGAAGCCCAGGAGTTGGCTGAAGAATATAGCCAGGAAATTGACATCGGGATCGTTCCCTTTGAAGAGCTTTTATATCTGCCATTTGAAGACGAGTATCGAACTTCAAACGAATTATCTGAGGGAACCCAAACCTTATCTCTCTCGGGTAGTGAAATTCGGCAGCGAATCCGCAATGGCAAAAAAATACCGGATTGGGCCACGTTTCCGGAAGTTTTGTCCGAACTCAACAAGGCCTACCCCCCGCCCAGCCAGCAGGGGATTACCATATTTATGACCGGTCTCTCCGGTGCCGGCAAATCAACTGTCGCGAAGGTACTATATGCGCGTTTTCAGGAAATTGGAGAGCGACCGGTTACCTTATTGGACGGTGATATCGTGCGCCGCAATTTGTCGAGCCAACTCAGCTTTTCAAAGGAAGATCGCGATATCAATGTACGCCGGATCGGTTTTGTGGCCGGCGAAATCACCAAGAACAGAGGAATTGCAATCTGCGCCCCGATTGCGCCATACGCGGCCACGCGCAAAGAAATTCGCCGCAATATTGAAACGTATGGCGGTTTTGTTGAAGTACATGTGGGCACACCCTTGGAGGTTTGCGAGGGCCGTGACCGCAAGGGGATGTATGCCAAAGCACGAGCTGGATTGATTAAAGGTTTCACCGGTGTGGATGACCCTTATGAGATTCCGGAATCGCCGGAAGTCCGCATCGATACCACGGACATCACCCCCGAAGAAGCAGCCCAGGAAGTATTGCTTTATCTGGGTCATAAAGGCTATCTATAAATATAGATCAAATGTTATTTCTTTTTTATAATGGCGGCACAGCCGCATTTCATAGTTTATTGGGAGCAAAAAGCATTGAAGATAACCCCCACAGCTATACCAGATGTCCTGATCATCGAGCCCGAAGTTTATGAAGATGAACGTGGTTTTTTCATGGAAACCTACCATGAAAAACGCTACAGGGAAATGGGCATCGATGTGAGTTTTGTTCAGGACAACTTTTCCTTTTCAATAGGAGGTAGTCTGCGTGGGCTACACTATCAAAAACCGAATTCTCAAGCAAAAATTGTTTATGTATTGTCAGGTAGGATTTTTGATGTCGCCGTAGACATACGAAAAAACTCAAAATCATATGGTAATTGGACAGGAAAAATTCTGTCAGCATCAAATAGAAGACAATTGTTCATACCAACTGGATTTGCGCATGGTTATTGTGTACTCAGCAGCTCAGCCGTAATTTTCTATAAGTGCAGTAGATATTACTCTCCAAAAGATGAAGGAGGAATTATTTGGAACGATCCGGAGTTGAATATCGATTGGCCAATAAGTAACCCTATTGTGTCTAACAAGGATAAAAATTTGCCAAATTTTCGAATTGCTGTTTCCACTCTAAATGAATAGAATACCATAATATGCTCAGTAAATTGTGTACTGCTTTCTAACTTGGTCATTGTCTGTTTACGATATTTCAAATTAGAAGTTATTAAATTTATCTGTTAACTATATCGATTTGCAGCACCAACAAAAATTAGTGAATATGTTGGAAGGAAGTATTATGAAAAATCACATAGCAACAGTCCAGACAAATTTAATTGGGAAAAATGTTAAAATTGGTGAGTATTCTGTTATTAGGCCGGATGTTAAACTAAACAATAACATAGTGATCCACCCAAATGTGGTAATTGAGTCGGGAGTTGATATCGGAAATAACGTAGAAATATTTCCCGGCTGCTACATTGGCAAGATTCCAAAAGGCGCTGGTGCTACGGAAAGACCCATACAATACAAAAGACGTCTTTCAATTGGCAGTAATTGTTCAATTGGCCCAAATGCAGTAATTTTTTTTGATGTTTTCATAGGTGATAATACTTTGATTGGTGATGGTGCTTCTATTCGCGAACAATGCAAAATAGGTTCTAATTGCATTATAAGCAGATACGTTACAATCAATTATAACACTCATATAGGGAATCAAACCAAAATCATGGATTTGACTCATATCACCGGAAATTGCAGGATTGGAAACAAAGTATTCATTAGCACAACAGTTGGTACAACCAACGACAATCTAATCGGTAAGGAAGGATACGATGAGAGTAGACTCCAAGGCCCGATAGTCAATGATGGTGCTGTGATAGGTGCAGGAGCTACTTTGCTTCCCAATACAACTATCGGAGAAAACGCGATAGTTGGCGCTGGTTCTGTGGTTACCAAAAGTGTTCCAGCATCCACTATAGTCATGGGCATCCCGGCTCGTGTCATGCGAAAAGCAACCCAATAAAAAAAGCTAAAGATAACAATGACAGAATTAAATAAAAATAGCAGTAACAATGACCGTACCTGCCAGTATGTCCATAATGCCGAATTGATTAAATTTCCAAAAATCGTCGACTCTAGAGGAAATTTAACATTTATTGAAGGGCGAAATCATATTCCGTTTAACATCCAACGGGCATATTGGATTTATGACGTTCCGGGAGGTGAAACTAGAGGTGGGCATGCCTACAAAACTCTACAGGAGGTTATTATAGCGTTATCTGGTTCCTTCGATTTATGTTTGATGGACGGGAGTAAAAAAAAAACATTTAGCTTAAATAGAGCTTACTTTGGTGTTTATGTGCCTAATATGATTTGGCGTGAGCTAAAAAATTTTTCTACAAATGCGGTAGCTCTCATTTTGGCTTCAAATTACTTTTCAGAAGAAGACTACATAAAAAACTTTTCCGCTTATAAAAGGCAAAACGACATCCAATGAGTAATTGTATACACGATTGTAAAATTTTCGAATTACCAAAAATTACCGGTCCAAACGGTTCTATAACACCTATCTATAGCCAAGATCATATACCTTTTAAAATAAATCGTGTTTATTATCTTTACGACGTACCAGGAGGAGTCGAAAGAGGCGGACATGCGCATAAACAGTTGCAGCAATTATTCGTATCGGTAATGGGTGCATTTGATGTGATATTAAGAGACGGTACTGAGAAAAAGAGAGTGCGTCTTGATCGTGCTAGTAGAGGTCTTTACATTCCTAGAATGATTTGGCGAGAGCTCGTCAATTTTTCTTCTGGAGGCATATGCCTTGTCCTTGCCTCAATGCCATTTCAAGAAAACGACTATATTCGCGATTACCAAGACTTTATGGCAAGAAAGCTCAAATAACAATCGAGATGGGAACGGTAGAGCATGATAAATTATAAATTCCTCGATCTTAAAAAAATTAATTCGCGTGATTCAAGTTTGATGAAAACGATATTTTCTGATGTATTAAATTCTGGTTGGTATTTACTAGGAGAACAGCTAGAAAAATTTGAATCTGATTATGCAAATTATTGTAAAGTCCGATATTGTATAGGCGTATCTAGCGGCTTGGATGCACTGGTCTTGATCTTAAGAGCTCTCAGTTTACCTCCCGGTTCTGAAATACTAGTACCAGCTAATACGTTTGTCGCCTCGTTTCTTGCAGTTAACTTTGCTGGTTACAAGCCAGTGCCGGTCGAACCGGATGAATTTACTATGAATATTTCGCCCCAAAATATAAAAAAACAGATCACACCAGAAACAAAGGCGGTGATTGCAGTCCATCTTTATGGCCAACCATGTGACATGCAACCAATCAAACAAATAGCAAAGGCCCAAGATTTGTACATTATAGAGGATGCCGCCCAAGCCCACGGCGCAATTTATCAAGGTCGCAAAGCAGGTAGTCTTGGAGATATTGCAGCCTTCAGCTTTTACCCCGGCAAAAATTTGGGTGCATTGGGGGATGGCGGTGCTATTTTAACAAACAATGGCTCATTGGCTGAGAATATCAGGAAACTCCGCAACTATGGCTCAGATTCTAAGTATTATCATTCTGTTAAAGGCATCAATAGTCGGCTCGATGAAATTCAGGCTGGGTTTCTGAGAACAAAACTAAAACATCTAGATGAAGATAATGCGATCAGACGTAACTTAGCAGAGGTTTATTTAAACGAAATTAAACATCAAAATATTAAACTCCCATTGGCAAAAACAAGTTCACAGTCGTCATGGCATCTATTTGTAATCAGATCTTCTGATCGAGACGGATTAAAAGAGTACTTAGCAAAAAACGGTGTTGAAACTATGATTCATTATCCGATACCCCCGCATAAACAACACTGCTACAATGAACTAAACGAAATTTCTCTTCCAATCACTGAAAAACTTTCAAAGGAGGTTCTTAGCCTGCCTATTTCTCCTGTTATGAGTGAAGATGACGCCAAAAATATTTCCCGTATCATTAATCAATGGAAATGCTAAGCGATTATCAACCGCTTGTCTCATTCATCATCCCGGCTTATAATCATGAGCGTTTCGTTAAAGCTTGCTTAAGCAGCATTTTGGCAGACTCATATGGTAATAAAGAAATTCTTATCTGTAATGATGGTTCAACTGATAATACAAATCAAAAGATCATTGAATGGATTGATACGCATGGCCATGAAATCGCAATTAAGCATTTAACTCAATCGAACAAAGGTGTTTGCTATACACTGAACAAGTTATTGTTCTTTGCCAATGGCGAATATATCGTTCCTCTGGCTAGTGATGACTGTATTATTCCTGGCAGCGTGCAAATGAGAATATCTTACCTTAATAAAAATCCGGACTTGCTTTCGGTTTTTGGAGATTGTGTTGTTATAAACGAAGAGGATAAAATCATTTCTTCGAGCAGCCTCACTGAATACCACACTGCAAATCTCAACAACCTTTTAAACCCAGAATTATTAAAGGAAGAGATGATTTGGCACTGGTCGGTATCTGGCCCATCAATTCTATTAAAAAAAGAAATCTACAGTTGTATAGGTTTATATGATCCCAGTCTTAAAACCGAAGATTGGGATTACTATCTGAGGATGGTATCTCAAGGAGTTTTGGGGTTTATCAATGAAAAAGTTGGGTACTATCGAATACATTCAGACAATGTTTCACAGTCTTCGAGAAATAATTATATTCATTTTGATTTATTCAAAATTGCACTTAAAAACCTACCTCGTTTTAAAGGCAGTAGCCAGAAATTATTGGTAAAAAAAGCCCTTGTCTATATCCTTTTGATGCTCAAACAGTATGTTAGGTGAAAAATTGAAATTTAATAAAAGACACACCATTCATTCATCCGAACGCAATATTGGATTTTTTGCAGGAATGATTGATCAACTTTTAAATATTTATCACTACCGTCATGTCATTTATACCCTCCTACCAAAAAGGCTAACGGATAGATATCACGGTTCCTTTTTGGGCATTGGTTGGACGCTTTTAAACCCACTTCTTACGATGCTCGGATTAGCAATAATATTCCCTCTGATCGCGAAATACAGAGTTGAAAACTATGTGGTTTTCCTTTTTTCCGGGATTCTTTCTTGGCGTTTAATAAATGGCAGTATCTTGGACGGTGGAAACAGCATACTATTTAGCGACGGTCTTATTAAACAAGTTTACGTTCCTACAATTGTTTTTCCCTTTATTTACGTTTCGGTTGAGTTGATTGACTTAACTATCTCACTAATAGCACTATACATTTTGGGGTTACTATTGGGGTTTGAAATCACTCCAAATGTTACTTATTTATCGATTTCAATATGTATCACCTATATATTTTGCCTGGGCTTAGGTTTTACAACCAGTATTTTAGTGGTTTATTTTCGCGATATTCGCCACATACTCGGTGTTATTCTGCAAGCTCTTTTTTTCGCAAGTGCCATATTTTATCCGGTTTCAATCCTTCCTTCCAAGTATCAGTATTATATGGAGTTTAATATGTTTTTCCAGTATATCCGATTGTTCCAATCAAGTTTGTATAATACGCCGACTCCTGAATGGGGAATTTTTGTTATACCCATTTACATTTCCTTTTCCGCGCTATTAATTGGTGTTTATTTCCAATTTACATTTAGCAAAAAAATTATATTCAATCTTTAGATTTTTATTTATGGATACTTATATAAAAATTTCTAATTTGTATGTTAAGTTTAGAGGCTATATGGAGCATATGCCGACGTTAGCCCAGTCATTTCTCAACTTTGGAAATAAGCACAGATTAAAAATTCCAGATTTTACTGCTCTTGAAAATATCAATATGACTGTTCACAAAGGGGACAAGATCGGCATTATAGGCAATAACGGGGCCGGCAAATCAACCTTGTTAAAGTCGATAGCGGGTATTTATCAGCCAAGTCACGGTATGATCGAAGTCCTGGGTCACCTGACATGTTTACTTGAACTTGGTATTGGTTTTGACCTAACGCGAACCGTGATTGAGAATATTTATTTGTGTGGGGCAATAAATGGCAGATCAAAAAAGGAAATGAAAAGGCTCACGAGTGATATTCTTGAATTTTCAGAACTAGAGCAATTTATTAATAAACCAGTGAAACTCTTATCTTCCGGAATGAAAAGTCGGTTAGCATTTAGTATTGCAACTTCGATTAATCCTGAAATTCTCATTCTAGATGAAGTTTTTGCAGCTGGAGATGCGGCCTTCATTCGAAAAGCACAAATTCGCATGAGGGAACTAATAGATAGCAGCCACATTTTACTTTTTGTTTCTCATAGCACCGAGCTAATAAGAGAAATTTGTAATAAAGTAATCGTTCTACATAATGGAAAGATAGTATGGCAAGGAAGCGCGGATGAATCCTGCCAATATTATCTAACCAAAATATTAAAGAAAGCTTGATAAATGGTAAAACTTCCAACCGTGGTTGCTATTATTCATTCTTATATGCCTGATTTGAACCTTGACCCATTTTTAAATGAAGTTGTGCAAGCATTTGTCACCCAAGGTGTAAAGCTCCACCTAATTCGAGCAAATGATTTGGTTGATAATCTGGGTGCCAGAAATCTGAATAAGAGTATTTCTCCCAACTATATCGCAGACTATATAAATGATATTAATCCAGCATTTATATTTACAACAAATCGAGCGGGCATTACCAAAGAGATCATGCAAAAAACCACCTGCCCGATTATCAATTGGATGGTAGACCTAATTCCCTTTATGCATCATGGCGGAAATCAAAAAAACCTATTCTGTGAAAGAGACCATATTATTACATCTACTCTTAGGTCTGTAGAAAAATTAGAATTGGAATACCCGATAGTTAAAGGCAAAGTCCACTATTTACCTTTGGCAACAAATATAAAGGATTTTCAAGTTTATAAGAAAAGTAAACAGGATCTTAATATCTCTTTTATTGGTACTTATTTTTACTGTGGACAATTGAATATAATACTTCAAACTTACAAAGAGCATCCCTATATAAATGATAGCATTCTTAAACTTTGTAAAAAAGTAGAAGAAGATTATAATTTAGACATGGAACATTATATCCATGCTTACAAGTTAAAAAAAGTGTTAGCAGATTATAAACTCGATATCCCAAGTTTTAAAGGACTCATTGCAAATGCAATTTCTCTAAACAATCGGATTAAATATCTTGATGTCGTTTCTGATTTAGGATTAAAACTTTGGGGAACTGATAACTGGGTCGAAGCCGGTGCCTTCTCGCTTAAGCTATTAAGTTGTTTTCAGTTTAATGATCAAATCAATACCCGAATTCAATTAATCGATATATATCAACGCTCGAAAATTGCGTTAAACATCTCACACCACCAGGCTCAAGATGGCCTCCCATATCGAATTTTCGATATCTTAGCATCGCAATCATTATTGATTACCGACTACCGGGAGCAATCGGATCTGTTTTATTTATTCGGTAATGACATTCCGATACCAATGTATAAAAATCCAGCCGAGTTGCGTAAACTGGTTTTGCACTTCTTAAATCACGAGGATGAAAGGAGTCGCATTGTCCAATATTGCAACTCCCTTATTGAAAAAGGTTTTGCATTTGAAGACCGGATTGTACAGTTATTTGAAATATCTGGCAACCAACTTGGGCATCTATCAACAAAAGGAGATCTGGTTATTGTTCCACCAAACGCCTTTGAAAAGAAAAGAGTGGAAGCGAGTCCCCCCCTCAAAAAAAGCCCAATTATTGAATTAAGAGTATATAAAGATAAATCCAATCATTCAAAAAGGATGCATCTAACCACAAGTTCCAGTAGAAGCAACGTGTTCAGTTTTCCAGAAAAAGCAATAGTGTATATCACATATGTTACTCGCATAACAATATCTAACATTAACCGCCTTATTATACGATCCACGACCGGAAGTACGCGTATGTCCTTTAAAAGATATTTTAGATGGGCAATACCCGACTGGCTCAAAGAAAAGCTAAAAAAATACTTTCCTTCATTGTAGTCTCGGTTTCAAGGCTGTTTCCCTTGTTAGTTAAATTATGCCCTTATTATTCTTATGACTTTGAGTGACGCTACATTTTATGGAAGAAAAAACTAACGAGCAATAGTCAATTTAGTAAGTAGTCAAGATGCTGCCAAATTTGCTTTTAATTGGCGTCTGCCTCTCAGGAACGACAACGCTATGGAAGATTTAAAATTAGTGCCCAATTTATACATACCTAAATAAAAAGAGTACCGTTTTGTCGGCAATAAAAAAGACACCACGGACTACAATATCGATAGATTGGAACCTGCGGTGCCAAACGATTATCTTCTCCCAATATGTAGGACATAGTGCTGTTGGTGCAATTGAGTGTCAAAAACATAGAAATTACAATACATATTTACCAAACAAGATTGACTTAACCTGGAATCCTTGATTAATGATATCAGTAATAAGGGTGGATGGCTATTGTCTATATCAATCACCATGCGGAAAATCAGTATTTATCAGCGGTGTCTTCAGTTTCAGCGTAAATTTTTCACTCATAAAAGGTTGTATCTCATAGTAACGAAAGGATAATAATGAATACAAAATTTATACTTTTTACATACGGGCGTACCGGCTCAACTGCCATATTGGATGAATTGAATAACATTAATTCGATTGTTGCCGTCCAAGAATTATTCATAAAGATGGACTTTGATCCGAAAAAAAGACATGACCAAAAAGAATGGCCAATTGTACCACCATACAATTACTGGAAGCTTTGTGATGATACTCTTTATTTGCAGAGAGGACAACAGCAAAGCAATAAGGAATTAATATCACTCTACCTTGATGAAGCGGAAAGATTAGTATTTCAACAAAACGCTTTATCGTTTGGTTTTAAAATATTGAGTCATCACTTTATACAAAATGAAGGATTATTGGAGAACCTTATAAAACGGCGATATAAAGCTGTTTACCTAAAACGTAATATGCCTCGTATGGTCATATCAGGTTTAATTGCCAGACAACGCGGAGCATATAATGTAAAGGGAAAATTTCATGATGATAAACGTTATGAAATAGACCTTGAAGAGTTTAAAAAACTTATTAAATGGGGTAATCATGCAGTAAAAAACGATTTGTCTCTTTTAAAAGAAAACGGATTTGAATATGTCATTGTGTCATACGAAGAATATATCAAAAATAGAGATCATTTCTTTAAGCTTTTGCTAGATTTTTTAAATGTAAGACACGAAATTCCAACACCAAGCTCATATTCAATTATGATAAAAGATCTAAAACACACTGTGGCAAATTATGAAGAGATTCTTGACTATTTACAAAAGTCAGGGATCCATATTCAATAACTTTGGATAGGTAAAATATGTACCTGTATCGCAATTGCTCTAATGTTTTGAATTTGGATCCTATTTTGCACCTTAGAACGTAACGATTCCCTTTGATCCTATTGCACGCAACAAGATGTGGAGTGCGATAACTTTTAGCCCAGATTCAATATCAATACAACTGACATTAATATAACCCCTAGAAGATGATGTTATCTCCAACTCACTAAAAACGTTGGGGTCTGAAATTATCACAGGTTTAGTTTTTGCGTATCATATGTTCATTTCATACTCGTTCTAAGCAAAGTATAAACAAGATCATCCAATGGTTGAAAAAATCCATCTCTCGAATTTTGCTATCGGAGTTTCCATATTTGCATATTAAATTTTATGGTCACCACTTTAGGACAAGGGGCCACCTTACAATATAACCGTAAAACGATTCGGCATTTAATTAAAGAGTAGTGATGCGAAGCATTATTAATAATAGTCGAATTAAAATCTACTCCTCTTGAACCGCTCGCCTTACAGGTGAGTTTGTTCAGTGCTAATTTTTAAAAACAATATTTATAAGATACAAAAAAATTCTCCAAAATCTTAATCATATCGGCGTTGGTGGCCATAGCGTGGTAAAATGCAGCGATGCGCACTTAAACTCCCCAATTGTACCCAATATGAAGTTCTATGAATGACATTTATGTAATTAAAGATTTAAACCAAAAGGATATATTCATCTGGTATGATGGCATCAAATGACTACAGAAATTTCAATTACTCTGCCCAAACAATTCGGACATACTTTTGAAAAACACCATCGCAATTTTGCTAGGGACTTACAACGGTGAAAAGTATGTGACTGAACTGATACGAAGTATCCAAAATCAATCATTTAATAATTGGGTGCTTTTCATTCGTGACGATGGATCATCGGATGGCACGATCGATACAATAAAAGGACTATCGTCTCAGGATGCACGGCTTGTTCTTTTAAATGACACCCATGGGCGTTTGGGGGTCGCTCAAAATTTTTCAGCACTACTACAGAAAGCGCTTTCATGTGAATTCAAATACTATTCATTTTGTGACCAGGATGATGTCTGGTTTCCCAACAAACTCGAACTCTTATTGCTGTCTATTAAAAAACATGAAAAATCTCTGGGCGTCAATCATCCGCTGCTGATTCACACAGATCTGTTTGTAGTAGACATGAACTTATCCCCAATTTGTCCGTCTTTTTTGAAACTCCAAAAAATAAAACATGAACCGATAGCACCTTTAAAGGTTCTGCTGGCACAAAACTTTGTGACCGGTTGCGCCACCATTGCGAACCACTCTTTGATGAAATTAGTATCACCAATTCCAAAAATAGCCGTCATGCATGACTGGTGGGCAGCGCTCTGCGCTGCGGCTTGTGGCAAAATAATTTTTTGCAACAAACCGACAATGCTCTATAGACAACATGATGACAATGTTGTAGGTGCAAAAAAATTCTCGTCTCTATTAAACCCCTTCAATATGCATTTCCGAAAACGATGGGCAACTGGTAAACATAATTATGTCCAAAGCATTAAGCAGGCAGGCGCTCTCAGATCAAGGCTTTCAAACTATACCGGACAAATTAATAACGACGCCCTCAACCTGTGCAGCACATATGCTTCTATTTTGCGGTTAGCTGGACCAAAACGGCTGAAACCTATCATAGGTGCAGGCATTCATAGACAAAACTTGTATTTCAATATTTTGTTTATGCTGAGAATACTGTTTACAAGCAGGAAGGCCGAGGGAGCTACCCATTACACGAACTAGATAATCAGGGCATTATCATTTTTATTCTTACTATAATATGCTGCTGAATTGCTAAACATAATCGCTAAACTTACAAACAGCTTTGATATTTATATTTGGTCATAATTTTCCGGAAAACTTTTGAAGTTCAAAGCATGCGTTTTTCCTTCTTTTCATGAAACGGTTCACAATGGGCAAACCATCCGTAGATATAATCATTGTAAGTTACAAAAGTGGTGCTTACCTTATCAGATGTATTAAATCTATTATTAATGCCGCTTTTAATACACCCATCAACCTTTATATTATAGACAATAATTCTGGGGAAGATACGGACGCTATCAAGCACATTTGTCCACAAATTGAGATAATCAAGAATATTGAAAACATAGGTTTTGCTGCAGCGGTAAATCAAGGCATTGGCAGAAGTAGTTCAAAATACTTACTCATAATCAATCCTGATACTATGCTATCGGCTAATTTTTTCGAACCGCTCCTCACCTATATGGAAAAAAACAAACGCGTTAGTGTCGTTGGTCCTAAAATATTTGATCCGGATAGATCTATACAGGGTTCAGCGCGGGCCTTTCCAAATGCTTTAACAGCTCTCTATGGGCGCTCCTCACCTTTGACACGCTACTTCCCCAACAATCCTATTTCAAAATCTAATATCAGAAATATCGGAAGTGATGGAATATCACCCATAAAAGTTGATTGGGTGTCTGGTGCATGTATGTTTGTTAGAAAGGAAGCTATCAAAGAAGTTGGATTGATGGATGAACGTTTTTTTATGTATTGGGAGGATGCCGATTGGTGTGAGCGTATGTGGCGGAAAGGCTGGGAAGTTATCTATCTACCCACTGCGTCTTTGTATCATTATGTAGGAAAAAGCAGTGACTCCCGACCATTGAGATCTATTTACCACTTTCATAAAAGCAGTTTCCTTCTACATGCTAAATATGCTTCCTGGTTCAAAACAATTTTTAATCCACTTGTTGTGCTTCTCCTATTCACTAGAGGTCTTGTCGCCGTTTGCTTAAAATTGTTAAACAAGCCAAAACGCAAAAGGGAAAAAACGACGAAGACAACAACTGAGAAATCTAAGATTTTGCACATTATCACGCGTCTGATTGTGGGCGGTGCTCAGGAAAACACCTTGTTGACTTCCCAAATACTGAGCAAAAATAATTGGGAGGTTGATATTATCTCAGGCCCCCAAACCGGGCCTGAAGGGAGCTTAGAAAGGTATGCCAGGATAAATCTGCTGCCTTTAATTTACGAACCTAATTTGGTTCGAAAAATTCATCCATTGAAGGATATGATATCTTTTTGGCGCCTGTTTCGTCTGATACGCACAGGCAAATATCCAGTTGTGCACACCCATAGCTCCAAGGCCGGTATTATAGGTCGCTGGGCAGCTTGGTTGGCTCGGGTGCAGGTGATTATTCACACGGTGCATGGGTGGGGTTTTACCGAATATCAAAAACCCATAGTTCAATGGCTATATAAATTTTTGGAACGTGTCACCCTGCGTATCACCGACAAACTGATTGTGGTTACAAAATTGGATATTAATAAAGGGTTGGAAGCTGGCATCGGCTCGTCCGACGATTATGAATTGATTCGTAGTGGTATTGAACTGCAAAGATTCGCCTCTCCCAAAAAGTCCAGGAAAGCGGTTCACAAAGAGTTGGGGATTCCTTTGGAAGCTATTGTCATTGGGACGGTCACGCGCCTGTCGCCGCAAAAGGCACCCCTTGTTTTTGTAAAGGCAGCTCAATTGATTGCCACTGAATACCAAAATGCTCATTTTGTGATTGTGGGGGACGGGCCTTTGAGAGGGGAAATTGAAGCCTTAATCCATGAGTTTGGATTGGGAGAACAGATCCATCTAACCGGCTTGCGCAGCGACGTGCCTGATCTACTTTCCGCATTTGATATTTTTACGCTTTCCTCCCTGTGGGAAGGTCTGCCGCGTGTACTGCCCCAGGCAATGGCCGCCGGGCTTCCCATAGTTGCCAGCGCCATTGACGGTAGCAAGGAAATCATCCAAGACCATGTCAATGGCCGCCTGTTTCCACCAGGTGACTACGACGCAATGGCCAGGGCAATATTGTCTTTGATCGAAAATCCTGAAATCGCCAGGCAAATGGTACTGAACGGGCACCAAACAGTCCGAGAATTTGATGTAAACCTAATGGTCGATAAAATCGCAGACCTTTATGTAAAATCTCTAAAGTGGAAAAATGAAAACCATTACCCTTTTTCACCTGCCAGTCCCAAACAACCCTCACTTATTGAATAGAGATCTTCAATATATAGCCGCGTTACTCCTTTTAAAATAGCGACAAATCCTTTCGCTCTGGTGAAAGTATTGGGCGCCATAAAATTGTGGAACTATTTTATCATGGAAACTCAAGATATCCGCACATTAAAGATTCTAGAGGAAATCGAGAACGGCGATCAATTGAGTCAACGGTACCTGGCCAAACAATTGGACATTTCCCTGGGTCTAGCCAACGCATTTCTTAAACGCCTGGCAAAGAAAGGCTATTTCAAGGTCAAGACCGTACCCAAAAACCGGGTCAGGTATATCCTCACACCAAAAGGCGCCCTTGAAAAAACCCGCTTGACCTATGCTTATATCCAATATTCCTTAAAATTTTATCGGGATGCGCGTCAAAAAATAAAGCAGACACTCACCACTTTGGAACGGCAGGGGGTCCGTAATATCGTCTTTTACGGTATAAGTGATCTGACCGAAATAACCCATGTGTCGCTAAAAGAGACCTCCCTCAAGCTTATAGCTGTGTTGGATGAGCAATATAAAAGTGAGCAGTTCCTGGGACTTCGAATTCAGTCGCTGGATATATTGGGCAGTCTAGATTTTGACCGGATTTTAATAACTGCCATCGATTCGACTGAAGATCCCATGGGCAAACTAAGAGAGAAAGGGATACCAGCCGAAAAAATTGTGATGATCATATGAAAATTACCATCCAATAACATTAAATCATATCAGTAACGATATGGTATTGATTTTATTGGGGAACGGCTTCACCACTATTATGCAATTTAGATTTAGATTTTACCACAACAGATAGCAATTAATGAAAATAGTTACTATCATAGGCGCACGACCACAGTTCATTAAAGCCGCACCAGTTAGTTTTGCTTTGCGGGAAGCCGGTCTTTCTGAGTTTATTCTCCATACCGGTCAACACTATGACCAGATGATGTCGGAGGTGTTTTTTAAAGAAATGGGGATTCCCAAACCGGATAAAAATATCGATGTGGGCTCCGGTTTTCATGGCTATCAAACCGGCCAGATGCTCATCCACATCGAGCAGACACTGATGGATGTAATGCCGGACATGGTTCTGGTCTACGGTGATACAAATTCGACACTGGCGGGGGCCTTAGCATCGAGCAAATTACAAATCCCCCTGGCGCATATTGAAGCCGGGCTGCGTTCGTATAACCGAACCATGCCCGAGGAAACCAATCGCATCGTGGCGGATCATTGTTCCGAAATGCTATTCTGTCCTACCCAAACGGCGATTGATAATCTACGCCAGGAAGGCATAACCGAGGGCGTCCATTTAGTCGGAGACACCATGGTCGATGCACTCATGCAATTTATCGCCGTTGCTGAGAAAAAGGGATCCGCACTGAATGATCTGGATCTCCGGCCCGGCGATTACTATCTGGCCACAGTTCACCGGCCCTATAATACGGATGATCCAGACAAACTGGCCAAAATCATAACGGCTTTTAATGCCCTGGATAAACGCGTCATATTCCCGGTTCATCCCCGCACCCGCCAAAAACTTGAATATGAATACAAGGAAAAATATTCTGAACCCGGGAATAACTTGCAGCTCATTGAGCCGTTGGGATATTTGGATATGTTGCTGCTGGAAAAAAATGCGCGCATGATTCTGACCGATTCCGGCGGGATTCAGAAGGAAGCCTATATTCTGGGCGTACCCTGCATCACGCTCAGGCCCGAAACCGAATGGGTCGAAACCCTTTCTTCTGGCTGGAATGCGCTGGTGGGAACAGACATAAACACGATAGTAACCGCGACCCAACAACCGATCCCCTCCAAGTCACCAGACCCGGTATTCGGTAAAGGAAATGCTGCCAAGCATATTGTCGAAATCATTTCTTCCGGATTGTAAACTCCTTATCGGATCTTGTTTAAAAAAGAACGTAATGATGAAAATACCACTTACCAAACCATTTATACCACCCGAAACCAAAAAAAAGATTTGGGAGGTACTTGAAAGTGGCTATCTGACCGAAGGACCTATTACCGCTGAATTTGAATCTGCGGTGAAAAATTACATTGGTTGCCGACATGCCATTGCGGTTACCTCCTGTACCACCGGACTCGAAATCGCATTGCGAGCCTTGAATATCGGTCCCGGAGATGAAGTCATTGTCCCCGACTACACCTATCCGGCCACTGCTGATGCCGTGGCTATCGTGGGCGCCAAGATCGTCATCGTGGATGTTTCGCCGCAAACCATGCTGATTGACTATGATGCTCTGGAATATGCCGTTAGCGATCGAACCAAGGCGGTTATTCCCGTATCCCTATTCGGCAATCCACTGGACTATGAGCGATTGATGACCATTAAACATAAACATGACTTCTACGTCATCGAGGACGCCGCCTGCTCCCTGGGCGCCGAATATAAAGGCCAGCGGATCGGTAAACAGGCGGACATTTCAATTTTCAGCCTCCATCCACGAAAATTCATAACAACCGGGGAGGGGGGTCTGATTTCAACCAATAATGCCACCTGGGCGAACTGGATGCAATCCTACAAACATTTCGGCATGTCTGCCAGCAACTCCCGCTCAGAGACCGTTTTTAAGCGCATCGGAACCAATTACAAACTAAGCAATATCCTTGCTGCAGTGGGCCTCTCGCAAATGCAGTACATCGATGATATGCTCTCGCAACGGATTGATTTGGCGCAAAACTACAACCAAATCCTAAAACATGTTGAAGGGATTTCCCTGCCTGAGACAACCGGTAAAGCAAAACATTCCTATCAGTCTTATTGTGTTTTCATCGAAAATCGAGATCAGGTGCTCAGCACCATGCGCAAGCGGGGGATCGAAGTGCAAATCGGCACATATGCATTGCATAAGCATGATGCTTTTTTCCCATCTGATTTTTGTGGTGTAAGTGGATCAATGACGGGTAGTAACTATGTTTTCGAACACTGTTTGGCGCTTCCGCTGTACCATGAATTAACAAAAAAAGATCAAAAGTATGTGGTCGAAAATCTGATTCAAACAATGGAAGGATAATATTTCCCGATGGTAAAAAATAAAAAGATTTTTGTTACCGGTGGTGCCGGATTCATCGGATCCACACTTATCGGCAAACTCATTGATCAAAATCAAATCGTTGTTTATGACGACTTCAGGCGGGACGCTTTGACGGAAAAGCCGTTTGCCAGCCACGCCAATTTAACCATTATCCAAGGTGACATCCTGGACATTTCCAAACTGGAAAGAGCCATTTCCGGATCACAAATTGTGGTTCACTGTGCAGCCATCGCCGGGATCGATACGGTTATCAAAAAACCGACTGAAACAATCCGTGTCAATATGCTTGGAACTGCCAATGTGCTGGAGGCGGCAAAAAAATGTTCGGGTCTTGAAAGATTAATCGATTTCTCGACCAGCGAAGTGTTTGGTCAATCGGCATTTCGTGCCGATGAAAGCCAGACAACCCATATTGGCAGAGTCGGGGAAGCCCGCTGGACCTATGCGGTCAGCAAACTTGCCGCCGAACATCTCACCAAAGCCTACCATCAGCAATTCGGCATGCCCACGGTCACACTCCGACCTTTCAATATATATGGCCCCGGCCAGGTGGGGGAAGGTGCCATTCGAACCTTCATCTTACGAGCGCTTAAAAATCAGACCATCGAAATCCATGGCGACGGCAATCAAATTCGGGCATGGTGTTATATTGACGATTTTATCGATGGCCTCATGCGGGCCATCGTAAATCCCAAAGCCATCGGAGAATCATTTAATATAGGCAATGCAAAGGCCGTTATCACAATATATGGTCTGGCTCAGACAATTGTGCGGGTATTGCAATCAACATCCCAGATTAAGTTCACGCGGAAGAACTACGTGGACGTGGAGCTGAGAGTTCCCAGCGTCGCCAAGGCACGGGATCTCATCGACTTCGAAGCTGAAATTGATCTGGAGGAGGGGATAAGACAGACAGCCGATTATTACCAGAACAAATAAAACCGCTTTGCAGCCTCAATTATTTATAAGGACGGGTGATTTTAAAAAGATATTTACCTGAAAACTCTTGATGAGCCAGTTTTATGCCTTTTTTATGATTGAACCCGCCGATAACTTCAAAAAGGTGTCGAAAAATTAATGCGCCGACCGTATATATTCATTGGGCTTGAAAATATTGCCGGTTATTCCTCCATGCTACAAAAAGGCTTTAATCGCTTAGGGATTAAATGCGATCTATTTACGCGCGGTTCCCACCATTTTGAATATCAGACATCAATCCAAAATCCGATGGTCTCGTTATTTCATCGTGTCTTTAGTTTGTACAAAAAGTTATATCAAAGCGACGCGAAAGTTTTAAAAACCAGTGGGTATATTATTGACCTTTTTGCCGTAACACCATTTTTTCTATATGCGCTCTTTAAATACGATGTATTCATATTTACATACAAAAGTTGTTTTTATCGGTATCTGCAATTCATCGATTTACCCATTTTAAAATGGTTTCATAAAAAGCTGATATTCGTTTTCCTGGGTTCTGATGCACGTCCACCATATATTAATGGCGCTTTCCTGCACAAAAGAGGAACCATAAAGGCAAATACCCTCAACATCGACGCCAAGCATCTAAAAGTCATAAATAGGCGAACCCGTGAATGGAAAAAGCATATTCAAACAATCGAAAAATATGCGGATGTGATCATTAATCATCCGCCTACCTCCCATTTCCATGAAAAGCCCTTTGTTTCGTTCCTTCACATTGGATTACCTTATGAAGATAAAGGGATGCCGCCAAATGCTAGTGTTAAGGATAAAAATAAAATAAAAATTTTACACAGTCCCAGCTATCCCGCAGCCAAAGGGACGAAATTAATCCGTAAGGCTATCCAAACCCTGCGATCAAAAGGCTACCCCATCGACTATTCCGAAATTGTCAATCAGCCCAATCACGTTGTATTGGAGCAATTGGCCTCGAGCGATTTTATTGTCGATCAAATGTATAGCGACACACCGATGCCTGGATTTGTGACCGAAGCTGCCGCTTTTGGCAAGCCGGCTGTTATTTGCGGCTACTATTGGGAACAAATCAAAAAAGGTATGCCGCCGGAAAAAATTCCACCCAGCCTTTTTCGTCATCCAGATGAACTCGAAGCGTCCATTGAAAGGTTGATTACAGATACGGATTTTCGTCATGAGCTGGGTCATAAGGCACGATGCTTTATCAATCAGCATTGGGATTTCCGGAGGGTTGCTCAGCGCTTTCTACGGATGATCAATCAGGATATACCGCATAACTGGTATTTTGAACCCATGGAGATTGCCGATGTTCACGGTGCCTGTATTTCAGAAGAGCTGGCCCAAAAAATGTTAAAAGCCCTGCTTGACACCCATGATAAAGGCGTCCTCTGCTTATCCGACAAGCCTTATTTGGAGAAATTGTTTCTGGATTTTGCATATCAACCATGAAAACGTCATTGTCCAAGGATACATTTTTCTATTCGATTGCAAAATGGGGACAACGTCTGTCTACCATCATCATCGCACCTTTTGTTATAACCTATTTTACGCCGCAGCAATACGGCTACATGTCATTAGTGAATACACTGGGAGCCTTTTTCGCAATGCTCGGTACCCTTGCGATCGTTGACCAGGGTTTGCCCAGGTTTTTTATAGACAGCGACGACACCCAGACCAAACAAAGTTATGCCACCACCTCCTTTATGATCAGCGGTGTGGGCATGCTGGTAATAACCATGCTTATTCTGGCAAGCTTTCCGCTAGTTCCCATAGTATTCAAAGAGATCAGTGCGCCGTTTTTATTTTGTGTTCTGACGGCATTGGTCGGTCTCGCGCACAGCATGCGGCATATTGGCGGCAACATGCTCAAATGGACATTTCAGTCTGCGCTTTTCACAAGAATAACACTAGTTCAGGCCCTGGCCGTTTTATGTCTGACTATTTTCGGAATTATCATTTGGAACTGGCGAGCGAATGCGGTTCTGTTAATCTCATCCACGATCACGCTTGTTTGCGGCACTTGGGCATTTTCGTACTGTAGACAGTTTTTCAAATTTGCCGCGTTTTCAAAACTCAGAAGTAGGGAATTGATCGCGTTTTCCTGGCCGCTACTGGGATTAAATATTTTCGCCTTTTTCACCAGATCTTTGGACCGCCTGTTTTTGGCCGGGCTGACCTCATTGGGAACCGTTGGTATATTTGCCGTGGCATCAGCCATTGCGAGCTTGTTTGAAACCCTGATGGCAGGCTTTTTTTTTGCCTGGGGGCCGTTTATTCTATCGACGTTCAGGAAACCGGAATCACCCCAGCGTTATGCTGACTTTTTCAGTATTACCGCATGCATTGGATTAATGAGCATCGTAATCTTGGGTTTTTGGGGCAGTCCTGTTGTAATGCTCCTACGACCGGAAGGAACTTATCTTGAAATCGGGGTTTATATTCCCTGGATCGTTAGCGGTACGCTGCTCTATCACTTGGGTGGATATTTCACACCGGGACCGACTATCGTTAAAAAGACCTATTGGAAATTTTATGGATTTGTTCTTGCGGCTGCCTGCAATGCAGTCCTCAACTATCTCCTGATACCGCTGTGGGGCATTTTGGGGGCTGGCTTGGCCACAACTGCTGCCGGCCTTGTGGCCGCCATCTTCAATATCATTGTATCCAACCGTCTGTATTACATTCCGTTAAAATGGCAGATTGCCTTTAGCGTAATCCTATTTTATGCTGCTGCCGTCTCTTTTATTCAGCAGACCGGCACTACTTATTTACCATATTATCTCCGATTTATTGCCACAGTCTGTATGCTGGCATTCGCGTTGTTACTATATCATCGCGATATTAAGGCCTCGGGAATACTCCGGAAATTTTTAAAGTAATTTATGAAAAATCATATCGCCTATATATGTTTACAAAGCAGAAAAGAGGGAACGGCCGGTTATGCTCACGTAACCGAGATCATTCGCGGTTTGCGGCGAAGGAAATGGCGGGTGAAATTATATGAGCCCAATTACAGTGTTAGCGGGTCGGAACCTTCCATTCTGCAACGGGTATTCAATTTTTTTTGGGTTCAAACCAGATTTATTTTTAAGTCCGGCGCTAAACCGGTTGTGGCCTATCTCCGTTCGCATTTTGCCTTACTTCCGGTTACCATTTACTGTAAGTTGTTGCGCATACCGGTTATTCAAGAAATTAACGGGCCTTTTGAAGATCTCTTCGTGGCCTGGCCTTTTACCAGAAAGTTGTCCTGGTTAATCCGTCTGCTTTGCAGAATTCAGTACCGCCTTTCCGACGCCGCCATAGCTGTGACGCCCAATCTTGGTGAGTGGTTCATACGCCAGGCGGGCCTCAAACCGGTTTTCATTATTCCCAATGGTGCCAACACGGACATGTTCCATCCCCTGGCTGTCTCAACAATCGATTTGCCGAAGCCCTATGCATTGTTCTTTGGCACCCTGGCTAAATGGCAAGGCATCGATACGATTCTGGCTGCCGCTAAACATCCGAAATGGCCAAAGGGTCTGTACCTGGCAATTGCGGGCGATGGCGTTGAACAACATAAGGTAGTTGAGTTCCTGCGTCAGTATGATCATGTCATTTGGCTGAAACGGGTACCTTATGAACAAATTCCGGGCGTCATTGCTGAAAGCCTAGTGGGTTTGTGTACGAAAAGCGATGTACAATCCCATTCACAGACGGGTCTGTTTCCACTCAAGTTATTCGAGACGCTGGCTTGCGGAGTACCGATCATTGTTACAGATTTTCCGGGTCAGGCCGACCTGGTAAGAGAAAATGCCTGCGGACTAATTATTGAACCGAACAATCCCGAAGAGCTGGCCAAAGCCATTGCCCGCATCTTTCAACACCCTGAAAAGGGTTTAAAAATGGGCGCCAATGGAGCAAAGACGATTCAACGAAACCATTCCTGGGATGCCCGGGCCGCCGCAACGGACAAGGCAATTCGAAGTTTAATCCACCCTGAGGAGAAATAGAATATGAGAATATTAATCACCGGAGGGGCCGGCTTCATCGGTTCCCATTTAGCTGAAGCGCACCTGAAACAAGGGGATGATGTTTACATCATTGACGATCTTTCCACCGGTTCCATGGATAATCTGGCGCATCTCGAAAAAGAGGAAGAATATCAAAACCGTATATTCATCCGCGTTAATACGATACTCAACCATGAAGCCATGCTGGAATTGGTGGGAATCTGTGATCGGGTATATCACCTGGCCGCGGCCGTGGGGGTCCAATATATTCTGGATAATCCTCTGGAATCGATTCGTACCAATATTCATGGTACCGAACGCGTATTGGAGCTGTGTAACAAGTTTAAAAAACGAATTCTGTTGGCATCCACATCCGAAGTGTACGGCAAGCATCTGCACGCCCCGCTGGTGGAAACGGACAATATTATATACGGTCCCTCCAGCAAATTCCGCTGGAGTTATGCCGCCTCCAAACTCATGGATGAGTTTTCGGCTCTGGCATATCAGCGAACCCATGGACTGGAAGTGGTTATTGCGCGTTTGTTTAATACGGTTGGTCCGCGCCAAACCGGCACATATGGCATGGTGATTCCCCGTTTTGTGGGCCAGGCCCTGGCCAATGAACCGATTACGGTATACGGCGATGGAGAACAAACCCGTACCTTTACACATGTCACCGATGTTGTCGGTGCTCTAATGGGACTAATGGCCTCTGATCAAGCCAATGGAGAGGTATTCAATATCGGTGGCACCGAGGAAACGACTATCCTGAAACTGGCCCAAAAAATAATCCAAAAAACCGGATCCAAATCCAAGATATCTTTGGTTCCCTATGAAGAGGCTTTTGAAAAGGATTTCGAGGATATGCAGCGCCGGGTCCCCGGGATTGATAAAATTCAACAGGTAATCGGCTTTGATCCCCAGAAGAATCTGGATGTGATATTGGATGACGTCATTAATAGCTATAAAACTTAAGAGCAGGAAATTAGGCTGTGGGCTATCAGGCCGATAAACGCCTAGAGCCTACAGTCTAAATCCCTGCAGTCTTTGTCAATGTACCCACTTTACTATCTATTCATATCATTCGGCCTCTGCCTGGTCTTTACACCGGCAGTCAGGTGGATTGCCATTAAAAACAAGTGGATGGCAACACCCAGTGCTGAGCGTTGGCACCGTAAGCCGACCGCCCTTATGGGCGGCATCGCCATTTACATCGGGTTTTCATTCGCTACATTCTGGGCAGCCGAGTTTGCCAGTCTCCTTCCGATTCTGCTGCGTCAAACCGGCACGGCATCATTGCCCTCCATTTGTGCGGTTCTGTGGTTGGGAGCCACATTTCTGTTCTGTTTGGGGTTGGTAGACGATTTTATTACGATCAAGCCTCAAACCAAACTGGTGGGTCAAATATTAGCGGCTTCTTTTGTCACTTTTCTGGGCTTCAGGCTGCATTGGTTTACCTCCCTGACCCTTGACACCATGATAACCATTGTTTGGATAGTAGGCCTGACCAATGCATTTAATTTGATTGACAATATGGACGGCCTATGTGCCGGAATCGGGCTAATTGCCGCCATCTGCCTAACCTTCCTGTTTCAGGTCGTACCTTTTACGGAAGGCCTGATTGCATCATATGCGCTAGCCGGTGCCTTGGGTGCTTTTCTCATATACAATTTTAAACCGGCTTCAATCTTCATGGGAGACAGCGGCAGTCTGGTTATCGGCTTTAGCCTCGCCGTATTAACCCTTCAGCATGCCGAAAGCGAGCCCGTCAATACCCTGGCACGTTTCGCGGTACCATTGCTGGTTATGCTGGTGCCCATATTCGACACCATTCTGGTTTCCATGATCCGCATCCTGAGCGGACGGAAGGCATCCGTGGGAGGCAAGGACCATACTTCCCATCGGCTCGTGCTGATGGGACTCAAAGAACGCAATGCCGTTCTATTTCTTTATGGTGTGGCCAGCTTATCCGCCATTTCCGCAATATTTGTGAACCGGTCGGACCAGTTGACGTCCCCCGTGGTGATTACGCCCATTTTTATTTCATTATTACTGATGGGCATCTATCTTTCCCAGTTGCGCGTGTATC
The DNA here is from genome assembly GCA_964452555.1 of uncultured Desulfobacterales bacterium. Classification (GTDB taxonomy): domain Bacteria; phylum Desulfobacterota; class Desulfobacteria; order Desulfobacterales; family B30-G6; genus B30-G6. Next base: position 73,050 of record CAYVMI010000005.1, read on the forward strand.
CGGAAAAAGAGTTTTCAGTTTTGCGCGACAAGTCCTATACGCCCATACTGATTGACATAACCTATAAGCGTCAACTGCTGCTGGTTATTCTGGATTTTGGTATGATTGCATTTGCATACTATCTATCTTACCGCTTGCGATTCGATTCCAATGCATTCGGTTTTTACTTTAAAGTGTTTTTAAAATCGTTGCCGGCCATTATCGCTTGCAAGCTGGGCGTATTCTATATCATGGGGATATACCGGTCCATGTGGGGATATTTAAGCACCAGTGACGTATTCCTATACCTAAAAGCTTCTACCATTGCTTCCTTGCTGAGTGTGGTGGCGGTTACGTTTATTTACCGTTTTCAAGATTTTTCCAAAGGAATCGTAATCATTGATTGGTTGTTGGCCACCGGATATTTGTTGGCGAGTCGGGGATCATTCAGGCTTTTTTTAGAGACTGTTAAACGTAAGAACATAAAAGGCCGTTTGACCCTGATTTACGGTGCCGGTCGGGGCGGGGAAATCTTGTTGCGGGAAATACTCAATAACACCCGTGTCGGTATCCGACCCATCGGTTTTATCGATGATGATCCGCGCAAAAATGGCAAGAAAATTCAAGGATACCCGGTACTGGGCAACCTGAAAGATGTCAAACAGATCTGCCAGAAAAAGGGAATCGAAGGCATTATCATTTCATTTCATGCCGATCAGAATGATCAGATTAACGAGCTGGCGCAAACCTGCCGGGAATTGGAGATATCGCTGAAAAGCTTCAAGATACAGTTTGCTGACATTGTATAGGATAAATAATATGCAAAAAAAGATTGAACAGCTGATCAACAAAGGCGTTATTATTCCCAATCCTGAAAGTGTCGAAATCGGACCCGATGTGGAAGTGGATAATATATCGGAAGATGGGGTGCACATCCATACCGGGTGTAAAATCTTTGGTCGCTCTACTCAAATAGGTCCCCAAACCAGACTTGGAACCGAAGCACCGGCCACCATCCAGGACTGCCAAATGGGGCCGCAAGCAGTACTTAAGGGCGGATTCTTCAAGCAATCGGTTTTTCTGGAAAAATCCAGTGCCGGCAGTGGCTCACATGTGAGGGCAGGGTGCATATTTGAAGAAGAAGCCAATATCGCGCACACAGTGGGGCTTAAGCAGACCATTCTGTTTCCCTTTGTAACCCTGGGTAGCCTGATTAATTTTTGCGACTGCCTGATGGCCGGAGGCACGAGTCGCAAGAATCACAGTGAGGTCGGCAGTTCCTATATCCATTTTAACTTCACGCCCAACCAGGATAAGGCCACGCCCTCCCTGATTGGCGATGTGGCCCAAGGTGTCATGCTCGATCAAGCGCCCATATTCTTGGGCGGGCAGGGGGGACTGGTGGGACCCAGTCGTATTGCCTACGGGACCATCGCAGCGGCCGGCACTATTCTACGCAAAGATGTGCTGCAACCCAACAGAATGATTATCGAAACTGGCGGTAGAGGGGGCAGCGTTCCGTATGTGCCGGGCCGCTACCGGGTTATTAAGCGTATTTTATTAAACAATGTTCTTTATATCGGCAACATCATGGCCCTGAACCAATGGTACCAACATGTACGCTCCGAGTTGATCTCTGATCGATTTCCTTTCTTTTTATGTCAAGCCGTACAGGAAAAGCTGCGGCTTATCCTCAATGAACGCATGCAACGGCTTCACCAGCTGGCAGACAAAATGGACCGATCCATTCAGAATTACACCGAAAAAAAGGATAAAGCTTCGGTTTCAAAACTACTTAATCAGCAACAGGAATTGCTGGACAGGAAAGATGCAATTAAAGACCGCTTGCAAGAATTGTTGTCTTACAGCGGGGATGATCACCTGCGGGATCAATTCTTAAACGATCTGAACACCAGATTCGATAAAAGCAGACCAGCCTATGTGCAAGCCATCCAGTCCCTGAGTAAGGACACCAAACAAATGGGTTCAAATTGGCTTCAGGGCATAATTGATCACGTGCTGGATGAAGTTTTGGATATCCTCCCGAGTTTCAAATAAAAAATTCACTGCGCGAATTTATGAAACACGACCCTTTCGCCCTCCGGGCAAAAGGCATCGTCGCTCCAATAACTATGCTATTTCCATATCGATTTTGTCATTGTATAGGTAGTCGCTGTTTTTCCAAATATATTAAATAAATTGCCGCGTTAGCGGCACAATAAAAATTTCGGAGAAATTTTTATGGGGGAACTGTTCGGTACAGACGGCATCCGCGGGCATGCCAATCATGATCCCATTACAGCGGAAACAGCCTTGAGAGTAGGCAAAGCGGCTGCCGTTTATTTCGGCCGTCAAAATAAGCAAAGACGCCCAAAAGTTGTGATTGGCAAAGATACCCGGCTTTCTGGGGATATGGTTGAATCAGCCCTGGTGGCCGGCTTATGTTCCCTGGGAGCGGATGTGTTTCTGACCGGCGTACTGCCGACGCCCGGCGTGGCCCATCTGACCAGCCGCCTACAAGCTGATGCAGGTATCGTTGTATCCGCTTCCCACAACCCTTATTATGACAATGGCATCAAATTTTTCAACGGACAAGGATATAAGCTCAGCGATAATATCGAGAATGAAATCGAGCAGTTGATCCTTGAGCCCCAACGCCTGCCAACTGATTTGGCAGACCATTTCATTGGGCAGGTACTAAGAGTCACAGAAGCCCGAGAACTGTATTGCGACTTCCTAATCCAATGCATTCCAAGTAATATTCACCCAAAAGTAAGGGAATTGAAAATTGCCATCGACTGCGCCAATGGAGCCACGAGTGTTGTCGCACCAAAGCTTTTTAAAAAATTCGGCATGGACATCGTAGAAATAGCCACATCGCCGGATGGTATCAACATCAATGCAGACTGCGGATCGCAGCACCCTGAAAAGCTAGCCCAAAGCGTACTGGATGCCGGTTGCGATGTCGGATTCGCTTTTGATGGGGACGGGGATCGGTTGATTGCAGTGGATGAGCAGGGAACCATCCTAAGCGGCGATCAGCTCATCGCCATTTTTGCCAAAGAATTACATGAACAAAATACATTATCAAATCAAACGGTTGTAACGACGATCATGAGCAATATGGGTCTGGGAAAGGCCCTTGCCGATATGCAGGTTCGGCATATAAAATCGGCTGTGGGAGACCGCTATGTGATGCAGGAGATGGTGGCGGCCGAAGCGGTGCTGGGCGGCGAGGATTCCGGTCACATTATCTTCTTGAACACGCACACCACGGGTGATGGCATGGTGGCGGCTTTGCAGTTGGTAGGCATCCTGGCGGCTCGGCAAACAAAGATGTCGGATCTGGCCAAGGTTATGACCATATTTCCCCAAACCCTGCTGAACGTCGATGTCAAAACCAAGCCACCCATCACTGAACTACCAGGGTTAGCCGATGCAATTAAAATGGTTGAGGAAAAACTCGGCCAACAGGGACGCGTATTGATTCGTTATTCCGGTACCCAATCCATGTGCCGCGTCATGGTAGAGGCCGCCACAAAAGAAGATGCCGACACTTATTGCCAACAATTATCCGATATTATTCGTAAGGAAATCGGTGCATAAAAAACCCTGTGTCCTTTTAGACACAGGGTTTCTGGGTCAGGGTAGGGACTGTAATCGGAATCCACTCCCGTTACAAAACGCAGTTCTGTTATTCGCGGTTGCCGAGCACGCGCAACAGCATTAAAAACAGATTGATAAAATCAAGATATAGCGTCAAAGCACCCATGATCGCACCTTTTCGAACAGCAGCGGCGCCAATGTCACTGGGCTGCGTAAGTGCCATGGATTTAAGCTTTTGAGTATCGTAGGCGGTAAGGCCTACAAATACGAGCACGCCCACATAGCCGATAATCATGTGCATGGCCGAACTTCGGATAAATATATTAACCACCGAGGCGATAATGATACCGATTAGGCCCATGGTCATGAAACCACCCACGGATGTTAAATCGCGCTTGGTGGTCATGCCGTATATGCTGCAGGCTGCAAAGGTGGCGGCGCACACAAAAAATGTCGAGGTTATGCTTGTCCGGGTATAAACCAGGAATACAAAGGACAGGGTCACGCCGTTAAGAGCGGCATAGAAAACGAAAATTGCTGTTGCAGTTGTGGCCCGAATTTTCTGAACCCTTGCGCTAAGAAAGAATACCAGGGCGAGTTCGCCGATGATCAGGCCATAAAATACAATGGGATTGCCAAATACAATGCGTTGAATCGAGGGTGTATTGGCAACGTAAAATGCCATAAAACCGGTCAGTGCCAGACCGATGGCCATCCAATTGTATACACTACGAATAAAAGAGTTTACCTGCAGTTGAGCCTGGTCTTTTGATAATGCAACCGATCGCATGTTATCCTCCTAATTTATTGTTATATTTTCAGTTAGTTATTCTTCATTTCTTTTGTTTTTAACAAATTTATCGTATTAAAACACATTTCTTGATGCGCACAATATAACAATTAACGCTTCGATTTTCAATATTAAGGAATATACAATTGATTAGAATTAATTTTTAATTGCGCAAATTTACATTGAATATGAACGCGACGGCATCGCGTATCATAAATTCGATTAACGATTTTATTATGAAACCTGAACAAATATACCACGAACTCATAGCTCTAGCGGAAAAATTCGACATTGTCGTTTCGGAACAAAATTTTAGAAGTACCGGTATCAAAGCAAAATCCGGATTATGCATCGTAAAAGGACAGAAACAATTCATCATGGACAAGCATTTAAGAATTCATAACAAAATCGAAGCCCTGGCTGCCTGTCTCACTCAGCTTCCGCACGAAGATGTGTACATTATGCCGGCCCTTAGGGAGGTACTGGATCGAGCAGGCTGATACAATCCGACTGGCGACAGTTTCAGGTTTTGCATCCGCAAATTCGTCGAACGGGTCGGTAGATGCTTGGACTTGGTACAGATTATCGCGCGTTTTTATTCTTATTTATTAAAGTTTACATAATATACCTTATCGGACGTTTATGATTTCAGCAAATGACAAACGGCATATCTTGAGTGTCTCTGAGCTGACCTCGCAAATCAAATCCTTGTTGGAGGATTCTTTCCCTTTTATCTGGATCACCGGCGAAATCTCAAATTTCCGCGTACCGGTTTCGGGCCACTTCTACTTTTCGCTCAAGGATGCCCATGCCCAAATCAGCTCAGTTATGTTTCGAGGCCAGAACGCGCATCTCAAATTCGACCCTGAGGATGGCATGCAAATCAATGGGATCGGTCGGGTCAGTCTCTATGAACCCCGCGGCACCTATCAAGTCATTTTAGAGTACATGGAACCCAGCGGTATCGGCGCGCTCCAGGTCGCCTTTGAGCAGCTCAAGCAAAAGCTGGCCGACGAGGGCTTGTTTGCGGATGAGCACAAAATATCGATTCCTTTTTTACCACGTAAAATCAGCGTCATAACATCTCCGACCGGTTCGGTGATTTACGATATCATCCGCGTGCTGAATCGACGCTTTCCGACAATACATTTGGAAATCATCCCAGCCAAGGTTCAAGGCTTAGAGGCGGAACAAGAATTGATGGATGCCATTGACTTGCTCAATAAACGCGGCCAAGCCGATGTGGCTATTTTAGCCCGTGGCGGCGGTTCTTTGGAAGATTTACAACCATTTAATACCGAGGGACTGGTTCGCAAGATCTTTAGCTCCAAAATACCGATTATTTCAGCTGTTGGTCATGAAACCGATTACACCTTGGCAGATTTTGTTGCGGATCTACGTGCCCCAACACCTTCTGCAGCCGCGGAAATGGTCGTTCCCGTGAAGCAGGAACTGGTACGCCAGAATGCGAACCTGCAAGCTAAGCTCATCAATACCTTCAGCAATTTTCTCCGATTTCATAAAACTTATCTGCGGGAATTTTCCAAACGTCTGGTCGATCCACGCAAGCGCATTCAAGATCTCCGTTTGAAAAACGATGATATCACCGACCGCTTGATCCGTGCCGGCCGTCAGGAATTGAAACAGCACCGCGAACGCTTGCAATGGCGCTGGTCCAAATTAATAACTTTGTCGCCGGCACTACGCCTTCCTTATATTAAAAACAAACTTGAACTTTTAAATCATAATATATTGTCATCATTTGATATTTATATAGAAAAAAAGAGGACATCGATTCGGGAATCTGAATCCAAATTGACGGTATTGAGCCCATTGAATATCCTGAAGCGGGGTTACAGCATCACCCGTTTATCCGCAAGCAACCTGGTGGTTCGAGATGCCAACAGTGTTCAACCTGGAGACCGACTGCAGATTCTGCTCGGCTCCGGATCATTGGAGGCTGAAACAACTAAGATAAACAAGTCGTCAGGGCCAGACTAAAGCAAACAGATTTCAGATGTCTGAAGTAAACGGCATACAGATGACAATAATTGTCCCGCGGGGTATGGTTCTCCGGGCTGATTGCGGACAGGTAATAGCCATTACTTAGGTTGAAACCGCTTTCCCAAGCTGATACACAGTTCCGTCCCCGTAATTCCGGAATTTTTTAGCTGTCTCCTACTTCAGCTTCCCCATTCCGCTATAATTGCAAACCTATCATTTGCTTTGGTGCACTACCTAGATTACATAAGGTCAGCCGCCTTAAGATAAGGAGAATCTATAATGAAAATCAACGGAAGAAAGAAGCAATCTTGTTTCTCCCAAGAAACTCCGTGGGAAATCAGAAAACAAATTTTAGATTACAATGTAACTGAATTAATGTCAGATACTGAACGCGCGGCTTACTTTGGTTTACCGGAAGGTTGCCGTATGCGTGAACGGGCCAAAATAATCTCACCTGAAAAACTAAAAATCGGTAAAAACTGTTGGATCGGTGAAGGTGCGGTATTGGATGCATCCGGTTATCTTGAAATAGGTGATAATACGTCCATAGGTCTTGGTGTTTTCTTGTGGACTCATGATAGCCACGAGTTAAACATCCTAGGCGAAAACACAAGCAAAAGTTCATATAAAATAAAAAGAGTACCCACGAAAATTGGAAATAACTGCTTCATTGCCGGACCTAGCGTCATTATGCCTGGTGTAACAATACATGACAAATGCGTGATTTCCCCCATGAGTGTGGTTTACAAAGACCTTCCAGAAGAAACCGTATATAAGCCGTATAAAAATATGGTAAAACTTCTACAAGAGAAGGATGATTTAAAAAATCAATTAGATACGTTACAAATAAAATTTGACGAATTACAAAAAACGGTGGAACAGCTCACAAAGGGCTAAAGTTGACGGATATCGCCGTAACTGAACCGATATTATTATATAAAAGGATTATAACACCATGCCCAAGCAGACTTTTGAAAAATCCATTCAACAATTAGAAGAAATCGTCCAAGAATTGGAATCCGGCGATTTGCCGCTTGAAAAGGCTATGCAACGATTTGAGCAAGGCATCGGGCTTTCCAAACTGTGTTCCAAAATGTTGGATGAGACCGAGAAGAAAATTTCCATACTTGTCCAGGAAACAAACGGCGCCCTAACCGAGAAGCCTTTTACAGATCAAGAGCAGGATTGAACCTAGCGCGCATCGCTGATAAATGGAATTATGGATACAACCTATAAATGTTTGATTAATCTTCAGCCATTCTGCCCAATATTCCATAAATCCGGCATTTAACGGGGTAGAACTCAAAATAATTAATAATATTTTATATGATTCCAACATATTATGAGCATTGAGACGATGGATCTTCAAACATATCTCAAATCGCACCAACAAACCATAAATACCGCCCTGGGTGACCTGTTACGGCCTGATTCCCAAAAGGCCACGCGTATCATACAGGCTATGCAATATTCTCTATTGGCCGGTGGCAAGCGTCTGCGTCCCATCCTGGCAATTGCAACCGCCGAAGCACTCCAAGGCGACACCGCGGCAGTCCTTCCAGCGGCATGCGCCCTGGAAATGATTCATACCTATTCATTGGTTCATGATGATCTGCCGGCCATGGACGACGACGAATTGCGACGCGGGCAGCCCACAGCGCATGTCCGGTTTGATGAGGCCACAGCCATACTTGCGGGCGATGCCTTGCTCACTAAGGCTTTCGAAATCATTTCAGACCCACAAAATGGTCAGCAGGCCGACCTCGCTCGACGCCTACGCATTATTCACACCCTGGCCAGAGCCGCCGGACATCAGGGCATGATTCAAGGTCAGATGTTGGACATTGACACAGAAGGGCAACAACTTGATCTCGAAAGCCTCAAGCAACTCCACAAGCTAAAAACCGGTGCCCTGATCGAAGCTTCGGTAATGGTTGGCGCCCTATACGGAGATGCCGATTCAGAAGATCTAACCGCCTTACGCTTATATGCCAATCAGATTGGCCTCGCATTTCAAGTCGTGGACGATATGCTTAATGTAAGCGGGGATCCAACCCGGCTCGGGAAAGCCGTAGGAACGGATTCTGTCAAAGGCAAGAACACATTTCCCAGTCTCCTGGGTCTGGAAAACACCCGAATCTATGCCCATGATTTGGTAGAAAACGCCTTGAATGCCTTGGCAACTTTTGATACCCAGGCGGATCCATTGCGTGCCATAGCGAGCTATATCATCGAACGAGATCACTAACATCACTTGCGCATCGTTGAGGTTATTGCGGCCAAGGGCTTTCCAGCCAACCTGGCGCAAAGACCATGCTGGCTGGAAAGTTGATAACTATTGCATTAAATTCCTATGAAATCTGTGATTAGGGAGTAATTAGCCATTTGAAGTTACTTGATAATATTTCATCGCCCAAAGATCTGAAACAGCTATCCAGAAACGAGCTTAAACACTTGTCCGGAGAGATTCGCCAGCGTATCGTGGACATCGTATCCCAGACCGGTGGCCATCTCGCTTCCAGTTTAGGTGCTGTGGAGCTAACCATTGCCCTGCACTATGTATTCAACCTGCCGGAAGATAATATTATCTGGGATGTGGGACATCAGGCCTATGCCCATAAAATTATTACCGGCCGCAACAAACGCTTCAAAACCTTACGGCAACTGGGAGGCTTGTCCGGATTTACCCGTCAAAACGAAAGTCCCTATGACGCTTTCACAACCGGTCATAGCAGTACATCCATTTCAGCCGGGCTCGGTATTATAACCGGAAAGCATCTCAAAAACGAGAAATCTAAAGTGATTGCCGTCATTGGAGACGGATCCATGACCGCCGGGCAGGCCTATGAGGCCCTCAACCAAACAGGTGGTGCCCATAAAGATAAAGATTTGATTGTAATTCTAAACGATAACGAGATGTCCATCTCTAAAAACGTAGGCGCCCTCTCCTCTTTATTAAGCCGCAAACTTTCAGGAAAGCGTCTGCAGGATTTACGCAAGGATTTTGGTGCATTTTTAAAATCTTTGCCCCGAGTGGGAGATGATATCTATCATTTTGCGAAACGATCCGAAGATTCATTCAAAACCTTTGTTACGCCGGGCATGTTGTTTGAAGCGTTTAATTTTGAATATTTCGGTCCCATTAACGGGCACAATATCGATCACCTAATTGATATTCTTGAAAATATCCGCTTTCGCGATGAACCGGTTCTCCTGCATGTGGCCACCACCAAAGGTAAGGGTTATCTACCGGCGGAAAAAAACCCTGTCTACTTTCATGGTTGCGGGAGTTTCGATGTTGATACGGGAACCTGTGCACCACCAATAAGCGAAATCTGTTCCTATACCGATGTTTTTGGGAAAACATTAGTAGAACTGGCCGCCACGGACCCACGCATTGTAGCGGTGACAGCGGCCATGCCTGAAGGTACGGGTCTTTCATCATTTTCTCTGCAATATCCGGATCGTTTCTTTGATGTGGGGATCGCCGAGCAGCACGGGGTTACCTTCGCGGCCGGGCTGGCATGTGAGGGATTTAAGCCGGTCGTGGCCATTTACTCCACTTTTTTACAGCGCGCCTTTGATCAGGTGCTTCATGATGTTTGTATTGAATCACTCCCGGTTGTGTTTGCAATTGATCGTGGCGGTATTGTTGGTGAGGATGGACCCACCCACCACGGTGTCTTTGACTACGCCTATCTACGTTGTTTGCCCAACATGGTGGTTATGGCACCCAAAGATGAAAATGAATTGCGACATATGCTGAAATCCGCTGTTGCGCATGATGGTCCCATTGCAATCCGCTATCCACGTGGTCCTGGAATCGGTGTGTCGCTGGCCGGACCCGTGGGGGACATACCCATCGGCAAAGCTGAAATCCTAGAAAATGGTGATGACGTCCTGATACTGGCAATAGGCAGCAGTGTTACGGAATCGATATCTGCGCAGGCCTTACTGCAAGCTGATGGTATCTCGGCCACAGTCGTCAATAGCCGCTTTGTCAAACCTTTGGATGCGGAGCTGATTGCACATCTTGCCGGACGCATAAAACGGATCATTACGGTTGAAGAAAATGTGTTGCACGGTGGATTTGGAAGTGCTGTGCTGGAATGCTTGAGTCATCAAAAGATATACGATATCCGCACGCATTGCATCGGAATTGCAGATACATTTGTCGAGCATGGATCCCAGGAACAACTCCGATCGGTCCACGGCCTAAAGGCCGACGCGATTGCATCTGCTGCCAAGGAAATGCTGGCAGAATAACATCGATGAATTCTAATAAAGACGAATTCATCTGGTTTTAGGTTTTAAGTGTTAGGTTTTAGGTAGCTAATAGCTGATAGCCCAACGTAAAACCTAACACTTAAAACTTAAAACGCTTATAAATATGTCGCATGCAAAAACCAGATTGGACGTATCCCTTGTCGACAGAAATTTAACGCCGACACGGCAACGCGCACAGGCACTGATCATGGCCGGCAAGGTCCTCGTCAACCAGATGCCGGTTACTAAACCGGGTACACGCATACGAATTTCTGACCATATCAGTTTAAAAGGAAATGATATCCCGTTTGTAAGCCGCGGTGGCATTAAATTGGCGCATGCCCTCACAGAATTCGCCATTGATGTTGGCGCGAAAAACTGCATGGATGTGGGTGCATCCACCGGAGGGTTTACAGACTGCTTGCTGCAGGCCGGTGCCGCCAGAGTTTTGGCAGTCGACGTGGGATATGGACAATTGGCCTGGAAATTACGCCAGGATTCGCGAGTTGATATACTGGAGCGCACCAACATACGGCACCTCACGATTGAGGATGTACCCTATCCCATTGAGTTGGCCGTTATCGATGTTTCCTTCATATCGCTTCGAATTGTACTGCCGGTAGTCCAAAAATTCCTTATCGAGAATGCGCTCATCGTGGCATTGATTAAGCCCCAATTTGAAGTTGGCAAAGAGCTGGTCGGCAAAGGTGGTGTCGTAAGAGATCCGCGCCTGCATACAGATGTGATTCATGCCCTGAAGCAGTTTTGCCAAACCTGTGATTTGAACGTTTTAGGTGTGACAACTTCCCCAATTACGGGCCCCAAAGGAAACCAAGAATTTTTAATACACCTAACGAATTAGTACAATTGCACGATTTTATTTGCTTGTGCTTGATTTTTTAGTCCTTTGCATATATGGGTATTTATTTTCAACCCTAATTTAGCGTTTCAATTGTAAAAAAAGAGGAGCACAGATGAGCGCAACATCAGATCAATTGAGAAATATCGCCCTGGTAGCCCACGGAGGTGCTGGAAAAACTTCACTTGCCGAGGCTATGCTTTTTAAGGCTGGTGTCACCAATCGCATCGGGAGAGTCGAGGATGGCAATACGGTCATGGATTTTGAACCCGAAGAACTCAAGCGTACCACGAGCATCAGCAGCGGTTTTGGCCAACTCCCTTGGAAAAAACACGTCCTCAACCTAATCGATACGCCTGGTGACCAAAATTTTTTCAGTGATACCAAGCTGTGTATGCAGGCAGCTGACGCGGCCATGGTTTTGGTGGATGCGGTGGACGGCGTAAAGGTGCAAACGGAACAGGCTTGGGAATTTGCCACTGATTTCAATCTGCCCTGTGCGATATTTATCAATAAACTTGATCGCGAACGTGCCGATTTTGATAGAACGCTTCAGGATGCCGTTGATTGTTTTGATCTTAAGCTCATCACCCTGCAACTGCCCATCGGCAAAGAGGAAGATTTTCAAGGCATTGTGGATCTCGTCAGCATGAAGGCCTACACCTATGACGAAAATGGGAAGGCAAGCTCGGGCGACATACCGGCTGAGATGCAGGACCAGGTGGAAGCCGAAAGAGAAAAACTGATTGAAGATGTGGCCGAGGCAGATGACGAGCTTATCGAACGCTATCTGGAAGGTGAGACGCTCAGCGATGAGGATATCCATGCTGCTTTGAGAAAAGGAGTCATATCACGTACTTTTGTGCCGGTGTTTTGCGGCGCCGCAACCAAAAACATCGGTGTTGATATTTGCATGGATGCCATCATTAATTGTTTGCCCTCCCCTGCTGACTTAGGACCCAAAAGCGGTTTAGACCCCAAAGACGACAGCGCCATTGAAAGGTCGCCGAATTCGGATGAACCCTTTTCAGCATTTGTGTTTAAAACAATTGCCGATCCTTATGCCGGCCGACTGTCTATTTTCAAGGTAGTTTCCGGCACACTGGGCGCGGAAGGAAATTTTTACAACGCCACCAAGGAAGCGAAAGAGCGTTTCAACCAACTCTTAACGATTTTCGGGAAAGAACAAAAACCGGCTGAAGGAGCCGGTCCGGGAGCTATTGTGGCGGTTGCCAAATTAAAAGAAACCGTCACTGGTGACACCCTGTGTGATGAAGGCCATAAGATCAATTTTCAATGTGTGGAGCCTTTGCCCACATTGATTTCCTTTGCATTGCAACCCAAATCCAAGGGCGATGAAGATAAAATTTTTAGTTCCATTTCCAAGCTGCTGGAAGAGGATCCGGCCCTTAAACTCGATCGCAACCTGGAAACCAAACAGATCCTCTTATCGGGAGCCGGCCAGGTCCACATTGAAGCTACCGTTGAAAAGTTAAAACGAAAATATAACGTTGAAGTCAATCTGAGTACCCCTAAGGTTCCCTACAAAGAAACCATTAAAAAGAGAACACGGGCCCAAGGGAAGCATAAAAAGCAATCCGGTGGACACGGGCAGTATGGTGATTGTTGGATCGATATGGAACCCATGCCTCGCGGTGCCGGGTTCGAGTTTGTGGATGCGATTGTGGGCGGGGTGATTCCCAGACAATACATTCCGGCCGTAGAAAAGGGTATTGTCGAGGCGTCCAACAAAGGCATTTTAGCCGGATTTCCATGCGTCGATTTCAAGGTAACCCTCAATGACGGCTCATTCCACGCCGTGGACTCCTCTGAAATGGCTTTCAAAATAGCAGGATCGCTGGCTTACAAAAAGGCCATGGAAAGCGCAACGCCGGTCCTCTTGGAACCGATCATGAAGGTAACCATCACCACCCCCGATGAATTTATGGGCGATATCATGGGGGATTTAAATGGACGGCGCGGAAGGGTTCTGGGAATGGATAGCGCCGGCAAAAACCAGGTCATCAATGCCCAAGTACCCATGTCTGAATTTCTGACCTATGCGCCGGACTTGAGGTCCATGACCGGCGGACGCGGCATTTATGCCATGGAGTTTTCGCACTACGACGAAGTTCCGGCCCAACTAATGGACAAAATTATCGAAGAAGCCACTGCAGAAAAAGAATAAATCCACGCTGCGGATTTATAATTAATAACAAAAAAGGCGTCTTGGAAGGATTCTTCCAGAACGCCTTTTTATTTGGTAAATACACCACTATGAAAACAGCGCTTACATGGGGCAAAGCCATGCCAGAACGCGCTCCATAATCCATTGAAATCGATCCGATTTGCTCTTCTTGTTGTACGGCCGAAAGTGCAGTCCGGTTTATGAAATCGATATGAGCGTTTGTTGCCCAACAATGGCTTAGCAACTAGATCCAGCTTAGGCCACATGCCCAGTTTCTGTCGCATGGCATCACGCTGAGCGGGTAGAAATAGATCAAAATGCTTAATGTTGGGGTACTTGTACAAACAGTATGCCGTACCATGCTCTAAAAGGAGGCGGTTGGCGAACTCTCCATCCTGAGTGTAAACATAAGCCAGCAATCGTCCGTATTGATCCGTCTTTTCAGGCCCAAATTCTAGCAGAATTTTCTGCTTTCCGATCAGATTTTCGTGAAAATCCTTGGCCTCCTTCCCAAAGTGTTCTCCGGACTTTCCAGAATGTCCGATTTCGGGTGCGTTGATACCGATATAACGGACCGTTTTCCCATTCTCTAAAAATAGGGTGTCGCCATCAACGATCCATTTCACCTGCGCTGCTTCCATGGCCTGGATACTCGTAAAGCAGACAAGCAGTATCGGCAATATTGGACCGATCAATAAAGAAAATCTTTTTACGGTTTTATTCCACACTGCCTGACCACACTCTCATCCAACATCGTAGATAGACCGCCTTTTTCAGCTGGTGTAAATCCCATCACTTTTTCCCATACCTCGTCGTCTTCCATACAAAAATAGACGGTCACATGGGGCGCATAGCGATGAATTGCATTGAATATATGACGATATAGTTTAATCCTCAACGGCTTGAAATACCGCATCTTATTATCAAGACCCGTGATGAACTCACCATATGGTATCTTTGACTCCGGAAAACGCTGTTCGATAATTGTTTTTAATTGAGGCATAAAACGGAAACTGCCCAGGCTGATCCATACAATGTTTTCGGATGACACGTGGGTAAAAATTTGGCGTATAACTTCCCGATAGTCCTGTTCACAACCGTCGTACATAACGAGGGGATCAAAATGAAAGGCGATGGGATAGCCCCAAGTTTCACACGTGTGGGCAGCTCGAAACCGTGCCGCCAATGACGCCGTACCCCGCTCCTCAGATTTGATAACCGTGGGCGTATTCAAAGACCAGGCCACAATGGTTTTACGTCGATGATCGAGATTCTGGAGCGAATCAATCGCCACTGTTTTGGTTTTTAATTCCAGAACGGATCTGGTTTGGGTCGCAAACCATTGCACCAGTCGCGGGGTCAAATCGGTCCAGTTATCCCAGATGAGACTGTCGGTGAATTCACCTGTTCCCACCCGTTGTATCTCTGGCAACCCTGTTTTCGCCTCTAACTCGGCAAACAGATCATCGTGGTTCACAAAAAACTGGCAAATCGGCGGATGGAAATACGATTGCAGGATACAATAGGCACAGTCCATGTTGCAAAAGCTGCCGATATGCAGAATCTGATAACCGCAACAATTATAGAATTGGGTTCCAGGGCATTTTTTAATGAAACGCCCCTTGTTCCGGTGTAATAAGAGAATCTCTTTGCCTTTTTGAATTGGATCATGGGCAAGCGCAAGATCGGCGTACAGCTTTTCAATACTGGCTACGATTTCAACCGGTTTATTGATTCGTGCTTTAATCTCCTTGACCAAAGGATCATCCAGCACATCTTGATGAATGTATAACCTTTTAAAGCTCATGGTATGTATCGCTTGCAGGGATTTTCCTTGACACCTATTAACGCAATCTTTAACCTAAATTTGAATTCCCGCAACGAATCGACTGAGGCCTGCAGACGAGCCTCATTTTAACCCCTATAACAAGCCTTACGGCGAGGGGAGAATTCAAATTATGGATTCCAAAAATAAAACCAACCGTCTGGTCAGCCTGTTCATTCTGGGGAGCCTACTCCTCAATTTCCCCATCTTATCTTTATTTAACTTAAAAGAATTCCTAATGGGCGTACCATTGCTCTATTTGTATGTTTTTACTGTTTGGGCATTACTGGTCGTATTAATCGGTTTGATTATGCGAAAAATACCCGACAAAGAGAAATCATAAATCATCCATGTTGGCAACCAAAACCATTCTCTTCTTTTCATTCAGCTACATCGCGCTGCTGTTTGCGATTGCCTATATCGGAGATAAAAAAGCGGATGCCGGTGCCAGTATCATCAGCAATCCTTATATTTACGCACTCTCTCTGGCAGTCTACTGTACAGCCTGGACATTTTACGGCAGCGTGGGACGCGCGGTGGCATACGGTCCCAGTTTTCTCACCATCTATCTGGGACCAACCCTGATGATCGGTTTGAGCTGGTTTGTTCTGCGCAAAATCATCCGCATCAGTAAAACCTACCGGATCACATCCATCGCCGATTTTATCGCCTCACGTTATGGCAAAAGCACCACTTTAGGGGGGCTGGTGTCGATCATCGCCGTCATCGGTATCGTGCCATATATATCAATTCAACTCAAAGCGATTTCCAGAAGTTTTGCGATCTTAACCCATCAAGCCAGACATACAGAAGAAATTGCCCTGCTAGCCGACACCGATTTTTATGTGGCGCTTATGTTGGCTATATTTTCAATTTTTTTCGGTACCCGCCATCTGGATGTTACCGAGCGGCATGAAGGCTTGGTGGCGGCAATTGCATTTGAATCCGTCATAAAACTGGCAGCATTTTTGGCTCTGGGACTTTTCGTGACTTTTGGTTTTTATGGTGGCTTCGGTGATCTGATTCAGCAAGCTGCAAGATTGCCTAATGCAGGCAGTCTATTCAACCTCAGTTTCGAGACAGGTACCTATGCCAATTGGTGTATCCAAATTTTTGTATCGATGATGGCCATTCTGTTTTTACCCCGCCAGTTTCAAGTGGCTGTGGTTGAAAATGTCAATGAAGAGCATTTGAACAAAGCCATGTGGCTTTTTCCACTCTATATGATTGCCATCAACCTTTTTGTACTTCCCGTTGCCATTGCGGGTATGCTCCATTTTAGCGGTAATACAATCGAGCCGGATGCATACGTGTTGGCCCTTCCCATGTCGCAGGGTCAAGCAGCGCTTACATTGCTGGTTTTTATCGGCGGCATGTCAGCAGCCACCGGGATGGTTATCGTGGAAACCATTGCCCTATCCACCATGATCTGCAATCAATTAATCATGCCCATCCTTTTACGCTTTGAACCTCTAAAACTAACCCAGCGTGACGACCTGAGCAGTCTGATATTAACCATCCGTCGGATCAGTATCATCCTGTTGTTACTAATGGGTTTTATATATTTCCGGCTTACGGGTGAATACTATCAATTGGTATCCATCGGTATACAGTCGTTTGTTGCCGTAACCCAATTTGCACCCAGTGTCCTCGGGGGTATATTTTGGAAAGGAGCCACCCGTTCAGGTGCCATATGGGGGTTGAGCGCTGGTTTCGGTATTTGGATATATACCCTGTTTCTGCCCTTTTTTGTTCAGGGCGGGATCCTGCCCGAAAGTTTTATTTCCAAAGGGCCTTGGGGAATTGGTTGGCTCAGACCTTACCAACTGTTTGGTTTACAATGGCTTGATCAGCCTTCACATTCAGTGTTTTGGAGCATGTTGTTTAATATCGGCCTTTATGTGGGTATTTCTGTATTCAAACGCCCATCGGCTCTTGAGCACACCCAGGCCGCCCGCTTCGTGGATATATTCAAACGCTCGGAGGATCGGGATCCGGCCCTCATGTGGCGCGGAAAAGCATCGCTGCCAGGCCTCAGGTCGGTGCTGACACGCTTTCTCGGGGAACGCAAAACGCGAAAGGCGTTGGAATCATATGAGCGTCAGAAAAAAATCGATTGGGAAAACGACATCATCGAAGATGCCGGTTTAATTGCCCATTTTGAAAGTTTGCTGGCCGGAGCCATTGGATCGGCTTCGGCCCGGGTAATGATCGCCACAGCCGTTAAAGAAGAAGCGCCGGGGATCGATGAAGTCATGAATATGCTCGACGAGACCCGCCATGCCATCGAATACAGTCATGAGCTTGAAAAAGCCACGGCAGAATTAAAAAGAGTCAATGCACGCCTCACCGAATTGGACCGACTTAAAGACGATTTCATCGCCACGGTGACCCACGAGCTCAAAACGCCCCTGACGTCGGTACGTTCCCTCACTGAAATTCTACACGAAAACCCTGAATTGCCGCTGGAGCAGCGTAATCAGTTTCTGAGTATTATTGTGAAAGAAAATGAACGACTCTCACGTCTGATCACGCAGGTTCTGGATTTTCAGAAAATTGAATCGGGTGTTGCGGATTGGCAATTGAACCATATCGACATACACGCCATTATCGAAGACGCCCTGGCCGCATCCGCCCAGTTGATACACGAAAAACAAATCCAACTGGATAAGGATCTCGCCCAAAGTCATCGTACTATTCTGGGCGATCGCGACCGCTTGATACAGGTCATGATGAACCTGATCTCAAATGCGATTAAATTCTGCGACCAGGATAAAGGACATATCCATATCAGGACGAGTCCGGAGAATGATTTTTTACGCATCGATATCGCTGATAATGGGGTCGGTATCCATAAGAAAGACCAGGAAATCATTTTTGAGAAATTCCGTCAGGCCAACGCTGTTAGCGAGGGTAGACCACCGGGAACTGGATTGGGTCTGACCATTACCAAGCAGATTATCGAATTCCATGAAGGTCGGATTTGGGTGGAGAGTGAGCCCGGGAAAGGGACTGTCTTTTCTTTCACGCTACCGATTTCAACGGGGCATGAAGGTGAAGCGTAGATTAATAGGCCTTAATAACGTATTAAAGAAACTTTATAGTTTCATACGAAAATTGTAAGCAGTAGGCAGTATTTCGACAGGGGTTGCGGGTTAAATTTTCTATGCATTCCGGCATCCCATCCTTCGGTTGCCATTCCCGAGAAATCGGTGAACCAGAATAGGCACTTTGCTGAAAGCTTTGTCTGGATTCCCTCTTCCGAGGGAATGACGAAAGGGGTTTGGAGAAGTAAAAGGGCGGGTTGCGCGTTGTGGGTATCGCGTTCCAATTGAGCTTTGAGCAGAATGCTATAAGCATCCTAATAGTCTACAGCCTAAACACCCAACAGTCTGATAAGTTAAAACTTGAGTCTGGCATAATAGGTCTTTTGCGAAGCCTCTCTGGCTTCGCCCAACGTCCGAATCCCCATATCCTCCAACAATGACATCAATTTTATGAATATGTTGGCTGTCATGACAGCATCGCCCATGGCGGTATGACGACCGGCCACGGTAACACCCAATCGGCCGGCAATGGCTGACAGGGTATGATCATCATGAGCGGAGTGGGCCACGGCTGACAGCAGCAACGTATCCATAACCGGTTGGATAAACTTCACACCCGTTCGTTTCTCACACATCTGGAGCATACGCATGTCAAAAGCTGCATTGTGAGCGACCAATATGGTTTCCTCCGAAAATTTTAGAAAATCCGGCAGAACCATATCAATGGTGGGTTGGCTTTTCACCATATCGTTGTCGATCCCATGAATATGCGTCGAAGATGCTGGTATTCTTCGTTGGGGATTGATCAACTGATCGAATGATTCTTCAGATAGAATGCGCCCGCTGATTATCCGCAGGGCACCGATCGATATAATTTCATCACCGCTGGAAGGATCCAGACCGGTAGTTTCTGTATCAAAAACGGTATAGGCTAGCTCTTTTAGCAAGCGGGAGTCCAAGTTGGAACTTTGACCGGGTTGATTGAATAAATCAAACGCATAAAATTCGGGGCGACTTTCGGGTAGTACCGAGGCACGCCGTATGGCCTTCTGCTCTTGGGGTTTAAATAGGGGCACATGCAAACGCAGGAACGAACGCTGTTCACCAAGTTGCTCACGATAGGCCCAGATTTCAATCCCATGGTGTTCTAGAATTTCCTTGGGATGCAAAGGCATACGTTCATCCAAAAATACAAGTTGCATGCTTTCCCACTGCCGTACTTTCTCAATACTAATGGGTTTGCCCATCCAAATAATATCCACGAATGCAAATTCGTCCTCTAGGATGTACTCACACCGATACTGGACGACTCCGGTGTCATCACTGATCCGTTGCAGAAAAAATAAAAGGACCATCATAATGGCATAGGTATCAACCTTAATCCAGGGCACTGCAGAATCAGACTCAAAGCTTAGTTCAACACCCAGCTTTGCGGACGCCTTTTTTTGAAGCACCTCCAACAGATCGCTGATGGCGATCGGCATTGTGGGCCAGTGGTTGTGCGGCTGTTTAAGAGTATGATTACCTTCCCGCTGTATTAACTTCTCAAGAGAATGAGACTCCGTATGAATTATCTCCAGCAACTGCTGCTGCTGCGTTTTGCTGACATCGGGATAGTCACGTATTACCTCGATAGCTGATTTGACACTGGCAACTGAGTGCCGGATTTTCTGTTGAAATGACTGCAACAAAAATCCAGATCGGGCTTCACCGCGTAATTCCTGGGTAATTTCATTAAAGATGATTACAAATCCGGAGAACTCACGTTGAGGGCTCAATATGGGCGAGGCCTCTGCTCGCAAAAGCCGATTGGCCAAATCGGTTATTACAAAATTGGAACTTACATGTTCCTCATTGTTTTCAAGTCGCTGATGGATTTCTGCAAGGGCATACTGAATAATGTTTTCCTCAACAAAATCTGAGATCGGCCGTCCAATACCCAAATGGACTTTACCTGAATTTGCAGTATCTACCGAATCGTTTTTTCCGGTTGAAACAAGGGAACGACCGGCAATGCCTTTTTCGCTAAAAAACCTTTTGGCTTGGGAGTTGTAAAGTATGATTCGACTTTCCTTGTTGCAAATCAATACCGCGTCAGGCAGTTCCGCCATTATGGCAGCCAGAATATTCTTTTCTTCCTCTAACTCAGCTTTGGCCACCTGAACACGTTTAAATACGCCCTTTTCAAGGGTTTCATATTTTTCAGCAGCAGAATTGATTTGCTGAACCATCTGCCCGAGACCAAAAGCGCCTTCTATCTGAAGTCGATGCTTGGGATTGGCATTATATATCAGAGCTATCTCTTCCGACACTCTGGATAAGGGGATCACCAGTTTCCAAAAAATTCGCGACAGAAGAAAGCCAAGTACGGCAATCAAGGCCAAACATATGACCAAGGCATACCGTGCAAAAAACCAGATACCTTTTTGATATGCCGCCTGGCTTTGGACCAGGGGCTGATGCCAAAACAGGATGACCAAAGCAAGGCCCAATACAGCAGCTAGGCTGAGAGTTACGCTCAGGGCCCACCAGATTTTATTTTTATTTTTCATTCCGGTTTTTTAAGCAATTTGGTTACGGCATCGATAATCTGTTGGTTGGAAAACGGCTTGGTGATGTATTCATCTGCACCCAAGACCATGCCCTTGGCAATATCCACGTCACGGCCTTTGGCGGTTAGAAAAATAATCCGGATATGGCGCCACTCCGGCTTGAGGCGGACGATTTCGCACACCTCAAATCCATCAATACCGGGCAGCATAATATCCAGAAGCACCAGGTCCGGCTCGTCTTTGGAGATGGCCTCCAAAGCTTCTTCGCCGCTTTGAGCTACCAGTGTCTGGTAGCCGTTTTGTTCCATTAAAAACTGCAGCGGCACGACAATGTTGGGTTCATCATCGACAATTAAAATCTTAGGCGCCATAAAAGATTCCTACTTGATACGAGAATTCTATGACAAGCTACTGCTTCCTTAAATTACTTTTTTCAAGCCAGACAGGTCAGGATACACCAAACACGGAAAACATCAGAATCATAAAAAATATTTGCAGAAAAAGAACCACCAGCCAGGTCGCTGCACACAGCAAAATGGATTTGCCTAATTTGTCAAGCCTGAAAATTAGTTTGATTCCCATCGCCCCGGCCAAAACTATCCAAGCGGATGTAAACAGGAAAATAATCAGGGTCGTGTTGGGAATGACGCCAAAAATTCTAATGATACCCGGTGCGCTGGCAAAAGCCATAACCCGCAGGACGGTTTTGCGATCGATACGCGACGGTTCAGCATGAAAGATGCGCGTACCGGCAAAATAAATGGTAAATGCCCAGACATACCAGGACAAGAAGGTCACCGCCAGACCGATATTGACCGCCATACTGCCCGCACGGCTAAACATGCCGTATCCGGTCGCCATGGCCAGAATAGCCACGACCCAATATGAATGACCTTGGGTTTTGGGATCATTAATTACTTCATCAAAAAGGGATTGATCCAGCCTGATGGCACGGATCATGCGGGCAAAAAGTAATTTCATGTTACCTCTGATTCTGAATATCCCATATTAATTTACGTATCCATGGGAGAATTTCTGGAGAGCATTTCATCGGCAATGCGGCAGGGAAGATACCGATCTATCTCAAATCAGTTTACACAAAATCTATCTACATCCCGGATCAAGACTTTAGCTGAGATTTCAAATATTCCAAATGTTTGCGGATACCCTTGTCTGTGTTCGGCTTATCGCTGAAAAGGCGGTCGATTATGCCGGGCGGATTGTCGAGTTTTGGTTTCAAGGCCAAACCTTTTTCATAATCCGCGATGGCTTTTTCAATTTCTCCCAGATGGCTGTAGGCCGACCCGCGGTTTACATACGCCTCGGCAAGTTCGGTATTGATTTCAAGGGTGATATTGTAATCGGCGATGGCTTTTTCATACTGCCCCAGGATATTGAGCGTGTTGGCCCGACCCAGATAACCGGCGGCCTTTTTGGGATCGATTTTGATGGCCCGGTTAAAATCCGCCAAAGCCTCCTCGGTTTTACCGGTATTGAGTTTGGAAGCACCATCCATGATGGCATCGTCATATCTGGATACGCCCAAGCCACACCCGGCAAGCAGGAAAACCGTGCATAACACTATAAATAGTAGATTTTTCATTTTATCCCAATGTTTCTTTTTTTTATTTTCTCAAAACCAATTCAATCGACCAACTCTGACCTTTCATCCATAGTTGAATCCAATTAAAAAAGCAATTATCAATTGGAGGATCATTCAAAAACCATAAACGAGGAGGCGCACACGCCTCCCCGTTTATTTTTTTGTATCAGTATCTATTGAATCTCTGAATTATACGCCGGATTGGCCGCGGGATGTATCTTCGGCAACCACGGCTTCATCCTCATAAATGTCATGTTTCAGAGCCTCAAAATCGGTGGTGATGTTGGTTGACATTTCACATTTGTAAGCCAGGAACCACATCATACCGATACCCAGAATCCACCAGACAAGCTGCCAGATCCAGATGGACGGCATACCATTGGGCCAGGTACTGGGCTGCATCGGATTGGCGAAAATCCAGTTACCGATGACACAGCCGGGGCCGATGGCAAAAAAGTACCATACCAACGTGATGATCCAGCCAATTTTGATCAGGTGACGTTTTTCCGGAGCCAGGCTGGCATGTTCCCTGAGGAAGCTGTGATATTCCATCTTGCGGTCCTGCTCGGCCTTATCCGGTTGCGTAAAGTAACTCACCAGAATCGCCACCGGCAGGTTGAACAGGATGCCCCACCCGGCAGAGAATATAGTCAGCGGGCTGTAGCCCCATGGCAGACCCAGATCAAAGCGGAAGGTCAGGAATACGGCAAACATACCGCAGATCAAACCGGCCACTACGCCTTGGCGCGTCAGCCACGGCCAGTAGAGCGTGGCGATCAGGGGTACATACATCATGAATCCAAAGGATGTCGCAAAGGCACCCAGCATGACGATGGCCCCCGGTACGATGGTTGCGAAAATCAAGGCCGATCCCACCACGATGAGTACGGTGATGCGTCCCCAGTGGGTTTGCTCGGTTTCGGTCATGTCTTTCTTGATATAGCGTTTGACAATGTCACGGGTCAGCATACCGCTGGCTGTGGACATATAGGCCGCACCGGTGGACTGCATGGCCGCCAGGGCGCAGATGGCCAGGATACCGACCGCAAATGGGGCCGTGTCCTTCATCAGCCAGATCAAGTAGGGCACCAGGTCGTTGCCACCACTGCTGATGAGACGGTCAAGCGGTAGAATGGTACCGCCGTTCGGTCCGGATAGAAAGGGCAAGACCCAACCGGCCATGGATTGCATGGTGGTGAAAACAAACAGGGCCAGCCCGATACCCAGGGTGGAGGCCCATACCTGCTGCAGCGGAAAGGGTTTGGGGTTCTTGTTGGCAAAGGCCCACATGGAAAATGCCGGGGAAGAATGAATACCCATAAGCGCAAACATGTAGGTCAAAATCATGACGCCGGTCCAGGTACCACCCTTGGCCATGGCACCGGCAGGTACCATCTGGATCACGCCCGGTACGGCAACCTTGTTGGTCACACCGGATGGACCCAGGTTAACGATCTTCTTGGTGTTGGCCATGAATACTTTGACGGCCTCCGGATCCGCCCATTTGGGTACCTCCGCACCGCCGCTGTTGACCCAGACCACGACATCTCCGAATTTTGAGGTCATTTCACCGTAGCCACCGCAGAAATTGGCGCCGATGATGCCCAGGGAGATGATGCCGCCCCACAGCAGGATGCACTGGGCCGTGTCCACGTAGGCCACGGAACGCAATCCGCCCAGGGCCACATACAAGAGCACGACAATGGCCAGCATCCACATGCCCACGTTAACCGAGAACAGGCCGTCGGTCAGCACGTTGAACAGAATACCCGAAGCCCGTAGCTGAATGCCCAGGTAGGGTATGCTGAAAAACAGAGCCACGATAACCGTGAGGATACGGATGGCTTCACCGCCCATGTACTGCGAATACATCTCGCCGGGGGTCACGAATCCATAACGTTTGCCCATCAGCCATTGGCGCTTAAGAAAGAATACGCCTGTAATCGGAATGGTGAGGACATAGAACGACGCGTATCCGTAGGGGAGACCATCCCGCCACATCAGGGCGGGATGCCCCACAAACGTCCAACCACTAAACGAAGTCGCTGTCGCCGCCAACACAAACACCCAGATATTTAGCTGGCGTCCGGCAATGAAGTAGTCGGTTCCTTTCTTGGCCCTTAAATAACCGGTGACACCGATGGTAATACAGTATCCCCAGTAAAGGAGAACAAAAAAGAATAGCCAATATACATGAGATCCCATGCTTTTCTCCTTTCAAAGTTTGGGTTTATTCATCATACATTCCTTCTTCATCATTTCTGGTGGAAGGGCATCACCTCCTTTTAAACATCTTTGGGGTTCCTTTTTAAGGCTTGCTGCGTTACCTACTGTCTGCATGTCGCGAAAACTTGCCGAATCTTCAGTATAAAAAATTCCGCGGATATCCATGTAATTATTCCTGATTCATTGAGCATTATCCGCTCAAGTTTCCGATTGAAGCGAGTCTGCGATTCAATCGGACAGCCTCCATTCTGCTGGTGCAGCGCCCATTATGCTACCGGTGGTTCAAACTTCGCAATCGTCATGCTAGGATTGAACCATTTTCTTGATAGATTCCACGATCTCCGGGTTCGCCAAGGTCGTGACATCGCCTTCATCGCCTTTATTGGAAATAGCCCCCAGAACCCGGCGCATAATTTTGCCTGAACGGGTTTTGGGCATATCCGGTACGATCCATACCTTCCGTGGTTTGGCGATTTTACCGATCTCGCTTGAAATGGTATCGGAAATCTTCTGAGCCAGTTCATCGCTGGCATCAAACCCCGGTTTCAAGGCGATATAAAGATCCGGTTCCTTGCCCTTGATTGCGTGGTTCACCGGAACCACTGCGGCTTCAGCCACCTCTTCCACCACCAGGGAGGCAGACTCGATCTCCTTGGTGCCCAGGCGGTGGCCGGAGACATTGATCACGTCGTCGATGCGTCCCAAAACCCGCACATAACCGTCATCGGCCACCACGGCCGCATCACCGGTCAGGTAGGGCCAGTCGCGCCAATCCTTGGAATTGGGGTCTTTGTTATACCTGGCAAAATAGGTATCCACAAAGCGGTCTCTGTCACCCCAGATGGTCTGAAACATGCCCGGCCAGGGATTCTGGATGCAGATGTTGCCCGCTTTGCCGGCCCCCTGTTCAACCACCGCGCCTTCATCATCATATACGATGGGATGAATGCCGGGCATACCGGGTCCGGCGCTGCCCGGCTTCATAGGTATCAGCCCCGGCAGGGTACTGCACAAAAAGCCCCCGGTTTCAGTCTGCCAGTATGTATCCACGATAGCGGCTTTGCCCTGGCCGACAACTTCATAATACCATTTCCACACCTCAGGCTCGATGGGTTCGCCCACGGTGGTCATATGTTTGAACTCGTAATTGTATTTTGCCGGTTCGTCTGCGCCGATCTTGCGTAGAGCGCGAATGGCTGTTGGCGCGGTGTGGAATATGTCCACGTCCAGATCCTGGGAAATGCGCCAGGCCCGTCCGGCATCCGGATAGGTGGGCACCCCCTCGTAGACCACGGTTGACGCGGCAACCGCCAGGGGACCGTAAACGATATAGGAGTGGCCGGTAATCCAGCCGATGTCGGCCATGCACCAGTAGGTATCCGTGGGATGAATATCCTGGACGAACTTGGATGTTCCCGCCGTGTAGGCTAAGTACCCGCCGGTTCCATGCTGACAGCCTTTGGGTTTGCCGGTGGTGCCGCTGGTGTACATCAAAAACAACGGATCTTCGGCGTTCATCTTTTCCGGCTCCACGCGGGCCCCATAGTACTCCGTGAGTTTGTCATTGGCGAATACATCGCGGCCCTCCACCATCGGCGTGGGGCTGGATACTTTCCCGGGATAACGCTGCCAAACCAGGACCGTATCAACCTTCTGGCCGTCTTTTTCAGCCAGATCGCAGGCAATGTCCGCATTTTGCTTATGATCCAACAAAGTCCCGCTGCGATAATAGGCATCAGCCGTAATCAGCACCCGGCTGCCGGAATCCACGATGCGGTCGGCACAGGCCCGACCGCTGAAGCCGCCGAACACCTGGCTGTGAATGACTCCCAGTCGGGCGCAGGCCAGCATGGTAATGGGCAGTTCCGGTATCATCGGCATATGCAGGGTCACCCGGTCTCCGCGCTTGAGCCCGGCAAAATCCCTGAGCAGGGCCGCAAATTCGTTCACTCTTACGTAGAGTTGCTGAAAAGTGATACTCTGATATCCCTCCTCCAAGGGTTCCGGTACGAAATGGATCGCCGCCTTGTTTTTATATTCTTTCAGATGGCGGTCCACACAGTTGTAACTGGCGTTTATTTTACCCCCCTTGAACCACTTGTAGCAGGGCGCATCGCTGGTATCGAGAATTTCGTCCCAGTACTCGTACCAAGTCAACAGATCGGCATATTCTTTGAAACAGTTCGGGAAATTATCCAGGCTGAAACGGTCATAAACATCTTCATCCGTCATATTGGCCTGGGCTATGAACTTGGTTGAAGGATAATAGAGTCCCTCCTCCTGCCAGTGAACAGCAATCTGTGCCTCGGAAGTTTCAACAATTTCTTTGTCTGCCATAAATTGACCTCCTTCCTATATAAATTAGAATCATCCCAAATTTGAATTCATTCTGCACCGCGACGCTAATGAGCCTGAAGTTCGACGGATCCAAGATCATAAATTCGAACGCGGTACAGAATTCAAATGCTGATTACACGGTCATATATCGCTTGTTGATTCAGTCAGTACGGGTCTTTTTTTGATGCCCCGATCAAATATTTCGAAAGCTGTTTCAAGCGTATCCTTCAAGTAATCCTTGTCAGCGTTGATGACGCTTTTGCTGGTTTCCCACAAGACCACGCCGGAAAAAAGAGACCAGGCAATATCGGCAATGGCGATGGGGTGCCTGTCTATAAATACGCCTTTGTGGACACCCTCCTGAAATAGCTTCGCCATTTCGTTCAGTGCTTGCTGGGACAGTTTTTTAATTTCCGACAGAAGCTCAGGCGTCAAGTTTTTCAGCAATTCGCTCGATTGCAAGCGAAACATGTTAACAAGAATTAAAGGATCAAATTCGTAGACATCGTACATGGCCTCTTTAAGGCCAGTTATCCGTTCTTCTACATCGAGTCGGGTTTCTTTGTTGAGGTGTTCTAACCGGATCAGCAGATACTGCAGGATCCGGAGAGACAAGGAGGCATATAATTCGTCTTTGTTCTTAAAATAGAGGTACAGGGTACCAGGGCTGAGCTCGGCTTCGTTGGCGATATCTTCCATGGTGGCCCGACTAAAGCCTTTTTTGGAAAATACACGCTTAGCCGCCACAATAATTTGTTGGCGCCTGCGCTCGCGCTCACGTTCCTTTCGCTCCTGGATTCCCATGGCTACTGAACCTCATTTATTTCTTAAAAGGTTCTACATTCTTTGTGGAATATTTGTCAAGAGAATATTATTCATAAAATAAAAAGGGTGCGCATTTCCATGGTCGCATGAATTTCTCCTGAAAACCATGGGTCTGGTTGAATTTTCTAGCGCTTTAAAAGCAGGTCGAGGCTAGAGTTGGCCAAAATTTTTTCAAGCCGGGCGATGTGTTGCCTAAATTCGATTTTATTTTTGAAAGTAAACTGGAGGGTGAACGACGTATCTTCAAAATAATCAGGAGGTTGAATTTGAATTGTTTTGTCTAGTTTGAGGTTTCTCAAAGCATGACTACTTCGTTTTTGAGCTTCCCATAAATGCGGGAACCGACGCTGACGCAGTTGGAGCCGAATGGATTCGGTTTTCTGCTGGTTGCTCATGCTTGGTTGTGCTAAAATATCTTCAAAGCCCAGGTCATTCATCACGGACCGAACCGTCTGACTATCCCGAATGGCTATTTCCTTAAGGTGGGTGCATATTTGTCTCTGCTTGTTTTGGTTGATTCTGAGAACACAAAACAGCGTGGCCAGCTGATCGGCGCAATCAGGTCCGAACCCCTGTAATTCTTTGGCTATATTTTGTGATAATCTGCCCTCGGACAAACCGTTCTTTACTGCCTCTGAATACATCTCTATCTGTGCCACTTCATGAAAATACCGGTCATTCCCAGCCAACCCGAGGCGGCGCGCCTCGGTCGACACCAGGGCCGGATCGCTGATGCACCTGGACAGCATGGTCAGACAACGAGAAACCTCCACCAGGTTCAAATCCCGATGGACCAAATTGTCGGAAATCGCCAGACAAACACAATCCGACAAGGCCGCATCTTCAGGCAGGAGCCTGGCCGGTATTTTTTCAACACCCACTCGGCGCGCAGCTTCAATTCGTTTGAATCCGTAAATAATGGTATAGTGGTCCTGCTTGGCCTTTAGTGCCGGCGGATTGAGCAGGCCCACCTGACGTATGGATGCTACCAGGCCATCGATGTTTGCGGGTGTGCTGATCCGATAAGATTCATCCTGAATATCGATATCAGATATTGCAATATCTTTCAGGCGATAGCGCATCAAGGAACCCTTATTACTGGCCGATATGGAGAAAGCTTATATAGTTAAATCCCGACCTGTCAGCTGGGTTAAAGCTTCCTTATATTTTTGGTAGGTTTTTTGGGTTACTGTCTCTGGAAGCGGCGGTGGCGGCGGTCCCTTGTCCCAATCGATACTGTCTAGATAGTCCCGTAAGAATTGCTTATCATAGCTTTTTTGGGGCCCGCCGGGTGCATAGGTCTCCTGGGGCCAGAACCTCGATGAATCCGGGGTAAGAACTTCATCGATCAGAATTAAGTCATCACCGATTTTTCCAAATTCAAACTTGGTATCGGCGATTATAATCCCTTTGGCAGCGGAAATTTCCAATCCTTTTTTATAAATGGACAGGCTGAGTTGTTTAACTTTATCGGCCACATCAGATCCGACTAATTCGGCGGCCTCATTAAAGTCAATATTAATATCATGCAGGCCGAGTTCGGCTTTTGTGGAGGGCGTAAAAATCGATTCCGGCAGCTTGTCCGACTCCTTGAGTCCCGCTGGTAATTTGATGCCACAAACAGACTGGTCCTGCTGATAAGATTTCCAACCTGACCCGGAAATATAGCCTCTAACAACGCACTCAATGGGTAAGGGGTCAGCCTTTCTAACCAGCATGCTGCGACCACGCAGAGCGTCCGCATAAGGTTGGCAGACGGCTGGATAGTTCTCCACATCACTTGAGATCACATGGTTTGGTACCAATGACTGCATGGCTTCAAACCAAAATAAGGAAATCTGCGTAAGAATGATGCCTTTGCCCGGAATGGGATCATCCATGATAACATCGAATGCGGAAATTCGATCGGTCGCCACCATCAGGAGCGTATCTCCCAGGTCGTACATATCGCGTACTTTACCACGCTTGAGCAGTTTTAGATCGGCAAAATCGGTTTCCTGAACAGGTGTCAACGCTTTTGGTTCGCTAGTCAATTGCTTTTCTCCTCAAATGCCTGAATAAATTGAATGAGTATTTCACGTTCATGGTCGCTAATTTCTGAAAACTGAATACCGGCCTCGTAGGTATCCTCCTTGCTCTCTTTCTGGAATATCACGCTACCCTGAATGTCCACCAATTCCTCTTCAAAACCGATAGTTATCGAAATCTTCCATTGGGGATCAATAGAATGGTAGGTTTCAAGCAGTATGCCAGTTTCAGATACGTTCAGTGTCCTGCCCATACCCTGATGACAGGCCTCACCATCTTCAGCACAACACACAAAATTTAACAGGTTGGTTGATTCAAATCGTGGGTGTTTCCTTTTTTCTATACCGTTCATCCTGTCCACCTAACTCCCGGGACGATTTTCAGCCGAGACCCTGCGGCTATGTCATTAAATCTTTTTGTTGGGTGTGCAACACCTTGGTCATGCTATGGATGCAAGTCGCATTGTTTTCAATAATATTTTTGAAAGTTGTAGAGATATTATCGTATTCCTGTTGAATGATATCCGGATTTAAAGTCTGTATTTTAAGTTCATTGGATGCCAAAGCAGACGCAAATCTGGGTTCATGCCCCAAATCGAGGAATGGTAGATACCCAAAAAAATCGTCACGCTCCAGTTTCGCCAGGGGAACAAAGCCAAAATCAGTTTTCTGGACCAAAGACACGCGTCCTTGTTTTATTCGAAACAATCGATTTTCTTCCTCGCCTTGTTCGATAACCTTTTTACGATATCTTAAATAATCCTCCACATCGATTTTTTTGCTGGCATATTCCACGGCCCGATCTGTCAGATGCCGCAAGCGTTTGTCCAAGCTCATCACAAATGCTTTAAATTCATACGACATCTTCGAGTATTCCTGAGCAAGGAGCTGCGAATCAAGCACACCAAGCTGGACATCTCCCACGGCTCTAGCAGAATAAGTGCGTGAATGATTCCGGACGAGAAAGGAAGCCACACTGCCCACAAAAGAGCCATTCCCAATTTGGTAAAGTGTCAAAGGTCCGCTGTCGGTTTCCTTGACGATATTAATGACGCCCTCTAGAACCACCCACACCCAATTTCCATGCCGGCCCTGTTCCAGAATGGCATCGCCGTCATAAAACTCTTCTTCATCCACCACATACATGTAATCCACGAGTGGACCCCACACAACCGGAAGGGTCGCATCAGCATCCGAGAATTTTGCCGTCCGATTATCCGGTGACACTGGTCCCAAACGCTCGATTTGACCGTCGTCGAGCATTTTGAGTCCATCCAGGATGATACCCATGCGCCCTTTGGTAATAACGCGTTCGCTGGATATACTGGTGGGTGTAAATTCAAAATCACCATCTGTCCATCCGAATAGCGAATACAGTGCTTCTAACCCGGAAAGGGTGCCGTTAGATGCATTTACCGGATTCCCCTTGTCAAAATAAATAATACCGGGTTCAGGGGCGTATGGGCTCAGGATTCTGAGAATGCCAGTACTGCCGTTACCTCCCAGCAGTTGCATGAGGTCGCCCAGATTAAGGAATTCGATATTACCCCTTAGAATATTGTCGTCATTCATGAGATAATTATTGAGCCCACTTCAGTTCTTTTTGCAAGGCCGTTAGGGTTTGTTTAATACAGGCTTTGAGGGTATCACCGACCCCGGTACCTTTCATGGCACTGCCTGGAAACGAAGGCGCCTTTAACTGTCGATTGAGATCTTTATCCAATTGTTCAATTGACATCAATGGTATGCCCTCATCTGCCAGGTCACGCTTGTTATATTGCAGCACCAATGGAATTTTAAAGATATTCAAACCGTAGTCCTTTAGGTTCTTCTGAAGATCTTTTAATGACAGCATGTTTTTTTCGCGTCGGACCTCCAGGGAATCTGCCACAAAAACGACCCCGTCAACACCCCGCAAAACAAGCTTACGGGTTGAGCTGTATTGCACCTGTCCCGGGACAGTGTATAGCTGGACCTTGACATCGCAACCTCTGATTTTTCCCAAGCCCATGGGTAAAAAATCAAAAAACAGTGTCCGATCTCCTTCGGTATTGATGGACACCATTTCACCTTCGATTTGCTTTGAGAATTTTTTAAAAATATATTCGAGGTTGGTTGTTTTCCCGCCGCGGCCCGGACCGTAGTAGACGATTTTGCACTCGATCTCTCGTTTTTTCAGGTTAAATATTGCCATACAGCGCGACTCCGCTTTTTAATAAATATTCGTCACACGAACTTGAGTGAAAAATCTAAATTTATATATCATAATCAATCGGTGCTCAAAAGCTCTTTCTTTTTATTTGCTGGTAATCTTTATATCAAGGCAGTAATCTCCCTGCTTAGGCCCGGATTTAATCTGCGATTTAGCCGTTATAACGCCTGAGCCGTTAAACATGGCTATGGGAGAGAAAAACTGCAGATCGTTTAAGCTGTCATCTACATTTAGAACCTCGATGGTTCCGGCATCCTTTTTGGAAACAATCAGACTGAGCATGTTTCCGGATTGAAAGTTCACATCAAATTCAACCACCTTCCCTTTTGCCGGCCCTGAATTAAAATAGATGCCAATGGAACTGATATCGATGAATTCTTCTTCCTCGGGTTCTTGAATAGCTTCCTCTTCAACCGATACAGTGGTCAGATCCCGCTGAATACCTTTGTTCTCAAGGATATCGGTCAAGAATAGTCGGACTTTGCCTAACTGGTTCGGAGGGAAATTTCCTGCTTTGGCCCAGGCTTCATACTGATCAGCAGCCGCTTCTTCTGAGTTTAGTTGAATATGGCAACGCAATACGTTTTTAGCGGCCACGACCCGATGAGAATCGGTGTCGATTAATTTCTTAAATTCACCCAGCGCCCTCTCGAATTGGCCGAATTTAGCCAGGGCGATAGCACCCTCTAAGGCAGCTTCCTCCTTGCTTTCTGATTTTGAAAACGAAAACAGCTTTTGAATTAAGTCTTGCGCTTTTTCAGAAAGTTCCGGTGAAGATGGCCCGCGTTCGACGCGTTGGGTGTCCGATTGTAATAAAGCGATCTTTTTAGCAATGCCTTCGAGAATTTTTTCCTTGTTCTGGATCCTGTCGTGGTTGCGAACAGCCTGCTCGGCCTGGGAATACTTTTCACTGGCCTCATTGAGCAAGCCTTGCTTTTTATAAAGTTCGGCTTCTTTTAAAAACTTCTGGATGGTTTCTTTGATTCCCATTATGCCCCTCATGGCCACGCGATGTGGCACATCATCCCTAACCCTACTAGAATTTTCATCTCACTGGTAATTATCGAAACAAGGGATACCCGTAAGGTGTAACCTCGTGGGTATACGCAACATATTCCTTTATCCTGTTTTCATGCAAATTG
The DNA here is from genome assembly GCA_964452555.1 of uncultured Desulfobacterales bacterium. GTDB lineage: Bacteria > Desulfobacterota > Desulfobacteria > Desulfobacterales > B30-G6 > B30-G6. Next base: position 106,538 of record CAYVMI010000005.1, read on the forward strand.
TCAATACCGGTTGTGTCGCATTGTCCTGACCAACGGATTAAATCCATTGTCGTATCGTATATTCCCCCCAAAAAAATCAACACATTGACACATATGTTTTCAGAGCGACATATCCTGTTGACAATTCAGTCAAGCATGTGATCAAAATAGATTACCTAGTAAAGCCCCCATTATTAGACCGGGACACCGCAACGATATTCGCTGAAAAGGAGGGTCACTCCCGATAACGCAGTTAACGACCACAGATCTTGTCGGTGGCTTATAATGTCAACACCACCACCTCCGGCGATGGCTTATGATGTCAACACCACCACCTCCGGCGATGGCTTATGATTAGAGTCAATCAGATCAACAACAACATTTAATTTATTATTAAGGAGCATGTAATGGATAAAAAAGTGACGGTAGTTGGAGCCGGCAATGTTGGGGCCACAGCCGCCCAGCGATTAGCCGAAAAAGAATTGTGTGATGTAATTTTAATAGACATACTCGATGGGGTACCTCAAGGCAAAGCCCTTGATCTCACTGAAGCCGCCCCGATTGAAAAGCATGATGCCCATTTGACAGGCGCCAATGCATATGACGCATCCAAAGATTCGGACATTGTGATTATAACAGCCGGCATTGCCAGAAAACCGGGTATGAGCCGCGATGATCTTATCAGCACCAATGCCGGAATTATAAAAGATGTCACCAAGCAAATCGTAGCACATTCACCCAATTCGATTCTCATTATTGTCAGCAATCCCCTGGATGCCATGTGTCATGTTGCCTTCGACGCCAGTGGCTTTCCTAAAAACCGGGTTGTGGGCATGGCCGGTGTACTGGATTCTGCCCGGTTCCGTGCTTTTATTGGCATGGAACTTGATGTTTCGGTAGAAAGCATCCAGGCCTTTGTACTAGGCGGCCATGGCGATACCATGGTCCCACTGCCCCGCTATTCAACAGTTGCCGGCATACCTATTACCGAACTTCTACCCCAAGACCGCATCGATGCCTTGGTTGATCGGACAGCCAACGGAGGTGCTGAAATCGTCAGTCTCCTAAAAACGGGGAGTGCTTATTACGCACCTGCCTCGGCTGCTGTGGAAATGGCTGAATCCATCCTCAAGGATAAAAAGAAAATATTACCTTGCGCCGCTTATCTACAAGGTGAATATGGTATCCAAGATTTATTCATCGGCGTGCCGGTCAAGCTCGGATCCAACGGCATCGAGGAAGTCATTGAAATTACATTAACGGATACGGAAAAATCAGCGCTTATGAATTCAGCCGCAGCCGTGCAAGATTTGAAAGAAGATTTGAAGAAGTTAGGCTAGACTGCAGCAATAAGCTATAAGCCGTAAGCTGCTTAATGCTTACGGCTTATAGCTTGAGCCAGATAAGTATTCCTTCACCTTCTCTGCCACCTGCCGATTCATGCCGGGTAATGCTGCCAGCATCTCCACTTCAGCTGATCGAATCGATTCGATCCCACCAAAACTTTTAAGCAATAAGTTTTTGCGCTTAGGCCCCACGCCGGGAATATCATCCAGGACCGAGCGCAATCCACTACGACCACGCCGTTTTCGATGGAAGCGGATAGCAAAGCGATGGGCCTCATCACGGATGCGTTGCAGTAGAAGCAGCTCTTCTAAATGACGACCGAACATGACGGCATTCACACGTCCCGGCTGATAAATCTTGTCCCTGGCCTCACCTTTCTTTTCATCTCTTTTGGCAATACCGACAATGTCGAAAGAGCCTTTCAATCCCAAACCTGCGATTATATCGGTCGCGATATTCAATTGTCCCTTGCCGCCATCTACAACCAACAGATCCGGTAAAGGGTCGCGTTTTTTTGGGCGGCCATACCGTCGCCCTAACACTTCCGCCATGGCGGCATAATCATCCTGCATAACAGGCGCCTTGAACCGGTAGGTTCGATAGGCACTTTTTTGGGGTTGGGCCATATCAAAAACAACCATGGCTGAAACCGCATTCCTGCCGTATAGATGAGAATTGTCGAAACACTCGATGCGTAGTGGCAGACGATCCATCTTAAGCCTAAGCTTGAGCCCCTGTAATAATGCCGTATCATGAGCATTGGCGGCCTGCCATTCGCTAAGACCGATCTCGGCATTCTCAAGGGCCATTTGCACCAATTTTCTTTTTTCTCCCCGTTGGGGTTCGTGGATATTTACACCAGCACCCCGGTTTTGGGCCAAAACCGATTTGATGATACCCACATCATCAGGCGTGTGTGATACCAAAATTTCCGATGGTACGCTATGCGCGCGCTCATAGAATTGACGCATAAATCCACTCAGGATTTCTGACTTTGGATCCCAAACAGATTCAAATGGAAACTGACGTTTGCCCAGGAGAAAACCACCGCGGATATACAGCATCGTGATCATGACATTGCCCGACTCGGTCCAGAGCCCGATCACATCCCGATCCTTCATATCAGTTGACACCGAACGTTGTTTTTCGAGTGTCCGTTCTATCGCAAAAAGCTTGTCACGTAAATCAGCGGCTTTTTCAAATTGCTGCCTTTCTGCCTGCAGGTTCATTTCAGAACGAATTTGTTTAACCAAGTCCGGTGCGCGCCCATTCAGGAATAGTACGACCTCATGAATCATCGCCCCATAGACTTTTTTATCGACCTCTTTGCAGCACGGCGCCAGGCATTGTTTCATCTGATAATGTAGACAGGGCCTTGTCCGCTGCTTAAACTCGCGATCTGAACATTTACGCAATTTGAATGTTTTGTTGACTATTTTGAGAGACTGTCGCACCGCTCCCGCTGATGTAAACGGCCCGAAATATAGCGTGCCATCCCGTTTAATTTTGCGAACAATACTTAGCTTGGGATAAGGATGGCGCGTATTGATGCGCAAACATGGATATCGCTTATCGTCCTTTAAAACGACATTGTAGCGGGGTCTGTGTTTCTTGATTAAATTGGATTCCAGGACCAAGGCTTCCTTTTCGGAACCTACCAGAATAAACTCAAAATCTTGAATCCGTTGAAGCAGCGCATTTAGTTTGCCATCAGTCTGTCTTTTTTCAGTAAAGTAGGAGGACAGTCTTTTCTTCAATTGGGCGGCTTTACCCACATATATGATGGTATTTTCTGCATCTTTAAACAGATAGACGCCCGGATCCGGCGGGATTTGTGCCAGACGATCTTTTAGGTTGGGGATGGATGTTAAGCTAGGCATATTCGTACATAACACTCATGTTGCGAATCATACTTTTATTCAACCGGAATAGATTGAAGTCGGAAATCAATATTCAGGAGTCGGAAATCGGAATCGGAGGTCGGAAGACAGCACCCAGTATCCAACATCCAGTTGTAATGTTTTTTAAGCCTTGCAAGCTGGGATGTAGCGGGGCGACTTGGGGCTTTGGACTTTGAGCTACCCTCGAATTCTAGAATCCCTGGAACCATGAATCATGCTTTTTAATACAACATCGCCTTCTTTAGCACCGTAATCTGGTCCCGGAGCACCGCGGCTCTTTCAAAAGCAAGTTCTTTGGCGGCAGCCTTCATTTCGGCTTCTAATCGATCTATTTCTGATTCAACATTTTCCTCACTGACATATTCCTGAATCGGTTCAGCTACTTTGTCGACGCTTACATAATCCGCCGCAACCATAGCCGCTAATGAGCCTCCTATTTCCTTTCGAATTGATTGGGGGGTAATACCATGGTCCTTGTTATAAATCTGTTGTATGGCCCTTCTCCGATTGGTTTCATCTATTGCTTTTTGCATGGATGCAGTTGTCTCATCTGCGTACATGATGACACAGCCGTTAACATTACGAGCAGCGCGGCCACAAGTCTGAATCAATGAACGGGTCGACCTCAAAAAGCCTTCTTTGTCGGCATCTAAAATGGCCACCAGAGATACCTCGGGAATATCCAAACCCTCTCGGAGCAGGTTGATTCCGATCAGCACATCAAATTCCCCTTTACGCAGGTCCCGAATGATGTCCATACGTTCCAGTGTGTTGATATCAGCGTGGAGGTACCGCACCCGGATACCAAGATCAGCATAATACTCACTAAGATCCTCGGCCATGCGTTTTGTAAGCGTCGTGACCAGGACCCTTTCATTTTTGGCTACCCGCTCACGAATTTCAGCCAACAAATCATCCACCTGGTTGTGCGCGTTGCGAACCATGATAAGCGGGTCCAGGAGCCCGGTTGGACGAACAATCTGTTCAACCAAGTTTGACCCACCCTTTTCGAGTTCGTATTCTGCCGGCGTGGCAGATACAAATACAACCTGAGTGATTCTTTCCGCGACTTCCTCAAATTTCAATGGCCTGTTATCCAGGGCTGATGGTAATCGAAATCCATACTCGACCAAGGTCATTTTTCGGGATCGATCCCCCTTATACATGGCATGTAACTGTGGTACGGCAATATGACTTTCATCAATAACGAGCACATAATCATCGGGAAAATAGTCGAGTAAAGTGGGAGGCGGATCGCCCACATCCCTGCCGGTAAAATGACGCGAATAATTTTCGATCCCGTTGCAGTAACCGATTTCCTGTATCATCTCTAAATCGAACTGGGTCCGCTCTTCTATCCGTTGTTCTTCGATGAACTTTTGACCTTGCCGAAATTCGTTAATCCGTTGTCCAAGTTCCACCTGTATCGTCTGGATCGCTCTTTTTCTTTTCTTTGTCTGCGTGGCATAATGACTGGCTGGGAAAATGGCCAACTGTCGAATTCGGCGTTGGACATCTCCTTTAAGGGCATCGATTTCAGATATGGATTCGATCTGATCTCCAAAAAAATCAATCCGAACCGCAGTACTGTCCTCGTAGGCGGGAAATACTTCCAGGCGATCACCGCGAACCCTAAAAACACCTCGATGGAAATCAAAATCATTCCGGGCATATTGCATGGCCACGAGTCGAGCTAAAACCTCATCGCGTTCAATCGTCATACCTTCCGTAAGAGCCAGTTGCATCGCCAGATAATCTTCCGGCTCTCCGAGACCGAAAATACAAGAAACGCTGGCAACCACAATAACATCTCTGCGCGTTAGCACCGACCGTGTAGCCGAATGTCGCAGCTTGTCAATCATTTCGTTAATCGAAGAATCTTTTTGAATATAAGTATCGCTTGAGGGGATATAGGCTTCGGGTTGATAATAATCATAATAGGAAACAAAATATTCCACTGCATTTTCCGGAAACAGTGAACGAAATTCACCGTAAAGCTGAGCCGCAAGCGTTTTGTTGGGAGCCAGCACCAAGGTGGGCTTACCGACCTTGGCGACCACATGTGCAACTGTAAATGTTTTGCCGGACCCGGTGACACCTAATAGTACTTGATGGGGTTCGGATCGCATTAAGTTCTGGCTAAGGGTTTCGATGGCTTTGGGTTGGTCACCCGTGGGCTGAAAATCGGAAACAAGTTTAAATGGGGGCATGATAAAAGGGTCCGAGGATTCGAGGGTTCAAGGTTTTGAGGGGTCGAAGTACTACGTGTTTATGCAAGTTCCATGATTCGTTGAGTTTCTTCAGTATGTTGAGTTTGTTGGAATTGTTGAATTCGGTATCGCAATCGATATCGGCATCGGTTCCTAACCATTCGATCCCGATGATGATGTCGATCCCGATTTTTTAGTATTCAACCATTTCAGCAGACCAAACTGGGACACCAGCATATCATAAAGCAGTAATAAGTGCTAAGCAACGAGCCTTAAGCAGCTCATAGCTCACACCTTATTGCTTACACCTGTTTCTTAGCAATTATCGCTCCACCTTCCAATGGGTCCCATCGGGCCGATCCTCAAGAACGACATTCATGCCTGAAAGTTCGGCTCTAATTTGATCGGCTTGATCCCAATTCTTTGTCTGCCTGGCATATTCCCGATCGGCAATCAGCTTTTCAATCAACTCTGTGTCGATATTCTCGGATTTCCCTCCGGATGTTCGTTGGGTTTTTAGATATGTACTGGGATCTTGGTTGCCGATTCCTAAAATTGACGCCATTTGTAAAATTTCCATTCTAGCGGCAGCCAAAGCCGTGCAAGTTTCGGGAGAAACGTTTCCGTTGTCGATTTCAGCCAACATGCGGTTGGCATTTCGAACCGCATTAAAAATTACAGCTATGCCGCCGGCCGTATTGAAATCGTCATTCATGGCATCACAAAATTGATTCCAAAAATGAGCGTCTTTATCCTTGCCATCGGATTGAGGACTATTGTCTATAATACCTTCGATCCGAAGAATGAGTGCATATATCCGGTCCAAGGCAATCCGCGAGTCCTCCATGGCCTTTTGGTTAAAATCAATAGGTTTGCGATACTGCTTCGAAAGTAAAAATAGCCTGACGACCTCAGGGTGATATTGTTGAACCACATCTTTGATTAAGCGAAAATTACCAAGGGATTTGGACATTTTCTCCTGATTGATGTTTACAAAGCCATTATGAATCCAATAGCGAACAAATCCCCTGCCATGAACGGCTTCCGATTGTGCTATTTCGTTCTCGTGATGAGGGAAAATAAGATCCTTTCCGCCACCGTGAACATCAAGCCTTTCACCCAAAAAACGCGTACTCATGGCCGAACACTCAATATGCCAACCCGGCCGCCCTTGGCCCCAGGGGCTGTCCCAGGCAGGTTCACCTTTTTTGGCCGGTTTCCACAGGGTAAAATCGAATGGATTGCGTTTGCGCTCATCAACTGCAACCCGCGCACCCGCAGCCATATCCGCCAATTTACGATTCGATAATTTACCATATTCCCTGAAGGAATCTACTGCGAAAAAAACATTGCCGTCAACGGCATAAGCACTGCCTTTTTCAATTAATTGTTCGATAATTTTAACAACATCACCAATATGTTCCGTCACTCGCGGCTCAAACGTGGCGGGTTCCACATACAGTGCCTGCATGTCTCGATAAAACTCTTCAATGTACTGATCTGCCAAGGCCTTGGGCTTCAAACCCAATTCGGCGGCACGCTGGATAATCTTGTCGTCCACATCCGTAAAATTCCGAACATAAACCACTTCATACCCCTGAGATTTCAAGTACTTTTGGATCACATCAAATACCACCACAGAGCGGGCATGCCCAATGTGGCATGAATCATATACCGTGGGGCCACACACATACATGCGTACCCTGTGGGCTTCGATGGTCTCAAATAGCTCTTTCTGCTGGGTTAATGTGTTATAGACATAGATGCTCATCTTACTGTTTTTATTTCCCCTGCAATTCTTTTGATCAAAATAAGTTTAAATTAGACATATTGCTTGAATCCTGCACGAACCTTTAATTTAGAAACACCTCCCCGTATTGCCAAATTTCAGGCAGGCTTCAAGATATTAACCTTTGCGGGCCAATAAGGCTATGCACATGGCGCCAATGCCGTCGCCCGTTCCGACGAAACCGAGCCCCTCCTGCGTCGTGGATTTAACATGAATACAAGTTTTTTCAACATTTAAAGCCTGGGCCATATTCGATTGCATCTTAAGCATATATGGCGCCAATCTAGGCGCCTCAGCGACAACGACGGCATCAGCATTCATGAGCGTATACCCCTCATCGGCGATCAGATTTGCTGTTTCACGCAGCAATTGCATGCTGGAGATGTTCCGGTATCGTTTGTCATTATCAGGAAAATGCCGGCCGATATCACCAAGGTTTGCAGCACCTAAAAGTGAATCAATGAGAGCATGCGCCAGAACATCCGCGTCTGAATGTCCTTTGAGTCCCCGTTCAAATCGAATCTCAACACCCCCGATAATCAGCTTTCTGTCTGGCACCAATGCATGTACATCATAGCCGATACCGACTCTCATCATCACGAACCCCAACCACTTTTATATGTTATAAACAGATACAGAATTACAGTTGTATTGTATCTGTCGTTACAACCTTCCCTTGATACCGAATACTTTCACAGGCTGATCCTTACCCTTGGCTAATATGGGCTCGTGGGCTTCCAAGTCGAACAGGGACTTGACTTCCTTGCTGGTATTTTCGGATATAATTATCTCGCCGGCCTTGGCAGCCGAGCAAAGGCGCGAAGCTGTATTGACTGTATCACCAATAACCGAATAACTCATGGTCTGTGTTGAGCCGATGTAACCGGCCACCAAGCTGCCAGTGTTGACACCGATTCCTAAATTGATCTCCTTTTGGCCTTTTTGGATCAGTGCGGTATTGAATGCCTTTATTTCCGCTTGGATATCGATGGCCGCATAGCACGCTCTGGCAGCATCATCGGCATGGGCGACCGGAGCACCCCAAATCACCATCATCGCATCGCCAATAAATTTATCTACCGTGCCCTCATGCCGGAATACGATATCGACCATAAGTTCGTAATATTCATTCAAAATCTGCAACACTTCTGCGGCTGGAATATTGGCGCTCATAGCTGTAAAATCCCGGATGTCGACGAACATGACGGTGGCAGTACGATTTTCACCGCCTTTTTCCACCGTTAGAGCCCCGGACACGACCATATCGGCAAGATCCGGTGATAGCAGACGCTGAAATCTCTCACGGGTGGCCACTTCCTTACGGCTTTTTTCCTCAGCTTTTTTACGCTCATTAATCGTGTATTGCGCATGTGACCCGAAAATTACAAATAGACAAATGACGATCAAACGTGGCCAAATATCATCGTATCCAACACCAAAAAGGCGGCTGCCGATACTAAAATCATCAGCAACAAATAGTGCCAGGATGATATCCAGAATCCAGTAAATACCTGCGATTCCCAATCCGATCAGCACCATTTTGTCTGTCAATCCAACCCGAATTTTCATTCAATCCCCATTTTGAGTTCCAGCTGTTAATATGCAACACGTAGACCATTGCCCAATGCCTAAGTGAGAGCTTAACCTGAGTTGAGCGATTTTTCCCGATGAGATGTGCCGGGATCTTGATGGCGTAGGGTTCGTAAAAAAGCAGTCATACCTATGGATCTGTCAAGGCTTTTTGCGAACCCTTTCGTCTCAAGAGATTGGTGCAGATCGAGTAAAATATCGCTCAATTCAGGTTAAAGCAGATTACATTTTTTTTTTCAAGGGTGTTGCACCCAATGGGGTCTATGGCTTTTATTTCTTGACAAATTCTTCCATTTATGAGAAACATACTTTGTATATATTTATAGGTAAAAGTTATATACCTATCATATACATATATGCCATCAGTCACTAAATAAAATCGTTACACGATTTTATAAAACAACCCTTTCGCTCTTTGAGCGCGAGGCATTGTCGCTTCGACGTGACAGCTTAAAATCCCTATCCCTGTGTTAAGATACAGGGTATAATGGGATTTTTGACAATTGTTCTACATATATTGGCACCATACTTTCGCAATATAAAGGATCTTATTCCACAACTTGTATTCAATCTGCGATAAAAGTCTTAGCTGAGGAGTTCGACCAACTCACACGAAGTTCATAGATTTATTGCAGTGGGGATTTCAAATTTTAACAAATCATCTAACGGAGCCCCCCTTTGGCCAAGAAAGACGAAATATCTTCCACTGAAAAGCTACTGGGCCTAATTCGCCAGAAAGAAAATGGCGAAGCAATCCAACCATCATCTGAAAATACCCAGATAGGAACAGAAAGCTCTCGGACGCCCGCTCCCCCTTCAGAGCCCCACAATCAGCCTTCGACACTTTCGAACGTTGTCCCCATGCGCAAACGGGTCACGGTTGGAATCGATATTGGCTATTACGAATTGAAGTTGGGCATGATTAACCAGGTTTCTGAAAAACGCCAAGAATTGGTCGACTTCGTCAGCATCCCCTATGAATCCGGCATGTCGCCCAGCAGCTCTAAGTTTCCGGAATTTTTGCGGTCAGCTTTGAAAAAATTTTGCGGACGCAGTAAAAAAGTTGCTTTATGGAGTGCCATTTCATCAGCAAAGGTCGAAACGCGTAATCTAAAAATTCCAAAGGTATCTAAGAAACAGATTGACAATGCCACTTACTGGACCCTGAAAAAAGACATTTCCTTCAATGAAGAGGAGATGATCTTCGACTACGAGGTCCTCGGCGACGTGGTCGAAGATGGCATCAACAAAATTGAAATACTTGCCTACGTGGCCCCGCGACAGGATATTGCCCAGCAACGAAATCTTTTTGAAAAAATCGGGTTCCCCTTGTCAGGAATATCCATTATTCCTTTTGCGTTGCAAAACCTGTTTCGAACGGAAGTCGTTGATACCCTCGGAAAAGATATTTGCAGCCTTTTTATCGGCCGTGATTGGTCACGAATTGTGATCTATTCGGATGGCAATCTGATACTTTCCAGGGGCATCAAGGCAGGCATCCGCAGCATGATCGAGGCCATAGCCCAGGAAATTGGCAAAAGTAAAATGGACATCGCCCAGCAGTCGGCGGAACCATCAGAAAGCAGTATCTTCGGCATCGAAGATGAAAGCTATATTCTGGACACTGAACAAGCTCGTAAAATTTTCTTAGATCATATTTCCAATTCAGATTCGATTCGCTTGGAAGAAACCGGGCATGTGCTTCAAGAACACGACGTATTTGGTATGATCCAGCCGGCTCTCGAACGTTTGGTCAAACAGGTCGAAAGAACGTTAGCTCACTACTACCTTCACTTTAATAAAGAGAGAATATCCAGGATTTACATAAGCGGCCAGATGAGTGAGTATGAACGCTTGTTTGTTTATATGAAGCAGCAGCTTGATTTACCGGTTGATACCATGAATCCCTTCTCAGCCAAACTGAGCTATTTGGGGATCGCAGCTATTCCGGGAACCTTGTCGGAAAAGGAAGCCTTCGCGCCTGCCATCGGCATGGCGCTGTCTAATAATAACCTGACGCCAAACTTTATTTATACTTATAAGGACAAACAAAAAACGGAAAACGCCCGTAAAGTTAACCGGGGCATATTTGCCAGTATTCTCTGTTTTCTAGCCATTTGCTTTGGTCTATACTGGTGGGGCAGCACGATTTTGGATCAAAGAAGGGTCGAGTTGGCTAAACTCCAGACCGAGATCGAAAAATTTAAACCCCTTGTGAATAAAAATCTCATTGTTGATTTGGCATCTCGCACACAGGACAAACGCAAATCGTTAAAAGAACTCGGTGAAAAATACAAAAGTATCGCCGTCATAAATGAGATCTCTTCGATCACCCCCACGGAAATACGCTTACTCAGCATTAGGGCTGATATGGGTGAGAAACCGGATGACGGCGCAAAGCCACCCAAACAACAGCTCGAAATGGAAGGTGTTGTAATGGGGGACCGATTGACATTTGATTCGATCCTGGCAGGTTACATTGTTAGGCTGAAAAGCTCCCCGATGTTTCAAACGCCCAGTGTCGAAAATAAATCTTATAAATTTCTAGACAATCAAGAAGTTCTTATATTTAGGGCAAAGCTCGATTTGGTATGACCGACAACAAATCAGGAGTTGAAATCACCCATTGTTAAAAGCAGACTTATCTGTATCGGGTGGTATGTTAATCAGGGTCGGTACCTCCGAATCTCAAACTTTAGCAACCAGGTCTTTTTAAATAACGACTAACGGATATTTCGATGGCGAACAGCAAACTCCCTACAAGAAACGTGCTAGTTATTTCATTACTGGGTGGCGGTGTTCTGCTATTCATACTGCTGTCCATATTTCCTAATTATTTGGCCTATAGTAACATCAACCATGAAATCAGTACGCTTCAAAATCAGATTGAAGAACAAAAACTGCTTTCACCGATATTTTCGGACTTAACCGAAAAGACAAAATTCAAGGATCCGGATAACCTTCCCTTTCCTCAAAAAGCGCGACTATCTAAAAATGAAACCGGAAATATCGCTGCGATCATTCAAAAGATTATTCAACAGAACAATTTCAATTTGATCAGTATCCTAACCGATGTGGGCGGGTTACTGGAAGACTCCGGAATTCTTAAAGTCAGTATAGAAATGACCGGAGATTTTATGAAATTGCGCAACATGATGCTCCAATTAGGGGCCCTACCCTATTTGGATCATATTGAATTTATACGTATTGACAGTCATTCGGAAACACAGCAATTCCAATTAAAAATCTGGATCGCACAGGAGCAATAAAAAACCTTACGATTCCACAGGATCCTCGGACCCTTGATGCTATGCTGAATAGAGAAAGAATAATTATCTTATTAATGGTCATCGTTGTCGCCTATGGCGGATATAACTTCTTTTTCGATACCGATGACCAGACTTTAGTAACGAGCTCGCGGCAAACACTTGCTGAACTGAAAAAGTTTGTCATTGATGCTGCAACCAATTTGTCCAACGAATACATTTCGGCTGCTGATAAATACATCATCGATCAAGCTGAGAATGTGTGGCCGCAGGACCCGTTTCTAAAGGCTGCGGTACCCTTAACTTCGGAGCCGTTTCAAGCCAGTGCCGAGGTAACGGTACAAACCGTCCAAATGTACTATACCGGTTATTTGCAAACAGCCGATAAACAAATCGCGATCGTCAATGGCACTGAATATGAAACCGGAGAACAACTAAGCGATGGCGGCTACTATGTAAAACGGATCATGCCCAACAAGATCATCCTGGGGATCGATAATAGTCCCGACACGATTTCAGTCCCTTTGGATGAACCTGTTAACGTTTCATTGGAATAAAAGGAATCGGCGCGTAAAATGAAAAAACAAAAAACATATACGAAAACTGTTCCTTGGGTGCTTGCACTTTTTTTCCTGTTTTCATTGCTGCTGGGTTGTGCTCACAAGCAGGAACAAGAAGATTCTGATCGTTTTTTCAAACAGTGGAAGGCTACGGCCGAGAAATCCAAAGGCTATTCTCCCCAGTCGAAAAAACGTACCATTAAGCTTCCACCAAGAGAATTGACAATCGCAAAATCGAAGCAACAAGCGATAAAAAAAGAAAAGCCCCTGCCGACCAAAAAAATAACCATGCGAATGCATCAGACGGATGTAACAGTCCTGCTCAGAGCCCTAACCCGTGCAGTTGGTCTAAATCTTGTTGTAAATGAAAATGTGAAAGGTAGCATCAATATCGATGTCCAGGATGCCTCCTGGGATCAAGTCTTTATGAGTATACTCAATACCCAAGGCCTGTCCTACGCTTGGGATGGCGATATTATTCGCATCGTAACCCTTGCAGACAAAAATCGCAGCCTGGAGCATCTGTCAACCGAGCAAAAGATTAAGGCCCAAGAAAAAGACATGGAGCTAGTGGAACCGCTGGTAACCCAAGTGGTGGAAGTTGAATTTGCTGACGCCAATAAACTTAAAGAAAGCTTAAGCCTTTTTCTCTCCTCCAAAAAAGAGGGTCAGCCAATTGGATCCGTTATGGTCGACGAGCATACCAATTCGCTAATTATCCAGGCCATATATAGCGATCTGGAGCGCATGCTGCCATTGATTGTGGAGTTGGACAAACCAACCCCGCAGATCTTAATCGAAGCCCACATTGTCGAAGCCACCAAGGACACAAGTGCTGAATTGGGTATTCAGTGGGGTGGCTTGTATAACGATGGCGATCTATGGGTTACACCCGGTGCCAACGCACCCGGCGTTTTCGAAGCACCCGTGGGCACCGGCATCAATCCGAATTCTGGATTGGTTTCCGATTTTCCGGCCGACACCAGTGCCGGCGGACTGAACCTAGGCTTTGCTCTTCAGGATATTGGTGGTGGTATTCTGGCGGCCCAACTCTCGGCTTTGCAAACAGAGGGCAAGGTAAACATTCTTTCGAGCCCATCTATTACAACGCTGGATAACCAGAAAGCCGTGATTGAAAGTGGCCAGGAGGTTCCCTACCAGACAGTTGAAAATGGAGAGGTCAAAATAGAATACAAAAAAGCGGTTCTAAGCCTGGAAGTTACGCCCCATGTCATTGGTGAAGACACGTTAAAATTGAACATCAACACTAAAAAAGATGAACTTGATTTTGCCAATGCAGTTGCCGGGCAACCTTCAATTGAAACCAAGAAGGCTTCCACAAATGTATTGCTCTACAATGGACAAACCACCGTTATCGGCGGTTTGAGCAAAGAAAATTCCAGCAAAACTGAAAAAGGTGTTCCGTGGTTAAAAGATATCCCGATTCTCGGTTATCTATTTAAAGGCCGAGGCAACAGCGACAGTTTGGACGAAGTCTTAATCTTCATCACCCCTCACATTCTGGATGAACAATTCAGTGAGGAGCTCGAAGAACCACCGATGGATGATACCTCATCCTCAAACGCGTCCGAATCATAGTAAGAAAATGGACTATTTCAGTATTCTGAACCTTCATAAAGAACCATTTTCCAATTCTCCGGATCCAGACTACTTTTTTGACTCTCAACAACACGTCAGTTGCCTGCAAAAGTTAGAATTGTCCTTACGGTTGAAACGGGGCTTGAACGTAGTCATTGGAGAAGTAGGTACCGGAAAAACAACTCTGTGCCGACAATTACTGCGCCGTTTTACAGAAGATGCCGAGGTTGAAACCCATCTGATCTTGGATCCATATTTCGGTACGCCGCATGAGTTTCTGTTAGCCGTGGCCGAAATGCTAAGTGGGCAAAAGCTTGCACAGGAAACCGAGGATTACAAACTCAAAGAACAGATTAAACAAGTACTGTTTGCAAAAGGTGTGGATGATAACAAAACCGTTGTCCTGATAATAGATGAAGGGCAGAAAATTCCTGTTTTCTGTCTCGAAATTTTGAGAGAGTTTTTAAATTTTGAGACCAACGATTACAAACTGTTGCAGATCGCCATATTTGCCCAAACAGAATTTGACCAGACCCTCAATGAGCACGCAAACTTCGCGGATCGAATCAATTTATATCATTTGCTAAAACCGATGAATTTTCGCGACACGCGCTCAATGATTCAATACCGCCTGAATCAATCCAGCGGAGCCGCCAAACGCCTGGCACTTTTCACTTATCCGGCGCTTTGGGCCATATATCGTGCCACAAAAGGATATCCACGAAAAATTGTCAACCTCTGTCATCGTAGTATCCTGACAATGATCATCCAGAATAAAAGCAAGGCCAACTGGTTTTTAGTGCAATCCTGCATTCGCCGGGTTTTTGCGGGTGGCAAAGGACGCCCTTGGCAGATTGCCACCGTTCTAGTATTGCTAGTCGTAATAGGCGCTATTGGTATACCCAGATGGTTGCCGACCAAACAAGCCGTTCCTGTTGCCAAAGAAACCGCAGCAGTTCATCCGCTCCACACCCAAAAAATAGCTCCGGTGCTGCCAACAAACAATACCCAGGCAACTCAAGAATCCGGCCAGGTTTCCAATCCTGAACCACACGCTGAAAAACAGTCTGCCGCATTGATCGATCAATCTATTCTGACCAATGTTCAACCGGTTATTGCCAGCACCGGTGAAACCAAACCCAAAACCGTCTCAGTTGGTGAGTCCCCGGACGAAATTCACCACCCGGTTCCGGGCGTCTTGGGCCAATTGAAAGTCGTCCGCCGAGAAACGCTTGGTGGCCTAATTCAAACCATTTATGGTGTCTTCAACAAATCCTACTTGCAATCGGTCATAAAAGTTAATCCACATATCACCGATCCGAATACGATCGATGTGGGCGAAATAATCCTCTTTCCAGCCGTGCCTGTACACGTGGATCATCAACCGCTGAAAAGATGGTGGGTCGAAATTAAACGGGCAGACAATCTGGAAGATGTGATCGTATATCTACGAAAATATCCGTTGGACGCAGCATCCACGCGCCTCATTCCCCATTGGAACCGTTCCACGGGTCTCCATTTTAGCGTAGTCCTAAGCCAGTTTTTTTATGACCAAACGTCGGCGTTAAAAAAATTAGAACAATTTGGACGCGACCATATAGTTCAGGGCAACATTATTTCCGACTGGGGTACCCGCACAGTTTTTTATGCGAACCCATTTCAAAATACAAACGCCCAGTCTGGATAACTGAAAAATCGAATACTGAATTAAGTTAAACAGGTGGCCGAACCGTGAAAAATAGAAAAAAATTTGGAGAAATGCTCATCGAAGCCGGTTTGCTGAACGAGGATCAACTCAAGCAGGCCATAATCGATCACAAGCGAACAAATATGAAACTGGGGCAATATCTGGTTCGCGAAGGTTTTGTCAGTGGATCCCAAGTGGCTGATATTGTTTCGCAGCAGCTTAAACTAAAGAAATACAGCCCCGATGATTACCCCATCGATATCGAACTTTCCAAGGTTATACCCCTTGAATTGGCCCAAAAATTCCAAGCCGTGCCACTCAGAAAGACCAAATTCTTATTGACTTTGGCCATGACGGATCCCATGGACATTACCGCACTCGACTCCATTGAAGTCTACACCAATACGGAAGTGGAAGCAGTCATTTGCACCTATCAGGAACTCAACCACCTGATCAGCAGCTTATATGGTACCTACTCAGGCATCGACGGCGTCCTTGAAGGTATGCAAGAAATGCAGATCGAAAGAGACGATGATGAAGAAACGGCCCGCCCGGCCATCGAAGATGTGGAAGTAAGTTCACTCCAGGACATGGCTGAGGAGGCACCTGTGGTGCGCCTGGTGAATTCAATACTTTCACAGGCAGTGCGTGAAGGCGCCAGTGATGTGCATATCAGCCCTGAAAAGGATTACGTCCAGGTTCGATTTCGTGTGGATGGCAAGTTGCATGAATTACCGGCACCGCCGAAAACCATGATCCTTTTGATTATCTCGCGCTTAAAAATCCTGGCAAATATGGATATCTCTGTTTCCAGGATTCCCCAAGATGGTCGTTTTACCATTAAGATGGATGAAAAAGAAATAAACATTCGTGCGTCAACGATTCCGACTATTTACGGCGAGAATATGGTTCTACGTCTATTGGACACCAGTGGCGGTGTCCACTCCCTGGAAGAACTTGGCATGTCCATGGCAGATGTTCGCAAACTCGAACCCATGATTAACAAGCCTTATGGTATGATCCTCAGTACCGGCCCAACCGGCAGCGGCAAAAGCACCACCCTCTATTCGATCTTAAAGCGAATTAATCAGTCCGATATCAATATCATTACCTTGGAAGATCCCGTTGAATACCGTATTAATAAAATCAGACAGATTCAGCTCAATCGGAAGGCTGGAATGACATTTGCCGGCGGTCTTCGGTCTATCATGCGGCAGGATCCGGATGTTATCATGGTCGGCGAGATTCGAGACCCCGAAACAGCCTCGATTGCGGTACAATCCACACTTACCGGACACCGTGTGCTGAGTACCGTGCATACAAACGATGCTGCCGGCGCCATAACCCGTTTTATTGATATGGGAATCGAACCCTTTTTGGTTTCTTCGGTCATGTTGGTTTCGATCGCGCAGCGCCTGGTAAGGAAAGTATGCCCTTACTGTAAAAAACCTTTTGAACCTCCGGAAGCGGCGTTGGAATATTGGGGTCTCAACAATGCTGACAATGCAAACTATATGCAGGGCAATGGATGTTTTAATTGTATGGATAAGGGCTATAAAGGCCGAACCGGCGTATATGAGATCCTGATCATCGATGAAATGGTTCAGGATATGATCTTAAAACGTAATTCATCCCAAGAAATTGCCCGGGCCGCCATGCAGACCGGCAAACTGAAAACCCTCAAAGATGATGCCGCCAAAAAGATCCTACAGGGCATCACAACCTTGGAGGAGGCGGCTTCAGCGGTAATAGTCTAGTCGTTTTAAGTTTTAGGTTTTAGGTTTTAAGTATCGCTTGGGGTTAAGTACGCTGGGAGACTGGGGAGCGAATACCCTGTTAGCCTAAACAAATTGAAAATTATGCATTATGACTGTTCAATCCTTTAGCTCACAGCTCATAGCCACCTAACACCTAAAACTTAAAACCAAATAGTACTTAACAAACTCAGCAAATCAATAAACAGGACACCATGCCGACATACAACTACCAAGCCATTAACGAATCCGGTTCGATTATCAGCGGCGAGATCGAAGCGGATTCCACCGAAATGGCAAACAGCATACTATCTGCCAGAGGCTATTTACCTTCTCGTGTTGCCGAAAAGGGCCAGGTAGTTTCAAGCGTATATTTAAAACGATTAAAAGAACGTTTCACAACAATAAAAACGCCGGAACTTATTCTTTTTACTAAGCAATTCAAGACACTGATTCGTGCAGGCGTCCCGATTTTGAAAATTTTCAAAGTTATTGAAAATCAAACTGAAAACGTCGCGCTCAAAGATATCATTCTGTCGGTTTCACGAGATGTTGAGGAAGGTGCCAGCTTGCACGATGCATTTCGCAAACACCCCAAAGCATTCTCACCCTTATACTGCAGTATGTTGCGCGCCGGCGAAGCCAGTGGTGCCTTGCCTGAAATTATGGAACGATTAATCTACATACTGGAGCATGAACATAAAGTTAAATCCGACATTCGATCAGCACTCTCCTACCCCATTGTGGTCATTGCATTTCTGGGTATCGCTTTTTTTGTGCTGCTGACCTTTGTAATCCCCAAATTTGTAAACATCTTTGAAAGAGCCGATGTCGAGCTACCGCTTCCAACTCAAATCTGCATGGTGATGTACCAGTTTCTGTCCAATTTCTGGTTGCTATTAATTGCTGTCGTTGCTGGTGGCGTCATTTTCCTCAATTATTATTTAAAATCCGAATCCGGTCAACTGGCCAAGGACAACCTTTTGATGCGGTTGCCCCTTTTGGGACCGTTATTCGGCAAAGCCGCCATGGCACGGTTTGCCAGTATTTTTTCCATCCTGCAAGCCAGTGGCGTACCTGTATTGGATTGCATTCGCATTTTATCGGAAACCATAGGAAATTCCGCCATTTCAAAGGAATTTAGTCTGGTGACCGAGAGATTAGAGGAAGGCCGCGGTTTGGCCGAGCCACTTAAATCCGCCAAGTTTTTCCCACCCATTGTCATCAACATGGTTGCGATTGGTGAAGAATCCGATAATCTCGAGGAGATGCTTTCTGAAATAGCGATTCATTACGATTCTGAACTCGAGTACGCCATGAAAAAATTATCGGATTCCATTGGCCCGCTGCTAACATTAGGACTTGCTGTCGTGGTAGGATTTTTTGCCCTCGCTATTTATCTGCCCATGTGGGATATGACCCAAATGGCCGGGTAAAATATGCTGCGCTTTTCTTACGTTCCATAAAAAATGCGCAGCTTTTTTATTTTGGAGAAATAGTATTTTGAAGGACATTCGCTTTAATATCAGTCTATATATTATCATTCCCATTATTATAGCCGGTATCGCATTATTGGCTACCCTAACCTCTTTTAATATTACCATATTCTACACCAAGCGCGGGTTGGCGCCCACGTGGCCGGTGGCTTTCTGGGGTACTATCATCATCCTAACGACAGCCATTTTTGGACTCCTGATCGTTAAATTCATCATTGATCCGGTGAAAAGGTTTGCTCAGAACACGGAAAGTTTGGGCGTCATCGGGCGCAACACAGGTGAATCCATCCGCGTTCAGAACCAAGATGATATGGTTCGATATGCACAGCTATTTGATCAGGTTACGGACATTCTGAGTAAGGTGGAGGCTCGTGAACTGTTTCCCAATATCGTCGGGCAGAGCAAAGCCATGCGCGGCGTTTTAAAACAGATTCTTCAAGTTGCCAAAACCGATTCTACGGTTCTTATTCTCGGCGAAACCGGAACCGGCAAAGAATTGATCGCCAAAAGCATCCACCAGCACAGTAAACGTAATAACGAAAATTTTATCGCTCTAAATTGTGCGGCTATTCCCGAAAGTCTCTTGGAAAGTGAGTTGTTCGGCCATGAGAAAGGAGCATTTACCGGGGCCACCAGCCGGAAGCTGGGAAAATTTGAAATTGCCCATAATAGCACCCTTTTTATGGATGAAATCGGTGATATGCCCATGGAAACCCAGACCAAGGTCTTGCGTGCCATCCAGGAAAATCAATTTGAACGCCTGGGTGGCCTCAAAACCATCGATGTGGATGTCCGCTTCATTACGGCTACCCACCAGGATCTATCCGCGCAGGTGGAACAGGGCCAATTTCGCCAGGATCTGTATTATCGTCTAAATGTATTTGCCATCTACCTGCCGCCGCTTCGTGATCGACGTGAGGATATTCCCCTTCTGGTTGAACGGTTTTTAGCCGATCAAGATCGGCCTTTGACGGCCTCTTCCGAAGCCATGCAAATACTGACGGCCTATCACTGGCCCGGCAATGTTCGTGAACTCGAAAATGCAATCGAAGCTTCCGCAATCATTGCCCAAAATCTCATTGAGCCACGTCATCTTCCCGCAATCGTGGCCAAAACCATGGGTCAGTCAACACCTCAAAAGCTGGAAACATTTCCAAAGACCATGAACCTGGATGAACGCATTCAGGAACTTGAAAAAAGCATGATCATCGATGCCTTAAAAAATTCAGCCGGTATTCAGAAAAGAGCTGCCGCGTATTTAAACATCAAAGAACGGAGTTTGTGGCATCGAATTAAGAAATACAACATCGACGCTTCTTCATTCAAACATCAATAATTGAAGAATTATTGCTACAATATTTGTTGATTTTCGCTTTTTCATTATATTTCAGTAAGTTTTAGGTTCAACCTATCCAATCACCGAAAAACGCGTAACCTTTTTTACAGAACTGTTATTATTGCCATTTTTTCAATGTACCTATCAAACGAAGCTATTTCATTTCATTATTTTTAATTATTATTGGTGGTTTATAATTTATGGTACCTTTCGTGCATTAGTTAAACTAAAAATCAAGACAAAAACAAAACAATTAGGAAAAATAAAAATTCGATACATGCTTCAGATAAATCATAAACAAAATAGGAGAACCTGATGCAGACGAAAATGATACGAAAACTGAAGAATCAGGAAGGATTCACGCTCGTAGAAGTCATTGCGGTATTGGTCATCCTGGGTATTCTGGCCGCCGTTGCCATTCCCAAATTCTTTGACATGCAGGACACCGCCCGTACAAAAGCCCTTGAAGGTGCTGTGGGCGAACTCAACGGTCAGGTGGCCCTGGCCTTTGCGCAAAATGCACTGGAAGGGGGGACCGCAGGCGATTATCAAGGTTTATCTTGTTATATCGGACCTGATTTCATTGTTGAAATCCCGGATGGTACTGCAACAACCTCCGGAAGTGATTTCCAAGTCGCTGACCTCCCCGCCGCAACGGGTGCTGCCGGTACTATCCAAATTAACGGTACCGCCTCCAGCGAGGTGGTTTTGACTTGGAATATTGGGGACTTAGCTTCTCCTGGATATTTCACGCTTCCACCATAATGCTACAAGTTTGTTTGAATAGAAACCGGCCAAAGGAAAGTTAACTCTCATATTATGAAGGATAACAATTCACCGGATGGGATCCAAGGGGTCTTGCAGATAGAATTAACCGGAACATGTATAGTTCCTTATAATTGACGCTAACATTTAAAAATTGAAAAGGCCTTCTCATTGAATCAAGGGTTAAATTTCGAAGTTAACTCATGAAAATGAGAGGGCCTTTTCATAATCTCTTCATTCTGATGAATCGTCTAAAAGCACATGGCGGCTTCACGCTCGGCGAAGTAATAGCCGTTCTGGCAATTGTAGCCATTATAAGCGCTGTTATCATCAGCCGGTCCGGTTCGTTTTCCGCCGACCTGCCCGCCCAAACGGAAATTCTGAAAACGCACCTGCGCTACGCCCAGAATCTGGGCATGGCCGGAAGCACATCCGCTGATATCTACGGCATCAAGTGTGACACCAATTTCTATTGGCTATTCAAGGGCATTGACCCGGATGCAAATATCATCAATCTGCTGGATGATCCCCGCTATGACACCGGCAATGACGGTAAACTCGACCTGAGTGAAAAAAAGATAGACATCAACACCGCTTTTGAGATATTTTTTGACGACCATGGGATCCCGTATACGGTTTACACAGATGAGAACACGAATACGCCCCTGGCGTCGGATTTCACAATTATTGTTCGGCCCGATGGTGAGGCCAGCCCGACAGAGACCATAACCATTACCCAACACACCGGATTCATTCCATGAGAATGGTTGACATCAGTCGAAACAATCAACAGGGCTTCACACTCCTGGAAATTATCGCTACCTTGATATTGGTAGCAATCTCTGCCGCAATTATGTTTCCGGCTCTGGGTACTAATTTGGTCAGGAGTGCCGAACCGGTGGAACGTCTAAACGACCAACACCTGCTTGTTCAGGAGATGGATCGATGGACCGGGATCTATCGAAACGAAATCCGTCTCAACGGCACAGTCGATATCGCCGCTTTTAAAACCAATGTTGACACGAATGCCAATTACTTAGATAGCACCACGTATATCAACAGTTTTAACGGCGGTGCGTATACCACCCAGGGAACCAATACTATTTTGAGGATCGTCCTGATCCAGAACGGTCAATCTCTTGTGGCCCTGTTCGCCCAATGATTTTTAGTGACATTTTTCTCTCTATAATTTTTATCAAGCAATTAACCTATGGCCAATAAAACACCAGATATAAAAAATAATGTTGGTTTCAGTCTGGTGGAATTGATCGCCAGCCTGGCCATCGCCGGTATTTTGGCTGTCGCCCTCATGACCATCGTCGTCACGGCCATGAATGGCTTTTCATTGTCCAGGGAGGCCGGCGGCATCACCCAAAAGGCAAATCTGGCGCTTGCCCGGCTTCGTATCGAACTACTGAATGCCGTGGATATCGCCACGGCCGAGGACAATCGGGTTGTTTACACGACAGATGACGGCACCTACGAAATTTTAAGGGCCGGTACCAGTATCACCCTTGAAAAAACTGCCGGCACGACTACCATCCCCGCCAAAATACTGGTGGACAACATTGCCGCTGACTACGGGACCGACACATTTCTGACCTTTGAAAAGGAGGACACTTCTGCCTGGTCGACGTCCGATGATTTTTCGGAACTGTATGCCATCAAAATCAAACTTAAATTCAGCGACTATCATTCGGACCTGGATACCATGATAAACCCGCGTGAAAATCGGGTCCGAAATGCCCCGTTGCTCGTAATAACAAATGCTTTTCAACCTGGTTCTTCCTGATTTGGATTGAATTGATATAGGAATCTTTTAAATGATCAAGGTTCGATTTTAAGTATTAAGACAAACTTGAGATTCAAATTCAATGATTCAAAACTCTAAATTCAAAATTATGAATTTCTTAGCCAACCGATCCGGTGCGGTCATGCTGACCATAGTGGTCATCATCGTCATTGTGGGCCTGACCGGTGTCGCCATTTATTCCCTGACGAGTTCGTCCACATTTACCCAGCTAATTTCTCAGAATACATCCAAGGCTTATTACTTGGCTGAATCCGGCTTCCGGGTGGTGGCCAGTGAGTATAACAACGCATCAGACCCCAAAAACAGTGCTTTTGAAAATCTGCATGGCACGACCTTGACCATACCGGACAATAGCGGGGCCTTCGACATCCGGCTATATCCATATTGGTTTTATACGGATGCTGCTTATACTGCCAATACGTCAACCATCAGCTTAAAAATACCAGGCGGGACGCCGTTGCGAGATCCATATGAATCAAGCTCCACAAGAATTTCCCTGCCAGGTACCGGCTTTTTAAAACTCCAGGGTAAAACGCAGCTAGCGCCCCTAACGCTTGCTCCTGTGCCGGCATCACCTGCTGACGGCGTTAGTTTTACCTACAACATAGGTGCAGGATTCCCTTATACGATTCAGACCGACGAGGAAATTTTCCTGGCTTATTCCGATAGCAATACCGTTCTGCAAACCATTGCCCAGGGAGGCGACTTGGATTTACCGGGATCCAATGCCATTGCCCAGATCCTTCCGGCCCGCAATGGTTCCTTCCGGGTGTATAATGAAAATAACGATATCATGGACTACACCTACCAGGAAAAGGTACCGGCAGTCGTTGATCCCGGCAATCCGCCCGCCACTATTACCCTCAGCGGAATCGATCACCAGGACGCCGATGACCCGTCTGTATTTCCATTTGATATCGATAGTTCTTCAGAAGTCTATTTCGGCCGCAACTTGGCAGTCTTTACTACGGCCACATCGGGTAACGGCACCACAGCATCCACTAAAACAGTTGGCGAGTATACGGATGTGGGATTGGACGGCGGTTTTTCAACCGGCAAGGATACCATTTCCTTTGAAGAGGATATTGCCGATTTTGCGGCCTCAATGCCTGATCCAACCCCGGACCCCAGTGATCCGGACCCGATTGAAATCGACACCGTTCAAAGAACCATTCAACTTGGAGGTGGTCTGCATGCCAGCTACGGCTCGGTTTGGTACAAGGGTGACTCTGATATCGCCAACTGTATTGAAGGCAACTGCTTTCTCGGACGCGGAATTCGAGCCTATGTGGAATTTGAATTCGATGATACCGATATATCAGTAGACAGCCGGACATTTGGTGATGGTTTTAGCTTTGCACTTATCAGCGGTGACACCTACACCGATGGCGACACTGGTGAAGGCGGTGAATACCTAGGATATGCCGGTGCCGGCAGCGGCCCCGGTTTATCCGGCAACGGCCTACAACCCCCCAAGATGGCGGTGGAAATCGATACCTATCCCAACCCGGGCAGCGGGGACGCCTGCAGCGGGGACAGCCGTCGTGATGACGGCAATGCAAACCATATCGCCATGGTCTACTGGGGTGAAGAAATCCTGGGCTCTTTTGACGCCCAATCCACGTCTAATGATATGGCTTTAGGCGGTGGGTATCTAAGAATCGGTTCAGCCACCCCAAACACCGGCGGTACAGAGGACTGGAGTTCTACCCAGGGTACCATCAGTTTCTGGTTTAAACGTGATTCGATTCGGTATGGTATTGACAGTTCCACCGGTGACCGTATGTGGGGACAAAATGCCAATATGGAAATGCGTTTCGAAAATAGTGGCAACGATCTTGCGATAGACTGGGGTGGTAACGATTCGTTGACGGTTACTAACCATCCGTTTACAGTCGCGGGCACTTGGTATTTTATAGCTATTACCTGGAATGAATCAACCAACACCCTACGAATCTATTCCGGTGATGAGACAACGGCACCTTCAATCATTGCCGAATCGCCATCAGATCCTATTAATCCGCTTTACTGGAATACTCCCGTGTCTTTAGCTGGGCATACAGAGAACCTGTTCATGAACTCCAGTGGTGGTAACTCTCTTCAAAATTATATCGTCAACGGACAAGGTACGGATCTGCGGTACTTTAACGTTGCCCGGACACCTGCGCAGATACAAAGCGATTACCGGTCTCGATTGACCGGCAACGAAACCAACCTTCAGTCTTACTTCCCGTTGCAGTTGGATCTTCTGGACACCGGCCCTTTGGGCATCACCGCAACGGCATTGGGAACAACCGGTTGGTCAGACCAAGCACCGGCAGGTATGACCGGTGGTTTCGCCACACCCGAAGCAACTTGCGATGACAATCGACATGGGGCCGGCACGGCGCCTCTGCCCCAGAATTCTCTGAACACCAGTGCCATAGACGGCCTGGATGGCTATCACCAGGTCACCAAAGTTGCGTTAGATCCCAATTGGCTGGAAGACGGTCTTTCACATCAACTGCGGTTTGAAATAATTAGACCGTTATCGCCGACCGAAGACGGTAAGGACGATACGCTGTATGACTACCAGCTAAAAATCTGGATTGATTGTGAGGGGTGCACGGCAGGAGAATTGGATGCGATTGAGAATGTTAGGGCTACCTTCTCGCGCTCTGCTCAAATCGAACTGACAGTTCAAAACAGCAACTCGCTGGAACTGGAACAGGCCATCCATGACAACCTCAAACGTATTCTTTTCGGATTCACCCAGGGCACGGGTGGCGCCATTCAGAATATCACTTTGCGTAACTTTGAACTTTATTTCTTGAGGCACTATCCGGTCTCCGATCTGGCCACCTGGTAATAACATCGTTTCGCGCTGTTACAGGAAAGCAGGGCTTTGAGCTCTGCTTTTTTTGTGCTATAGTGATACATTTAATCCAATCCGTGCGACAATCTGCGCGGATCGGATTCAATCTGTTATTTAATAATATTTATGCAACAAAACGATTACAACTGAAATGCATTAAACCTGCGGCGCCGTGGTTCAAGTTATTTTCCCGGCGACATCGTGCTTGCAGGTCATAAGGAATTTAACTCATTGGACGCCCCTGACATCATTAACCAAGCCCGAATATCCGGCAAAACCACTCTCTCGGAATATGATTCCAAGCAGGTACTCAAAGCCTATGGTATCCCGACTGTTTCCGAGACAGTTGCAGATACAGTTGACACCGCTGTATCCCTTGCCGAAAACATCGGATATCCTGTTGTCCTAAAAGGCCTCGGATCCGAGTTGCCTCACAAGACCGAACGTAATCTGGTATTCACAAATCTTACTGATTCCGAGCAGGTGAAATCAGCTGCCACAACAATTCAAACCAATGCCGGGACTGCGCTGGAGGGATTTCTGCTACAGCCGCATGTAGCCGGCAAACGCGAATGGATTGCCGGTCTATCCCACGACCCCCAGTTCGGACCGGTGGTCATGTTTGGCGCCGGCGGCATTCTCACCGAAGCCGTATCTGATGTCACCTTTCGTTTGGCACCGTTGACATCCATAGATGCGGTGGAGATGATTGCTGAAATCAAATCATCCGCACTGCTCGACACCTTTCGCGGTGAAAAAAAAGTCGATCAACAGCAGATTATTCAAATCCTAGTCGCCCTGGGCAAACTGGTTGAAGATCATCCCGAAGTAGCCGAGGTGGATATCAATCCCCTCATCACGACCCCTGATGGAGATCTGGTGGCGGTTGACGCCCTCATTGTTTTAGACACTGAAAAAAAAGTTTCGTCATCTGTAAAACAAAATATTAATCCGGAAACTCTGCGACCCTTTTTTTATCCCAAATCCATAGTTTTTATCGGTGCTTCCGCCAACCTGGGCAAATGGGGTCACATGCTGGTGGCCAATACTAAAAACAGTGGTTATCAAGGCAATCTGTACCTGGTCAATCCAAAGGGCGGAACCATCGTCGGTCAAAGATCTTATACAGCTCTGTCTGATATTAAGGATCCTGTTGATCTCGCCATTGTAACCATCCCGGCCAAGTATGTTATCAGCCTGATACCACAACTAGCGGTCAAGGGCATCCACCATATGCTGCTAATCACCTCCGGTTTCTCAGAAACGGACTCGGCCGGCAAACAATTGGAAAAAGACCTGGTCGCAGCCGCTCGCCAGGCCGGAATTCAGATCTTGGGGCCCAACACCATGGGTATCTGTAATCCGCATGTCGCCTTGAATTGCACCAGCCTGCCGGTTAACCCGCGGGCAGGCACAACGGCCCTGGTATCCCAATCCGGTAATATGGGTACCCAGTTTCTGGCATTTGCCGAACACCAGGGCATCGGTATCCGCGGATTTTGCGGATCCGGCAATGAGGCCATGACCACGATTGAGGATTTTCTGGAAGCCTTTGAATCCGATGAGCTAACCAAAACTGTCATGCTTTACATCGAAAGCGTCAAGGATGGCCGCCGTTTTTTTGAAACAGCACGGCGCTTGGGAAAACTCAAACCAGTTATCTTAATGAAAGGTGGCCAGAGCAAGGCAGGCATCAAGGCCGCATCCAGTCATACCGGTGCCTTGAGTACGGATGCCAGAATATTTGATGCTGTCTGCCGCCAGGCCGGTATCGTTAAAGTTGAACAGTCCATGGATTTGCTGGATTTAGCCGCAGCATTCAGCTCTTTACCCCTCCCCAAAGGCAATCGTGTCGGTATCATGACCCTGGGAGGCGGCTGGGGGGTTGTTACCGCCGACCTTTGCAATGCCTATAACGTTGATGTTCCAGAGCTTTCTAGCAGCTTGATCAAACAGATTGATGCTCTGTTGCCACCTTACTGGAGCCGCTCAAACCCGATTGATCTCGTTGGGGAACACAATGAAATGCTGCCGTTGACGATTATAGAAGAACTTTTAAAATGGGAGGAATGTGATGCCGTGATCAATTTGGGAATCATGGGTCGCAAGCATTTGGTGGGCCTCTATCTCGATGCCGTACGCCAATCGGATCCTGGATACGATGATGTATTTTTAAAGGACATTCAAGCCACCCTGACGGGATTCGAGGAACGCTATGTCGAAAAGATCACCCAGCTTATGGAAGTCTATGAAAAGCCCGTCATTGGTGTCTCTCTTTTAACGGACGCCATGGATCGTACCGTTTATATGGTCGAAGACAGCCCCTATCGGGGCATTTTCTATACGACACCTGAACGAGCCGTTAAAACCCTTGCCAGAATGGTGGAATATGGACGCCGTAAGGGAGGTGGCGGCAGCCACTAGCTTTAAGCCAGCTATATTATAATGCGCTGTTGGCCTGCGGCCTGAAGCTGTCGCCCAAGATCCTACCAACATAGCAATCAGGCAAATATATCTTTAAACGATCAACAAGTTTTTAAATCAAAGTTCATGAACAATAAATATACTAACAAGTTTGATTTTGAAGTCGGTCATCTCGTGAAAAGCCCCTGCAAGGGCTGTCAAAATTACCATATTTTCCCCCGATGTATGCGGCAATGCATCCAACTGGATCGCATCCATGAGGTATTAACCAACGTAGTGTCATGCACACGTTAGAGACCTTGAAAATCACAATCTTTTCAAAAGATGAATGAAAGTGGATAATACCGCAGCCTTCAAGCTGGATACCGCCGAAAACGGAAACCTCTTCATCCGATTAGGTAAGCACCTTGACGTTTCCACTTCCGGTGAGCTTTTCAATTCGCTATTGCCAAATGTCGCCCGACACCAGCCTGCAAATTTAGTTCTGGACCTCACCGACACCAGATACCTGGATGATTACGGCATTCTATTTCTCAAAGAACTCGAGGAAATATTGGCTTCACATCACGGACATTTCGATTGTATCAATCCGAATCCGGATATCAAAACCCGCTTGGATATTGCAGCCCTGGAAGATGCGGAACGTTGTCAGATAGATGCAGTCAATAAAACCCCCAGCATATTTATCCGATTTGGTGAAATAGTTATCCGGGAAGCATTCAATGTCCGTTATATGATCTCGTTTTTAGGATCCGTGGTACTTGCCTTTATGCATGTAATTCGGCATCCGGGCTCGTTGCGGGTTGAAGAAACCATTTTACAGATGGAAAAATCCGGTGTCGATGCCGTACCCATTGTAGGTTTGATCAGTTTTCTGATGGGCCTGATCATGGCCTTTATGTCTTCCATCCAATTAAGCCAATTTGGCGCCAATATTTATGTTGCCTCGCTGGTAGCCTTGGCAATGGTGTCAGAACTGGGACCCATCATGACCGCCATTGTCGTGGCCGGTAGATCAGGCTCACTATTTGCCGCGGAAATCGGTACCATGCAGATATCTGAGGAGGTGGATGCCCTGTATGTGATGGGCATCAACCCGACCTTATTCCTGGCCATTCCACGAATATTGGCCTGTATCCTGGTTGTACCGCTACTGACCCTGTTTTCCGATTTCTTTGCCATTACCGGCGGGATGATTGTGGGCATGACTTTACTGGATCTGACTCCCGGCACCTATCTTGCCCAAACATGGGAAACCATTACATTATTTGAAGTATTGTGGGGTATGTTAAAAAGCGTCGTCTTCGCCATGCTCATCTCTTGGGCCGGCTGCCTTAGGGGATTTCAAGTTAGAGGCGGCGCCGACGCCGTGGGCCAAGCAGCCACATCAGCCGTCGTAAGTTCCATCTTTCTGATAATTCTGTTTGACTCAGTTTTCGCAGTCATTCGATCATCGCTTTAAATAGCCTGCTTTAAAAAGCAGGCTATTTAAAGCGGCTGCTGCTTCGCCGCAGTAAATATGTTTGGTTTATAGCCTAAAGGCTGTCGGACATTAGGCCACCTACAGCCTACAGTCCAAATACCTAAAAAGCTAAAGCTCATGACCGAAAAGCCTGTCATACAAGTGAAAAACCTTGTTGCCCGATTCGGTGACGAAATCATCCTTGACAATATTTCATTTGACGTCTTTAAAGGGGAGATTGTCAGCATCATCGGCACAAGCGGCAGCGGGAAATCGACTTTGCTGCGGCATCTGATCGGTTTGAACCGTCCCTATTCCGGTCAGATCCTGGTTGAAGACATTGACATGGCCAACTGTGACGACACCACTCAGCAGGCCATGTTCCGTCATATGGGCGTGCTGTTTCAGGGTGGTGCGTTGTTTGGCTCCATGACGCTGGCCGAGAATGTGGCGCTGCCCATGTTTGAATATACCGACCTGACTAGTGATGTCATTGCCCGGTTGGTCTATATGAAACTATGCCAATTCGATCTTGCAGCCTACCCGGATTATATGCCCGCCCAGCTAAGCGGTGGTATGCGCAAAAGGGCCGGACTTGCGCGGGCTATGGCTTTGAACCCGAAGTTACTATTTTTGGACGAACCCACTTCCGGATTAGATCCAATAAAAAGCACCGAAATTAATCACCTAATCCATGATATTAACCAGAATTCTCAAACCACTATAATTATCGTAACGCATGAATTAAAAACGATTTTTAATATATCCAATCGTATTCTGATGATCGACAAAGCAACAAAAAAAATCATTGCAGCCGGCAAGCCCGGTGACTTGGCCACTGAAAGTAAGCATTCACTAGTTAGGCAATTTTTAAATAATGGCAACGCTTAAAACAAAATTCATGGTTGGTATTTTTGTTATTATAGGCTTTTCCATGGCCATTATCGCGGTTATTTGGCTTGGCATGTCCAACTATCTGGAAAAAGGCCGTTATTATGTTGCTTATTTCGATGAATCGGTCCAAGGCCTCGATAAAGATTCGCCGGTTAAATATCGTGGTGTCACCATCGGTAGTGTCAACAGCATCGGCGTAGCACCAGATGCCAATCTCATCCAGGTCGTATTGAAGATAGAATCTGACATACAACTGGATGATAGCACCGTCGCCCAACTCAAGTCCGTCGGCATTACCGGCATCATGTTTGTGGAACTGGAAAAAAAGCCTAAAGATGCCACTGCCCCGTTTCAACAAATCGAATTTCCGACACCATACCCGGTTGTCAGTACCAAACCTTCGGACATCAAAAAGTTTTTCGACACCCTTACCGAAGTCTTAGGTACTTTCAACACTCTGGACCTCCAAGGTATCTCGATCCGAATGCAATCAGTCCTAAATAAAATTGAGCAAGCCATCGATGATACCGAAATAGAAGCGCTGGTATCCGACCTCCAGGCAACGCTGTCAAATATCCGGACGATTACCGCTGAAAAAAAATGGGAAAATGCTTTCGAATCACTCGAACAGGCGGCTACAGCATTTGAGACGTTTACGAAAGCCGGTACCCGAACTGTAGACGGTGTCGGCCCAACCATAGATCGTTTTGATAACGCCTTGAAGGAAAATGAAAAATCTCTAAAAATCTTAATGGTTGCCATTAATAATTTAGTTTTGCACATTGATTCATTGGTAACAGGCGGGAATCGCTTCTTGGAAGATACCCACAAAGATACATCTCGGTTGCTGCCGCAGTTGCGGGATACGTTGCGGCAATATGAGAGGGCTGGTAAAAACCTGAACAGATTCCTCGACCATATCGCTGAGCAACCATCTCAATTATTCCTGGGCAGGCCGACCGGGAAACCAGATGAGTAGGCGTAGCGAAATCCTAACCTGTTTTAATTTTGCTCTGGATTGCGGTTATTTTAGAAAGGATAAACACGTGCCCCAGAAGATCCTAGTGTTAGCAGTCATCCTCCTGTTGCAACTGACTGGCTGCATCGGATTTAACAATGCGCCGCCGCAAGTCGATTTCTACACCTTCGAGTATGAACCGCCGGATGCCACGCCTGCGGTTACCACCGCCTATATATTAAAAATAGACGGTTTCCACGTATCTTCGGTTTATGACGATGATCGGCTGCTCATGCGATCTCAGGCATTCAAACGAAATGAATACTCCCGGCATCGCTGGCGGGCCAACCCAGGTGATCTTGTGGCTGATTATTTAGCGCGGGATTTGGCCCGAAGCGCTTTTTTCCGAGCGGTCGTTCGTACAGAGCCCATACCGGATCATAGCCATTTGCTAACCGGTATGATCGAGGAATTTTATCAGCATAAGGACGGGGACCAATGGAAGGCGATCCTCTCCCTGAATGTAATGCTGGTGGATGAAACCTCTGCCCCCGGGGATGGGAATGTCCTTTTTCAACAGCGCTACGCATTTCAGGAGCCTGTTCCAGATCAAACACCTGGTGAATTTGTTGCCGGCATGAGCGTAGCGATGCGTAAGCTGTCTACGATGCTAATGGTGGATATTTCCGAAGCACTTGGCAGGTAAAAATCTAGCGTCTCTCCAGTTTCGCTACCACTTCTATATGGTAGGTATGAGGGAACATATCTACGGGTTGTACCTCTACGACCCTATATTCCTCAGACATTAGAGCTACGTCCCGAGCCAATGATGCCGGATTGCAGCTTATATACACAATTCGATCCGGCTTTATATCAAGAATCTGTCGGGTAACATCTTTGTGCATACCGGCCCGTGGTGGATCAATTAGAACAACCTGGGGTTTTTCCGTTAGCAATGACAATGATTCGCGCATGTCGCCTTGAATAAAGCGGCAATTGGTTATACCGTTTAAACGACAATTTTTTTCTGCATCCGCAATTGCTGATTGGGCCAGTTCTATACCGATAACGTTTGCGGCGGATTGCGCCATAAAAATCGCGATCGTACCGGTACCGCTGTAAAGATCCAGAATCGTTTCCTTGCCGCTTAGTTCAGCGTATTGCCTGGCCACCTCATAGAGTGTCTTGGCGCCTATACTATTTGTTTGGAAAAAAGAGTTGGCTGAAATTATGAATTCGAAAGATCCGATTCTTTCCCTGAACCAGGGTTCGCCCGCCACCAGGTATTCATAATCGCCGATAGCCACACCCGATTTTCGATCTGTGGTATTGTTGACAACCGAGACGATTTCAGGAAATTGCATCGTCAGTTGATCTGCCAATTGCTTGACCACCTCGGATTCTTCGAATGAACTTACTAGATTAATCATCCACTGGCCATAATAAGAAGAGTTTCGCAACACGACAAAGCGCCAGAAACCGGTATGGCTCTTTAACCCATATGGTGCCAGGCTTGAAGCGCGAATATATTCACGAATATCCGCCAGAATTTGATTCCCCTTCTCTGGTTGAAGTAGACAGGCATCGATATCTATTACCTTGCTGAAGGTGCCGGGGACGTGTAAACCCAGGGCAAATGAGCGATCAATGTCCTCCTGCAGCATTTCATGTGGCAACACCCACCGTCGATCCGAACAAGAAAATTCCATCTTGTTACGATAGCCAAAAATCTGCCCGGATGGTATTGTTTCATGTACGCGGGGTGCTTGTATCAAACCGATATGCATCAGCGCGTCGACAACATGTTGTCGTTTGTAAGCGAGCTGTTTCTGATACGCCAAAAACTGCCACTTGCAGCCGCCACAAAAACCGCTATAGGGACACGGAGGCGATATTCTATCATTTGATGTCTCCAGGAGTTCGATTACCCTTGCTTCAGCATAATTCTTTTTTTTACGGATAATTTGCACCTGAGCGACATCACCCGGTACGGCTTGATCGACAAATACGGCAAACCCATCTGGTTTTGCCAGCCCTTTTCCCCCAAACGCCAGATTTGAAATTTTCAGGTCTAATCGTTGACCTTTTTTAACTGCCATAATAAAATTATTCCGTCATTTTAGAAATGCAGTCGCGCTGCGAATATTATTTATGCTTTAATTCTTTCCTGGAATCGAGACTGTAACTATGCACAAACATAATCCTATTTCAATCCAAAACACACAGCAGATTACATTTGAATCAGACGATCTGACGATAGTGGGGACATTACACCTGCCGCAAGGCTATCCCGATCCACCGGTGGTAATTGGTTGCCATGGTTTGCTAAGCGATCGTAATTCACCTAAACAAATAGCCCTGGCAGAAAAGTGCAATTCAGCCGGGATGGGTTATTTCAGGTTTGACCATCGGGGATGTGGTGACAGTGCGGGTGATTTTAAGCATGTAACATCTCTGCAAGGCAGGCGTGATGATTTATACTCAGCCTTGAAGAAACTCATATCATTGGGTATCGATCGACAGCGTATCGGTCTTTTCGGAAGCAGCTTAGGCGGCTCGGTTTGCCTTGATGCCGCCAGTCGCTCCATGATCAGTGTTCTGGTGATTTTTGCCGCGCCCCTAAAGATTGACACCGTGTTAACTGAGTCGCTCGCACGGCCACTAACCTTTGACCTGTCAGACAGGCTTGATCAAGTTGGCAACATTCATATTTTCCATGGGGAATCCGATAGTACCGTACCGCTATGGCATGCCCGACATATTTACCAGAGAGTTGCGCCTCCCAAAGAGCTCACCATATTGAAGAATGGCGATCATCGAATGTCTAATCCGTCACACCAGGCAGCTTTTTTAAATTCAGCAGTTAGGTGGTTTCGCCGTACGTTGCTAGATTAGAAATGAGCGTCAAACCGATTTTAGCATTTTGCTGACGGTCTGACCCCGCCATTTGCCCCTGCCCGAAGGCGTCGGGGTATTATTATCTTCGAGCTTCGCGGCAATCTTATCATAGCTCAGTCCCTGAGCCCGTAGTGTACGTATCGTCTCAATCGCGGTTGCACTTGGATCTTTTGCCTCCGGAGCCCTTTCATCGCTCAGTACCAGATCGGCATTCGAATCAGTTGACTCTTCTGAGGGAGGCAGCTCTTCACCTTGTTCTGATTCATCTCCCGCAATTATTTTCAAATAGTTGGCGATGCGTTCCATTGCTACCGTTCGGCGCTCTTCTATAACCAGAAAATCGCTTCTTTCCGTGACAATCGTTTCAAGCAGCGTCTTAACTTGTGGTAACAGCTTGGCAATGGTTACATATGCATTTTCGGCTACGTTGCTCTTGTTGTAATTTCCACGCTTACGTCTGTCACTGGCCATATGCCGGTCACCTTGGCGATAGGATGGGCTATCGTGACGGCCACGATTACGATCATAGCGTTTGTCTTTCCCGGTTCGAAGACTGTGGAGAAAGTCGTTCATTCATTACCCCCATTGTTTAGGATTAAATTTGAATTCCCCTCCACTTCCAGTGCAGGATGAATTCGACCTGTTGATTTAATCACGTTTTTTTGTGTTTTAGTGCGAAGTCGATACCTGAGTAATTTCAACATAATTCCCGTAATACCATATAGATAGGCTTGCTACGGGAAAAAGCGTGAGGCTTGTTTTTAGGCTATAATCTAGGTGACATATAGATGTTCATTAATAGCTTCAGAAACTATATAAGCCGTTATTTATTCGCCTTATTTAATTATCGTCCGGGCGAGCGAAAACCTTGAATATAATTTATTTCCAATTAATATGATGCCAAGTCGAATTGCCGATGAAATACAAAGGGATTGGTAGTCAGAGTATAGAAACGTTTTACCAGTCACCTACTATTGGGCAGAATAGCGATTTGATATCGTGCTCAGAGTGTTATGCCGCCTGTGGAATCGAGCGTATTCAAAAAGAACAATTTAAGACAAGAAGAAATTTCTCTTTTATACCAGCGACTTCCATGTAAAGAGCCCAGTTGCGGGACCAAAGTTTATCCACAAGTTGTATGGGTATGCATTGATTTACAGAGAAGGATAGCTACATGCCGTGTACATCACATAGCGGATTGGTTTTGTCAACCCGCAATTTATGATTAGCAGCCACAATCCTCTGCAGATATACCATCTAGAAATAAATATGATTTAACTTTTTTAAATAGATCCCGGTTGAAGCCTTCCACTTGTAGCAGTTCCTCAAACATGACAAAACCGCCAACTTTTTCTCTATAAGACACAATAGCCTCGGCCAGTTTTGAATCAATGAAAGGAATCTCCGCCAGTTCCTGTGCACTGGCGATATTGATATCAAATTTGTGGTCGTTATCCTCCCCCTCAGCTTGCAAGGATAACGGTGCCAATAATACCAGTAGAAGGATAATCGGAAGGGGGCTGGGCACTGTCATTTATATACTTTCATATGATCCAGATTAATTTTTGCCGGATCCTGCGACCGAGTCGGGAGATTCCGTTTGATTCTCGGCCGGCTGCATATCAGCCAAGAATTTTACAACCTGATCTCCACGCCACCCGGACAAAAGAAACGGATAGTCCGACTGCGATGAAATAGCCGGGTAATCAGAATCTTCATCGGTTCTTTCAAAAAGACTCAGTGTATATGATTCCGTACCTTGTAGCGTAAGAGTTGCTATGGGATTGGAAAAATCGGTTTTCGGCTTGCCATAGATAAAAGCCTGACATTCAAGGGCGGAAATATCCTTGATCAGACGCTTGATCTTATTTTCATCTGCCGGGGTGTCCCCGGAGTCTTTCCATAATTCCTGTGTTGGTTCTTGACCGGATTGTTTGTTTTCTACTGATTTCTCATCCTTGGCGTCATCTTTGATCACCTTGTTAAATACTTGCCGCTCAGGACCACTTTGAATATGTACGCTCTTGATCTGGGTCGTATCATAGGTCATAACGCTTTTATCACGAAAAGCGTCCGTGTCACCCTTTAACTGACTGCGCAGATTTTCACTAGCCTGGTAGACTTTGTGATCATCCGCAAGTTTTACAAACGTATGCCGCTGGCTTGGTGCGGTCTTGCCGATATCGAATTCTCGCACCAGCTTGTCGGTTTGCCATACCTGAATAGATATTTTATGCGCGTCATCCAACTCATAGCGCTCATAAGCCTTAGACTCAGATATCAAGGTCGCCAGTTTGAGATTTGCCACCAGCTCGGATACACGCTTTATTTTGCTTTCGTCACCGGGATAGGCGGCTTCATCGACGACCCACTTGCCTGCCTTTCGGGTGATCACAATTGTGTTTTCGGACGAAGCAATACGCAATTTGCTAATCTCGGCAACGGTCAATGACTCAAGCCGGGGGACCTCATATAGATTCCGGTCCTGCTTGTTAAAGATTAGATACAGCGACAATCCGATGATGATGACGGCCAGAATAAGGGCCTCTTTACGAACTTTCATATTTTGAACTCCCTTTGAATTTTCTTTTTTCGACCCGTACGCTTGGCCCAAACCGCAAATCCGAATAGGACCACGATCACCGGCAATCCGATAATATTGATCGTTTTAACGACCGTTTTGGGGAATGCGCCCATATCACTGAGAGGGGTGAATCGCTGTTGCTTGCTACGCATCTTTGCGATGGTCCCCTGATCATTGAGATAATCCAACGTATTCATGATGAAAATATCATTCGGTCCCCGGCCTTCTTTATTCAGCAAGTTGTCTTTGATCATATCCGCGGATGCCACGATAAAAATCTTACCGGATTTGCCCTTTTCAATGACATCCCCTCTGCTCTGGATCTTTTCCGTGGCTTGCGATCCTTTGTCCTTATCGGCATCTTCAGTTTCGCCCTTGTCTTCAGAAGATTCGGCAGTGGTTTCATCTTGCGGCTTCTCAGGAATGGGCTTACCCGCAAAGTAGCTGGGAAAATTGCCCTCCACCATGTAGGCTAAATCAAACTGCTGGCGTTCTGTGTCAGGCCCCGGGGGGCGGATAAAGGTTGGATTAAGGTTGATGCGTTCTTTCATTTCCCAGGAACGGCTTGAAGATTTAAACAGCATGGTGGCCGTCAAATCATGCGCTTTCATAACCTCGGTATCAATACTGATGGGCGAGAGTTTCAATGCCACCAGGCTTTTAATATTTTGCAGATAGTCCAACCTATTGTTGATGTTGGCATTTTTTATCACGGGCGCA
The DNA here is from genome assembly GCA_964452555.1 of uncultured Desulfobacterales bacterium. GTDB lineage: Bacteria > Desulfobacterota > Desulfobacteria > Desulfobacterales > B30-G6 > B30-G6. The sequence goes on from CAYVMI010000005.1 coordinate 144,424, forward strand.
AAATATATCGGTTGTTCGCCACCGCCCATTTCGCGAGGCAAACGCTGCCGAAAACATTCCTCGTCGTTGACGATGGACGTATGTACCTCGATGCCATAGTGGGATAACAATCTTTCGAGACCTGAATTCATGGGTACGAAGTTCTGATTCATTCCGGACATACGAAAATTGGGATTATTCTGCTGGACCTCTCGCAAGCTGTCCATATAGATCGCCAGACTTTTGCCTTTCATCAGGAATTGGTCGATCTGGAAAAGGTCATATTCAGAGAATGCCTCCTTAGGACCCGGTATCACCAGGCAGTTAAAGCTATCCGCAATCGGCTCTTCTTTTAGAGCCACCGGCTTCAGGGAGTAATTCTGGCTTGCCAGGGATCGGAAATTCTGCGCGGATTCCGGCTGGGGCCCAAACGGATTTTGTTGCGGCGGTGATACAATCGGTAAGCTGCCGTAATCCGTAAGGATACCGAGATTCTGATTAATATCGATGAGTGATTCCAAATTGGCTGCAATGGTCTCTTCCAATTGGTCGAGTTCAGTCAATTGATACTGGGTTCCGAAAATCGGCATCTTGATTACCCGCATCACCGGTGAGGTAACCGACTTATCGCCATAAGTCATCACCAATCCGATGGCACCCTTCCCCGCAGGGATTCTGCCATTATCAAGGGCCGGCCAGTTCAACTGCAGTAATTTGTGGCGTTCCAGGTCCGGTTGGACGGCCGGATCATTGGTCGGATCGATGTATGCATATTCCAATTTTCCATAACTTTTGCTGTTGATACGCCTCACCATCGATTCCACTTCCTTGGGCAGCTCATTCAAACCCTCGAGCTTCATGACCGGGGCGACATCCTTTAAGGATGAAGATAAGTATAGATCGACCTGAATGCTGTCTTGCAACGCCAGCAGCGCACTGACCTTGTTGTTGAGCTTGCGAATCGCCATTGTGAGGCGATATTCCAGACCATCTGTGGAGGTTATGGTGTCAAGTCGTTCAATCTGATCACCATGGATGACCACCAGGCCCATGTAAGCTTTCATAAACTTGACTTCGTCCTTATCGACCACTTGGATTTGGATAGGGCGGATACCAAAGCTGTTTGCCAAAGACTGGTTGTCGGCAGTGGCATCACTCAGTTCGTTCTGGTCCGGGCTTACATTGTAAAAACGATAGTTGAAATAACGGTTGGCCGAGCCCGCGTACTCCGACAGCAAATCGTGCAGGTACCGTTCGGTGTTGTTATGCGGCGCCGGCAAATTTTTAGTGAAAAAAACATTGATGGTCAGTGGTTCGGTCAGAGTTGACACGACATGTTTACTGACCTCCGAGATGGAATAAAGGTTACCGGCGGTCAAATCAAATCTTTGAAAAAGGGTTAGGCCGGCAATATTTAACAAAACCACGACGACGATATAGGTCAAGAATTTGGTGTATTTTGAAGACAAACGAACAAAATTCATAAGGTGCTCCGAGTTATTAAGAAATTAATTTATATCCTCAATGGACATATGAGTTGCATAAAGCCCCACAAATGCCACACTCGCAAAGTACAGGATGTCACGCGTGTCGATGATGCCTTTGGTAAAATTTGCAAAGTGGGAGTCGGCACCCAAATATCCTAAAAAACCCAAAAGGGCACCGGGTACAAAAAAGAGCATCTTATCCAGCATGGTCAGGCAAAAACAGATAGCCATGGCGATGATGAATGCGATAATTTGATTTTTTGTTAGCGAAGATGCAAACAGACCAACTGCACTGAAAGCTCCTGCCAGCAAAAAAGTACCCATGTAGCCTCCTACGACCGGACCCCAATCCAGTTGACCGAGAAATGAAATCGTTAGGGGATAAGAAAGGGTCGGCAATAAGGTGATCACCATAAAAAATGTGCCAGCCAGATACTTTCCCAGGACGACTTGTCGGATGGACACCGGCATGGTCAGGAGCAGTTCATGGGATCCAATGTTGAGCTCCTCTGCAAAAAGTCGCATGGTTACGGCCGGGACCACAAATGAAAACATAATCGGCATGAGTGCGAAAAAATTTCGCAAACTGGCCTGGTTAAATAGAAAAAAGGTGGAAAAAAAGAACCAACCGGTGACAATTAAAAAGATGGCAATAACGATGTACGCAATCGGTGACAAAAAATACGCATACAGTTCTTTTTTAAATATGTGGTATAGCTGTTTCATGTTAACGCTCCAGTGTAATCTGTCTAAAAATTGATTCCAGCGTTTGGCTCTCCATACTCAGTTCAATCAGAAGCCAGTCTGTATCCTTGATGGCCAGATAGACGGTGGCACGCAGGTCTGCCCCCCCATCGCATGTAAGGGTAGCTGTGAGGGTGTTGTCGGGCCCTCCCACCACATCCACCTGTTTAACCCCCTGCACGCTTCCCAGCAGTTCGCGTAGGGCCTGGGGCTCTGCATTCATTACAGATAGTTTTATCAGTCTTTCCTCGGCTTTGGCGGCCTTCAGGTTCTCAGTGCGATCATCGGCGGCAATTTTACCCTTATGGATAATTACCACCCGATCACATGTGGCTTCGGCCTCACTGAGAATATGCGTAGACAAAATGATCGTTTTTTCCTTGCCGATTTGGCGGACTATATCGCGGATTTCAACGATCTGGTTGGGATCCAAGCCGGATGTGGGTTCATCCAATACCAGAATTTCGGGATCATCCATCATTGCATGGGCCAGACCGACCCGTTGCTTATATCCTTTTGACAATTCACCAATTGGCTTGTGCATCATGTTGTCAAGCCCGCATAAATCCGACAAGGATCGTATCCGCGAGGGTATGTCATCCGGGTTGATACCCCGAATGCCGGCCACATATTGCAGATAATCATAGGCCAGCATGTCTTTGTATATGGGAGCCGATTCAGGCAAGTAACCCATCAGCCTTTTTACCCCCAGACTGTCAGAATTTACCGAGAGATCCTTTACGCGGATAGTTCCCTGGGTGGGTTTCAAAAAACCGGTCAGCATACGTAGAAACGTTGTCTTACCGGCACCGTTGGGTCCTAACATGCCCAATATCTCCCCTTTCTGAATGTCTAGGTTAATATTGTCCACAGCACAGAAGTCCCGGTAATATTTGGTTAAATTTTCAACATGAATCATACAGGTATCCCTTAATTCAATTTACGATATTGATCTGTTTAAAAGCGAATTTAATAGACGTCAAGCTTCATTGGATTTTATCATACTGCAGCAAGCAAGGTCCGATCTTGTCATTTTTTGGGTGGTCTGGAAGTAAGCTTATTTACAAAAAAGTATTAAAATAATCAATATAATTTTTCAAGTGCGTGTAAACCCGTTGTGCTGCTTTTCGTAGTCAATGCTTGACCTGGGCGTCGGACCGTAGTCATGCCCCGGCCAGACAATGGTTTCACCCGGCAATGTATAAAGTCTCTCCCGAATGGATTGCAGCAATTGCCGGGACGATCCTCCCGGCATATCGGTGCGACCCACGGCATCCACGAATAGGGTATCGCCGGTAAACACGTGTCCGGGCGCATACAAACAGATACCTCCGGGTGTGTGACCGGGTGTATGAATTGTGAGCAACACTGTTTCACCGATAGTAATTTCGTCGTCATTTTGGAGCAAAACATCCGGCCGGGGTGATCCCTTGCCCCCCAGCACCTTTGAAAATGCAGTGTTAACGATGGTATTGAGCTTGGGTGCATCGGCCGCATGAATCAAAAGTTTTGCCCTGGTCGCCCCTATAATGGCTTGGTTTCCGGCGGTGTGGTCGGAATGGCAATGAGTATTGATCACATGGGTAACGGTATAACCCAAATCGGCGGCTGTACCCAGAATTCGCCCGGTATCAAAAGCCGGGTCGATGAGTGCGGCCGTTTGGGTTGTTTCATCGCCGACGAGATAACAAAAGGTTTCCATTTTGGACAATTTTATTTGTTTTACGATCATGTTTCACCTGCTGTGGACTCAATACGGTATATGCTACTGTTGTGGTTATTTATTTTGATCATTTGAACCGTGAAAGCGAGCGCATACCTCGTAGCGACTCGACTGAGCTCGTCGAAGTCTTGCTGCGGGGTTAGCGAGCGAACCAAAAATGATAGAATTCCACACGGTGAAGATTCCCTGCAGCAGCTCGACTTGAGCTCGCCGAAAGTCTTGCTGCAGGGTACTCTTCAATTTGTTTCGGATTTCGATATTCCAATTCCTAATTTGCCCCATTTAATCGTCAGTCGCTTTCCCTGCCCTGCTTCAATTCCTGCTCCCTTTCCAGATAGTTCTTCAGCTTTTTTTGCACATTTCCATAGATGGTCCCGTCCGGGTAATTACCGTTTGCATTCGGTTTGCCTACGTTTTTACCGGTTAAAATCTGGATGCCTTCTTCAACGGTTTTTACCTGATAAACATGAAATTTACCCGCTTCCACAGCTTCGATGACTTCTCGTTTCAGCATGAGATTCTTTACATTGGCCACCGGTATCAGAACGCCTTGACTCCCGGTGAGGCCTTTGGTCTTGCATACGTCGAAGAAACCCTCAATTTTCTGGTTGACCCCGCCAATGGCCTGGATCTCGCCTTTCTGATTGATCGACCCGGTAACCGCCAAGCCCTGATCGATGGGGCAGTCTGCCAGGCTGGATATTACGGCGTACAGCTCCGTGGATGAGGCGCTGTCGCCATCCACACCCGAGTAATTTTGTTCGAAAGTGAGGCTGATGGACAGGCTCAGGGGTTGGTGTTGTGCAAATACGCGACCCAAATAGCCTGACAAAATCAACACGCCTTTATCATGGGTACGACCGCTCATATTGGCCTCACGCTCAATATTGACCACACCCTTTTTACCCATAAAGGTCTCGGCCGTAATCCGGGAAGGCCGCCCAAATGATATATCGCCTACCTGATGCACCGCCAGGCCGTTTACCTGGCCCACGGTTTTTCCACTCACATCGATTAAAACGGTATTGTCCGTGTAAGATTCGTGAATCTTTTCTTCGTACAGATTGTAGCGAAAACGATGCTCATTAAAAGCCTGAATAACATGTCTTTCCGAAACAAGCTTGGTGCCCTCCTTCCTGGCCCAGTAATCGGCCTCCTTGATAATCCCCACAATGGCGCCGAAGCGCAATGACAGCTTGTTCTTGTTGGCGGTGTCTTTTTCGCCGAATTCAACCAGGGCGGCAACCCCTTTGGGAGAAAAATTCAACAGGTTTTCTTCCCTGCATACCCGTGCGATAAACCGAGCATATAGTTGTATGCTTTGATCTGTACGATCGACTTCGTAGTCGAAATCGGCCCGAACCCTGAATATCTTATTGAACTTGGGGTCATGGTTTTGAAGCATCCGAAAGGGTTCGTAGCCGCCGATCAGAATTACCTTGACATCGATGGGTATGGCTTCCGGCCGCAGGGACGTGGCCGCAATGCCCTGCCCCACCAGTATATCCTCAATGATCAGACTTTTATTGCGCAGCGTCCTTTTAAGAGACTCCCAGACCATGGGATTCAACAGCAGGGACTCGATTTCCATGATCAGAAAACCGCCATCGGCCCGCAGCATGGCACCGGCCTTTACCATGGTCAAATCGGTCACCATACCCCCCATGTGGGCTTTTTTCTCAATATGTCCAAAAACATTTTGATAGGTGGGATTGGGCTCGAAAACAACCGGCGCACCGGTCATCCCTTTGCGGTCTACGAGTGCATTCACGCGATACTTGTTAAAGCTAGGTTTAGCGGCCTGGAACATGGCAAGTTGGTTTGCCTCGGGCTGCTCCTGGCTGGGTAAAAAGTCGGTAACATTTTGGACGATATGATCGCGCACCTCTTCAAGGTAGGATTTGATTTCAGTACTGGAATCATACGCATCCAGGAGATAATTCATTTGTTCGGCCACTACAGACAGGGCGGTTTCAGCCATCAGGCTTTCCATGGCCTTGCCGCGCTCTTGTCGCATGCGCGCAACTTCCCGCATGACCGCCTCGATTTCACCCTGGAAATCCTGAACACGCTTCTCCATCTCCTGCTGTTCTTCCTGAGAAAGCGCCAGATATGCCTCCTGGGTCAGAGGAGCACCGTCTTTCAAAGGGATGGTTTGAAATCCGGCCTGGCTTTTGTTGATGGTCAGATTCTGTTTCTGGGCAGCCTGCTCCAAAGCTTGCAGGCGCTGGCTCTCACCTTTTTGATGAGTTTCCTTGAGACTGCTGATCTTCTCCTGAAAGCTTTCGTCCTCAAATGCTTTGGGAAGTTTGGTTTTCAATGTCTGAATCAGGCGTTCCATCTGGCGGCTGAGCACCATGGCCTTGCCGGAAGGCACTGTCAGGGGCTTCGGTCGGTAGGGGTCTTGAAAATTGTTCACCAGGCACCAGTCCTGCGGGGTGGGAAGCTCCCGGGCATGTTTACGGATAATGTCCGTGGTAATGGTGGATTTGCCGGTGCCTTCGATGCCGGTCACGAAAATATTGTAGCCGGGGCTCTTCATGTTCAAGCCGAAATCAATGGCCTGCACCGCACGTTCCTGGCCAATGACCTCATCCAGGGGTTCGATGTCGGCCGTACTTTCAAATTTAAAAACTTCAGCATCACAAATGTAGCGTAAATCACACGATTCCAATTCCAAGGCTTTTTTCATTTTAATCCTTTCCGCCAGTGTCAACGAACACCGACCTTGTCGGTGGCTTTTGATTAGAGTCAACTTGGCGACACGAGCGTGATACAAATCATCCGCTAAAGCTTGTGCCGAAACACTATTTGTATTGGAACGATTGGTTAGGTCGCGCGGTTTTTATACCGTTATTTGGCTAATTTAGCAATTGTGAATTGGAACGCCTGAGACAGTCGGTTATAGGAACACACATGATATCAGAATCTAAGAGTTTAGGAGCTAAATGGGGTGGGATTGGCCGGGTTCCGGAATAGTATGCAGATGGTCCCAAAAAAATCGGCAAGAAATATGGCACGGATCTAATGCCAAAGAGCCAATTTGCGGCCAAGAAGGCCAATGCTGAGGAACAGTGGTTATCTGTCATATCTACTTGGCTGCTGTTTCTTTCTCCACTTCCAAGGTGGCACTGGATTTGGCTCAGCCCATAATCCTATCTTCTTTGATCTTGCCTCAAATTCCAGCTTGGCAAGCTCCGGGTCACGGGAATGTTTTTTATAGTGCCATGCCAAACCGGCGGATAATAATTCCTTATTAAGACTCTTATCATCTACAAACACAAAGGCCACATGTCTTCCGTCTTTATAAGTGAAAGTCGGCCATACTATCACAACCTTGCCGGCTACCATATTAGTTGTAAATTTCTTAGCAGCATTTGCATACGGTTGCCATTTCTCTGGGCAATCGATAGCTGCGAGTCTGATTGGTATCGGTTTGCCATCCTTCAGGACCTTGATTATGTCGCCGCTTGTAACAGATACGGCCTTGCCGTCCCATGCAAATATCAGGGATGGGAGCAGGGCTGCTGTCAGGAACACTAAACTGAAATATTTCAGCTTGTTCATACCATAAACTCCTTTCCATCTTGCTGCTTAATCCTATTTTGCAGTTCCTTTAGAATGATATACGAAGCCTGATCCGTGCTTAGCTTGGAAACGCCACCTGATTCACAACAGGATTGTTTTAGAGGCGCATTGGTATAGAGCCTGAGCCTGTTTATAATAAAAAATTGAAAGTTTTGATGGAATAAACGCAATCTATCTTCATTCATATTGGCGATTCTGTTCCTGTTGAAATCTGATAGTTCTGATAATATTTGATCAACTGCCGATTCTATAGTCGTGGGAAACTCTTCGTTCTTGGGCTTACCCGAAAGCAAACCTTTAAGTTTCTTAAATAACGGTGCCATATCGGTACCTTTTTTTCTATTCCACGATCCTCAGTTTATGCGACTTTCTTAGCTTATTCCAGATATTCGTGATGATCACGACTGCTGTGATGGCATTAGCTATTGCAGTGATCATGGTTTATTCAGTTTGATTTCCAGGTGCGTGATGCCGATACGCATGGAAATATGAATTTATTTCTGGAGGTATTGATGTAAATCGTATTATACTGTGATTCTCTTTAGATTGGTCAATCTTCTTTCCATAGAAGTTTTTGGACATCAATTCGTCCTCAACCTCAATCAAACCCATTTTCAAATTAGCCAATTGGTCTACCGGTGTTTCCAACACAATTTCTGCACTCTTTTTTGAAAGTTGGACAATCTTACCATTTTGGCTATCTTTTCCGGTATGCTTACCTCCAAACAGAGAATACCGGATCACTATCTGTTTTTGCAAGGCAACTAATTCAGTATCCTTGACCTCCAGAATAAGATTATATTGATCTGCTATTCCACCGACTTCATATACTTTTAGAGGAGTTAGGGAACCTTTTGGATAAACTTCCTGCTCGCTATCAATCCGCAACTTGCCGCCGGTTGCATTGAGAACAGATTCCGAAATGAGAATCTGTCCGCCGACTGTGTATGATTCAATCCGGCTGGCCATATTGACACCACTGCCGACGACTGTGTATTTGCTCCGCTTGTTCGATCCGATGTTCCCGACAATGACCTCAGCCATATTGATACCTATTCCCATCTCAAGATCCGGAAGACCGTTCAATCTGTTTTCCTTATTTACTGCAGCCATTGCATTTTGCATCTCAATCGAACAGGCGATGGCCCTTTCAGCCTGATCCGGCATGTCTTGTGGGGCACCAAATATCACTAAAAGTGCGTCACCGATAATTTCGTTGATTGTTCCTTTGTACCTTAAAACCGTCTCAACCATGACCTCAAAGTAGGCGTTCAGCATCTGCACGACCTGCTCCGGCTTTAACCGCTCCGAGAGGGCCGTAAAGCCGCGCAGGTCCGTTATCATGATGGTAACTTCCCGGCGCTCGCCACCGAGTTCCAACAAAGAAGGGTCTTTGATAAGAGAGGTCATTACTTCTGTGGAAAGATATCTACCGAACATCTTTTTTAGCAACTCTGAAAGCTCCGCGACCTGTGCTTCACGTTCTCTCCACCGGGTAAGGACATAACTAAAAATCGAACCCATTACACCCATCAATAGGATTCCGACAATACTTGCCAACACCAACCACACAGTATCGATTGTACCATTTGTAAAGGGAGCTTCCTTGAGAAGCCAAGCGTATGAAATCAGTTGTACTTGTTCCCCCACGATGTGGAAACCGTGGACAAGCACCCATGCAGACACGGCGCTTATGGTGAAATACGTGTCAAATAGAAGAAGCCCATTGAATATGAAAAGGAAAAATACCAGAAACGTCAAAGGATTGGTTGCATGCCCGATACCGCAGAGAAATATAGCATCATGTGCCGATATTAAAAATATACCCGTATAAACAAACCAGTGATTTTTTTGTGAAGTCTTGCGTGCCAATAGTGCAAAAATAAAACAAATTACGTAAACGAGTACAAAAAATTCATTTATCCGGAGAAAAAGTCCTATCTTGGCACGATTCACATATGATGGATAAAGACTTGGATTTGCGAGGGCAAAGTGAATATAGACTACAACTGCAAAATAAACGGCTATTTGAAGAGCAAGAAAGAGGATTGACTTGTCAATATAGTTCCACTCCAGGGGATTGCCAACTCTGCCAACAAGCCACTTGGTTGCCGAATTTTCAGAATTGCCGGCTTTTTCCATAGGATACCTCACGCATCGCTGATACCTGACCCATTTGAAGAATGACCATTAAGCGAGATACTAAAAGACTTGGGAGAAATTATCAAGACTTTGAAAATGCCGAAGCCATCACCGCCATAGGGCGATAAATGATTAAAGTACGGTAGCATCAAGAATCGTCCGCAGGTTTGTGGGTTGTTTGGTTATAAAATGAATAAAGAAAATGGGGAATTAAGCGTGGAAAAATCAGTTTTGAAAAATCAGGTAGAAACTAACCTTGGTGGCAAGTAGATTCAGAAAAACACTTAAACGAAGCCTACCCATAATCAACCCTGCAGGCCTCTGCCGCTAAAGTTTCAGGTAGAGGATGCCGATGGAAACGTCAGTATCGAATTTGAGGTAGAAAAGGTTGTTCGATTGTAGCCAATAGCAGCGAATAAATCTGGGAGATACTTTAAGAGTGCTTCCCGGAAAATTCATATAAGAACTATCCAATGCACCATTACGTCCTTGCAAAGATTAAAAACCAAGACCGGTTCAAACAGGTCTTCCCCTTACCTTTCAATGGAGACAATAACCTTGCCAGATTCATACGGTCCATCCTTGGACAGAACGTACGTGTCCGCAAGGCTAAAGGCCAGGTTGGCAGATTCCACTATGTGTCCGACCTTAATCCCCGGTGGATCATCATGCCGTCCTGGATCGAATACTTTGATACTGAGGAGTTAGTGCCTGCATGCTCAGATCAGGAAAACAGTATCGGGTTGGTGGTCTACCGGGATGGTACTGTGGTCGTACTGGGGAGCTAGTGCCGGCTTGAAAACCTACCATTCATACAGTTGAATCGCTTCTAAAAC
>CAYVMI010000006.1:0-143195 GCA_964452555.1 uncultured Desulfobacterales bacterium
CGGATGCGGTGGTGGAAGTAACCGAAACCGGCAGTACCATCAAGGCCCATGGCCTGCGCATCATCCACGAATTGATGCAGACCAACACCCAATTGATTGCCAACCACGAGGCCTGGAAAGATGAAACCAAGCGCAATAAGATCGAACAGATTGCGCTGCTTTTACAGGGCGCGCTGCTAGGCGAAAAATTGGTGGGCCTGAAGATGAATGTTAGCGAGGAACGTTTGGAGGGTGTTATCAAGTTGCTGCCGAGCCTGAATGCCCCCACCGTGGCCTCGCTTTACAATACCAACTGGTTTTCAGTCGAGACCGTGGTCGACATCGGTGTGGTCCGCGACCTTATCCCGGTTCTGCTAAAATCCGGCGCCGAAGGTATTATCGAATACCCTTTAAATAAGGTCGTATAACTTAAAATGGCCTGATAGGCATTTAGACTGTAAGACAATTCGCACGTTAAAAGCAAATAGCCAGATCCTTTTCATCAGCCTAATAGCCTAACAGTCTAAACAGCTAAAAGGCTAAAAAACAGCCTAATAGCCTGATCTTGTGAGTTGATTATGGTAGCTAAACGAGCTAAGGATATCAGCTCCTTCATCGTCATGGACGTCCTGGAAGCTGCCTGTGACCTGGAATGCCAGGGTCAGGATATCGTTCACCTGGAAGTTGGCGAGCCGGATTTTGATACCCCCGACTGTGTCAAACGAGCGGCCGGCAAGGCCCTGGATGAAGGCTTCACCCACTATACCCACAGTCTGGGTCTGCTGGAATTGCGCGAAGCCATCTGCACCTATTATCAGGATACGTACGGCGTCACGGTCGATCCCGAACAGGTATTGGTAACATCCGGCAGCTCCCCGGCCATCTTCATGGTCTTTGCGGCCTTGCTGGAAGCCGGCGATGAAGTCATCATTTCCGATCCGCACTATGCCTGCTATCCCAATTTTATCCGCTTTGTTCAGGGTGTGGATATACCCATTCCTGTTTTTGAGGAAGATGGATTTCAGTACCGCCCAGCAGATATTCAAAAGAAGATCAGCAATAAAACCAAAGCCATTTTCATCAACTCACCGTCCAACCCCACCGGCAATCTGTTGTCAGCTAAACGCATGGCAGCCCTGGCGGAGTTTTCACCCTATATTGTCTCCGACGAGATCTATCATGGTCTGGTGTATGAAGACAGCGCCCATTCCATTCTGGAGTATACCGACCGGGCCTTTGTACTCAACGGTTTTTCCAAACTGTTCGCCATGACCGGTCTGCGGTTGGGGTACCTGATCGCGCCGCCGGCCTATATCCGGCCCCTGCAGAAAATTCATCAGAATTTCTTCATATCTGCCAATGCCATGAGCCAAAAAGCCGGCCTGGCCGCTCTCACAGAAGCCCATGAAGACGTGCTGCGGATGAAGGCAAAATACAATCAGCGCCGCCGCTTCATGATCCGCAGATTGCGGGAACTGGGCTTTGGCATCACGGTGGAGCCCACCGGTGCCTTTTACGTATTTGCCAACGCCAAACACCTCTCTGACAACTCTTATGATCTGGCATTCGATATCCTCAAAAAGGCCTGTGTGGGCGTGGCCCCGGGCATCGATTTCGGTCCCCATGGTGAAGGCTATTTGAGGTTCTCCTATACTAATTCAATGGCGAACATCGAAGAAGGCATGAATCGACTCGAAACCTATATTAATAAGACGGTTTCGTAGGATTTCCAACTTTCCGACTTTCCATCCTCCGTAGCAGGCTACTGCGAAGGACGGGCGCACTTTAAGCTATGAGCACCTAATAGTCTAACCGTCTTCAGCCTAACAGCCTGATCTCAAAAGGATTCAATTTGTGGCTTAAGACCTCTAAACCATTGACATTATAACGCCTACAGCCTACAGTCTAAAAGCCTACAGCCTGTTTCATCGAGAATTCGTGGAGTCAAAATAGAATTGATAGATTCGCTCGGAGGCTAGAAACCTTAAGCTGTTGGCGCCTAATAGTCTAACATTCTTCAGCCTAACAGCCTAATAATTAAATGCACATCAAGTCTGCCAAATTCATAACCAGCGCCGTCAAGCCATCCCAGTATCCACCTCCGGAATTTCCGGAAGTGGCCTTTGCCGGACGCTCCAATGTGGGCAAATCATCATTGCTGAATGTGCTGGTGAACCGCAAGAACCTGGTTAAAACCAGCAAAACACCCGGGCGCACACAGTTGATCAACTTCTTTATGGTCAACGATTCCATTTCCCTGGTGGATTTGCCGGGCTACGGCTATGCCAAAGTCCCCGAGAAGGTCAAGCGCTCCTGGGGTCCCATGATCGAAAACTATTTATCCATGCGGGTAAGTTTGACCAGCGTGGTCTTGATCATGGATATCCGCAGGACACCTAAAATCGATGAATTTAACTTTATCGACTGGCTCAACCAGCGCAATATTCCCTGCATCCCCATTCTGACCAAAATTGATAAGCTTTCCAAAAACAAGCAGATCAAACAACGCAGCATCATAGGTAAAAAACTGGGGATACCGGCCGACGAATTGATCGGTTTTTCAGCCAAATCCAGGGCCGGCCTGGCGAATGTCTGGCAGGCTATTGAATATTTTCTAAATGCAGGAACTGTCAGATCATGAGTACCAAGCAAAAATTCAAATCTGGTTTTGTGGCCATAATCGGCGCGCCCAACGTGGGCAAGTCCACCCTGCTCAACAAGATGCTGGGGCAAAAACTGTCCATCACCTCCAAAAAACCCCAGACCACCCGCGATCGCATCCTGGGAATCGCCCATCAACCAGAAGCCCAGTTTATATTTCTGGACACCCCCGGCATACACCAGGCCAAAAAGCCGCTCAATCAGCGCATCGTGGAAGTGGCTCTGTCCACCTTAGGCGATGTCGACCTGATATTGATGCTGGTGGATGCATCCAAGCCCGATCCCACATCAGAGGAATTGTTGCTCAAGGCCTTGAAAAACCAGAATAATCCTGTGGTGTTGGCACTCAACAAAATTGATCGGGTAGAAAAGCCGGAATTGCTAACCCAAATCGAACAATGGCACCAATCTTATGATTTCAAAGCCATTGTCCCCATTTCGGCCAAGACCGGCGACCAGGTCGAAGACCTGTTTAATGGCATGGCCGCATCGCTCCCCGACGGCCCGCCTCTATTCCCCGATTCCATGCTGACGGATATGCCCGAGCGTTTTATTGCTGCCGAAATGATCCGCGAAAAAGCCTTCCGGCTCACCGGCCAGGAAATCCCCTATTCCGTGGCCGTCACCATAGACACCTTCAAGGAACAAAAAAATGGCAAGCTGATTTCCATCGAAGCCACCATCCACGTTGAGCAGGATTCCCAAAAAGGCATCATCATCGGCAAGAAGGGTTCCAAGCTTAAACAGATCGGGGAAGCCGCCCGCAAGGAAATCGAGCGCATGGTGGGGACAAAGGTTTATCTGAAGCTTTTTGTTCGCGTACAAAAGAACTGGACCAAAGACACAAAGGCCCTCCGACGGTTTGGTTACTAGAAAAACCTATTATTTTAGATATATAATCTCATACATTGTGGCTAAACAGCCCCATAATACAAAACTGTCATGCCGGACTTGATCCGGCATCCAGGAAAAGCGGGGGCGCTGTAAGCTGAAACAACCAACGCATAAGAAGATACTACCTCGTAACAAGTTCGTTTAGTCAACAACGACCCCTATTCCAACCTTGACATTGGCTCACTTAGGCCAACACTTCAGCATTCCTGTTTTAGATTGTTTTAAGGGTAAGAAATCAGGCGGCATTAAGAGGTTTTATTTTAGCAAGCTCTTTTCCGTAGCGTTGTCTTGAATCCCATAAGTCATGAGCATGTTGGGCATTCAACCAGAATTCAGGGGAATTGCCAAATAAGCGTGACAGCCTAAATGCCATGACAGGCGTAACGGCCCGGCGTTCCCTCAATAGTTCATTGATCGTTTGACGTGATACACCAAGGGCTGCTGCCATCGAAGTTACGTTCAGATTAAAATCAGGCATAAAATCTTCCCGAATCATTTCACCGGGATGGGTCGGCGGGATTTCACGGTTTTTTATATTTGGAATAGCCATTATCGTGCCCTCAATGAATATGGATTATGAATGTTAGATTTCGTTATGAAACCATTTCTTAAGGTCTGCTATAATTTATATTGCTTTCCATGCTATTAACAACTAAAAGCAGTAGATAGTATAAACATTCCTGATTTTCCACCTATTCATTCGCTATCTAAACACATGTAGAATCACATACACGCTATAAGGGTAATATGTAGAAATTTTTATACTTATTCACACAGTTGGGCTTCTATAACGAGATATTTATGAACTTCAAAACGGCCGTTATTGATCGCCCCTCGCAGGATTCCTTCATGGCCATGGCTACATCAGAAAGACTCTTGGTTACAAATTCAAAAACAGATGGTGTCTACCTGGAGGAATCTATGGAGGATGAATGCTCTGGACCATTATAACTTCTGTTTTAACAGTGGCATTTGGTATTGCAGGGACACTTTATCCTGGAAAACGCAAGTTATTATGGGTTTTGGGTATCTGTTCGCTTATTTCCGCAATAACTCTTTCGATGTATCAATTTAAAGATCAACGTACAACTTCCGCGAAACTTGTTGAGATATCAGAAAAACTGGACAAGCAATTCTCAAACCCACATCACCCACCAGATCTCTATCGCCTTGAAGCTATTATAAGACAATCTGGAATGTCTATCAAAGAGTACCTTTCTATTCTTGAAAAAGGATCTGATTTGGACAGAGGTAGAAAGGCCCTGATTGAAAAAGATTACGAAAAGGCAGCCCAGTTATTCTTGGAATATGCGAAGTATAATGAGTTACAGGCTGCTCAGAGTTGGTATTATAGGGGGCAATCCTTTTACTATAAAGGTGATTATCAAAATGCAACTGATGCTTTCGAACGGTCGATAAAAAAAGATCACAAATATCCTAATCCATGGATTAGTTTAGGAGTATCCCTGGCACAACTTGGGAAATATAGTGAAGCAGTTGAAAAGTTTGAGTACGCCGCTAAACTTAGCAATGATAATTTTACCGTATTATACAATTGGAGTGTAGTCTTAGAAATGATGGGTAAATATAATGAAGCCATCAATAAGCTTCAGGAGGTTAAAAAACAAGGCAAAATAGATGCAGATTCATTGAATTTATGGGGTCTTTGTCTCTCGAAACTAGGCAAGGACGATGAAGCAAATTTAAAATTTGAGCAATCAGTTGCTTTAAAACCGGACGATGCAGAAATTTGGATAAACTATGGATTGTCATTATTGAAACTTAAACGTAATGAAGAGGCATCAGAAAAGCTTCAAAAGGCTTCGGATCTTAAGCCTAACGACGATGAACTTTCCATTTATCTCGGGCTTGTCCTTGAGAGGTTAGGGCGAATTATAGAAGCAGCAGAAAAGTATCAGGAAGCCACAACAATCAACCCAAACAATGCACATGCATGGTGCTTTTGGGGTATCGCATTAGAACAACTTGGAAATCAGGAAGAAGCTCAAAAAAAATATAAAGAGTCTGAAAAATTAAATTTTGATTGTCCCCATTGAGTTCAATTTGCGGATTTAAAATATAATCGGGTAGCCGGGGGATTTTAACCCCCAGCCCCCACACCACCTAACAAGCGGGTCCGCACTAGGCGGTTCCCAGAGGCTACCGAGCCGTAGCCGGGTAATGAATGTTTACCCACAGCTCTTTGACAGACAGTAGACCTTGATCCTTAAGCCATTTGTTGGTCATTCCGGATTGGGTTGCCAGCGTCTTGGCGAGTCGATATGGTCCTTTGCGACTTAGGCCGATGGATATTGCCAGCCGCAAATTGCATCCGAGTTTGGTGAGTTCGCGGACTTTGGTACGGCACCAGCGCCATTGCTTGATATAACACATCCGTACCCGGCGTCGCAGCCACTGGTCGATACCCGGTATCGGACGATAGTATTCCGATATCCCGAAGTATCCCATCCAGCCGCGCAAGTATTCTGCAAGCCTCTCAAATCGGTATGCCATAGAAACTCCCCAACTTCGGCCGGTCAATTTGCGGATTCGCCGTTTGAACTCGGCAAAAGCCTTGTCCAACCATCGAATGCTGGTTCCCTTGAAGATGAACCCGAGGAAGGTAATCTCATTGGTCGAGGCCACCTTACTCTTCTCTTGATTGATCGTGAGCTTGAGATGGTTAGAGAGGAAGCGACAGATGCTTGCCATTACCCGTTCCCCCGCCCGCAGACTCTTCACTAAAATGATGAAGTCATCAGCGTAGCGGACAAACCGGTGCCCTCTTGACTCCAGCTCTTTGTCCAAGTCGTCCAAGAGGATGTTGGCCAGAAGTGGTGATAACGGTCCGCCCTGCGGTACACCCTTGCGGGTGGCTTGCATCCGTCCGTCAATCACTACCCCGGCCCGTAGGTACTTCCCGATCAGCCGCAGGACGCTGTCCAAGGTTAGCTGAACCGCCTTCCGGGCAGGCCTCCCCGGATAAGGACGTGATCTGTTGCTACACAACCGTGGCATTTACCCCATCGCCCGAACCCTGGGCTTCGTTATGTTGTGCTAACTCACCCGGAAACTGGGCCTTGTATGCCATTTCTGTTCGTCGGCTCATAGCTTTGCACTCCGGCTTCCTTCAGACGAGCCCTCACGGGAGCGCCCTTGCCTTCGGCTAGTATCTGTGGTTCTGTCACTTGACAGTACCAGGGTTCACATACAGGGGACTTCCCTTGCCCTGAGCAGGGTCGAAGGGGCACCCCATAAGATCACGCCCATGCCGGGCGTACACCTGTCGCTTGAGAATCCGACGCGCTGAAGACCGCGCGCGTCTCAGCTCCAGCGTTCGGTGAAAAAAAACAACTATGTGGGATTTAATCACAAATAATGGAACTCTTATTATTATTGGCGCAGTTGGAAGTATTTTTGCAACGATTATAGTCCTAATAACGAGACTCATTTTCTATAAAGTAATAGACTTTTTCCCCGCTCACTCGCTTTTTAGGGGTATAGTAGATACTAACTCACCATGTTTGGTTTTTGCTCTGCGTCTAACAGATATGAAACAGGAAGGGAAATTTTTATCACCGCTGCCTAAATATGCTGTTGCATCTTCCCAAGAAAATTTCGAACCACGGCAACTTACACCTTGGGTTACAAGTACCAGTGAAACTCAGTCAGTTGCTCATATCCTTAACGTCCTTGGTCGAGTTGGTAAAACTGAAAACGTACAACTTGTTTATGTAGATCAGGCTTACGATCGATGGGATGCTCCAATGTTCATACTTGGTGGGAGTTGGAAGTCAAGGCGCTCTTTTGAGACGTGCAGACCAATTTTTTCTTATCGTGATGGAAAGTTTGTCCTTGAACCGACAAAAGAGTCATATCAGCCAAGAACAAATGATCACGATATTGGGATATTACAAAAAATGATTAATCCTGCAACGGGCCTTCCTGTTTGGGTTGCAATGGGTTGGCGTGGAGCCGGTACAGAGGCAGCAACCTATGTTCTTTCAAAATTTTGGAAAGAAATAGGTATATTGTATGGAAGCCGAAAATTTGGGATACTTATTGGAATGAATGATATGGATGGCTGGCAGCAGTGTAGCATTGTTCGTATGCATCCAGAACCAAAAATTTATACAAAACTTTTGCATTTTATTGCTTGGAAGAAAATATCGAATGCAATATCAGATGAATCTGTATTAAAGACAATCGAGAATACCATCGAACCAACGCGTTGACTCAACCGGGAAAGCCATCGCCTTTTTCTATTTTGCATATAGTGTTAGCAAACTTTACTTTATCGAAGTTATCGTTGGCTTTCCCGGTTAGTCACGCGCAACGTTATACATAGCGACTTTATATGTGGGCATCATTATTAGATCAAGTTTTTTTCCGGAGAAATTATTATGAAATCCTTAATATTATTTAGTTTTCTAATATCCTTAACTATTTTGGGATGCAGCATGAGCGGCTTGGTAAGACCCTCTGAATATCCAAAAATGTTCAACGACGTAAAAACAGTTGGTGTCATAATAGAGGATCCGAAAGTTGCTATTGAAATGGTGGATCAGAGGGGAAGTTCTACGCCTGTAAGAAAATTTTTTTATAAAAAGCCTTACCTCAGGAATATTGATGCATCTTATTTCACAAACAATACATTTATTTTTGAAAATTACTACATGAAATTTCCTGATGAAGTTAAGCGGAATATACATCATCCTACATTTCCAGATATACAAATCAACATAGATATTTCAATTTTAAAACAAGCTTTATCTCAAGTAATAGCCGAACATGGGTTTACACTGAAGTTTGTTGAAAATATGAAGGATAATAATTGCGATATGTTTATTACTATCTCCGTAACCGGAGGCCCTTATTTTAAAAATGCGCATTTTCATAAAGATACAAAAACAGGAAATTACTCATGCGATCAATGTCCATTTACTGACCTATTTCCTAAACTCCTGAAAGCACATCTAATCGATAAATATGGCTTTGATGGGTTAAAAATGAAGAATTATTTTTATATGGAGTATTTTTCGAATCAAATTGCATTCGACTCAGGTATACACACATGGATTAACAATCGGATAGTTTTTGGTGATATTTCTCTTATGTCAGCCCTCGATAACAAACCAAATTTTAAAAAATTGCCATCAACTTCATTGGATTCAACAGATCCATTTCAAAAAGATAAATATCAACTATGCTTTAACAATCTTGTAAATATTATAGCCAAAAGAGTGGATGAAAGATTGGATCTTATAAATGAATATAGACCTCATATTAAATAGGCTGAGATTCAAGGCGTTGGGGAAAAGCCTCCTGCATCGGTGTTCTGAATTGAATACTAACCAGCTATCCCCCCGTGAACGTGCCGACGGCGTGCTGACGCCGCACAGCTCAACGTAATACAGGGACACGAGGAAACTTAGGTCAGACGGAGACAACTTTTTGATAAGATATAATAAGCTCCCTAAACATGCGAAAATTTGGAGACTTTACTTTCCCTGATCAGGGTCGTAGGGGCACCCCATACGTTCAGAAGGTATTAAGGGACCTATATTTGATGCTGAGTTGAAGATAGTTGAAGGCTAATTCGTACAACCAGTCGATTGAACAGACTAGGAAAAGTAGGCGGGTTTCTCCTAATTATTTGGTTGATCGCGCTTAGCTCTCCGCCCGCTGCTCAGCCTGACCGTTGGGTCTATTTAATCACCGGAGAATAAAAATGCATAAATCAGCTAAAAATCCGAATGATCTTGAAAAGTATTTTGTAAAGCGTGCAAATCAAGGTGATGTGGAGGGATTAGTAGCACTATACGAGGCAGATGCTATTATAGCTGATGGGGAAAAAGAAATCGCAAGGGGTAGAAAACGAATTCAAGAATTCTTTGAAAGACTTCTAGCGAATCATCCGCAATTTGAACCAAGTGCTCAAGCTGAGGCACTGTGCAGTGGAGAATTAGCACTTACATCGTCCAAAACAGGTAATGGCGATATCACTGCTGAAATCGCAAGACGTCAACCTGATGGTAGCTGGCTTTGGGTTGTGGATCAGTTCACTCTTACAGCCAACAAGTAATGAAACCATTTAACAAGTTTTAAACAGATTGATAATTCTATGTATTTTTGGAGGGTTAAGTGGCAATCCAAAAATGGCCTGATGGCTTGCCAAGATCTGGCAACCGGAAATTTAATAATTTGACTCCTATAAACAACTGGTTCGAGATTTTTCAAATAAACGAATCTACTTTCGCTATTTTGGAACCGCACCATGACGAAGAAGTCTTCAGTTATCTTTTATTGGGTAACAATCAAGCCGCATTGATAGACTCTGGTATGGGCGTGTCGAATATTCAAATTGAAGTTGAAAACCTTACAAATCTACCGGTAATTGTTATAAATACACATACACATTTTGACCATACAGGAGACAATTTTCGGTTTCAAAACATTGCATGCTTTGATGATAACTTTGAAATTGAAAATTTGAACAAAGGTCATAGTAATCAGTTTTGTAGGGCTTTCATGCAACCAGGATCTTATCAAAATCTTCCTTTGGGTTTTAAGCCCAACGATTACAAAATTAAACCATCGAAAATCACCAAGAAACTAAAGCATCTAGATCAACTTGATATCGGAGATCGGGTTCTGATTATTCATCATACTCCTGGCCACAGTCCTGGGAGCGTATGCATTGAGGACAAAAAACATGGCTTACTATTTACAGGTGATACATACTACAGAGGTACCATTTTTTTACATCTTCCGGGATCGAGTTACGGGAAATTCGTGGAGTCCTGTGCGTATTTAAATAGCTTTATTCCTAAAATTAAAGCTTTGTGTCCTGGTCATAACGAGTGTTTTGCTCCAAAAGACGACATCTCTTTTTTGCATGAAACCATCAACGATATCAACCATGATCAAATCAATTTGGACGTAAACAATGAGTCAAAATTTTACCAATTTGACCATTTTAATCTCAGATTACCATTAACTTAACAGTAAAATTTCAGCGACCAATAAAAAAGCGAGCCCATCAAGTGCATTCAGTTAACAGGCCGGCCCGCAATTGATGCCGGCGTTAGATTTTTAAGTATATGAAAGAATCCATATGAAAAAGAAAGATGCTGTTTTTATTTGTTTAAGAATAATGGGTATCTTTTTTGCCCTAACAGGGCTTTCTTTATTGCCACACTTCCTTGAAAGTTTAACGGCACAAAGAATGGATCAATGGAGTTTTTTCGTAAGTCCGTTAGTGCAATTAATTATTGGCATTCTTCTATATATTAAAGCCTCGAAATTTTCTGTTTATTTTGCAGACTGCAGAAATGATGACGACTCCTATATTGATCTTAATGCCACAGACAAAACGATGAAAATCGCATTACGATTATTAGGTTTTTTTATTCTGGCAAACGCTATTCCACATTTTTTTCAAATATTAGTTAATGCTGTTGCTTATAAAGTGGAGATCTCCACGGTCCCAAAACATCTGCGTCAAGTGCAACAACACTGGAGATATATTGCGGCCCCGACAATAAAAATTCTCATCGGCTTTTGGTTCATATTCGGGATCAATGGCATTATTGGAATAATGAGTCGATTTGATCAAAAAGATAGAGAACTGGACAAATCAAACAATGTTAATATACGTCCCTAAAAACCACGTGCGCTTCTCAGTTCGCCCGTTAAAATCAAACAATACTTTTTATTCAGATTGACAAATTATACCAAATAGGTATATTAAATATACCATGAAGTTTGAATTTGACCCGAATAAATCGAAAAGAAATAAAAAGAAGCATGGGATTGATTTTGTTGATGCCCAAGATCTTTGGAGTGACATTGATTTATTAGAAATTCCTGCGAAAATTACCGATGAAGAAAGATTTCTAGTAATTGGTAAAATAAACGGAAAACACTGGACCGGGATTATTACATATCGCATTGAAAACATACGTATTATCTCAGTGCGGCGTGCCAGAAATGAGGAGATTGAGCTTTATGAAAGCTAAAGAATTAGACAAGAAATTTGATGAGGGAAAAAGTATCATAGAACATCTGGACCTCTCAAAGGCAAGACGACCAAACCAGGAGCAAAAACGGGTTAATGTCGATTTTCCTATTTGGATGATTCAGTCATTGGATAAAGAAGCCAAGCGTCTTGGGATTCCACGACAATCGATTATTAAAATTTGGCTTGCTGAAAGATTAAATAAATCCACTACTATATAGTATTCGAACCAGTCGTTTCACATTGACCGGGAACCCGGGCCAGCCTTTTTTCATTTAGCAGAAGGAGAAAGATTTGCTGTTCCGATTCACTCAGAAGTTATCCAAAAAGCTAAAATTTGGATCACTTAAACATTATGATCAGGATCCAGGGCCATTTCTTGAATGGTATGCTCATTTATTCTCTGCGGGTAGGGTTCAATACATTATTACAACTGAAGCCAAGTCTCTTCTGAGCATTGTGATGTATGGTTGTGGCGTGACGGACGATAATCGATTTATAAGTCAGTGGCTAAGTTCTACCAAAGATTATTTGTCCGATATAGGTAATAATTTTGTTTTTAAGAATTTTATCGCACCAAATACGAGTGAATTCATCTATTCAAAAACACAAAGCAAATCCGTTTTAGGCTCAATGAACGATATGGTGAGTATGTCTAAATATATGATTCCACATAAAGACATGAGCCCTTGGGAAGTATCGGAATTCTTGAACGAAACACCCTTTAAAGCCATAGGCTATGATAGTCCAATTATTGCTTTCAGAAATATGAAAAGGCTTAAACTGGTATAACAAAATGCTTCGCCTGATAGCATGGACCATGATGAATCGAATAATAATCGTTCTATTAATGCTCTCAACAGCATCCCTATCCTTGGCTAATGATAACGGGGGCAAAGTATTTTTTGGGAAAAACCTTGCCAAGCCCGCCAGTGAATACACCGACAGATTATATTTAAAAATTAACGATTCCGAAAAACTATATTTCAATAGGAAACACGATGGTCCGGTATTAGAGAATCTTGATTTAAATAAAGATCATATGGTCAAGGTATATTTCGATGACGAGATCGGCAGCTCCTGGATATTGAACTTTTCCAAATTAAAGACCAAAAGCGTCATTATCTGGCGTTCTGCCGGCTCATGGCGTATGGAGCCCATAGAAAAATCCCACAGCAAATAGCACATAGACTTTGTTTTTAACGTTTTGAAATAAAAAAGATTTCGCTAAACTTATTATATATAAATTCGCCCCCTTTATCGTCCTAGAAAAAAATCGATGAAACTTAGCAGAAGAAATTTTCTGAAATACAGTGGAACAGCAATAGGCGCTGTATCCATTGGTGGCATCACTGCATGTGCAAAACATTCACCGGATTGGAAGCCCATCTCCTACCCCAGAATGGCCCTTTACAACGGCCACATTTTTAATGGCATCGACAGCCGTCTCATCAAGGACCAGGTCGTCCTTATAAATGGCGGGACCATTCAATCCATTGAACCCAGAGGCGATCTCAGCGGATTCGAAAATTACCGCCTCATCGATCTACAAGGCAGAACCCTGCTGCCGGGATTGATAGACAACCACGTTCATATCACCGTCCCCTTTATGTTCGAGCCCAACTTCAATACAATCAGGGAAATGGATGATCAGATCGCGCTGAATTTCAGAGAATGCGTGATGAGCGGGGTTACAACCGTGCGGGATGTGGGCGGATTCCCGGAAAAAGTATTGAAATTCAAATCCTTAGCAGACACAAACAGAATTCCCGGTCCAAAAGTGGTCAGTTCCCTGTCACCTATAGCCGCTAGAAAAGGACCCATACTGGGGGCACCGGAAAATGCCCCTTATTTCACCAATCCTCTGGTCAAGTGGCTCCTGGGCGGGAATTACGCCGAGCGTTGCGAAACCGTTGCGGAGGTTACAAATGCCTGTGACCGTATGATCGAAAAAGGCGCTCAACTCCTGAAAACACTTCATCAGGATAGCTCCTATTCATACTATCCCCGGGCCCTGCCAAACCATACCGTGGAAGGGTACAAGGTCATTATCGATAAAGCCGCCAATCAGGGCCTGAAAGCCGCACTGCACGCCCCCTTTGTGAGCGGGCTGGAATTGGGTGTAGACCTGGGGTTCGACACCATGGAACACATGCCCCACGACAGGCTCATCCCCAAAGGCCTCGTTGATCAATTCAACCGGAAGGGGATGGCCATGCTGCCGACCATCCTGGTCTTCCACGATACAGTCATCGAAAAACAGCTGCTTAACCTGGTGCAGGCCAAGGGCAACAGCTTTCTTACGCCGGAAGCGGTCAAACAGGTCACGGACAGGATGCAAAAGTCCCTGGGGCTTTACGAATTAAATTTAAGCAAACAAGAGAGGAAACACCTGAAATTCGATCCCTGGTACATCAAAGATAAAATCCCAAACATGTTCGCCAACCTGAAGCGGCTTTATGACATGGGTGCCAAGGTTGGGGTTGGCTCCGACATGGGGGGATCCTATCTGGCGTATTTCAACCGGTATGTGGATGAACTGAAGCACTATGCTGCCGCTGGAATCCCTGTTTCGGACGTCCTTCAAATGGCAACCCGGATAAATGCCGATATCCTGGGCATGGGATCCAAACTGGGCACCCTGGAGAAAGGAAAACAAGCCGATTTTGTGGCCGTGCGTGGAAATCCTCTGGAAAATCTGGCCGCCCTGGAACAGGTGGACCTGGTCATAAAAGATGGCGCCATTATCAAAGCCAAAGACATAACCACCTGAAATGAAGGTGTATTTGATCTTTGAGCATCCTTGACAACTACTTAGCTAATTAAACCTTAATATCAAAAAAATGCTCAGACTAGCACCCGCCTAAGGAAAGTACAGGGATTCATGGGAACCCATATCATAAGAAATCCGCATCTCACCTTTGTTCTTATCAAACAGGGAGTCGGCGATGAATATGCCGTAAAGAGACATTCCCACGAAGAGGTAACCATTGGTATCGTAGACAGTGACAGCAGCCCCATCACCTGTAAGGCCCTGGGCCTCCGGATGCTGCCCCATGAGGCCGTACTTTTTCCACCAGACACCATTCACCTATGTGAGCCCGATATCAAAGACCGCTTCAACTTCAGTATCATTCATATGGAACCGAGGTGGTTTCAAAATGTATTTAAATTGGATCCGAGCCATTTAAAGCCCAGGGTCCGGCATCTCAATAAGGACCTGGTGCTTGAAAAACAAAATTTTTTCTCCAAATTCCCAAAAATAAATGATCCCATAGAAGCTGAAAGCCATGCAATCCTATTTCTCGGAAAAATCCTATTAAAAACTTTTCAGGCAAAACAGACTGACGAGGGAATAGAAACCTATCCGGATCTTGAAAAGGTCAAAGCATATATTGACGCTCATTATACTGACGCCATTGTACTGGATGATTTAACAACAATTTCAGGCAGATCCAAATATGGGCTCCTGCGAAAGTTCAATGATCAGTACAAGGTAACCCCCCATGCCTATATGTTGAATAAACGGATCAATCACGCCAAAACTTTGATTCGCTCAGGCCATACCATTGCTCGGACGGCCGTGGATTGCGGTTTTTTTGACCAAAGCCACTTTGTTAAGGCTTTTAGACAGTTTGTGGGAGTTAAGCCTGCAGACTTTCGCTAGAAGGCATCTTAAAAATATCTTTTGCTGATCCGACGTAGGCGGATAAATCTCATGTGTTGGACTCGCATTTCAACTCCTCGATAATCATGTATATCTGTGGCTTGAATTCCGTCTCCGCCTTTTCCTTGGGCGCGATCTGGAACTTTTAAACCACTTCTAATGCATTCCTTCGAATCCCTTCTTTTTTTGCAATTTTTTACAATGCAGACAATTTTTACTTAGCTATGACTCCTCTTAAAAAAGGAGTCAATACCATGGAATTACACATCTTTTTTGCTTTCGTTGTTGCCACGACCATTATGATTGCATTGCCCGGACCGAGTGTCCTTCTGACTGTCGCCCATAGCATCACCTTTGGCTGGCAGCGTGCCCTGGCCACGGTTGCCGGAGCCACCATGGGAATTGCCGTTCAGCTAATTATTGCCGCTATCGGTCTAACATCATTGTTAAATATTGTTGCCGCAGCATTTGAGTGGCTGCGCTGGACTGGCGCTGTCTACCTTGTTTATTTAGGGATTAAGCAATGGCGAAGCGCCAGTGAACCGCTGAAGTTTGACACCGCCCCGATCTCAACGACCAATCTATTTATTCAAGGGCTGGTTATCACCATATTCAATCCCAAGAGCCTGATATTCATTGCCGCCTTTCTGCCGCAATTCGTGGATGCCACCCGCCCGCTTGGACACCAATTAACTGTAATAGTTCCCGTATTTTTGGTGATCACCTTTACGGTGACCTCTGTTTGGGCCTTGGTCGCCGGAAACGTAAGAATATTGCTGCGTAGCCGGCGTGCCGCTCAATCCGTCTTTCGAACTGCCGGCGGATTGATGGTGGTCGCCGGGCTAGGTCTGGCGCTGGCTCGCCGTGGCAACTGAATCGAAGACGAGCAACCTCCCAACAAATTATAAATTGCGCATTAGCTTTTGCCTTGTTATGTGTATCTGCAGGTCAAGAATCTTTCCAACAAGAAAGTTTTGATTCAAATCGCTGACATAAATTTTATTCGCCCTTTTAAAAATTAGCTAATAAGACGGTAGGTTGAAAAGGTTTAGGCAAATTCTCTAAACGTCCCTTCATTCTTGAATATAGGAAAGGAAGAGGAGCGATGGATCACAGCAAACTGCTAAGTAAAGTGCCGCTATTTTCAGAAATGAAGGCAGAGGATTTGGCCAGAATCTCTGAATCCGCCCTTGTGGTTAGTTATAATGACGGGGATATTATTATAAAAGAGGGGGCTCAGGATAGGCGTCTTTTTGTCATTATTTCCGGAAGCGTTGAAGTCATAAAGAATCTGAACAGTAAAAAAGAAGCATCTATCGATTCATTCGGACCTCTAAGTTATTTTGGTGAGATGGCGCTGATTGACGATGAAGTCAGATCCGCTAGTGTGGTGGCTAGAGAAGCAACTAGCGTCCTTACCATTAATCATATGGATCTACGGCAGGAATTAAAACAGTATCCGGATATGGCCGTTGAATTGCTTCAAATGCTCAGCCGGCGGATTCGCCTGATAGAAAAAACCCTGATCAATACACTGGGTTCTTTTCTACCCGTTTGTGCGAACTGCCGTAAAATCAGGGATGAAGACGGCATCTGGTCCTCAATGGAAGCATACATTTCAGAACATTCCGATACAGAATTCAGTCATGGTATATGCCCGAAATGTGCTGAGGTCCTTTATCCTGAATTTTACGCCGCACCACCTGAAACGTCCCAATAAATGAATTGTTCAACCACATCCGTCATATCCAGGTACTAGTTTATGGCAATGCTCGACCCTAAAGAAAAATCATTTCGGTTTAAATTAATTGCTGTCATTGCCTGCTGCCTGCTGCTATTCGATGCTTTTTTTATGGGTGTTCCCATTTTTGGTTCCATAATTTTGATTTTCCTTGTTTTAGCATCGGGAATATCCGCCATAATTTTTCTTTTTCGCAATAAACGTATTTCCAAACTATACGCCATCAAAGCATTGATCTACTTCATAAGCTTTATAAGTATAATAGGCATATTCAAATTCAATACTTACATCGGTGAGCGAAACGCAAACATCCTTGTCAACGCCATAAATTCCTATCACGCCGATACTGGCATATACCCTGAAAATCTAGATCAACTGGTTCCTAACTATTTAGAAAATATACCAAATTGTGCTTATCGGATGGGGGATAATAAGTACCGATATCACATCGATCAAGACAGGACCGATTTGATGTATACGAAAGTGCCACCATTCGGACGTCGTATCTACTATTTTAAAACAGCTGAATGGGTATATGTAGATTAGAAGTGGTGTTAAAACCACTTCTAGCGTAATTGCCACTGGGGCACACGCTTTTCGATAAAGGCGCTAACGCCCTCCTTGGCATCATCGCTGCTGCATAACCTCGCAAAAGCCTCGTTCATGTAGGCAAAAGATTTTTGATATTCCAAGTCGGCAGCTGTATAAAAGGCTTTTTTAGCGATCTGCACGGCTATCGGACTTCTTCGTGCCAGATCTTTGGCCCAGGCGCGCGTCTCCGCTTCGAGATCATCCTTGGGAACCACCCGATTCACCAAGCCCATTTCGGCAGCCCGCTCCGCTTTGATCAACTCCCCATATAGCAATAATTCCAGAGCTTTTTTACGCCCGACAGATTTCGAAACCGGCACAATCGGCCCCACGCAGTTAAGGCCCACATTGATGGCGGTTAATCCCATACGGGCATTGTGAGCCATCACCGCCAGATCAGCCGCAGCCACCAGTCCGGCACCATTGGCGGCGGCCACACCCTGAACTTGGGCAATGACCGGTTTACCGATTTGGCTGATACGCAGCAGGGGATTCTCCATGCGCTCGACCCATTCCCGGTATTCCAGTGTCGTTTTGCCACTGATTTCACTCACATCAATACCAGCGCAGAAAGCCCGGCCCGCTCCTTTTATTATAATTACGCGCACTTCCTTCTGTTGATCCATGACTTGGAGAGCCTGGTCCAGTTCCAGAGCCATTTCGGTATTGAAGGTGTTCATCTGATCCGGCCGATTCAGGGTGATCCCACCCACGAAATCATCTCCCACTTCAACAATAATATACTGATATTCCATAGATATCTCCTTTTAGCGGTGCTGTGTGACGCATTATTAAAGACGGCCTTATGTGCAATGTCCGGACGCCGATTGGGGTGAACAAATCATTCCATTAGAAATATTTGACACCGGAATAATACTGATTACTAATTACCTCAGTTGAATGTAACCAATACTGAGATATTGAAATGGTTGTTAAAAAACTATGTAATTTAGTTCATCCTGGTAAATAATTACACATTTCGATGGTACTCAATTACATAGGCTCAGAACCATCAAGTTACAACCGGCATAGAGTATTAGAAGCCATCTCAAAATACGTTAACTTATTAGGGCTGCCAAATTAAGCGGCTCAAAATGCTTATATATTAAATGGATGCTCCGGTTTTTATATGTCCTGCCCCTTGCCAGAGGACCAATTCGTTATTTTGAGATAGGTTGTAGAAAATATTTGTTGGCTAAAATGGCATCATATTTGCTGATTCATATAGGGTGTTACTAAATTTCAGCTAATGGTGTGATTTATGGAAAGCATAAAAAATATACTGGTTACCTTGCTTATTTTCAGCCTGCTTTCGGTTCCCGAAGCCATCAGCAGCCAGCAAAGTGGCCGTTTAAATCTTGGGGATCGATTCGTACACCAGGTCATGATGCCGATGCCGTCCCAAGTTGCCGGGTCAACCGCCCAGCAGATCGGACTGTCTCAAATTGGCTCAGGTGTCTCGCTTTACCTGGGCATGCCGGACCGACTTTTTACTGATATTATTGAAAAAGCAGCTGAACGGCACCAGGTTGATTCGGCGCTGGTCAAAGCCATTATCATGGCCGAATCCCGCTATAACCACCGGGCGGTTTCCAAAAAAGGTGCTCGCGGTTTGATGCAGCTAATGCCCCGCACGGCAAGATCTTTGGGTGTTCGCGATCTGTTCGATCCCGAAGATAATATCAACGGCGGCGTCCTCTATATGAAGAAGCTGCTCAAACGATTTAAAGGCGACACCAAGCTTGCTTTGGCCGCCTATAATGCCGGAAGCCGCTATGTTCGCCATTACAAGGGTGTTCCGCCCTTTCTTCAAACTCGTACATTCATTAAAAAAGTCCTGAAATATCATCGCCTTTATAAAACGGATCAGATGACTTTAGCTGACATCGTCTAGCAGTGGTTTAAAAACCTTTCCTCTGGCCCAATCTCGGCGTTGGGGCAGAACATTTAATGCTCAAAAAACTCAATGTTTTCCTGCGCGTAAATAACCCGCCCCACCTTGACCTTGAACCCGATTAAAGATTTTTAAAACAACTGCGTACAACATTCAAACGAGATCTGTGGCTGGGAATTGCCATTGATTGGCAGCCATATCAATGCGGCCGTTTTCGTCAAAGCGAACCCCCTCTGCTTCCAGCAAAGCGCGTTGAAATTGAACTGCGTCTCCATCACCCCGGGGACTGATATACCCCTGGTGATTGACCACTCTATGCCAGGGCACATCGCTGTCAAAGGGCAGCGCCGCCATGGCGTACCCTACCATTAAGGGCGAGCAACGTCCCACAAATGCCGAAATCTGGCCATAACTCGCCACCATGCCATCCGGGATGCTGCGAACAGCATCATTTATCAATTCAAAAAGCGACTTTGGTTTGTCCATGTGTCATAAGTTCATTCGAACGCAACTAGTGAATATCACAGCCATAAGCCGATCCTTATCTCCGCGATCATGAACCTTGATCCGCATTACAGCACCATGGTTGTCCGCGCGCAGTATCTCGGATGTGGTTTCAAATGGCCCTTTGATACCCGGTGTCATGTAATGAATTGTCAAATCACGTGTCTGCCAATCTCTACCATGGGTTGTTGAGAGGGCCAACTGACCGGCAAGATCCGCCAGAAACGCAATGATCCCGCCTTGAAGCGAATTGAGACTGTTGCGAACGCAGGTGGTCATGTTGAGGCCTAATTTTCCACCGGCCGGATCTAAGATATGGATTCCCACTTTATCCGCCAGCGGTTGATTCAGCGGCGAGCCCCCAAGCGCAAAATGCACGGCTTGATTCCGACTCCCGTCAGATTTTATTTGTAGTTCTCTTTGATTGCCAGGCAAACGTGAATACGTGATTAAAGCCAGCCCGGCGGATATGGTGCTTTCTGCCGGGTTCTCAATCTCATTGAAAAGATCTACCTCCACGACAACCGAGGTTCGTCCGCAACGCAGAACCCGTCCCTGACCCGAAACATTTCCGGATGTGATATCCCCGGTTGTTATCAAAGACATATTTGCTGTGGACAGCCAATCCGGTGATATGGCCTGAACCGCCAAAATGCCACCCACAACATCCACCAGAGTGGCCAGGACACCCGCATACAAGACCCCACTTTGCGTGCAAACATGGGGAGTAACCGGCGCCTGAATGCTGGCTTGGCCGGTATTGTCTGTTTGAATCTCAATAGCCAGATCCCGCAGTATATGATTCTCCGGCGGATAGGTATCACCGACCAAGTAGTTCTGAACCGCTGTACTCATAAGCTATCTTATTATCTGCCCTTCTAAAATATGATCAATAATCGAACTGACGAATCCAATATGTCTTTGTGAAGGCATTTACTTAGACGCCTTTGAACAATGGCCAAGTTGCTTCTAGTTCAACAAAAGATAGAAGCAACCTTATAGAAATTCTATTATGTGTCCGTCCAGAAATTTAATAAATATTCGAACAGGTTAATCCAATATGCTATCCCATATGAATTCATCTTGAGGCCTTTGAAAAATGCCCATTTTCCTTCTAGTTCAAGGAAGGTTAAAATTTTAACCACAGGAATACGTTTTTGTATTTTGAGGATTAAAATTTTTATCTGACACCGAAGTTGGGCGAAAGGGGGCGTTTTTCAAAGGTCTCACTAAAAGGGCCAGACTAATGGAATAAGCACCGTAGCCAATACGACCACCAGCAAATTCAACGGAATGCCCATTTTTAAAAAATCACTGAACCTGTAGCCCCCGGGTCCATAAACAAGTAAGTTTGTTTGGTAGCCAATCGGCGATGCAAAACAGGCACTGGCCCCAAAACAGATCCCCATCACAAATGGTTTGGGATCTAGACCGATACCAACAGCCGTTGATATTGCTATTGGAACCATTAAAACCGCCGTGGCATTATTGCTTAACACCTGGGTACCAATACTGGTCAGCAGAATCAGGGCGCCTAAAATAAGTCCCGGCGGCATGCCTGAAAAAAATGACAAAAAAGTTTGAGCATACAGCTGGCTGGCACCGGTTTGCTGCATGGCGGTTCCCAGTGCAATGGTACCGGCAATCAAAAGCAGAATGTCGCCCTGCAAAGCCCGGTATGCATCCCGCATCTGAATACAACCACTCAAAATCATAAGAAAAGCGGCCGTTAAAGCACAAGTCATAATACTGGCCAAGCCTGTTGCCGCCATGGCGACCATACCCACAAAAATTCCGGTGGCCATCCAGGCTCTTTTTTTGTGAACAATTTCCTCGTATACATCCTCAATAATGAGGTAATCACTGTTGGCGCGCATACGCGTCAGTCGATCACTAAAACACCAAATCAGAATCATATCACCATTTTTAAGGCGCACATCCCGAACCTGCTTTTCGGTAAAGTGAAGATTGCTGCGCTTGATGGCAATCACATGAATATCCGGGTCCTTCATAAGCCGTGATTCAATCAAGCGCTGCCCTAAAAGTGCGGATTGTGGTGTGATAATAAGCTCTACCACCAAAGCTTCATTCTTGCCGGCCTCAAAAGACAGGCCTTTTTCAGATGCCGGCAGGACCACATTCTCACGATCCAGCAGCGCCACGAGATCACTGGCCGAACCCTTTGCCAGTAAGATGTCGTCGGCCGCTACCTGAATCGCATCCCGATCCGGATGAAATATATGCGAATACCGGATGACTTCCAGTATGCTGACCTCAGGATATTTGCCCGCAAACATGGATCTTGGATCTTTATGTATCAGATTGCTGCCCCGTGGTATTTTCAGCTCCGCCAGGTACCGCCTGTTTTCCTGATCCTTGATCTGGCATACCGGATTGGCCAGGGCGGGCATCAAATGCGGTGCCGCCAATATAATAAATAGGATGCCGATAACGGCTATGGGAATGCCAACAATAGATAGCTCAAAAAAAGAAAGCGGTCCCAATCCATATTGGGCGCTTAAATCACTGACAATAATATTGGTGGAGGTTCCGATCAACGTACAGGTGCCTGCCAGTATAGAGGCATAAGAAATCGGGATCAGAAAACGCGACGGGCTGAGGTTGAACTCACAGCACATGGTCATGACCACAGGAATAAAGAGAATGACCACGGGGGTATTGTTAATAAATGCCGATGCAACGGTCACCGTCAAAATCACTGCCGTGGTGGCCAAGCCGGGATTGCCTTTGGCGAGCTTAACAATTCGCCGGGCAATATATTCAACCGATCCGGTACGCACCAATCCTCTGCTGATCAAAAACATGGACCCCACAGTTATGACGGCCGGGTGTGCCAGTCCGGCTACGGCCGTCTGGGGGTCTAGTACTTTGCCCAATACCAGTGCGACCATAATTCCAATGGCAGTCAGGGATACAGGAATCCTTTCGGTAATGAAAAGGATCAACGCCAACACGAGTATGATGGTAACGTACCAGACGTCCATAGGGTCTATCTTTCACACAGTTTTTCTAGCCTACAATTTGCTTAAGCGTTTGAACAAAGGTCTGCATATCGTCGTCTGTACCGATGGTGACGCGCAAAAATTCATTGATACGCGGTTTGTCAAAATAGCGGACGAGGATATTTTGGGCCTTTAACTCGTAAAACAGTGTCTCCGCCGGTATTTGGGGATGTTTGGCAAACACAAAATTGGTTTTGGATGGAACGACTTCAAAGTTCATCTTTTCCAATTCCGCCGAGGTCCAGTCCCGCGTCCGAATCACCTTTTCACATGTGGATTGGAAATAGGCCGTGTCTTTCAGGGCTTCAACGGCTCCCACCAAAGCCAGTCGATCCAAGGGATAGGAATTGAAGGAATTTTTTGCCCGCTCAAGCCCTTCGATCAATTCCACAGACCCCATGGCCGCGCCCACCCGCATACCGGCCAGGGATCGTGATTTTGATAATGTGTGGATTACAAGCAGGTTGGCGTAATCCCCGATCAGGGCCATGGCCGATTCGCCGCCGAAATCAATATAAGCCTCATCGACTATCACAACGCTCTGTCGGTTCCGCTCCAGTAGCGTCTCAATTTTATCCAGGGAAAGCAACTTGCCCGTGGGCGCGTTGGGATTCGCAAGGATAATACCGTCGTTGGGGCGCTCATAATCGCTCAGGGAAATGTCAAATTCATCTGTGAGCGGTATACGTTCATATTCAATTTCGAAAAAGCGGCAATAGACGACATAAAAACTGTAGGTGATATCCGGAAAAAGAATCGGTTCCTGCTGTTTGAAAAAGCTGATAAAGGCCAATGCCAGTACTTCGTCGGAGCCGTTGCCCACGAACACCTGCTCATGATCAAGATTGTGATAGGCGGCAATGGCCTGCTTGAGATCGTCACAGTTGGGATCGGGATAACGCCGCAGGGTAGAATCCGTGGCCGCCTTGATGGCCTGGATGACTCTGGGCGACGGCGGATAGGGGTTTTCATTGGTATTCAGCTTGATATAACGCTGGTCCTTAGGTTGTTCGCCCGGAACATAAGGTTCCAGCTCCCGTATAATTTGGCTCCAGTATTGACTCATGATATTGCCTCGAAAATCCCTTCTTCAATATTTTTACGAACCTGGTCATGTCGGAACACGCATCCGTTCATGACAATATAGACACCGGGCGCCAGAGTCTGCACTGCGCTTACGGCACACCCAATGTTAAAAACCGCATCTGTCGTCTTGAAAAGTGCCGGCTTGAGTGCCCCGGTCAAGACGATGGTTTTGGCCTCGATATCGGCTAATTTCCCGGCCGTCGCTACCATGGTATCGGTACCATGGGTAATCAGGACTTTATCGGCCGGATCGGCTTTAACGGCCTTGTAAATTATCGTGCGATCCGCTTCAGTGAGATCCAGACTGTCCTTTTTCATAAGCGATTCGACGGTATAATTAAATCCCAACTTCAATTCTTCGAATACAGCAGCGATATTGGGCGGTCCCACCTGATAGGTGCTCATGGCGTCAAAATAGATTTTGTCGATTGTGCCGCCAGTTGCGAAGACTTTAATATGCATTTTTCAACACCTGTATTCAGCCCGGATATTTCATAAAATATTCGGGTGCGTTAATCGCCAATTAGTTCCTTGGCATGGTACGAGCTGCGCACAAAGGGCCCGCTGGCAACTTGTTTGAATCCCATTGCCAATGCTTTACGGCGTAGGGATTCAAACACTTCCGGCGGGATGTATTCTACAACCGGCAGATGCATCTTAGAGGGCTGCAAGTATTGGCCCAGTGTCAATAATCTGCAGCCGTTATCGAGCAAATCCTGCAAGGCATCCTGGACCTCGTCTTTAGTTTCCCCCAGACCCAGCATCAGGCCGGACTTCACCGGTATGGCACTATGATGATAAACATACCTCATGAGGTTCAATGACCGATCATAAATTGCCTGAGGCCTGACCTGCTGGTAAAGCCGTTTGACCGTTTCCAGATTGTGGTTGAGTACGTCCGGAGCCGCTTCCAAAATGAGGTCCAGAGCTGGTTCACTACCCTGAAAATCCGGAATGAGAACTTCCACACGTGTATCGGGCCTGGCGTTACGGATACAATTGATGGTGGCGGCAAAATGAGCGGCACCCCCGTCGGGCAAATCATCCCGGGTAACGGATGTTACCACCACATAGCTAAGGTTCAATGTTTGAACGGCTTCGGCAATACGTTCTGGTTCTTCTTGGTCCGGGGGACCTGAGGGTCCCTGGCCCACGGCACAAAACCGGCAGTTGCGTGTGCAACGATCACCCATGATTAGAAACGTGGCGGTTCCTTCGGTAAAACATTCCCAGAGGTTGGGGCATTTGGCCTCTTGGCAGACGGTGTGCAGGCAGTTTTTATCCAGCAACCGGCGTACGTTTTCATATTCCTTTCCCGCCGGCAATCGCCGTTTCAACCAGGGCGGTTTTTTGCGGATACCTTTTTGAAAAGTACTCATTTCTTGATCAATCTACCTTTTGGTCCAGCAAGGAAATCAGTTCATCCGATTCGATAAGCTTTGGCCTGACTCCCATGACAGCTTTTATGTGCCCTAGGGCCGTGTTGCGCACTGAGGACTGTTCAATCGCCTGGAAACTTTCATTTTCCAAAGTGGTCATGCCGACGTTTTGGAGGCCACAAGGATTGATCCAGGAAAAATGGGTCAAATTGGTCCTGACATTCAAAGCCAGCCCATGAAATGATATCCCCTTGCGAATGGCGATGCCGATGCTACCAAGTTTAGCATTGCCAACCCAAACGCCCCGGTTCAATGGATTGCGTTGGGCCTCGACTCCGTACGATGCAGCCGTCCGAATCATTATTTCTTCCAGGGCAGATACCAGGTCGGTCACGCTGGTCCGGGTACGCTTGATATCCCACAACACATAGATCACCAACTGCCCGGGTCCGTGGTAGGTAATATCGCCACCCCGTTCCACCTGGACGACCTCAATGCCTTCCCGCCTTAAAAAATCTTCGGCCACACACAGGTTGTCACGGCCGCCTCTCCGGCCCAGAGTGAACACCGGCGGATGTTCCAGGCTAAGGATTACA
Source organism: uncultured Desulfobacterales bacterium (assembly GCA_964452555.1). Classification (GTDB taxonomy): domain Bacteria; phylum Desulfobacterota; class Desulfobacteria; order Desulfobacterales; family B30-G6; genus B30-G6. The sequence goes on from CAYVMI010000006.1 coordinate 26,036, forward strand.
TCCGAACGCAACCGGCCATTTATTTTTGCGGCAACAATATCCTGCTGCAGCTTCCAGGCATCCTGGTACCGGGTCAAGGGCAACTCAAGATATAGAAACTCCTTTGTTTTTGCAGATGTTGACATTGAATCATATCCTGTGTTGACTGATAAAATACCGAAATCTGGAGTTTTTTGAGTTAACATGATCACCATACCTTGTCAATCAACCCAAATGACAGCTAGAACTTGGGACAACCATACATTAAGCCAAGTCGCTGGACAGCACCCGCCACATAGGCTCTTGATAACAAATATTCATATCATAATCGAGTTGGCGGATGTGATTTCCTGTGTTATACCCACGGCCACTTTTGGCCTTTGGTATAAACGATACACCTGTCTTACCGAAGTAAAGCGCAGCTCCTCTGGGCGCGTATACTGGAAAGTTAGCAATATGGCCACATTCTTTGCACTACTGTCCGCCCTTTTTATCGGACTGAATACAATCGTGATCAAAAAGAGCCTCAATCGAGCCTCGACATTTTCAGCCGCCGTCATGTTGACAGCGGTGGGCACAATCTTTTTCTGGATCATCACTTTGTTCGGTTATCCCCATACGAAAATCGGCATGAATTTAAATGCCTGCCTGTACTTCATTGTCGCCGGTTTTTTTGCGCCGGGCCTGCTTCGCTTGGTTTTTTTTGTAGGTATCGAACGTGTGGGGGTCTCGATTGCCTCATCCATTATGGCCACTATTCCCGCTTTTGCGGCTGTGGTCGCGGTTATTTTTCTAAATGAAAACTTAACTACGGCACTGGCATTCGGGATTATTCTAATCGTTGTCGGGGTTATTCTGTTCGAACAAAATAAGACCGGTATCAGGACCGCCCAATACCTGCCTAGCAAGGATATTGCCTTGCTTTTCCTGGGAGCCGTCGCCGGAGCAGTTGCCATCACTTTCCGAAAAATAGGGCTTCAAATATGGAACTTTCCAGCGCTGGGGGTTGCCTTGGGGTTTTCAAGTGCTTTGGGCATCTATCTCACGATGATGGCTTGTTCACCCAAACTTCGTAGGGAGTTTTCCATTCAACCAGGCGATCTTCCTTTGTTTGTGGTGGGAGGGTTGTCACTGGCATTTGGCTGGCTGTGCATTTTTTATGCACTCTCATATGGCCCTGTGGTATTGGTGGCCCCTTTGAATGCACTTCATCCCCTCGTGGTGCTGGCCTTGAGTACCATTTTTCTAAAGGATGCCGAACGAATTACAGGTATGACGATATTGGGATGCATTTCCGTTTTGTCAGGTGTGATCTTAATTACGATCTTTTAGGGCTCGGCGCAAATCTTCAATATGGCGTGATGGATAAACGCGGGTGGGGCAGACCCGGCTGCATGCCAGAACCCGCTTGCAAGGCGCGACACCATGATCACTCCCGGCCCGAGTCAGCAGCCTCTTTTTTTCCTGGGGCGATTTACTTGCTTGCCTATTGATGGCGGCTAAGACGGCCGGCCCCATAAAGCGAGACGTTGTCCGCATTTCCGGGCAGGCTGATACACAGCAACCGCATTCGATGCAATCCTCCAGCTGATGCCATGCCTCGATTTCATCCGATGGAACCCGCTGGTCATCAGGGGTATCAGATTTTAGGTAGGACCAAAGCGGATCGATGTTTTCAAAAAAACTCTCCATATTGACAGCCAGGTCCGCAATGCACTCAAACCCCTTTAACGGTTCCAGGGTGATAAGCTGATCCATGGGCAATTGGTGCAACCGGGTGGTACAGGCCAATCCTGGTTTGCCATTGATCATGCACGCACAGGTCCCGCAGGAACTGTGGTGGCATGAATGGCGGAATATCAACGTTGGATCCTGATTGATACGAATTTCTTCGAGACAATCCAGAATGGTTTTGGTGTCATCCCTGCCAAAAGGAACATAATAGGATTGAAATCCCGGAGGATCTATTTGGCCTTTTTTATAGCGTCGAATGGATATTTCAACATTTTGGCGGCCTGTTTTCACGCCATCACCTCGCTGCAGTACGATAATACGACCGATACGGTTTTAAAATCACTTCACGCGTTCGACATTCACTGCCACGGCCTGTTTTACGGCAAATTAGATCGGCCGTTTGCTCGGCCATGGCACGCATGGTGGTGGCTTTGCCACCCAACAGGGTCACAAAACCTTCCAGTCCGTTTAGCTCTGCATGGTCCACACAATCAAAACCGCGACTCATGCGCATGGGATCTTGCTCGGCCCCCTGCACCAAGACAGGACGGCTGGCGTGCCAAATCGCATGTGGTTCGAAATCGGTTACCTTCGGGATGAGCTTGCGGCACAGCTCAAAGAGACGCGATACATGGGCTGCGGGAACCTGAACCGCATCGGGATCATCGGCAGTCCAGGCGGTGGTGCCTAAAATGCTCAAATTGCGCTGGGGAACGATAATGTCGCCCTCGCCTGCCGGGTGCAGGCGGTTGATCACCATGTGATTTAATCGCGCCGGCACGGAAACCATCACGCCCGGAACGGCTTGCAAGGGAATCTTAAGATCTACCATGGCGGCAACCCCGGCGGCCCAGGGACCAGCCGCATTGACAACCAAATCCGCATCCAGCCTTTCCATACGGTTTAAACGATGGTTGCGAATATCTACGCCCACGATGGCGCCATTGGACACATGTATGTCCTGGACTTCGCAATATTCTCGAATGTCAGCTCCGTTGAATTGGGCCGTAGCAAAAAACTGCAGGGGCAATCGCCATGCGTCCATACTGGCATCGGGCACGCGAATAGCACCCTTAAGCATGGGAGTCAGGTGCGGCTCCAGTGCAAGTGCCTGCACTGCGCTCAAAATTTCCGTGGGTATGCCGGCTTGTTCACATAAATCTATAAAACGTTCCCAATGGGTCATATCGGCATCGTTAAGGGCCACAAACAAGCCGTCATTGCATTCCAAGGCTTGAGGCGCAATTCGCTTGAGAATCTGGTTTTCTTCAAAGCACTCACGGGCTGTTTCCAGATCATGGAGTATGTAGCGGGCTCCGCTGTGGAGCAACCCATGATGACGGCCGGAGGTGCCTGACAGCAAGGCACCTCTTTCCACTAAGGTAACCTGGAATCCGCGCAGGGTCAGATCGTGGGCCAGAGCACCGCCCACCCCGCCACCGATGATGAGGATGTGTTCCATTATTTAAAAGAAATATGAATCAGGGGAAGGCCCATAAAAGTCGAGTCGGACTTGTACTCATATCCATAGCCGTCCCACTTTGTCTTGGCCGGATAGGGGGCGCCGCAGTTGGGGCATGCAACGGCCTGCTCACTTACCTGGTGCTTGCATTCACGGAATGTCTTCATCGCATCAAGACTCCTGATGTTCTGTTGTTTCAGTGCCGAAACCCATTGCCCATACCGTTTCCTGATCACCGGGCAAGTTGCGCTGTTGGAAGTAATCAGCTAAGGCTGCCCGCACCTCCTCGGGCTTGCCCTGAGCCAAATCACTCTTGGCAGACAAATGTTCCGGTATTATTTCAACTACGGCACAGGACTTGGCCATCGGCATTTCAGCGTGCACCTTGTCAAGCGGAACACCCGGTTCATGTTTTGCCACCAGGGCATTCAGGGCATCGGTTTTGATCGCATCATCTGTCACCACCCCGGCTTTACCGCGTATGATAATACAGTGATAAAACTGATGCAGCTTACAGGGAGAACTCTGATTGGTGAAACCGGAATCCATGTATGCCAGGGGAATATCCACCTGGAATCCAACCCGGTTGTCTTTACGAATATTGTCCAGCTTTTCGCCGGTCAAGGCACAGTGAAAATAGATATTGCCCTTGTGATACACAAAATTCACCGGCGTAATGTATGGATACCCATCCGCATCGGTGGTTGCCATGCGGCCGATATTGGCATCGGCCAGTATCTTTTCGATAAGTACCGGATCCGTTACTTCACAGGCTTTTCGTTTCATGCTGCTCCGCTCCTCTAATTAGGATTCAGTCTAGCTTGGTTTTAAATTAGTATGGATCTTAACTTTTGATTCCAGTGTCCGGTGCACCGGGCAACGGTCGGCTATTTCCATTAAACGTTGCAGCTGAGCGGCTGAAAGCGAACCCTTAAGCTCCAATTCACGCTCGATCCAATCCACCATGGGTTGGTCTGTATCACATGCCTGGCAGTCTTTGGCATGGACTTTCTGGTGGGACAAGGATACCACCACCTCTTCCAATGGCCATTTTTTACGATCGGCATACATGCGCAGGGTCATGGCCGTACAAGCGCCCAACCCGGCCACGAGATAATCATAGGGTGTTGGTCCTAGATTGGTACCACCCACGGACATAGGTTCATCCGCTACCATGGCCAGACCGTTGGCCATAATTTCGGTTCGGAAGCCCGATTTTCCGATGCGAGCCACGATATGGTTATCGGCGGCATCGCTTTCCGGCTTTTTCGCCTGGGCCAGGTCAAGGTATTTTCGGACCCAGGAGGCGATCATCGCACCCACGTAACGCGCATCGGCGGCATTCAGAAGTAGATGATCAGCCTGGTCCAGGGAAATGAAACTTTTGGGATGGCGCGCATATTGAAACAAACGGGCAGCATTATCGATACTAACGGTGTTGTCCAGGGGGGAATGAAAGATCAACAATGCTTTTCTAAGATTGCGAACCGCTTCTTCCAATTGACCTTCACCTAGATCATCTAAAAATTGTTTTTTAATTCGAAACGGTCTTCCTTCTATGGTGATTTCAGCCTCGCCTTCACGCACAATCGTTTCACGCTGTTTTTCGAAGTGCCGCATGACATGGGCGGGATCCGATGGTGCCCCAATCACGGCAACCGTCTTGCTGGCGGGTATATGTTTGGCGGCCTTCAGCACTGCGGCACCACCCAGAGAATGACCAATTAAGATCTTCGGGGCCTCATATGCCTGAGCCAGAAAATCAGCCGCGGCCACAAGATCGGTTACATTGGTAGAAAAATTGGTATCGGCAAAATCACCTTCACTCTCACCCAGACCGGTAAAATCAAATCGTAAGACCGCCACCCGTTCACGGGTCAATGCCCGGCTGATGTAATTAACGGACTTGAGGTTTTTGCTGCAGGTAAAGCAATGGGCAAACAAAGCATAAGCCTCAGGCCGGCCGTCGGCCGGCAAATCCAGCCGCGCGGACAACCGATTCCCGCCGCTGCCTTTAAAGTTCAGATTCTTGCTTGACATGACACCCCCCTATGGATGTGAATCCGGGCGTTGGGTAATATCGAACTCAAAATTCGGTTGTCGCACAAAGGTGACGTGAAATGAACAATCCATCGGGGATTTTCGCTGTTTGAGCCGTTTAGGGATCTTTACATCAGCACCTGATAACACCCTTTTGATGCGTGAACGCAATCGGAATGGATCCTAATGAATTTAAGCAGTTAGCCAATGCTGACGTTAAGAGCCCTTGCGGCGAGTTCGAACAACGCTGACGGATTATTCATTTCTCGTCACCTGATTTCCGAAATTTGAGTTGTAATAAATAGACGGTATCTACCTGTATATCACTTCCTAATATGAAGCTTTTCTTACCGATCTTCTTATAACCACAGCGCTCATAAAACCTTTGGGCGCGTAAATTTTGATCCCAAACACCCAACCAAACAGATTCATAGCCTTGCTGACGACATTCCTGCAAGGTCAGTTGCATGAGTTGTGATCCAAGACCCTGGCCGAGCAAATGCGAGGCCACATAAATTCGACTTAACTGCACCGGTTTTATGGCGGCATCATAATCCGGCGGCGGCACGGCTTCGAGCTTAACATATCCCACCAACTGATCATCCGCATGAGCCAATAAATAAATCACTTCCGGATTTATCAGCTCGTCTTGTATCCGGGGCGTTGAAAAGCATGCATCCAGATAGGCGCGCATGTCTTCAGGGGTATTATCCGGTCCAAAGGCGGTTTCAAATGTCTGTCTGGCAAAATCGGCAATAACGGTTGCATCTGTAAGGGATGCTTTTCGCAGAATCAGGTTCACCGATTCATCACCGTGGCCGTCTGGCTTGCAGATCCGTTTGTCGTGGCTGGTGTATTCGGTTTTATGTCCGCTTCCGCAATACTGAAAAACTGCATGGCATTTTCCTTAAAAAGTTTGATTCGGTTTTCTTCCGAGAGTTCAGCCGCCATGAGTTGCTTGATCTCCCGATCCCAGGCATAAGGAATATTGGGGTAATCCGATCCATACATGATGCGATCGAGTCTCATGGATTTCCAGTGGATTTCCCGGTTAAGCGGGAGAAAATCGGCACAGGCCACCGAGGTGTCCAGCCAGAGCGTATCGTATTGCTCGATTAAGCAACGATAGGGCTCAAATTCATCCATCCCCAAGTGGGGAACGCAGATCCGTAATCGCGGATAGGCCTTGAGAACCGCTTCCAGTTTATCGGCCCGGCATAGCACATAGGGATCGCATAGATACTGTTCGCTTTTGGGCTCTCTGCCTACGTGCATGACCAAGGGCTTATTGTTTTGGACGCAGGTGTCGTAGATCGGTCCCATCTCGGGGCCATTCATATCAAAACACTGCACATGCGCATGCAATTTTACGCCCTTCAATCCTCCGGCAAAGGCATCTTCCAAGATACTAGCGGCGTCCTTTTCTCCCGGAAATACGGTTGCCATACCGGTAACACGGCCGGGAAATTGTTGACACGTTTTGATCATATATTGATTTAGATCCCGGGCCATTCCGGATTTGTGGGCATATTGAAGCGCAACAACATGGACGACACCCCGGCTGAAAAGAAATTCCAGCAAGGCAGCAGTCTTGCCTTTATAACGAATGGGCCAGGCAAAGTGCTCGAACCACTCCCAGAGGGCATTAAAGATGGGGCTGGGAAATATGTGCACGTGACTATCTATGATCGGCGGTAGACCAGGGGGAACCAGCTGGCCTTCTTTATCACCAACAGCAGGTATGGGCAGGATGGGTCGGTTCAGGTCATTCATTCTCAATTGGATCCAATTTCAAAGCAAGATACTGCGCATCCGGCAAGGGATTATGATAATAGGGTTTGATTTGCTTGAATCCCAGCGATCGATAAAGAGCCAAAGCACTGTGCATGGTTGCAAGGGTATCCAGCACCATTTCTCCATAGCCCATTTGTCTCCCCTTTTGGATTATTTGGTCACATAAGGCTGTGCCAATTCCCAAACCTCGGAAATCCGGGCGTACGTACAATCGCTTCATCTCGCATCGATGGCCTTCAAGCTTGCGCAAACCCACACACCCTGCCGTCACGCCGTCATTTTCGGCCAGATAAAGGGCACCGGCCGGCGGCATATACATATCGGCAATATGGCGGCGCTCATTGTCGTAGTTTTGGAATGTCAGATCAATGTTTAAAGCGGCCACATATTCATCAAAAAGCGTTTGGACGGCTTGAATGTTGTCCGGTTTTTTGACCTGCATTAATTGGAGCATTCCGTAAAGACCCTTCCCAGCAGCTGCATATGTTTTTTCTCCATTTGGGAAATGGATAAAAAGGCGGCCTGGGCCGAAGCATCGTCCAATTCATTGGCCAGATTTCTATACAGATCATATGCCTGTATTTCAATGCTTAAGGCAAACTCCATCAGGGTCATACAGGTTTGCTGCGGTAATACGGATAAGCGCTCAATCACATCTGCCAGTTTTTCACCACCCTCCATGATTTCGCCGTCTAGACCGGCATACACCGTCTCAAAAGATTGGGCCTCTGCCTGGGTTCGTTGCCAATAAGTGTAGATCGTTTTGGCATGAGCTTCTTCGGCCAATGATAAGGTTTTTATCGTATCGGCATAAGCTTTATCGGCGTGACCCTGCAAGATCGTTTCATAAAACCGCTGGGCCGCCTTCTCCAGATTCATGGCCGTCATCATCATTTCCGCAAACGCTTGATCCTTTCTGAAGACATCCAATTTGGGAAAATCAGGTAGCGTCTGACCATCCCAGCCCATGATACCGCCCGTCAAGTTATATACCTTTTTTATCGGAACCCCTTCATCCAGGGAAATAATGGCCGCCGCCTGCGACCGGGCACCGCTATGTCAATAGAAGAAAACATCTTTATCAGCCGGCAATGCGCCTAGATTGGCCTCCAGGTTGTCCAGGGGCATAAGCTTGGCTCCGGGGATATGCACCTCTGCATATTCTTCCGGCTGGCGAACATCCACAAGCAGATACGACTTTTCATCATGATCATTTTGGTACTGTCGAAATGCCGCAGGGCTCATGTTTTCAAAATCCATAACCCCCATGATGTGCTCCTTTCCCAAAAACAGATTGAGAGATTGCTATGTCTGCTGCAGAATAAATTACAATATCAAACAGTTATAGTGATTTATTCTATAAAACGGTTCTCTATCAATCTATTTTATGAATGTGCCTGCCGCATACTCCTCAAACGCAATGCGCAACTCTTCCTGCGTATTCATCACGATCGGCCCTCGCCAGGCTACCGGTTCCCGCAACGGCCGACCGGAAATAAGTAAAAAGCGAACCGATTCAGCACCGGTACGAACGGTCAGGACCTCCCCATCCTGAAACAGTACCAGGGTGCCGTCATCCACAACCTCCGCAATATCGCTTTCAGCTTCAGCAGCTTCCGCAAAAAAGCCTTTGCCCTCAAAAACGTAAGCAAAAACAGTATGCCCTTTAGGTGTGGGGTGCCTCACAACCTGTCCTGGGGGGATATGGATGTCCAGATAAGCCGGATCGATGAATACTTCCTGGACCGGTCCTTGGGTGCCGTAAGCTTCACCACAAATGATGCGGACCGTTGTCCCGTTTTCGAGGATCACTTCAGGAATCTGCTCGCTTTTTACATCTCGGTATCGTGGTTGGGTCATTTTTTGACTCGCCGGCAGGTTGGCCCACAGCTGAAATCCGCCCATGCGGCCGGCAGAATCGCCTTTGGGCATCTCCTGGTGGATGATGCCACTGCCGGCCGTCATCCATTGAACGTCGCCGACTGTAATCTCACCGGAATTTCCCAGACTATCGCCGTGCTCCACAGTTCCGGCCACCATATAGGTGATGGTTTCGATGCCCCGATGGGGGTGCCAGGGAAATCCTTTTAAATAAAGATCTGGATTGTCCGAACGAAAATCATCCAGCAGCAGAAAAGGGTCAAACAGTTTGGTGTTGCCAAATCCGAAAACCCGGTTGAGGTGGACCCCGGCGCCTTCTACGGTGGGCTGGCTCTTGACAATGCGATCTATCTTTCGTTGTTGTGACATGGGTATTCTCCTTAACCTGCAAATTTCATAAAATATTCGGGTTAAGATTGCCCCCTAATCCCCTGGCAGGTTGACTTGTATTTCCTTGCCGCCATAGCCATGTATTGAATCATGCGCGCGAAAGATTACCTGCCGTATGGTTGCCGGAACTTTCACCCCGGATAAACTGCGTGTGAAGGGCTGCTCGTTGACATGCGGGTGCATCAATGTCCTTACACCCAGGATATCGCCATCCAATGTCAGCACCTCCCACTTGTCGGCATAGTGTTTCCAGCCGGTGTCGGCATGCTGCACGCTGACATCAAATCGATAACTACCCTGCCCCTCGCGGGTAACTTTTACGTCCATGACATCGGCTTCACCGGCATAGGACCACAGAGCAGGTAATACCAACATCATCAGGACCAGTACCGTTAATAGGAACCCTTGCTTTATGTTCAAACGGCTTTGCAGATTATTCATTTTACTCACCTGTATCCGACAAATTGAGCTCGTCTCGTGTCCCATAACGAACCTGCATTTCTTTTTCGACTTTCAACGCGATCCAAATTCCGGGTTTTCGCGATCTGCGGATCAGTATAAGAGCATTGTTCGAGATGTTTACGGTACTAGAATTTTGTATCTTATTTATATGACACGATAATAGGGGCTCTTTCTAAATTAGGATTTTGGTTCAAGATCAAGGCGGCCGAAGGTTTCAATCCGCAGGAATACTCGTAGTATTTTGAGGAGTTGAAACGCGAGGCCAACAAAGATATTGATTCAAAACACAATTTAGAACGAGTCCCTAGAATTTATTCTTTTTGACCTTCATGACCGATTTGACCATCTTCCCGAACTGCTTATCCTTTTTCTTTTTCTCCAGATAGGACATTTCATGGAATATCGATTCTTTTTTCATCTTAATATAGTTCTGATACCGCTTATTGGAAAGGGATCCTGCAGCGACTGCTGCCAGAACAGCACAATCACTTTCCTGGGTATGGGAGCAATCTTGATAGCGGCAATCAACCGACAGTTCTTCAATGTCTTGAAAAGCACTTTGCAATCCGGTTTCTACGGCGATATTACCCAATTCGCGCATCCCCGGTGTGTCAATGATCATGGCCTGACTGGGTAAGGTGATCAGTTGTCGGCGGGTTGTGGCATGACGACCTTTACTGTCCTTTGCTCGAACCTGACGCGTGTTAAATTTGTCTTCTTCCACAAGCTGGTTTAGTAAAGATGTTTTACCCACACCAGAGGACCCCAGCAAACAATAAACCTTCTGCGGCATGAGCATCTGCCTTAGATCCTCAATTCCATCACCGGTCTTGTTGCTAATGGCTCTAACCTCGATATCCGCATAGAGGTTCTTTATGGCCACCACTTTTTCCTGGATGGCACCGGTCGCCAGCAAATCACTTTTACTCAGCAAGACAACCGGGTGAATACCGGCATCATAAATCATGACCATATAGCGTTCCAAACGGCGTAAATTGTAATTGTGATCCAAAGACTGGACAATGAAGGCGGTATCGATATTGGCGGCGATGAGCTGGTGCGATATTTTCTTGCCGGCGGTTTTGCGTTTTAAAATGGTTTTGCGGTCATTTACCGCATGAATCATGGCCTGGGAATTTTGATTTACAAATTGAACCCGGACCCAATCTCCCACCGCAGGGTAGTCCAGGGGGCTTTCCACACTGAACATCAATTTGCCGGTCATCTCCGCCGGAATCTCCTTGTTACCGTGGGCCACCACAAACCGCTCCCGATCAACAACAATAATTCGAGCTATATCTAATTCATTATTCATAGACGAATGCTAAGAAATCTATGAACCCTTGTCAACGCCCACTGACCATTTCGGTGGCTTATGATTGCAGTCAAAATAAAGAAATCGTGTGATTCTGACTTATCTGGAATCAGACCCTCCTGCTTTTCTTGCGATTCACAGCTCTGTCACCAAGATTTCTTTGAATCTTTCCAGGCAAAGGGCCATAAATAAAACTTATCGACTCTGGCCTAGAGGGAGACTCGAAGAGTAGGCTTTGTGTCACGACTTCTGGAATGATATAAATACCCAAGCTTGTATTTCCATTACGCATTGATTATACCCAATTAAAATTTTCATTCTATTTTAGACCTATTTATGGAGGACATGTCATGAACGAAAAAAGCTTAATCAAGCTTGAAAAACAAGACCACATCGCCTGGGTCACGCTGAATAGACCGGAGAAACGTAATGCCCTTAACATTCAGATGCTGGAACAGATGGTGGCGGCATTCCATCAAATGGACCAGGATCCCGATATTCGCGCCATCATTCTTAAAGGTGAAGGCAAGTGCTTTTGCGCCGGTGTGGAACTGGGTGACCTGGCTGCTCTGATCGAAAAAAAGTCAGCCGATTACCGCGAACGGCTACGACGAACCATACTTTACGGCCAAACCAGCACCAATATCCTCGAGCTTTGCAATAAACCAGTGATTCTGGCCGCCCACAGTTATTGTATCGGAGGCGGCGTGGATATCGCTTGTGCCTGCGACATCCGTATTGCCAGCAGAGATGCGGTGTTCTCGGTGCGTGAAACTAAATTGGCCCTGGTTGCCGACCTGGGCACGCTGCAACGTTTACCCCGAATCGTTGGCGAGCCTTGGGCCCGTGAGCTCTGCTTGACCGGCAGAAACTTTTCAGGTGAAGAAGCCTACCGCATCGGTTTTGTGACCCATCTCCTCGAAGACCAGGAGGCTTTATTTCAAAAGGCTCAAGAGCTGGCTCAAGAAATAGCTGACAATTCCCCCCTGGCCGTTCAAGGCGTTAAAGACACCTTACGCTTCACCAGCGATCATGGGACGACCGCCGGTCTTAAATACGTGGCCCAAAAAAATGCCGCCCAGCTTATCTGTGATGATGGCATCGAGGCTGTAACCGCCGCCATTGAAAAACGTAAGCCTGTATTCAAAGGCAAATAAAAAAATAAAATCACGTCACATTTGGTCCTTTAGAGTCTCTAATCATATTAGAAGTCTATAAATCGATTAGAACACTTCGCCAAACGATTTTATTTTTATAATTATGAAAAAGACCGAAACAGAAAACCTCGTCAAAAAAGCCGTCGCGGGTTCGCGCCAAGCCCTTGAAACGGTTGTCAAACAGATACAACCGCCTGTCTATCGCTTGGCGTTGCGAATGTTATTTCATCCCCAGGATGCGGAAGATGCAACCCAGGAAATTCTGATAAAGATCATAACCCACTTACATGGATTCCGATTTGAAAGCACCTTCCGATCGTGGGCCCTGCGGATCGCTACCAACCATCTCAGCGGCATACGCAGAAGAAAATTCCGCATCCCCAATATGGACATGACTGAAGCTCAGAATATAATCGATCGCGCCGAGGCCCGGGGATGGTTTTCAGATCCATTGGCTGCCCCGGCCCCATTTCTGGAAGTCGAAATGATTTCGGCCTGTACCCAGGCACTGCTCCAGGCATTAAACCGGAATCAACGGGTGGCCTTTATTCTAGGAGCTATTGTGGAAGTTACCAGTATTGAGGGTGCTTACATTCTCGATATTTCACCGGCTGCTTTCAGGAAACGCCTTTCCCGCGCCCGGCATTTAATTGTGGATTTTCTAGCTACCAACTGTGGTTTTTTCGAAAAATCCAATCGCTGCAGATGTGCCGGTATTGTGGCCGGACATGTGGCATCCAATTGGATGGACGAAAAATATCCGGTATTTGGAACGCCTTCGGACGATAAAACCGATTTTCGCCAACTCCGGGACTATATGCGGGAACTGGATGAAATCAGCAAAATGTCGGTGATGTTCAAATCATATCCCCGCAACCAAAGCACTTTAAATACAACCGATCTCCTTAAAACCTGCGTCCAGAATGATAATTTTAGGATACTTTCGGAACCCCAACACACCTAGTTTAAGGGAGAGACCATGAAATCAGACGTATACAAAAAGTTATGTGAGACCATGGCTAAAAAAGGCGGCATGTATCCGGGCATGGATATCCCCGAGTTCTATGCACTTGCCCAAGAGCTCTTTTCTATTGAGGAAGCCCGACTGATTAACAACATCCCCAAAGGTTTCCATTCTGTAGACAGCATTGCGACGACTTCTACTGGTGACCCAGATCTGCTTGCCGGTATGCTTGCGGACATGTCCCAAAAAGGACTCTGTTTTTCCATTAACAAAGGCGGCTCTCCTTTGTATTCCGTCCCACCTTTTGTTCCCGGAATATTTGAATATCAGTTCATGAGGGGTTCGGTTACCGATCACGATAAAAAACTGGCCCGTCTGATCCAGGATTATAAAACAGCGGTGGATAAGTCCAAAAAGCGCATCGACGGTATATTTCCGGCCATGCGGGTTATTCCCGTTGATAAAACCATTGAAGCCAAGAACCTCATTCATACCTATGATCAGGTAAAATCCTATATCGAAGCAAACGAACCGCTGGCGGTGAGCACCTGCTATTGCCGACATCAGGCCAAACTAATCGATGAAGAGGGCCATTGCGGAGTCCCTGATGAGGTGTGCCTGCAATTCGGAAGTGGCGCCGCCTTTGTGATTGAAAAGGGCATGGGTCGACAAATTCAAAAGCAAGAAGCTATGCGAATCCTTGATCAAGCCGCAGACGCCGGTTTGGTCCATTGCACCAACAACCGTCAGGAAATCGATTTTCTGTGTAACTGCTGCGCTTGCCATTGTGTGATATTAAAAAACGCTAAAGCCTACCAGAAACCGGGCCTTAACTTAAACTCCGGATTTATGCCGGTTTGGGATGCGGCCCATTGCACGGCCTGTGAAACCTGTATAGAGCGCTGTCCCATGGATGCGCTTCAAATGGGGGTCAACGATCTTCCTCAGTTGGATCTGGATCAATGCATCGGCTGCGGCGTATGTGCCACCGGGTGCCCGGAAACGGCCATTATGATGAATCAACGCGAGGGGATGCACGTTCCACCCGTTGACAGAAAGGCCTTGAAAGCCGCCATTAAAGCAAGTTTACCGATATCCTAGCACGTATTAATCCTCGAAATTTTCAAATCCCATCGCGGCACCAGTAGAGTTCTTTTCGTTGCCATCTTATTATTAGGCTCCAGGAATCTATTTAATAATCAAAGAGGAAATTATATGATAACTGATGAAATCCTTCGAATAGCAAAGAGTGAAAACGTTTCAGTTCTCGGTGCCGGTCCGGCATCAGACATGGCGGATGAACCACCGGGTTATCGGCCTGAAGATTTTCTGCCTGGTGTTAAAAGCCTGTTATGTTTTGGAATACCCACACCAGGTGGTGTTTACGCTTCATCAATTTACAGTACAGAAATCACCTGGCGTTCCCAGAACCTAATATATCGCCGACTCGATACGCTTGCACTGCGATTTTCCGCTTTACTGGAAGAAAACGGAGCCCGGGCAATTCCTATATTCGGCTGTATGCCTCTTGGGGTTAACGAAAAAGGAACGGTGGTCGGTTTTTTGAACCAGATTCGAATGGCTGAAACAACCGGGATCGGCGTAATCGGCAAAAATGGTTTGCTGATAAATTCTCAGTACGGTTCGAAATTGATGTTAGGAGGCCTTCTCACGACAGCATCTCTACCTGTGACACGTTTTCCAGAATCCAATGAATCCGGCTGCCCGTCCAACTGTCAAATATGTTCAGATGCCTGTCCTGTAAATGCCATTATGCCGGAGAAAAAGCAGGTAAAAATTATGCGTTGTTTGAGCTACACGGCCCAAACGCCAGCCATGTCAAAAATCAAGTTTCTATATCTCAGGGCATTCAAGAAAACGGCGGCGGCCCGGTATATGAGCATAACCTCATTTGACGAGCACACCTTCCACATTTGCTCAAAATGCGTATCCCTTTGCCCTTATGGCCAAAATAAATAACGTTCTAACAGGGCTTATGGAAGCTATCTCAAAAATTGGATTATGGTTCTCCTCTACATGCTCGGAGTCGAGGACATGGTCAAAGGCGGCCGGAATACTGCATTATTGAGGAATGATGCCGAACGACCAAAGCATGAGATTTATCCGCTAAAAGCGGATTAGCCAAAAGATTTAATGGATAGCTTTTATTTGGGTGGAAGTGTTTTGGCGAAATCAATCCCCCTTTGTAGCCAAGATTTAAGTTCAGCATCCGATTGATAACCCTCAGAGGATACCATCACCCAACCTGTCATGGGCCTGCCGGTTATGTCGAATTGCCTGGTATGGGGCAAGGCCAGGCAGTCTTCATAGGCTTCTTTGCCAACCCGGACGATAATGTCGTCGTTTCGAATACCACAAGCCATATTGCCATTCAGTAAAAAACAGATCCCGCCAAACATTTTCTTTTCCACAAAACCCGGATTTTTCTGCATCTGGTTGCGAATGCGTTGTGCCGATGATTCGTTGTAAGCCATCTTCCTTCCCTCCTACCTAAATTGAGCGTTCCAAATATTAAGAATGGTGTAATTCTAATAAATTTCAAAGGATCGTATCGATCAGAATTCTTAAAATTTGAATGGTAATATAAATTTGGTGATCCAATCGTTTGTTGTTCCCATAATAAAAGTATTATATGCTGTTATGTCAATCTGTTTGCAAATCATATCCAAAAACATTCGGGCAATGGAGGAATCATGAAAAAAATAAAGATTTGTGCCCTAATCGTTTTTCTCTGTCTAACGGGCACTGCTCATGCTGAGCAGTATGTTTCCACCAAGATATCAGAAGTCACCCTATTCTCCAACCAGGCTCTGGTTGTCAGGGAAGGGCGCGTAAACCTTGTGCCCGGTATGAATCAATTGCTGGTTGAAACAACTGCATTTGCCATTGACCAAGATGCACTGACCGCCCAGGTATTCGGCAACGGCGAAATGATCAGCGTACAATTTAAATTAATACCATTATCCGAATATCCCCAGGATCAGGTACGGATGATTCAAGAAAAAATACGTGAAAAACAACGATCACGTCGGGTTCTGACAGATAAAAAGGCCGTTTTGGGCAAAAAATCCGTTTTTTTAGATAGCTTGATTGATTTTTCACAGACCCAAATCCCCAAAGATGTCCAAACAAGCTTTCCCAACCTAGCAGACATACGCGAAACCATGGATTTTATCAGTGCCGCTGCCGGCATGATTGATACCGAAAACCAAAATATCGACAGGGCTATTTTTGAAACCGACCTGGAAATAAAACGCCTCAAAAAAGAACTGGCTGCCGTTCGCGGCCTGGGTGGAACCGCCAAACAGGCCATTGAAATCTTGTTCAATGCTCCTAAAAAAGAAACCGTGCGTCTAAGAGTTGAGTACCTTGTACATCGTGCTGCCTGGCAACCCCTATATAAAGTTGCCGTTCCCGCCAGTCTTAACGAGCTGACGCTTTCCATGCAGGCCCAAATATCACAAAAATCAGGTGAAAACTGGCCGGATATCGGACTCTCTGTTTCCAATGTCATCCCCATGAAAGGCATCCATCTACCCCATTTGCAATCCTGGAACCTGGACATTCCCAGACCGGCCCCCCTGATGTCGCGAAAATCACGTGCAAAAGTCATGGCCGAAGCCCCTGCAACCCAAGCCCTGGAGGCGGAAGCCTTCGTGGAGGAAGACCGGATGCCGGCTGAGTTTGCTGCGGCCGTTGCCAAGGAACTGCCGCTTTCCTTTGAATACCAAATACCATTCCCGGTCGATATCGAATCTCGAGATCAGATCACCATCTTGCCCCTTTTGACCAAAAAGATTGCGGCCCGGATGTTTCACTATAGTGTCCCGGCCAAAAATTCCTTGACCTTTTTGGTGGCCGAAGCCGAGGCAGACCAGGAGCTTTTGGCCGGCAAACTGAATGTCTATTTTGCCGGTCGCTTTATCGGCGACACCTATCTGGCCGAGAAAAAGCCAGGCCAATCATTTTCAATGAATCTCGGTGCTGACCGCGGTATCAAGGTCCGCAGGGAAAAAATTCTGGACAAGATCAAAGAAACCTATTTCGGAAAAATTCAGCGAGATACAGTAGTCAGGTCCTTTGCTTATAAAATTACAGCCGAAAATATCAAAGACAGACCCGCTTTATTAAAAATTTTGGACAGCGTTCCAATTTCAAGAACAGACAAAATTGAAGTTCGCGATCTTAAGATACAGCCCAAGCCGACCGAGCAGGATTATCAAGACAAAGCCGGAGTGCATCTGTGGGCTTTTGATCTGGCACCCGGTGGTAAAAGGGAAATCAGTATCGAGTTTACGGTGACGTATCCAAAGGAGTCACCGCCCCATGGCCTCTAATACCCGAATTTTGGAGCCATTTCCTCCAACTAAACTGGAGAAGAACCCAAACAATATAGTGTACCTAGGAGGTGTATTATATGACGGATGTATATAAACAACTTGCTGACAGACTCGATCAGCTGCCCCATGGATATCCAGCAACCGAAAGCGGCGTCGAATTGAAGATCCTACAAAAGATTTTCTCGCCGGAAGATGCTGAGATGGCCTTGAAGATGAAATATTTTCCTGAAACCGCTGAAAAAATCGCAGGCCGCCTGGGTGAACCTGTTGAAGAAGTATGTACAACACTGGATGCGATGGCAAAAAAGGGACAAATTGGAAGTTCAACCAGCAAAGGCAAGCAAAAATATTCACTGGCACCATTCGTCGTCGGAATTTACGAGTATCAGTTGGAGCGGCTGGACAAGGAACTGGTCGACCTGTTTGAAGAGTATTTTCCGTTTTTGTCCAAGTCTCTCGGTGGATATAAGCCTGCCATCGCGCGGACGATACCCATTAATACGAACCTAAAGCAGGATTATCAAGTTCAGCCCTATGAAAATCTAAGCGGAATGCTTGATCAGGCCAATTCCTTTCGCGTGATGGATTGCATCTGCCGCAAGGAACGGTCAATTTCCGGAAATCCTTGTGATCATTCTTTGGAAGTGTGCCTCGGTTTTTCAAAGGAAGAAGGCGCATACGACTATTTCTCAAGAAGCGGTCGTATCATATCCAAAAAAGAAGCATTTAAAATTGTTGCCCAGGCTGAAGAAGAAGGCTTGATACACAACGTGTTCTACAACACCAAAGAAGGCCAGGGCGCCGTGTGCAATTGCTGCTCATGCTGCTGCGGTGTGATACGGGCTGCAAAGGAATTTGGTGCGGCTCATACGCTTGCAAAGAGCAACTACCTAGCCCTGATCGATCCGGATGAATGCATTGCATGCGGTGACTGTACGGATGAACGCTGCCAGATGGAGGCTATTTCCGTTGAAGATGATGTTTATACGGTTATCAATGAGCTGTGTATTGGTTGTGGTGTTTGCACGATATCCTGTCCAACCGATGCGATCAGTCTGGTTGAAAGGCCTATAGAAGATCAGGATGTACCCCCAATTGACTTTGAGGATTGGAGTTTGAAAAGAGCAGCAAACAGGGGGATCGAATTTAAAGGATAGGCTGCTTTTGGATTTGAAGGCGGGATTGCGGCAAACTAACTATCTAAAATAGATGCATAAAGACATTGAAGATATAATAGAAATTGACATAACAGCTGCATGAATCCAATTTGGAATGATGGAAATTATTTATTTTATATCCCGTCTATCCCTTTAAAGCTTCATCCTTACATTTTAGTGCTTGGCCTAATATTAAATCGAAAGGCTATTATCATTTCTTAATATTTCAGAAGGTTAACCGTGAGTTTGCCTGCGAGTTCAGCAAATCCCGTGAGATGCCATGTTCGGCGCTGTTTAGAATTTGCATAAAATTTTGTTGTTTTTAGAAAGCTATAAATCAGGGTGTTCGTCGTGGTTCCGTGCGTTTCATGAATTCATCGAACAAAGGGACAGTGAATGCAGAGTAACCATATTTCGGGCTGTAGATCATGCCGTTTTGTATGAGGCCCTCACGAGTTGGACCTAGCTGCGATGTCTCTTTCCCTATCAATTTGGCAACGTCGCCGGATCTATGGGGACCGGGACCAAGTTCCGCCATGGCGCGCAGATAGGATTTTTGCTGATCGGAAAGACGCTCATATCTAGAATGAAAGAAGTTCTGATCCAGTCTCTGAAACGCAACCTTAGAGCATTTTTCGACATCGACGCGGGTAATCGGAGACCTCCTAGCTGAATTCCAGACTTGATAACCCCATTCCTGAACGAAATATGGGTAGCCTTGTGTTTCCTCCAAGATAAGATCTACAGCATCAGCGTTGATTTTTACGCCGCTTTCCTCAAGAGGTCCTGCGAGCGCACGCCTTACATCCCCGGGTGACAAGGCACCGATACGGGGATATTCAAAGAGTCTTTCCGCATAGGATTTGGCATCGCCAGTAAGTTTGACGAGCAGTGGCAAACCGGCACCGATAATCAGGACTGGAAGCTTCTTCTGATCGACCCGATGAACCGCCATTATCAACGCCTCAAATTCTTCCTTAGGCAGGTTCTGGATTTCGTCGATCAGAATTACGATCGAAGACACCCTTGATTCAGCTGCCTCACCGGCTGCTACGAAAAGCTCGGCAAGGTCACGAGTAAGCATTCCGCTGTCGGCTACCCCGGCTTCTGAATCGACATCCAGAAAGAATTCGACATCCTGATGTTTCAACTTGACGGCGCCGACGAAGCTTTTTAAGACCCGCAGTCCTTGTTTCACTTTTTCGCTGAGACCTTTTAGCCGGTCAAGTTTGAGCAGAGCGGCACGCATGGTGGCAATGATGACCACGGAAAGGGGCTCGTTCTTGCTGACTTCGATGAAGTCCGTAAAGGCGTCCTCTCGTTCAGCGATAGCCTGGACCTCATTTAGAAGGACGGTCTTCCCTACACCACGCAAGCCGACATAGATGAAGCTCCGTTCTGACTTGCCGCCCTTGTTACGCTGAATTGCGAGGGTGGCGTCATTCAGAATGGAATCCCGCCCGGCCAGCTCCGGCGGAGGAGCCCCAGCCCCCGGAGCGAATGGATTTGCAATGGCCTTCATACACTTGAACCTATAAGTAGTTTATGGATGAGCGACATAAACTTCCTACAACTTGTTTCGGTGGTAGAGCAAAAAAGTTTACCATAAATAGACGTAAACTTCAATTGCGGAGGTTGTGCTATTAGCAATTGAGATTCACCCAATCAACTCTGGCAGGGGTACCCTGGTACAAGGATCTAATGGATTGGTAGTGGCCTTCATGTATCCAAACCCATAGATTAGTTTATGAGCAAGGAACGTAAACTTTCTATAACCTGCTTCCGAAAATTCCTTAAACCAAACAACCACAATGAGGGGCTTTTTAAAGCGTAGCGAGGTATGAGCTTAGTTTTGAAAAGCCCTCTCAATTGTGAGGTTAGCAGACAATAACATTTCGGTCATTGGTTTCCATATAAAACGATCTGCATATCTCTGATAATTCTCTTATATGCTTCATATTGATCCTTGCTAAATTCATAGAGCATTTTGTGATGTTTATCGATCATGGAAGGTATATCTGAAAAAAAAACTTCAATTTCCTTTAAACTCTTTAATCTATAGAATTTGATGATATCCCAAAAATCACTAAACATGTAATAATAAATATTTGTATTTAAGAAACTACGAGCTTCAAACTCAATAACCCAAGGGATATTATATTCATCTGGGAATTCAGATTCATTGGGTAGCTCGGGATTATCTTTGAACGGCTCATTTTTTATTCTTAGAAAGGGTTTATATAATTCCTGGCATTGAAGTGTTGCTTTGCTCACCAAATTAGTTAATACCTTACAACCTCTCTCAGTAAAAATTTCCGGACAATAACGACATAATAACCAAAGCAAATCATTAATATTATATAAAATATTCTTTCCTTTTAGCCTGAAAATGGTTTTGACCTGCCCAGTACCAAGAATGAGAGTATCCCTAATTAAATCCCTATAAAAGTCATGGTACATAGCACCATCACACTCGACAATTACCTTTTGCTCACCACATTTGATGAAAAAATCAACTCTATACGTTTTGCAAAAAGTAACTATCTCTTTTTGGGGTATAACTTCGGTACTAGATGAAATGTATTTAAAAATATGATATGCAAATTCATCCTCAATCGGACTATCATATGGAGGATCAAAATAAGCAATCGGAATGATCGACTCTTTATACTGAAGCAAGAAATCCTTATCATCATTTTTTTCTGACTTTTTGCCCATAGATTTAGCTGCTAATGGCTTTTTTAGAGGCGACACAGACCTCGCCGTCCTGTGGACACTAATGTAAGTTCTATTCCATTAATCGGAACCAATCTTTAACAGTTAACGTTTGTCGCACCACTTCATCCTCGGCAAGCGCGCTACAGGTATTTATATCGGCTGCCATCGCAGCCTTAGAAGTTTTTGCATTTCTAGTGCTTTTTATAAGAGATGTTGGGGTGCCCTCACTATTTAACAGTCATATTTTTTTGCCAATGATATAAATGCGTTCGGACTACCACCCGGAAAATTCAATTCAGCAGATAGATAATTCTGAGTAAACCTATCCAGTGTTGCTGCAACTTTAATTTTGTCTAGGATTTTTGAAATGGTGCCCGTTACATTCATGTATGTTGGGTAATTCTTCGCCATGTTCAATCTCCTATCAAAAACTAACAGTGTTAATCCGAGGAAAATTTCTACATATTTCTAAAAGAAGTCAATAAGGCAGAAAATTAGAATTGCTTTTTATATATTGATTTTATTGCCATACATCTTGGAAATCAACACAAAATTTAAAGCAGACCCTAAGCGAAGGCATTTGAGTCAGGTTCGTTAGGTAATACGTTAAGTTCATTTTACCTATCGAACCTAAAAACGTTTTGCGATTAAATTATTCGTTTTATCCGATTTCATCAATCTAAAAGGCGTACAGTTGTTAATGGTTTCGCGATTTGAGTTGCGACAACCTAGCCTTCCAACAACCTATCCTCGGTTGTCATCCCCGATTTCAAGGCTGTGTCATAATTCGTCATCCCGGCCAAGAGTAGCGAAGCGGAGCGCGAGCCGGGATCCA
The DNA here is from genome assembly GCA_964452555.1 of uncultured Desulfobacterales bacterium. Classification (GTDB taxonomy): domain Bacteria; phylum Desulfobacterota; class Desulfobacteria; order Desulfobacterales; family B30-G6; genus B30-G6. The sequence continues at coordinate 48,285 of CAYVMI010000006.1, forward strand.
TAAGTATGCGTTTATAATCATTTTCCTGGATTCCGGATCTCATGCAATAAAGCTGCATTCGTCCGGAATGACGGATTTGGGCGAATTGTGACACAGCCTCGAAATCGGGGATCCAGGAATAGCCTTTAGATAAAAGCGGATTGCCTTTAATGGATAGCAGTAAAGCTTCACTTCGTACCCCTCTTCCGAGGGAATGACGAAATGGAAGCACGCGGTGTGGTTGTATAATACCAAGCACCCCAATGTTCTTTAGGCCCGGAGACTCCAGAACATATCCATCGGATGACTGCACAAAGGGTGTTTTCAGTAGGGGCGAAACTCTTTAAAGGTGACAATTTTTAATCAGGACTTGATCCTGCTTTATGGCTGGGGGTTGCGCTTGAATATTATCTTGTAATTGAAACTTGTAGATTGGAATTTACATATTTAGATTCTACCGATTAAATCGATTAATAGCCACATCATAAACCTGCTGCACGCGCTCAAACACAGATGTCCAGGTATTTTGTTGCAGCGTGTTGCGGATTTCCGGACCCATTGTCATCGGGTTCTCAACCGCCTGCTGAATTTGGCTTCGTAATGCGGCTTCAAGGCGTTTTTCGTAGTCTTTGCCTGATACGGTGGTGGGTTTGTCAATGGTTTCAAGTTCCGGCAGGGACAACAACTCGATATGAGGCGAAATCAAATTTCCGATGAGCTCGTGGGTTCCCGGCAAATCATTGGCGATGATCCGGCAGCCGCTGGCCAAGGACTCTATCACCACCAGGGGCAGACCTTCGTAAAATGACGGCAGGCAGAAAATGTGTGACTGCCCCAATATTTCCGCCAGTTTTTCTTGGGGTACCGCCCCGTACAGCTTTATCCGGCCCCCCAATCTATCTGCCAGTGACAAGCAAGTGTCTTTTTCGAGTCCACTGCCGCCACCCACCAGATGAAGCTCCCAGGACGGTGATTCTATTTGAGCCAAAGCCCGCAGCATCCAGGGCACACCTTTGGCCTCGCTCAGCTTGCCGGCATAAACCAGCCGGACCGGATCTGGCTCCGGTTTTGTTTGTAGACAAAACAGATGATCGTCGTAACCGGCACCAACCACATGGATTCTATCCTCTGGAATGTTATACAGTTTCGCGATTTCAGCTTTCTGTGACTCACTCAGTGCCATAACCGCATCCAAACTTTGGCATCCTGTTTGGACCAGTTCCCGGAGGTGGGGGCAGAGCTGTAATTGGCGCAAGTCCGACCCATGGCTGGTGGTTACAATAGGTATGTTTTTTACCCATTTTCTAGCCACGGACGTCATGATCCAAAGATGATGGCTGTGGATAATATCCGGCTGAAATCTTTCAACAGCTTTATCAACATTTTGCAGAAACGTATTTTGGTAGGTTGCCAGATCACGCTTATTCAGGTCTTGAAATCGCCGGCTTTTATATGGCATCACGTCGCTCATACCGACGATTTGATAAGGAATATCCTGGTCAAATTTTAAAAACAAACAGTTTGCCGGCGATATGTTGGCAAGGGTAACCGGTTTGTCGGCCTGGATACCGGCCAATACAGAATTATAATGCCCATGCCTGGCGGCCTCCCGAATCATGGCCTGGAGATAGATGCCGCTGCCGGTCGAATCCGGCCGCTGGCTCAGAAGATGCAATATCCGTAATTGTTTATTTCTCATGAGAAGGTTTTGCGCATGAATACACTCAGAGGGTCTTCCTTATAGGCGCCGAATGGTTCTGTTTTTCGGTAACCCCGTTTGTCGTACAGACTTAAGGCTTCATTTTGACTGATCCCGGTTTCCAGGCAGGCCTGCGAATACCCTTCGGCCAGGGCTTTCTCTTCCAAAGCATCCATTAACTGCGTGGCGAGACCCAAACCGCGAAATTTTGTAGGTACATATAGTCGCTTTATCTCCACATAGGGCGGATTCCCTTTATCCGCCGGCATTCTGCGAAAAGATGCAATCCCGAGCAATTTTCCTTCTGTTCGTGCCGCAATGAAATAATAATCCGGCGAAATCAGATTTTCCACCGGTTCGAGATGATTGCTTTCCGGCGGATATAATTCTGCCTGATAGGCGTCCAGCTCCTCGATAAATTTGCGGACATCGGGCGTACGCGGATCTTCAGGCTGTATCGAAATATTTTTTTTCATGAGGAATTCTTATATACTCAACTTTCGGCTTTTGCAAAGAGGTGATGTGAAATGAAAAATCAGGCTGCGATTTTCGCTGTTTGAGCCGTGTAGGGATCTTTACATCAGTGCATGGCAATGACATTTTGGTTTGTAAAAATGATTATAATGGATACAATTGAATTTACCCTATTGGTCGGCACTGATGTTAGGAACCCTTGCGGCGAGTTCGAACAGCGCTGACGGATTTTTCATTTTGCGTCACCTGAATCCCGGAAGTTGCGTTCTATCGTCCCGCTGAGATAGGCCTTTCGCTTTTCCTGCGGAAATTTTTCAATGGCATATCTAAGCATCGTTCGGGGCATCTGATGATAATGCTTTTTGAGAAATTCTTCTTCCAATTCCAGTTGACGCTTGCCAACCTCTCGCAGCATCCAACCCACAGCCTTTTGAATCAAATCCTCGGGATCCTGGTGCAACTTTTCCGCTATTTTCAGAGTCTCGTCGAATTCATTCTTTTTAATATAGTGATAGGTCGCCATGATGGCAATGCGCCGTTCCCAAAGCATCCTTGACCGCGCCAATCTATATAATGGCTTGCGACTGCGGGCAAACAAGTACGCACCGACGATGTGTTCCGCGGACGTATCCACCAGATCCCAATTGTTAACACAGCTCGTATGCTTTAAGTAAAAACGATAGATGGTCTTTTGCTGTTCCGCCGTGCCTTTGGAAAACTGAAGTACCAGAATCAATAGACACAACAGGCGTTCTTCGTGATATTCTGAAAAAAGCAACCGGGATACGACCTCAAACGATACATCCTTGTATTGCTTGGCCTGCTTCCGAAGAACTGGAACCCGAATGCCTAGAAACTTGTCACCCTCGCCATAGTCACCCTTACCGGTCTTAAAAAACCGTTGGGAATGCTCTGCAATGGCCTTGTCCCCCAGTTGCCTGACCTCTTTTTGAATCGCTGATAACTTCATTCAATCCCCACTGTCCGTCTGACCAAAGCGCCTTTCAAACGGGTCATCGGTTTTGTTGCCGTAATAACCAGCGACGCCAAGTCCGTTGGATGGCGGGTCAAATTTTCATACCCGTCTTCGGTAATCAAAATGGTATCCGAATGCCGGACGCCACCGATATCGGGCAGGTAAATACCCGGTTCATTGCTGATAACCATATTGGGCTCCAGTACATCCGAACTGCCTTCCGCCACCCAGGGACCTTCGTGATTTCCCAGCCCAAAGCCGTGTCCCACCCGGTGCAACAGGTAGTCACCATAGCCGGCCTCTATTAAATAATTTTTGGCGGCGGCATCGATGTCAGCACAAGCGGCCCCCGGCCGCATGAGTGCATAGGCCTTTTGCCGGGCCTCGATCATGGCGGCGAAGGCATCCCTGACATCGGGGGTTGGTGCCGCCGTAAAATACGTGCGTTCGCATTCAGCCGCATATCCGAAAATCCGATCAAGACACAGGGCGATATGCGGCCCCTCCGTTAAACGGTCATCGATATTGGGAATCCCATGCGGCTGGGCGCTCAGGGGTGCCGGCCACGCACCGGTTAACACATTGGTGGTCAAGGGATCATAGCCAATATCCTTCATAATTTGAATTTGAACCTGACGGCCTTGTGAAAACAATTCTATTTCGGAAACACCATAGTAAGAAGAGTTGATCACCTTTTCCACAGCCAAGTCCGCATAGTTGGCCGCCTGACGAATCATTTTGACTTCCGCCGGTGATTTAACTGTCCGCAGATCTTCAACCAGAGGTAAAATCCGGGAAGAAATGTCCGCTAACGCGAAAGCTATTTCTTGGGGTAGGCTGGGCTCTACACCCAATAGCTTAATGCCGGACAGTGCATCCATTAACATTTCCGGCCAACCTTCACCCCGAGGAGAGGGGTAGTCCCAGTATGTATGTACGGTTTCGACGTTCGGAGCGGCTTTCAGATGTTCCTTTTCCAGTGCCGGCACCAGCAACTCTGAAGATGTTCGTGGACGCACGATGATAAAGAATGGTCGTTCCAGGGGTTCGTATGAGACGCCGGTCAGATAGAAAATGCTGTCTTTTGACGATATTAAAAATGCGTCCAGCTCGTTCTCAATCAATTTTTCCTGAAGACGTACCAGGCGAGCGTGGAACTCCTGTGCTTTGATGGCCATACGGCTGCTCCTTACTGGGTGCTATTGTAAAGAATGAGTTTATCAGACACATGAACATTCAATTTCTGTGATCAAATTTTCTTACTCTTTTTATGCATCACAAACAAATATATAACTAAGAATGATATCGAGACTGCATAGACTACCAGCAAGTTAACGTCCCCATAAGAGCGGCTCAACTCACCTAGTAATGCGGCCAACGTCCGCCAGCGAATGGGACCGTGCCCACCGCCGCCATATACCAGCAGCAATGTCACACTTCCCGAACCGGCTAGCAACATGATCACCGTGCATATTTTAATGATATTTGATTTCAGTTTAGCAATGCCCGTTGCCAGCACCCGTGCAACAACATAATAAATGCCTGAATAGATCAAGGCATGCAAACCAAAAATGACCATGAAGGAAAAGGTTTCGGACGTGTGACCGGGAACAAATAGTTTGGGAATCATGTATATAAGCCCAGCAAAAAAGAACACAGCCGGCATAAACATGATCACCATGATCAAAAAGAGAACAGCCGGCGGGAACAGCATGAGGGCTGTAAAAAGGATCCACGTGATGACTGGTCGGCTAAGTAGCCAGGTTAGATTTTGCACTTGATCATCCAGGAGAATTTAGTGGTTGTTCCCATATCGCAGAATGAGCTCTTAATATCACCTTTTGCCTGCAGAATCTAACCCGGGTTTATAATTTGCCATTATGGCTCCAATCGATACAACGCTGCACGTTTGCCATCCGTGAGGATATATAAAAAACCGTCCGGTCCCTGGGCAACATCCCGAATGCGGCCCAGTCGCTTTTTCAGCAATACTTCCTGACCCTGTACCTGATCGCCGTTGGGTCCGCCCAATTTGACCCGCCGGAGATGCTTGCCTACCAGGGATCCCACAAATAGATCACCCTGCCAGCCGGGAAATTTATCCGCCGTATAAAAGGCCATACCCGATGGCGCGATGGACGGTGTCCAATGGAGCAAAGGCTGTGCCATGCCGTCCCTGGCACTGAGGCCTTCTCCGACCTGGGCTCCGGAGTACTCACGTCCGTAGGTTATTATCGGCCAGCCGTAATTAACACCCGGTTTTATAATGTTGATCTCGTCGCCGCCTTTGGGCCCGTGCTCATGAATCCAAAGATCACCGGTAATTGGATGCAGGGCGGCACCCTGAGCATTGCGGTGACCATAGGAATATACATCCGTTGAACCTTTTTGATCCAGGGATTGCCCCGCCGCAAATGGATTATCTGCAGGTATCTCGCCGTCGGGATATATTCGGACCACCGTTCCGAAATGGTTTTCCGGGTTTTGGGCTTCATAACGTTGTCGCCTTTCACCAATGGTAATAAATAGATACCCATCCGGTGATAATACCAAGCGGCTGCCGAAATGTCCGCCGCCTTTGGCCGTATTCGAGCCGGTGAAAATAACCTGCCAATCAACCAGGCGAGGCTCGGAACCAGCCCACTTTTTAAGGCGCGCCCTGGCCACCGATGTTTGCTGGCTTCCGGTAGGCCCCGACGAATAGGAAAAATACACCCACTCGGATTTTTCAAAATCAGCCGGAACCAGGAGGTCCAACAGCCCACCTTGTCCCACCGAAACAATAGGGGGCAAACCCTCAACTGCGATGGATTTTTTACCGCGAATAAGGACCAGACCACCGGATTTTAATGTAATCAGGGCCGAATCGTCCGGCATAAAGTCTAAAGCCCAAGGTTGGCGCAAATCCTTAGCAATCGCCACAATTTTAAAATTTGCGTCCTGGCTCATGACCGCTTGGGTTTGCGGCACCATTCCCAAGAGCATAAACACGGCAACTACAAGTGTAACCATTTTATTTATATACATATATCACCCTTACTTTCTGTAGTAATCGGAATCGGGATCGCTATCGAAATCGTTATCGTACTTAAACCAACAGCATATCACAGCCAGATATTGCTTCGATCCCGAAATTCATACCGATTTTGATATTCGAGACGGTTTTTCAACGTAACGCTGTACTGACAATTACTATAACGTAAGCACAAAATTTTTTATTTGTAGTTTGCTCTCGGTGGACAAAGTTGACGTCACATTGAATGCGCTAGATTCGTAACCCATATGTTACTTTAAAAAGCTTCTTGCTGTGCGGGTATAAAATTATATTATGTCATTCCCGCGGAAGCGGGGCACAAAGTGAAGCTCTCGCGCTTTCCAGAAAAGGCTTTTAGCTGTCTGCAAAAGGCTAATCCTGGATCCCCATTTTCATGGGGATGACAAATGAGGCTGGGATGATAAGCACTTCAATTATATCGGAACATATTTATGACAGTTATTCTGGATTCTTAGTTAAACGAAGAGCTTAATTTCCTTAAAAGCCGGGAGGATCACCACGATACAATTTCGCCATCGTCAAAGACATGCTCTGAAAACGCCTGCCGATGGTTGATGAAAATCTGGTTCCTGGAAAGATGGGCATGCTTGGAAATACTGTCAGCTAAACTCAGGAGCATTTGTTTGACTGTCTCTTTAGAATTGAAATCGGGTGTCAACAATTCGACAATCACCGCATGATATTCCGACGGATGTGTGCCCGGGGTAATATTGCGGGTGGCATAGTGACCGGGTTTGAAGAATTCCCAGGTCGTATGGATATGCTCCGGAGAAATATCGGTTTTTTGAGAAAATTCTTTGGCAACGGCACGCAGCACCTGGCTGATATTCAGTTCAGGCTCAAGGGGTAATGATTTGATGTGAATATATGGCATGATGCCTCCTAACCCGAATATTTCATGAACATTTTAGGCATTGGTTAAAACAAACTGGAATAACGAATAAAATAACAAAGATTAGTTCTACAATTCGGTAAGACTGTTTGTACATTGCCGATTTAATAAACTATCACAATGTGCGCTCCCAGAGGCGCCTATTGGCCGTGTACCTTGCCAATAGACGCCTCTGGGGCGTGAAATTTCCGGGTTAGTTGGTAACCATTGCGGCCTGAATAAATGACAGAATCAAAGGGTGCGGCGCTCCTTTTTGGGATGACAACTGGGGTAGAAAAAGCGTTGCCGCGTAAAACGGGTGTCCTGACAATTCTATGATTCTGGCATTACCTTCTTCATCAACACCGGTAATATTGAGTTGACCGGATTTTATGTCGGGGCTAAAGGCCTCGTTCAGACCATAGTTGCACGTAAATTTTTCAATTACCGTTGCCTGTCCATACACTTTTTGCGCCAGGGAGTCGGCAACAATTTTGACCGTCTGGGAAACTCCCGCCAGGGAACACGAAAGTTTGCTGATGACAAGGGCCGCGGCATTCGGATGCATTTCTTCGTGGGCGGCCCCCGGAATACCGGCTACATTCCTGGCATACTCTAACAGAGTATGTTGAAAACCGGCTCAGGTACCAAAAAACGGTTTGCGTCGCTCCCGACAATATTGAATGGCCTCAATGGCAGCGTCCGGATACGCATAGTCACCGGGGCCGGCCCAGACACCATGAAATTCCTTCAGCGTATCATTACTATAATCTTGATTCGCCAAAGCTGCCGTGGTCAACCAGGTATGTTGGATATCCATGGATAAATGTTCGCTCACATGCATTAAGGCAGCATCTGTCATCAATTGCGATGCGCGTTGATCATCCAGATCACTAATGATTCCTATTTTGAGTGTCATCGTCACGACAAATTTCCTTATGCGCTTATCTATAAAGCTCAAGTGCCACCATAAGCAGGATCGCTGGTGTTCAGTTTTAACCCAGACAACTGTTTAAGTTCTTTAATCACTGTTAGGCCGCCGTTGTGAAAGCAGCTGATAGGTGTACGCGACTGCCTCTTTAGCTAAAATATGTTTTTATTGACGAGCGGCGGCGGTTGTTACGGTGTTTAAGAACGAGTTTTGGCTGGTAAAAACTGAACGCCAGCGATCCTGATCCTATTAACTTGAGCTTTCTGGATAACCACGATTCCTTATGAATTTTGATCAAGTAAAGTCACCCAGGTAGGTTTGTATTGATCTGTTTGCCCATACTGATTCTATTTTCAACACTATATCCATTGGTTTGGTAGAATTCTTGTACGGCCTCGTTTCCGCCCATGATTTGAAGATTGATTTTCACACATCCCAGGTATGCTAATTGTTCTTCGGCATGCTTCAAGAGGGCAGACCCGATGCCTCGATGCTGCTCCGAGGCCATGACTGCCATGGAATATATCCATCCTCGATGCCCGTCGTAACCGGCCATGACAGACCCCACCACGACGCCATTGCGGACGGCGACCCAGAACAAACCATCTACAGCAGCCGACTTCTGGTCGATGACAAAACCCGGGTCATTGCGGGCATCTTCATAACCAAAACTGCGCCGCCATATTTCCATGACAGCATCACGATGCTGGTTGTTGTCATAGCCTACTATTATGATTGACTTTTTTTCTATCATAGCAATTTTTCCTAGCACTAAAAGCGCCGGAGGGCTTATTATCTAAAAGCTTGTTCAATATCCGCAAGGATATCTTCCGGATCTTCGATCCCCACAGACAGTCTGAGGAGGCCGTCCGTGATCCCTAACTGGGCCCGCTCTGCATCGCTTATTTTGGCATGGGAAGTTACCGCCGGAGCACACACAATGGTTTCCACACCGCCAAGGCTGAGAGCCGGACGAATCAATTTTAACCTCCTCAGAAACTGTTGGGTATCGAAACGTTTTGTATCCAGCTCGAACGATAGCATACCGCCAAATGCCTGCATCTGTCTGCTGGCGATGTCAAAGCCGGGATGCGATTCTAGGCCGGGATAGTAAACCGCACTGATCTGATCCTTTTCCGCCAGCTCTCTGGCAATGGCTAATGCATTTTGATTATGCCTATCCACCCGGATTCCCAATGTTTTTAAACTTCTTTCGATTAAATAACAGGTAAGCGCATTAAGACTGCCGCCAAAGTTGGCCGCAGTTACCTTAATCTTCTCAATTAACGCTTTGGATGCCATTGCCGCACCGCAGCAGATGTCGCTGTGACCGCCGATATACTTGGTCCCGCTGTGAATGACCACATCGATACCGAAATCGATGGGTGTCTGGTTAATGGGCGTCGCAAATGTATTGTCAATGATCGTCAGAATCTGTTTTGACCGTGCAAAATCAGCCACAGCTTCAATATCCGTTATCAGCAGCAGCGGATTGGATGGCGTTTCAATATAGATGATACGGGTGTTGTCCCGGACCTTGGCTTGAATATCGGCTAGATCGTTGTCTACAAAATCATAGGCGATGCCAAAACGATCAAACTCGGCGGTGGCAAAATGGTGCGTGCCACCATAGATGTCTTTTTGAAGCACTATATGATCGCCCTGCTTGAGCAAGGCGAAGATCGTTGTGCTGATGGCAGCCATACCTGAGCTGAAAAATAGGCCATCTTCAGCATTCTCCAGAGCACACAGTTTCGCGATGATGGCCTTCTGATTGGGGGTATTATAGTAGCGCGGGTAAACGTTTTCATCCAGATCCATGTATTCATACGAAGATGAAGGATAAATGGGCGTGCCAATACCTTTGGTAATGGCATCTGCATAGGTTCCGCTGTGGACGCACTTAGTATCTTTTTTCATTCTTTTACCTCCTGGCAATTTCGTAAAAAGTCCAACTTCTGTGTTGTACTACATTTTGCATACATTCGACGTACAAACATTACGACTCACGATTACAAAATTCGTACGCCTTGAATTTGAACTCTTTACGAAATCTTCTATTCCCGAGGTTTTGGAATATTTGAATATTTGACTTTAGGACAAGTTAGTATCATCGCGAACAAACAGATTTTTATTAAGTCGATATAATATCAAAGGATTACATGCCTTCACGCCGCCAGTGTGCTATCAGTGTACGCTCTTTTTATTTGGATTACGACCATAAAAAAGCAACACTCCGCTTGCCCATAACCTTGTCGTCAAAAACTAATTCGGCTTTGGACTGGGCCATGCCATAACAGACATGCAGCGGCAAAAGGTGCTCCTCCCTGGGATGGCAATACCTGGCAGAGGGCGCCGCCTCCCAATCCTTCAGACGTATTTGTCGAGTGTCTTCGGACATATCCGCCGCGGTGCAGGTTTCGATCAACCAATCCTGAAAGGCTTCATTTTGAGGGTTTAAGCCAGTCTGCTCGGCCGACAACAACGCCCGCAAATTATGAAAAGAAAATCCGGAGCCCATTACCCAGATGTTCTGCCTACGAATTGAGGATAATGCCATCCCTAGATTTATATGGGATTCCGGATCCAGGCTGCCCATCAACGACAACTGCACACAGGGTATCTCGGCCTGGGGCACCATGATCTTCAGGGGTACGTAGAGACCATGATCATATCCACGCTGGCTGTTACGCCAGGCGGTCAAACCACTGTCTTTAACCCGATTCACAATTTGCTCGGCCAATTCCGGATTGCCTGGCGCCGGGTAAGTTATCTGGTAGGATTCAGGGGGAAATCCGGCATAATCGTAGATCATGGCCGGTTGCTTCCCGGTGGTAACCATGGGGTTTAATTCTTCCCAGTGCGCACTGATAACCAAAATCGATTCCGGCATTCCCAGCCGGGTCGTGATGTCTTTCAGAAAACGAATCATGGCGGCGTGCCCGTCATCCCCTGATAAGGGCAGGGGACCGCCGCCATGCGGAAAATATAATATGGGAGCAGACACCTTACCAATTCTCGCAAAAAAGCTCGAAGTGGCCGGCAGGACGTACACAGGCAGGGCATTTCTCCGGTGGATGCAGGCCCTCGTGGATATAACCACAATTCATACAGCGCCAGCGCATGGGCTCGGCACGCTCGAAAATCCGGCCAGACTGGAGGTTGTTTGCCAGCGCCGAAAACGTCTTCTCGTGTTGTTCTTCAGCAACGATGATGGCATCCCAGGTTTCGGCCGCACGCCCGTAGTTTTCCTCTCGAGCCACCTTGGCAAATCCGGGATACAATTCCGTGTGCACATGGTTTTCCAGATCTGCGGATGACAATAGATTTTCATGGGTGGACTGGATAACACCGGTTCTGAAAGAAGCCGTGATCTCAAGCTCACCGCCGTTGAAAAATTTGAAGAATCGCAAAGCATGCTCGCGCTCTTGAAGTGCGGTTTCCTCAAAAACGTAGGCAATCTGCATGAGGCCGTCTTTTTGGGCCCTGTCTGAAAAAAAATGATAGCGCGCACTGGCTTGGGACTCGAATGCAAAGGATGTGAGCAAATTCTGAGCTGTGCGGCTTTCCTTGAACTTTCCCATCGCTAATCCTCGATAATCTCGATGGCCTCAGCCCCGCATTCATCCGCTGCCTGGCGCACGACGGCATGATACTGTTCGGGAATCTCATCGAATTTGGACGTGGACATGAGTTGATCTTCATCGTACTCAAACACTTCGGGACAAAGTTCGTTGCAGTTCCGGTCTCCCATACAATTTTTGGTGATCACTACCTTCATAGTTCCCCTCCTTTTAATGATGATGACTTCGTAAAAAGCCCGATTTCTGCGTTGCGCAGGACGCACTTGAACTCAATCTTTTTACATCGTCATGCAGTTTACGACTTTTTATGGTTTCATCAATACTGATATGCTGACATTGTTACTAAAAACAGCTCCTGTTCACGCAAAACTGCTGTATCACGATCCGGGATGTTTTTAAACAAATGTTAGAGACTTTGAACAACCTTTTTCAGCTTGGCTTGAACCTGAACCGCGACACCAGCCAAATCCGGATTTTCAATTGCCTGCATGGAAGCCATGGGGTCGATGGCCGCAACCTCCACCGTCCCTTGCTCGGTTTCCTGAACGATGACATTGCAGGGCAACATCGTACCGATGCGGCTTTCCAATTGCAGTGCCTGATAGGCATAGTTGGGATTACAGGCACCGAGGATCGTATAGGGTCGAAATTCCGCATCCAATTTCTTTTTCAGCGTCTTTTTAACATCGATTTCGGTCAAGACACCAAAGCCTTCATTCTTAAGGGCATCGGTTACGCGATCAATGGCATCCGGAAAGGAACACGATATAATTTTATTAAAGCTATAGGACATGATGTACTCCTTTGGTTTGCATTTTCAGGCTTTACCTCTTAACGAAACCTATATACTATATGGTAATGGAATCGCCGCGTCAAATACACGATGCTAAACGCACCGACCACCGACCTTGTCTGTGGCTTATGATTCGATTACAAGAGCTTCGTATATAACTTTACATGATTGTATCATTCCACCCATTATATACGGCTGAACAGAATATTCTGTGCGCCGGTCGTGATCCTGGCCCTGAAGAACTAAAGACAATCCTTCAGGCAGATGCGGTTATTTTACCCCAAGGGTGCCGGGAATCATTATACCGTATGGCCACAGACAATTGCGCTCACGTCTTTCCCAATTATGACAGTCGGTTTGCATTCCCTGACAAGATTGGGCAGGCCCAGCTTTTTAATAAATTGAATGTTCCGCATCCCCAAACAATTGTTTACAATAATGACATTTTGACAGATAGGGATATCGATGATTTCCTAAATTCCGCTCCGTTGGAACCGCCGCTTGTATTTAAATATAATTGGGGTGGTGAAGGTGCGACGGTGTTTTTGATTCGGGACTATGAAGACTTTAAACACCAACTGCAAAAGACGCAATTATATGCAAAATCAGGTCAATACGGGTTTTTGCTGCAGGAATTGATTCCGGCCCGGGGTCGATCCCTGCGGGTGGTTGTAATACACCAATCCTATATCGCCTACTGGCGAACACTAGAAAACACCGATGCTTTTTATACAAATATCAGCAAAGGTGCCCGGTTGGATATGGATGCGGACCCTAAGTTAAAATCAGCAGCCATTGATGCTACACGACAATTCTGCCAAAATACCGGCATCAACCTGGCCGGATTTGACTTTCTGTTTTCAGAACTTGACCTTGAAAATGACGTGATCGAACCGCTTTACTTGGAGATTAATTATTTTTTTGGCCGCAAAGGATTGGGAGGTTCCGAAAAATATTATGCGCTCCTTCAACAAGGGATTGATGCTTGGCTGGAAAGCATTCGGCAGCAAAACTAAATATTAAATAATTACAAATAGATATACAATTTAAACCTTGAAAAACTGGGGCCTCTGATTCAAAGGCTACGTTTTTAAGACTGTAAGCCATATACTGTCTGCACCTAATAGCCTAACAGTCTTCAGCCTACAGCCTTCCCCTTTATATATTGTTGAATCCATGAACCCGAGTTATGCTTTACCGGTACTGGAGAACAATCTAAATAGAATATGGATCCATTTGCTTACAACCTGTCAGAAGAAGACATCCGCAGGGAACGCCGCAAGGCACGCGAAATGCGCCAGTCTCAATGGTGGAAACGGAAATGCGCCAAAGGCATCTGTCATTACTGCCATCGGTCCACCCCCCCTAAAGAGCTGACCATGGATCATATCGTTCCCATTGCCAGAGGCGGTAAAAGCACCAAAGGAAATGTGGTTCCTTGTTGTAAATCGTGTAATAGTCAGAAAAAGCAGTTGTTGCCGATGGAATGGGAAGCCTACCTTTCTCGATGTGCTGATGAAAATAAATAATGATTTTTATTTTTTTCGTAATCATTCCTTTGATATTCTTTATTTTCACCCACAGGCGCCATGATATCACAGCATTCGCTACGTTGCTGGATGTTCGCGGTAGCACACTACAGCTTCATATCCAGACGCCTTGCGACTGCTATAATCTCATGGCGTCAGCACATCGAGAATTCCCAGCTTGTTGATGTAACGAAACAATAATTATTTCATTTGACAAGCGGCTCATATCATCATAGGTTAATTTCCCGAAATAACTTCATGATTTAATGATGGAGGTCCACGCAGCAAGTCCAATTGTGCAGATTTGAATTTGTCCGGTGTAACCACAACGTGCCAGTCAACGACCACCGACAATGTCGGTGGCTTATGATGGGAGTCATTTACTCCACTTGAATCAGATGGTTGGGGGTCGTGATGCGTACAGACAAAGAAACTGAATACCTCATAAAGGCCATCAATGCCTTCCAGAATCGACTTATTGTTGTCACGCCGGATTTCAAGCTGCTCGCGGCAAATGTCCCTCTGGACGAGATATCAAATCAAGATATTGCTGGGAAATACTGTTATAATCTTTTTCATGATCGATCTTCACCTTGCGAAAACTGTGCCGTGGCCGCGGTTAAAGAAACCCTTTCACCCTCGTTATGCCCGAAACCGGGACGTTTTGTTATGAACGGCGGATTGGCCTGCTTCTACGCCTACCCCATCATGAATGGCGATCAGGCTGAAGCATTTGTCAGTATGGATTTTGAAATTCCCAGCGTGGGGCTGCTTGAGGATGAACTTCGCCGATCCAATGCGCTCCTTGAAAATTTGTTGCTTAGCGCTGTTGACTGTGTGATCGCTTCCGACATGAGAGGTAATATCTTTCTGTTTAACGCTTCCGCTGAAGAGGTGTTTGGATATACCAAAAAAGAGGCTAAGAACGACATTACGGTTCGAGACATCTATCCAGGAGATGGCGCCCGCCAGGTGATGAAGCTGCTTCGGGGTGACGAATATGGCGGTGCGGGTCGGCTCCAAACATATCATACCAACGCTCTGGCCAAATCAGGCGAAGAGATACCCATCAGCCTGTATGCTTCCATTATTTATGAAGAAGGACGGGAAGTCGCCACCATCGGTTTTTTCCACGATTTGCGGGAGCGAATCCGGATTCAGAACGAGTTGGAAGAGACCCAGGTACAGTTGTTGCAGGCCGAAAAAATGTCATCCCTGGGAAAACTGGCCGCCGGTGTGGCCCATCAGATCAACAACCCCCTGGGCGGTATCACCTTGTTTGCCAAACTGATGCTGGAAGAATACGAATTGGAAGACGCGGCCGAAGATGACCTGCACCGCATCTTGCGTGATGCGGAGCGTGCCCGCAACACCGTCAAAGAGTTGTTGGAGTTTACCCGCCAAACGCGTCATCTCATGCGGCCCAATAATATAAATGAAGCTTTGAACCGGACACTGTTCCTGCTGGAAAACCAAACCATCTTTCAAAACATCGAACTTACAAAAGATTTTCAGGAAGACCTTCCGCTGGTGACGTCGGATGCCCAGCAGATGTACCATTTGATGATGAATCTCATATTGAATGCGGCTCAAGCCATGGAAGGCAATGGTATATTGACACTTAAAACCTGGTATCGGAAAGATAAGGATCGTGTTTGCTTTGAAATCTCGGACACCGGTCCGGGCATCCCTGAAGAAGCCTTGGCGCATATTTTTGAACCGTTTTACACCACTAAAGAGGAAGGTAAGGGGACTGGTTTGGGACTCAGTTTAGCCTATAACATCGTCGAAAGCCACGGAGGTAGAATGTCTGCCAAAAACAACCCCGAAAAAGGCGCCTCTTTCATTATTGAATTGCCCTCTGCTTCAAAAGATCAGAAAGGAGATGAGTGTGACTGACAACGCGGAGACATTGCCCGTTCTCATTGTAGATGACGAACTGGATATTCGAGAAGGATCGGAACGGATCCTCAAGCGAATGGGATTTGAAGTAAGCACGGCGGCCAATGGTGAGGAAGGCTTGGATAAATTTTCAACCATTAAACCGGCGATTATACTCCTGGATCTTAAGATGCCGGGTATTGACGGCTTAGAGGTTTTAAAACGAATCCGCGAAATCGATGAAAATGTGATCGTCATCGTTATAACGGGTTATGCCACCGTTGAGACAGCCATTCAGGCCATGAAGCAAGGTGCCTATGATTTTATCCCCAAGCCTTTTGAACCGGATCAGCTTCGCATCATTGTCAATCGAGCGGCGGAAAAAATTCGACTGAAGTTGGCAGCCGCAGAAATGGACCGCGAACGCCAGCGAACACTGCTGGATCTGGGAACCGAGAAAAGCCGTATTCGCACCATCATCGAGTCATTGCCCAATGGCGTACTGGTCACCAATACATCCGGGCAAGTTGTCTTAATGAATCCAGCCTTGACGCAATTGCTAGGGTTTGGCTCTGATCTGTCTCTGGGCGAAAGCATTGAGCGCTACCTGCCGGATGAAGGTCTTTGCCAGCTCATTTTGGAAATATCACAAGGCCGGCATATCGATTTTGAAGATATTCCCGAATACGAATTCTCCTTGTCCAAAGATCAGTTTTTCATGGCCAAAGGACGACCGGTGTTGGGTCAAAGAAATGAATGCCTGGGTTCCGTGGTAACCGTGGTCGATATATCGGCCCTGCGCATGATCGATCAACTAAAATCAGAGTTTGTGGCCAAGGTATCGCATGAGCTGCGATCACCTCTTTCCACCATTCATGAGCAACTGGCGGTTGTTCTTAGCGATATGATGGAAATTGCGCCGGAAACCGATCAGAAAATCCTGGGTCGTGCCAAAGAGAAAACACACAGTCTGATATCTTTGATAGGGGATTTACTGGACCTTTCCAGAATAGAAGAAGGCGCCATCTGCAAAGAACCGGTGCCGGTCCAGATCGATACCCTGTTAAAAGGCATTGTGGATTTTCTGAAAGACAAAGCCGCCGCAAAGCGGCAATCCTTGTCCCTTGAAATCAATGCGGATTCACTCCCGGAAATGCAGGCAGATCCTTTGGCTCTGGAAAGTATTTTCGGAAATCTGATTGCCAACGCTATAAATTACACACCCGAAAACGGGCATATCCAGGTAACAGTCGAAATGGCCGGCATTAATGTCAAAGTCAACGTTATTGACAATGGCTTTGGCATCGAAGCCAAGTACATGGATCAGATCTTTGATCGTTTTTATCGGGTAAAAAACGATCAAACCCGCTACATCACCGGAACCGGCTTGGGCCTGCCCATTGTAAAGGAATTGGTCCAATCTTTGGGTGGATTTGTGGAAGTGGATAGTACCCTTGGGAAGGGGTCGACCTTCACGGTTCTACTCCCCGTCAACATGGCGGCTTCGTAGAAAGCTCAACTTCTGCGTTGTACTTCATACCTTAATCTTGAATTCAGTCTCTTTCAAGATTAAGGCCGCAATACATTCACATATTACAAGTACGCCTCATTGTTACGAAATTCGTACACCTTTATTTTGAACTGTTTACGAAACCGTGATCTCATCTTATTGTTGGTTTGAAAGTTTCTTAAAAACGCATCCCAAAATAGGATTTTAGTCCAAGGTCAAGGCGGCTGATCTTTTCAATCCGCAGGAATGCTATAGTATTTTGAGGTGTTGAAAAGTGAGGCCAACGCCGAGATTGGGCTAAAAGGCATTTTCGGATGTGTTTTTATGTGCTTTCGATGGCGGCGACAAACTCCTCCGGCGGCACCTGCAGACCGGTCCAGAGCTGAAAGGTCCGGCGGGCCTGATATGCCAATGGCATCAAACCGTCCATGAATTGAATGTCCTTATCCGCGGCTAGTTTTTCCCAGAAATTATTGGGGCGGTCATAGTTAAGATCCACCAGCATTTTGCATTCAGGCAGTTCCAAAGACCCCACCAATTCCGCCATTTCCTGAGACTCATCTTTGCTTGAAACCGAGGTGGCGTTAATAACGATGTCCACGGGCAGGGCCTGCCCTTCCAACGATGCAAAGTTCCTGACCTCACCCCCGAACTGCTTGACCATCTGTTGGGTTTTTTGCTCATCACGCCCGGCCAGATAAATGGTCTTGGTTCGTTGCCAATTTAATATGAAGGCAACCGCCCGGGCCGCCCCACCGGTACCAAAGATTAGGGCCGATTTATCTTCGGCCTCAAATTCAGCCTTCGACAAAGCGTCCATGAATCCAATGGCATTGGTATTATATCCTTTTAACTTACCTTCAGTAACAACAATGGTGTTGATGGCCCCAATTATATTGGCGCCCTCGGATAGAATATCTAGAAATGGCAGGACGGCCTCTTTGTAGGGAACAGTTACATTGGCACCGGCAATATTTAAAATCTGCAGGCTTTGGAGTGCCTGTCCTACTTGATCCGGAGCGACCTTGAAAGGTACATAGGCACCTTTGATCCCCATACGATTTAATACAGTTGAAAAAATAGCGGTTGATCTGGCGCGATATGCCCGTTCATCGGAAATGATGCCGTAGACTTGCATGATTTATTTATCCGGTTTGTAGAACGGTTAACCACTACGGTTTAGGATATGGATTCACATCAGCCAAATCTGGCCCTAGATAGGCGCGCTCATTCTCACCCAGAATACCCATGGCCAGGCACATGAGGGTCCAAATATGTACGGAATGGTACTTGCCTTCGAAATGTTCACCTAAATCGTGAATTTGCGAATGACAGTTGTGACACGGGGTAATACAGTAATCTGCATTGGTTTCTACAATCTGTTCGAACTTTCTTTTCCCGTAATAACGACGCGCCTCCGGATACCCGGATTGCAGAAAGCCGCCGCCCCCGCCGCAGCAATAATTATTGGATCGGTTGGGGGCCATATCGACGAAGTTCTCTTCTCCTACAATGGTTTTTACCACCATGCGAAGATCCTCGGCCACTGGATCGCCAAGCGACTTTCGAACCAACTGGCAGGGATCTTGAACCGTGAATGTTACCCCCAGGTCATCATTCCAGCTGGAGTCAATGTTCAGTTTTCCCTCGCGTATCCACTGGGCATAATATTCGATGATCGATCTAACCTCGAAATTGTGTTCGATATTGAATTTGTTCAGTCCGACCCGGACTGAGAAAAACTCATGACCTCACTCGGTGTTGAGCCAGACCTTGCACCCCAGGGCATCCACCGCCTCGGCTTTGATACGCACGTTCTTTTCCCACTTCTCGTTATCGGCCAGAAACAAGCAATAATTTTCGGCGGCCCACCCCTTGGAGCCATAAGTCCAGTCAGCGCCAACCGTGTGCAAAATTTTCCATAACGGCACCATTTCATCCGGTTCCGTAACCGGTTCACGGGAGTTCTGGTTCAAGAAAAATTCAGCCCCGTGCTTGTCAATCGGCGCCTGCATCTCCTTGAACTCAGGCTGTTCTTCCTGATACTCCTCCAACACGTCCTCAACGACGAATTGAAAATCCTCTACTGTCGCTCCCATGGCACTGCAGGTATCATTTTTAAAGGCCATCTCACACGAGCCATGGATTCCCTTGGGTCGATCTTCCACGGGCCAGCGATTACGAACGTTGAAAACCAGGGCCGGGATATCGATCTTCATGGGACAGGCAATGATACATCGCTGGCACATGGTACACATCCAGGCCCACTTCGAACTCAGCACCTCTTCATCCAGTCCCAGGGAGGCCATTCTTAAAAATTTACGCGGATCCATTTCCTCCAGCCCGGTTGCCGGGCACCCTGAGGAACACAACCCACAGGTCAAACAAAGATTTAAATTGCCCCCCTCGGGCAGGATTTTCATGACCTCTTCTTTGAATACGCTTTTCTTCTTATCTAACTTTAGAACCGGCAATGACATGTTTAACTCCTATCAATTTCAGCCAAATTTGAACGGCTGTTACAGATCGACCTGGCATGCATCAAATCTGATTGGATTACATGCCCAGCATCGAGCGAATGCTTTGGGAAATTTCCTCCGCCGAAGCAGGCTTGGCAATATAATCATCGGCCTCGGTGCTCATGCCGTCGGCGTGAGAATAACGGGTCGACGTGACATGCGATGCCACAGCAGTCAATAAAAGTACCGGGATTTCGCACAAATCGCCATCCGCTTTAAGTTCCTTGCACATTTCATATCCATCTTTTTCAGGCATCATAACATCAAGCACGATGGCATCGGGCGGATTGGCCTGGACTTTTTCCATGCCTTCCACCCCGTTATATGCCAGTTCAACTTCAAAGCCTTCCTTTTCCAGCTGCCCCTGAACGATGGAGCAGAAGTCAGGCTCATCATCTACTACCAGAATTCTTTTTTTATCCGTCATGGTAAACCTCCTGTCTGTTCCAATACGACAATTATTACTCGGTTAAATGCTTCACACACTGGGCCGTGGATATAAGCCCGCTGCTTCCACGATTTCAGGGACCATTTCCTCCCACTCGATGGCCATGACGTGAAAGCCACTGACGCCTTCCACTTCTTTCAACCGCTGAATATCCTCAATACAGATCTTGACACCCTCCTCGGCCTGTTTTTCCTTGGGCGTATCCGCTAAACGTTTAACCAGCTCATCGGGTACATCCATGCCGGGGACGCGGTTCTTCATATACTTGGCCATGCCGGCCGATTTCATGGGTGTCATGCCAGCCAGGATATAGACCTGCTCATGCAAACCACGGTCCCGGGCCAGTTTCATCCATTCCTCAAATTTATCCAGGTTGTAGATACACTGGGTCTGAATAAATTCGGCCCCGGCCTTAATCTTCTTAGCCAATCTGGGCACCCGTATTTCAAATGGGTCGGCAAAGGGATTGGCTGCGGCTCCCACAAACATCTGCGGCGGTCGTTTGATCTCATCGCCACCCAAGAATTTGCCTTCATCCCGCATATGGCGAACGGTCTGAACCAGCTGCATGGAGTCTAGATCGTGCACATTCTGGCCCTGGGCGCAGTCACCAAAACTTTGATGATCGCCGGAGAGACACAGAATATTGGCAATATCATAGGATGCCGCCCCTAAAATATCACTCTGCAAGGCAATCCGGTTACGATCGCGTGTCACCATTTGCAATACCGGCTCCAAGCCCATCAGCTTGATACGAATACAGGCCGCCAGGCTACACAGACGCGTAACAGATGTCTGGTTATCGGTGATATTGATGGCATCAACATGGTCTTTTATCAGCTCTGCTTTTTTAGTAATCGCATCCGGATCACTGCCACGCGGCGGACCACATTCCGATGTAACGGCCATTTGACCGGAAGCTAATACTTTTTCCAAGCGACTCGGCGTTTTTGTTTTCATGACTGCACATCCTCCCTCACAACTTTTCGCGGTCCTCCCGCCCGGTCGGTGGACCAGTCTTTAATCGGACTCAGCTCTTCATATTCATCGAATCTTTCCAGGGCTTTGAGACGCTCAACAATCAGTTGCCAAGCACACACAAGCTCTTTGCTGATTTCGCACATGCCGTTGGTGGACCCACCACAGGGTCCATTCATCACACGCTTGGCACAGCGTGAAACCGGACAGATACCACCCGTGCGGGATAAAATGCATTGCCCGCAACCCTGGCATCGTTCGGTCCAGAGTCCGCGTTCCTCGGTTGCGCCCATAAAACAGGTGTTGACACCCGGATAAACAGGCATGGCCAAATACTTTTCGGCTGTGAACTGAACGCCGACGCCACAGGCTATCGATACAATGGCATCGTACTGGTCAATATCATTGCGGATCTCCTCCAGGTACTCATGGTCGCATTGGCGTTCGAGCGTTCGCTCATCGACCTTCTTTTCTGTGCCCTTGTTCAGAAAATACATGCGCAATGCCGATGCCAGGATGCCAACCTCCTTTTTTCCGCCGGCCTCACATACTGTTACACACTCATTGCATCCTAGTATCAGTATCTTTTGGTGATCCTTTATGTCCTCAATAATCTCTTCAATCGGCTTCTTGTCGGCGACAATCATAATTTTATCCTCTTAGCTTGGGTCTTTCCAAATTCGGTTTATGGTTTACATCGTAGCCTTTTTTTATTCTTTAAATCGCGGTCGCAAGCCAAGCGCCTTGCGGTTATCAGCCATGCCGGCCTATAATGGCGCTAGACCGTCAGGCCGCGTCCTTTTTGGGCAGTTTGATGGGATTGGGACCGAGTTCCTTGATTTTTTTGACCATGTCCACAGCCACTTCCGCAAACATGGGGCCTTCGCTGGACGCCATATTGAACATTTCCACCCGCTCGCCGCCCACACCCACTGTATCCAGTATCTGCTTGGCCTGTTCGATCCGTTTGCGGGCTCTAAAATTGCCACCGGTATAATGACAATCACCTTCCATACATCCCACGGCATAAACACCGTCGGCCCCCTTTTCAAAAGATTTGAGGATATGCAGTATATCCACCTTTCCGGTGCAGGGTACCCGGATAATCTTGATGTTCGTCGGATACGTCAGTCGCATGGAACCTGCCAGGTCCGCGGCCGTATACCCTCAGAAATTACAACAAAAGGCGATGATTATAGGCTCAAATGTTTGGCTCATAGGACTCCCTCCAGCAAGGATTCTATCTTGCAAATCAATTGATCGTCTTCATACCAGTTTAGCTCAATGGCCTTTGCCGGACATTCCGCTGCACACACTCCACACCCGTGGCACAAGGCCACATCAATCTCACTAACCCCATCGGCATTGATCACGGGAACTTCATAGGGACAGGAGCGTACACAAATCAGGCAGGAAGCGCACATGTCCTGTTTGACCTCGGCCGTTATGGCGGACAAGGTCAGCTCCGATTGGGACAGGAAGGTAATAGCCCGCGAAGCGGCTGCATTGGCTTGGGATATGGTTTCAGAAATCAGCTTGGGACTGTGAGCGGTGCCACATACAAAAATGCCCTCCGTGGCCATATCGACAGGCCGTAGTTTCACATGGGCTTCCATGAAAAAGCCCTCCGGTCCCCGGGCCAGCTTTACAATCGAAGCAAGCTCGGCCGTGTCCTCCGGCACCATCCCCGCACTCAAGGCCAGCACATCGGCCGTAACCTGCAAAGGCCGATTCAGTACATGATCATGAAAGGTAACATTCACCCCATTTTCTGAAGATTCCACCTGGGGTGGATTGTCGGGTGTATAGCGGAAGAACAAAATGCCCGCTTTGCGGGCTTCTTTATAATACTCCTCCAACAAGCCATAGGTCCGGATATCCCGATACAACACATAGATATTGGCATCCGGATGCTCTTCACGAATATGAAGGGCATTTTTGATGGCATTCTGACAGCAGATCCGTGAACAATTGGGATTGTCATCATTGCGCGAACCCACGCACTGGATCATGACGACGGAGTTTAAAGAACCCGGTTCCAGTGTTTCCATATGGTGGGTCAGTTCCACCTGGGTCATCACGCGATTATCTTCGCCATATAGGTATTCTTTAGGCTCATATTCCTTGGCGCCGGTGGCCAGGATTACGACCCCGTGTTCAATCTTGCGTTCGTACATACCGGGCCCCACCAAAACTTCGGTCGTGAAATTTCCCTTGAAACCGGAAAAGCCCACGATGAGGGATTGGGTCAGCACCTGGATGTTATCATGTGCGCCAACCCGTTCACCGAGTTCTGTCAGGTAGGGTTGGATTTGGGCTCCTTCAATAGTGGCCTTCAGATTGTTGGCCATACCGCCCAGTTGATTCTCCTTTTCCACCAGAAACACTTCGTATCCCTGATCCGCTAAACCCAGGGCGGAATTCATGCCGGCAATACCACCGCCCACCACCAATGCCTTTTGGTTGACCGGTATGGTTTTTTCACCCAAGGGATTGAGAGTGGCTGCCCGGGCCACGGCCATGCGGACCAGATCTTTTGATTTCTCCGTCGCCTCTGCAGCCTCTTTCGCATGCACCCAGGAACCTTGATTGCGGATATTGGCCATTTCAAAAAGATACTTATTAAGCCCGCATTCGCGCAGGGTGTCCATGAAAATGGCCTCATGGGTCTTGGGAGTACAGGCCGCCACCACAATCCGATTGAGATTCTGCTCCTTGATAATCTCTTTCATCTGGTCTTGTGAATCCTGGGAGCAGGTAAACAGGTTCTGGGTCACATAGGTGACAAAGGGCAGGGTCTGGGCATATTCCTCCACAGCGGCCACATCCACAACTCCGGATATGTTAATGCCGCAATTGCAAACGAATACACCGATACGGGGTTCTTCCTGACTGACGTCGATCTCTGCGGGTAGCTCTACTGTTCGGGTCAAAGTATTGCGGGCTGCAGCCAGGCGTGTTCCGGCGGCACATGCAGCTGCCGAAGCCTCCGAAACCGAGCTGGGTATGTCTTTGGCTTCCTGAAATGATCCGCTGACATAAATCCCCGGACGCGAGGTTTCCACCGGGGAAAACGGCTCAGTCACCGCGAAATTATATTGATCCATCTCGACTTCGAGACGTTTGGCCAGATCGATGGTCTGTTCCGACACTTGCAAGCCCACCGAGAGGACCACCATATCGAAAATTTCTTCTTGGAGTTCGCCGGCCTCATCGGCATAGCGGATGCGTAGATCCTTATTCTCACCGATCTCGTCAATGGTGTGGACTCGCGCCTTGACGAATTTCACTCCTTCCTGGTCTTTGGCGCGGACATAGTACTTTTCAAAATCCTTTCCAAAGGTGCGGATATCCATATTAAAGATGGTGCAGTCCAGATCTTCTTTGGAATGTTCCTTGGCCACCATGGCATCCTTGATGGCGTACATGCAGCAGACCGATGAGCAGTAACCATTGCCGCATTGATTGCTGTCGCGGGAACCGATGCACTGCAACCAGGCGATCTTTTTGGGTTCGGTTTCGTCCGACGGCTTGATCAGGTGCCCCATGGTGGGACCCGATGCACTCAGCATGCGCTCGAATTCCAGACTCGTCATCACATTCGGATTGGTCCCGTAGTGATAATGCCTTTCTAAATGACCGGGATCATAAGGCCGGGCGCCCGTGGACAGCACCACGGACCCCACGGGAATCTGTCTTTCTTCAAGCACCTGTTCATGTTCCACGGCACCCGCCAGACAAGCCTCAACACACTGATAACATTCCGAGCAAAT
Source organism: uncultured Desulfobacterales bacterium (assembly GCA_964452555.1). Classification (GTDB taxonomy): domain Bacteria; phylum Desulfobacterota; class Desulfobacteria; order Desulfobacterales; family B30-G6; genus B30-G6. The sequence goes on from CAYVMI010000006.1 coordinate 73,285, forward strand.
ACCGCAGGAAAGACAACGATCAGATTCCTTTTTTGAGATGGCCTCGTCAAACCCCAGCTGGACTTCGTTAAAATTTGAAATCCGATCCTCGACTGCCAGGGTCGGCATCTTTTCCTTGGGTTGAATAACAGCATTATCCAATGGTATGTCATCCACCGTTGCCCAATGTTTTTCGCGTCCGGCATCCAGTTCCTGTCCCTGTACAAAACGGTCGATGGATATGGCTGCCTGCTTCCCGGCTTCCACCGCTTCCACCACCGTGGCCGGGCCGGTCACGGCGTCACCGCCTGAAAAAATGTCCGGATCGTTTGATTGGAGCGTTACCGGATCCACTTGCATGGTGCCCCAGTCACTTAAAGTACAGGCACACTCATCGGTCAGACAGGCCCAGTCGGTTTCCTGGCCGATGGCGGGAATGACCGTATCCACCTCCATGGTAAATTCAGAGCCCTCGATGGGGACCGGCCTGCGTCTGCCGCTGGCATCCGGCTTTCCCAGCTCCATCTTGATGCATTCAATCGCCTTGACCTTGCCGTTCTCACCGATCACACGAATCGGGGTGGTTAAGGTCATGATATCGATGCCTTCTTCAGCGCACTCTTCAATTTCCACATCGTTGGCCGGCATTTCCTCATAGCTGCGCCGGTAGATCACAAATGGTTTTTTAGAGCCCGTCCGCAAGGCCGTGCGAACCGAGTCCATGGCCACGTTACCGCCGCCGACTACGGCCACACGCTCACCCAGTTGAACCCGATTTCCCAGGTTGACTTCGCGTAGAAAATCGACCCCCGGGTAGACCCCTTCCAAGTCTTCTCCCTCGATACCCAGGACCTTGCATTCGTGCGAGCCGATGCCCATGAAAAAGGCTTTGAACCCTTCTTCACGCAATTGGGCCACGGTGATATCTTTGCCCAATTCCACACCGGTTTTAAACTTAACACCCAAATCTTTAATGGTCTGAATTTCACTCTCGATGATATCCCGAGGCAGACGATAGGAAGGTATCCCCACCGTCAACATACCGCCCAAGACCGGCAGTTTTTCAAAAACCGTTACCTGGTAACCCTCAATGGCCAGGTAATAGGCACAGGTTAATCCGGCGGGTCCCGCGCCGATGATGGCAATCTTTTCGGACCTTTCGGCTTTCTTTTCGGGCACAAAGGGTTTGCCGCTTTCAAGATCTTTATCGGCCAGGAATCGGTGCAAATACTGTATCGACAAGGTATCTTCCACCTGATTGCGGGTGCAGGCGCCTTCACACGGATGATGGCACACCCGTCCACAGACACCTGGAAATGGATGATCTTGTTTGAAAAGTTTGAGGGCCTCTTCATATTGCCCTGTTTGGATTAAGGCAATGAAACCCTGGACGCTCACGTGGGCCGGGCAGCTTACCTTGCAAGGCGCCGAACCCTTTTTGTCTATGGCAAATGCACCCGGAATGGCCTGGGGATATTGTTTAAAGGCCGCTTTTTTGTCCGCCAAGCCTTCATTGTATTCACTGGGCAGGGATACGGGACAAACCTTTTCACATTCCCCGCAACTGGTACATTTATCCAGATTGATGAAGCGGGGCTTCTGGCGAATGTTGGCGGTAAAGTTACCGGGTTCGCCGTTTAAGGAAATTAATTCGGTGTTCGTAAGAAGCTCGATGTTGAGATGCCGGCCGACCTCGACCAGTTTGGGTGAAATAATTCACATGGCACAGTCATTGGTGGGAAATGTCTTGTCCAACTGTGACATGAGTCCACCAATGGCTGAAGAAGATTCGAGCATATAAACATAGTAGCCTGAATTGGCGAGATCCAGGGCTGACTGCATGCCTGTAATTCCGCCACCGACGACCATGACCGAACCGACCAAATCCGATTTGTGATCACCTGATTGCTTTGTCATTTTTTATTCCTCAAACCCCTTTCAGGATTGCCGGGAGTTTATCCTCCCACCCGATTGTGGAAAGCTGCACACCACAAAAGCCTTCCTTTTTTAACGTTATAACCATTTCTGAAGCAATTTTGATGCATTCGTTAACTTTGTCCGGCGCTTTCTGAAGCCGCTGAATGAGTGTATCCGGAATGAATGTATTGCTGACATTTCGTGAAATGTAGCGCGCCATTCCCAACGATTTCAGTAATAAGACTGTTGGGATGATTCTGGTCTGGGATGGATCAACGCCTTTTAAAAAGGGTTCAATCGTGGCCAGATCAAACAGCGGGGGTGTGACAAAAAACTCAGCGCCGGCCCCGCGCCTTTGATCCATCTCCTCGCGAATCAATTCCGGGGATTTATCCCGGGCGCCTGCCGATACGGTTGTCCCCACATTAAAGGACGGGGCGCCTTTAAGCTCGATCCCAGCCATGTCCCGCCCTTTTTGAAGCCCCTTTATGGCCTCCAACAACTCTGTTAAATCGATGTCATACACTGCCCGCGCCTGATGGTGGTCACCAAAACTCGGATCTTCTCCTTTAACCGCCATGACGTTATGGATGCCGCAGCCATTGGCGGCCAGCAGATCTGCCTGTATGGCGATGCGGTTGCGATCCCGGCAGTTAACCTGGATAACCACATCCATGCCGCTTTGTTGAAGAATCATGCCACCTCCGAGAGAACTCATGCGCATGACCGCGTTGCTCATCTCCGGTACGACAAAGGCGTCCACACTGCCTTTGACCTTTTTCGCATTGGCAAGCATGGCCGAAGCATCCGCTCCCTTGGGGGGTTCCATTTCTGCCAGTATAACGAATTCCCCTGCATCTAATTTCTGTTTCAGACCCATGGTCTACCTCCCGCTAAAACATCTTTATCGATTTAATCGTGCTAATTTATGTCTTTCCAGGATACCTGACCTGTTGGGCCTTGTTTACTGTCGGCATTGCCCAATTGGATAGCGATATGCTTGGCTTTTCGCCATTGCCTGGAAAGTGGATTGGGGCGAAATGAAAGCATGAGGCAGGAAGAATAGTTTCCTGGCTGCTAACACCAGGACCGTCGCAATGAATGTGCCATTTTTAAATCAATTTTGGAAAATTATATAATTCGCTTTAATATTAAATAGATAGAATCCTTAAGTTCTTGTAATTTTTGTATCCCCAGGAATTATTTAAGCTCTCCACCTATGCCATTTTGGCATAGGTGGCAGGTTTTTGTTGTGTTTTCAGCTGCCAGGATGATATGTGCCATTTTGGCATATGCCAACTTGGCACACCCTGCCCATAGATAGATAGTATCGCACCTAATTGGGGATGAAGCTAACTTTTCCGGAGGCCGATGATGGAACATCGTATTTTGATTGTAGATGATGACCGTGATTTTCTGGAGATACAAAAACGACATTTACAGGCAAATCATGTTGGGCGAATTGTCTTGGAAGATGATCCCCTAAAAGCGGCAGAGCGAATTGAGGCCGGCAGACAATATGATCTGGCATTACTGGATATGACCATGCCGGGTATGTCCGGTCTGGAATTGCTGGATATCATCAAAAGCCACAGTCCCTTAACAGAATGCATCATCATCACAGCAGTCAATGAGGCTCGCACGGCTGTGACGTGTTTGCAAAAGGGTGCCTATGATTATCTGCTCAAGCCGGTTTCCAGGGAGGATTTAGCGTTGTCGGTTCATCGCGCTTTGGAGCACAAGCGCCTGTTGGACATTCGAGATATTGCCAAGCAACCGACCGTCCCGCGCTTAAAAAACAAGGAGGCCTTCAAGTCCATCAACACCACTTCCAACCGCATGCTGCGGGTTCTCAAAGAAGCCGAACTGCATGCCGCCAGCAATGTACCCATTCTCATAACGGGTGAAAGTGGCACGGGTAAAGAGCTATTGGCACGCGCCATCCATCAGGCCAGCCCCAGGAAGAAACATCCGTTTACGGCCATCAACATGGCGTCACTCAATAGCAATCTGTTCGATGCAGAATTTTTCGGGCATGCCAAGGGGGCTTATACCGGGGCAGAGAACAACCGAGCCGGATACCTGGAATATACAGACCAAGGTACTCTTTTTCTTGATGAAATCGGGTTGTTGCCGATGGATGTACAGGGAAAACTGCTTCGATTTATTCAGGACGGCCGCTACATCAAACTGGGTACCAGTGCCGATCAATATGCTGATGTTCGCTTTGTGGCCGCCACCAATACCGATTTGGAAAAACGCATGCGACGCGGCCGATTTCGGAAGGATCTCTTTTACCGCATCCGGGGCGGTTGGCTTCATTTACCCCCTTTAAATGACCGTAAGATCGACATCCCACTTTTAGTTCGGGCCTTTCTAGCCGATCATTATGATTTGGACAAAGGAAACTTTATTACCCCGGAGGCGCTGCAAATACTGATGAACTATGATTTCCCCGGCAATATCCGCGAGCTTAAGGCCATGGTGGAATCAGCCGTCAACCTGGCCCAAGGCCTGCCAATATCTCCACGCTTCCTGCCGAAAACGGTGCGCAATATAAAGCCAATTAAAAAGGAAAAGCTACCTGAGGGTACAACATCATTGGCACCCCTGGCAGAGGTGGAAAAATCTCACATCCTGCAGGTTTACCATCAGCTCAATCAAAACAAATCCCAAACCGCCAGGATTTTGGGGATCGGGCTTAATACCTTGCGGCGGAAGTTGGCTAGCTACGGCGAAAAATGATCGCCAATTTTGACGGTTTCGAAAAAAGCCCAACTCCGGCGTTGTACGGCGTTTCACAAACATTCAACGTACAATTTGTACGCCTCATGATTGCAAAACTTGTACGCCTTGGATTTGAACTTTTTACAAAACCGTTCGACTCCCTGATAAGAACCCTAAACGCAACCTAGGAGTGTCAGGATCACATGGTATAAAAGCGGCAGGAAGATTGCCGGCAGCATGTTGCCGATTTTGAGTTTTTTGATATCCAGCAGGTTGAGTCCGATGGACAGGATTAACAAACCACCCACCGCTGACATCTGATCCACGACCGCTGGAATTAAAAAAGGTTTTAGAGCTGACGCCGCCAGGGTTATGAAACCTTGATATATAAAAACCGGCACGGCGGCAAACAAGACGCCGATGCCCAACGTTGATGCAAAAAAGATCGATCCGATGAAATCTAACAGAGACTTGGCAAACAGGGTTTGATGATTGCCGGTGAGACCGCTCTCCAAAGCACCCACAATGGCCATGGCCCCCACACAATAAAGCAAACTCGTCATCACGAATCCCTTGGCAATGCTGCCGCCCTCCTCAGAAAAGAAACTACCCAGCCAATTCCCCAAGTCTTCCAGCCGTTCTTCGATACGAACCAGTTCACCCAAAGCGCTACCCACCGCCATACTAACGATGACAAGGAGGATATCGTCCGTGTTGAGGGCTGTTTTTATGCCGATCAGTATTACCGCCAGCCCAATGGCTTGCATCATTATCCGGCTATATTTTTCAGGGATGCCGCCTTTGAGCAGTAAGCCAATCAGACCGCCGGCGATAATGGCCAAGCTATTAACAATGGTTCCCAGCACTGTGCGCCTCTTTTCGGGTGAATTCGTATACCTAATACCATCCGGCCCCGTGACATAACTAAAAACCACTCCAATAGCAATGGCTATCCTTAATTCGTTAAACGATTTTAGCTGAGCCTGTCTTGTTTTGTTTGGAAACTTGGGCATGCGCGGCACAGCGTCCTTAGCTTGGCCACAGTCTCATCGGCTAAAAGAAACAGATGCTCCTGATTGATGGCCGCAAGGGCCATAACGGCATTTTGCTGATGCGGGCATTGCGGTGTACTCCAGTTGCGACAACGCATGAACAATAATTCATGGGTAATAAAGTTCTTTGGCAAGCTGCCCTCCTCATTTAAAACATCGTGGTTATCCGTAAAGCTTAAATTTATAAAATTCGACTCGCTGGTGTACCGCTTGAGTTTTATAGATAGCGTATAAGACATTATGAAACTGGACTAGAAATCCTAAATACTAGTTGTCAAAATTTGTTCCAAAAAAGGCCAGAGCGTAAGCTGTTCACGTATTTTGACAACCAGTATAAACCTATAACCGGAAGCCAGAGCTTACTTCAATGCCCTGATAATGAGGAAGCAATACGGATGTGTTTTAAGTAGCGAAACTAAAAAAAGGAATTACGATATCGGAAGGTTGGAATGAATCGAGTTAGAAGTGGTATTATACCAGTTGTCATAAATATGTTCCGATTCAAATTCACGGTGAAGGAGTAGCCCTGTTTTTTGGGATGGACATATCATAATGAATATGACTCACTAGCGAAGTGCCCTACCGGATTGGTGATGGTTCCCCTGCCTTACTTTGCTACCAGACGGTCTGATTTCATCACCAATCCGGGGGCACAAATCTTGGTCTGGATTGATATGTCCATCCCAAAAAACAGGGTTACTCCTTCTTTCGCAATCGGAACGTTATTTTGACAATCCCTATAAAACCTACAATAGGGTTCTCCTCGACAAGCTCGGAGTCGAGAACAAGATCAAGGCGGAGAGATGGGTTCAAATATCCACAATAAATATAAATCCAGAATTCAACGGTTTTGTAAAAAGTTCAAATTCATGTGCGTGCGGCATAACACAGCCTGTCCCGTCGTAGCTCGAAGAGCGAAGTCGGAAAGTTGGGCTTTTTATGAAGCCGTCATTAAATGACTAGCGTTCGCCCCGCTTGTATGGCTCCGCCAACATCGCCGGTGCGGTCAGCTTGCGGTGATCGCCCAAGCCAATAATCAAAAGCACGACCAGGGTTGCCAGGTAGGGCAGCATGGCTAGAAAATTGGGCGATATGCCCAGGGGCTGCAGCAGGTATTGGAGCACGAATATGCCGCCGAACAGAAAAGCACCGATCATGGCCCGCATGGGATTCCAGAGCGCAAAGATCGTCAAGGCAATCACGATCCAGCCCCGGCCGGCGGTCATCCCTTCGATCCAGGATTTACTGTAAGATATGGATAGATGGGCGCCAGCCAAACCGGAAAAGGCGCCTCCGGCGAGAACGCAGGCATATCGAATCCAGGAAACACGAATGCCCTGGGCTTCGGTCGCCTTGGGATTTTCACCGGCGGACCGAATTTTAATTCCTACGCTTGTATGCTCGAGTGTAAACCAGGCGGCAATACCGAGTATAATTGCCATATAGAAAAAAGGACTTTGGTCAAAAAAGATCGTGCCCACATAGGGAATCTCAGAGAGAATCGGTAGAGCCAAAGTTTGCATTTTTACTTCCAAGGGTTTGCCGACATAGGGCTTACCCGCCAAACCGGAAATGCCCAATCCCAACATGGTCAGGGCCAGCCCGGATACAACCTGGTTCGATTGCAGAGTTATGCTTGCAAAGGCATGCACGACCGATATTACCACTCCTGCCAGAACGGCCGCATAAAGCCCCATCCAAGGGCTGTGGGTATAGAAGGTGACAATGAAGGCTGTGACCGCGCCGATGGACATGACGCCTTCTACGCCTAAGTTTAAGATACCGGAACGTTCACAGATAACCTCACCGATGGTTCCCAGCAGCAAGGGCGTGCCGGCAATCAATGTTCGTTGTAAAACTGATATGATGATATCTTCCATTCTTAATTTCCTAATAACGCTTGAGGTCCTTTACATTGGCAATTTTAACCGCTAGCTCTCTTGCCATTCTCTGTTCCTATAAAGGCCGGCGTCTAAGCGGTTCCGATATTTTTTCACATGAGTCTAATTTGACCAAGCGAAGCGCACTTTATGCTTTAAAAAGTAGTCTCCCATTATCAGGAACACAAGCAGGGTTCCGTTAAATACTTCAACCGACGCGGCCGGCAGCCCCAACGATATCTGGATGGCGTCGCCCCCCACCAGAATACCGGCGAAAAAAAGCCCGGAAACAATCACGAAGAGCGGGTTCAATTTAGCCAGCCAGGCAACGATAATAGCGGTGAATCCATAACCGGATGATATGGTTTCGGGATAGCTGAGGTAATGATGTATGCCGGCGGCCTCGCCCACGCCGGCCAAACCGGCCACCCCGCCACTTATCGCCATGATGATGACGGTGGTCCTAAAAAAATCAATACCGGCATATTTGCCGGCCTCTGGATTTTCGCCGATCACCCGGACCTCGTAGCCGAAGCGGGTTTTGTACATGACCAGGGCTAGCAAAACAGATGCAATTAAAGCGACGATTAAGGTTACATAATGAATACGGGATCCGGGGATAAGGCCCAAAATAGCAGACTCAGGCAGGTCATCTGTGTAGGGAAAACCAAATTTGGTCTTGCCCTTCCAGGGGCCCACAATCAGGAAGATCATAAACTCGGCACAAATATAATTCATCATTAAGGTGGAGATGACCTCATTAATGGCGTATTTTATTTTCAGGATCGCCGGGATGATACCCCACATGGCACCACCGGCAAAACCCGCCAAAAACATCAAGGGCACAATCACATAAGATGGCAGACTGGGTCCCCAGGTGAGTCCCACCCAAGTACCGAATATAGCACCCATGAGCAACTGACTCTCAGCCCCGATATTCCAGAATTTGGCCCTGAAAGCCATGGCCAGTCCACCACCGATAAGAATGAGTGGAATCGCTTTGGTAATGGTTTCCTTGATCCCGTAGGCGGAACCGAATGAACCTGAAAATATCTTATAAAACGCAAACAAGGGATTTACACCTGAAAACAGAAATATCAGTCCGATCGTAAAAAGACCTGCCAACAGCGAGAAAAGCAAGGTCAGCATTGACGTTCTGGTTGTAACTTTGATTCTGTCGGTAACGTTTATTTTTAACATACTGGATCCAGTCGTGTGGAGCCTGCCATCATCATGCCGATATCGCAGAGACGCGAATCATCGGCATCTAAAATCCCCATGAATTCACCTTGAAACATCACGGCGATACGATCACAGAGTTCGAAAATTTCTTCCAGGTCTTCTGAGACCAGCAAAACGGCACCGCCATCCTTGCGTCTTTGCAGAAGTTGCGTCCTCAGGTATTCTGTGGCGCCGACGTCCAGGCCGTAGGTAGGATGGGAGGCAACTAAAAGAGGTGGTGACTCGCTGATTTCACGTCCCAGGATGAGTTTTTGGATGTTTCCACCGGACAAGTTCTTGGTCTCAATCTGAATTGAGGGTGTCATGACCTGAAAAGCCTTCACTAGGCTGCGTGCGTGTTCTTTGATGTTTTTATAGGTCAGAAATTTATTGCGTGTATATTTTTCCAAGTGGTGCTGTTTTAAAATTGAATTTTCATAGAGATATAATCCCGGCGCGATACCGAACTTAATCCGTTCCTCAGGTACATGTGAAATACCTTGATCATAGACAACCCGTGGCGACACATTGGTGATATCGACATCGTTAATCTGAACGGAACCGCCATCACTTTTTCTGAGTCCGGTGATGGCCTCCACCAGCTCTCTTTGACCGTTACCGGATACTCCGGCGATACCAAATATTTCATTTTGGTAGATATTAAAGGAAATATCCTTGACCATGGTGAGGCCTTTGTCTCCGGTAACCGACAAATGGTCCACCGTCAGGACTTCTTTCTCTCTGGGAATGTCTTCTTTCTCAATATTGAAAATAACATCACGTCCGATCATCATCCGGGCCAGCGCTTTTTTATCCACCTCACTGGTCTGGGCATGCCCGACCACGGTTCCCTTGCTCAACACCGTCACGCGATCGCAAAGATCCATGATTTCATCCAGCTTATGGCTGATGAGTATGATCAAATGCCCTTCGGATCTCATTTGTTTGAGGATGACAAATAGGTCCTTGATTTCCTGCGGAGTCAGGACCGAGGTGGGTTCATCCAATATCAGCAGATCGGCACCGTTGATCAGCGCCTTGATGATTTCGATGCGTTGCTGTTCGCCTGCGGATAGCTGCCAGACCTTTTTCTGGGGATCGATAATAAAATTGAACTTTTTTGAAAACTCGACAATGCTGTCGTTGATTTTTTTTTGGGGAAAGAGGAAGGGTGTGTTTTTGTATCCCAGGGCTATATTTTCAGCGGCGCTATGATTTTGAATCAGCATGAAATGCTGATGTACCATGCCGATGCCGAGCTGAATCGATTCCATGGGAGAACGAATGGCTGCGGCCTTGCCATTGATGCGAATTTCTCCTGCGTCAGGCTGATACAGACCATAGAGGATATTCATCAGGGTGGTTTTGCCGGCGCCGTTTTCACCCAACAAGCCCAGAATCTCCCCTGATTGAACCGAAAGGTTGATCTGATCATTGGCCGGCACACCGTGAAAGGATTTGGATATACCGACCATCTCAAGCTGGGTGATTTTTTTCATAGTGAAATTGTCTAAAAAACCGATGTTGTCTTTGGATTTAAAGGATTATCAGAATAAAATTCTGTTTTATGCAACAAGCGGTTTGGATATTTTATCAGAGTGATATATCACTAAGAAACTGCCTCGCTAGCGAAGTGCCCTGACAGATTGGTGAGGTATCGACTACCTTATTTTACTACCAGACGGCTTCGCTTCATCACCAATCCGTGGGGCACAAATGATGCCTCGGATTGATAGGTCACTCTGAAAAAATATTCGAACCGCTTGCAAGTGAGCGTTTGTAAGATTTAATCCTAACAATTGGAATATAATTTAAGCAAAGAAAAATGGGGGGTGTCGTGGACACCCCCCTGGTACTAAAAAAGAATTTCTATTTGGGTATGCTGCCCACCACGTTGTCCACATAGTACATGATGCTCAGCAGTTCGCCCTTGGACGCCCGCTTCCCGGCTGGTATCTGCAGCTTGCCGGCGTTGTCATAGATGGGGCCTTCGTACGGATCAAACACGTCCTGACCCTGCTTCATCTGATCGTATCGTTTTACCACCAAATCGTAGACAGAGAGCCGGCCAAAATCCGGGTTGCTGATCTTGAGCGCTTTCAATTCGGGTTCAAATTTTGGGTTGATGATGCTGTTGAAATCGCCACCTAAAATAACGGCTTTTTCTTTCATCAGCCACCAATAATCTTTATTGGTCCAGGTGCCGTCATACAGATCCTGGAGAATCTTGACGTACATGACACCCCAATCCGTCAACTGGCCCGAAACGACCGAATCTTTGCCATATGCCTGCATGGGGCTGTAATGGGCGTAGGTATAAATCTGTTTACCCTTTTCGGAATGTTCCTGACCCACCTCGATCACGGCCGGTGTGTCCTCGGTAAAGGCCAGAGTGTCGCAACCTTCGGCAATCAGAGCTTCCGATGCTTCCTTGGCTTTGTCCGGGCCGTACCAGGCATAGATCCATTTTACATGGACTTCTGCTTTGGGATTCGCCTCTTTGATGCCGATGGCAAAGGCATTGATATGGCGCACCAGTTCCGGAATCGGAAATGCGGCCACATATCCGATCTTATTGGTCTTGGTCATGGCGCCGGCCATCAGACCGTTTAGATAATAAGTCTGATATAGATCCGCAAAATAAGTGCCCACATTTTTACTTTGTTTAAAACCGGAGCAATGCATGAAATGCTTGTCTGGGTATTTCATGCCGGCTTTGATGGTGTCATCCATGTATCCAAAGGAGGTGGTGAAAACCACATCGCACTTTTGCTCTTGGATAAACCGATCCACAATGCGGGCTGAATCTGCCTCGGCCACGGATTCAATATAGACGGTCTCCAGCCAGGGCAGTTTTTCCATGGCGTATTTACGGCCCATGTCATGGGCATGCGACCAGCCATAATCCCCGACCGGGCCCACATAGACAAATCCTGCTTTTAACTTTTTGGCTTCAGCCGGTGCAATGCCGGCAGCCAATAACATGCACAGGCAGACTACGAACAGACAATAAAATCTTTTCATGTTACGCTCCTTTTCAATGGTTTTAAATTAGTTCCTATTTCTGCAATTAGAACCATCTTTTAAAGTTATTTGTTTTTCATACGATAGACTTCTTACCGAAGTCAACCACTTGATGGACCGCAATCGAACCTTTTATTGCTTTGTTATTGACAGACTAAAATATAGCAGTGTAGATCTTCTTAAAGGCTGAGGGTAGATCCAAATGGTGTTTCAAAGGCCTGTCATTTAAACTATTTGAATACCTGTCTTTTCAAAACCTCACAGCGATCTGCCACTGAAAACCTGCGTTTTTAGTCCTGAAAGGTTTAGACGTCACGGGAAAGCCCGTGACTAATATTATAGCGGTATGCCTAAGGAGGTAAATTTTGTACGGACTTGAAGCCATCAACGCCCATAACGGCTGGGCTATGGCCATTACCGGTGCCATTATTGTCATGACCGGACTTACGGTACTTTCATTCATCATTTCGCAGCTTCACCGCGTTATCGGTTTTTGGGAAAATCGAAAAGATAAGGCTGCCCAAGCGCTGAAAAACCAGGAACAATCACCGCCCACCAAACCTGAACCGATCCAAACAGATTTATCAAACCTGGGAAGCAACCTGGACCATTTTTGCCTGATAACCGCCGATGCCGGTGAAACCTTTGACTTGACAACCCTGCATCAGGTTTTCATCCAAAACGACGACCCACACCCCCATCTAACCATCCGCTCTTTACGTGAACAAGGTTTTCTCGTCTCGACTGGAGAGGGACGCTTTACCTGGAAACGTCAATAGAAAGGCCTTAAAGGTTAATTCAAATGGAATTATTTTTACAATTTCTATCCAACACTGGTTTTTTTCTGACCGACTATCGCTACCTGATCATGATGGTGATTGGCTGCACCTTTGTCTATTTAGCCATTGCCAAAGAATATGAGCCCTTACTTTTACTACCCATCGGTTTTGGTGTCATCGTCGGCAATATACCGTTCTTCAAGGGGTTCGGACTGGGTATCTATGAATCCAACAGTGTCTTGCACTACCTATATTTCGGCGTCACCTCGGGTTTGTATCCCTCCATCGTTTTTTTGGGTCTGGGAGCCATGACCGATTTCAGTTCGCTCCTGATCCGTCCCAAACTTATGTTGCTTGGAGCCGCCGCTCAAATGGGGATTTACTTCACCTTGTTAAGCGCTTTGGCCCTGGGCTTCATGCCCAAGGAGGCCGGATCCATCGCGATCATCGGCGGTGCCGACGGACCTACGTCCATCTTCTTAACCGCCAAGCTGGCGCCGCATTTGATTGGACCCGTAGCCATCGCGGCCTATTCCTACATGGCCTTGATTCCCATCATTCAGCCGCCCATTATGCGGCTGCTGACCACCAGGGAAGAGCGACTCATTAGGATGCCCGATGTGGAACGAACGGTGTCGCGCAAGGAACTGCTCCTGTTTCCGGTAATCGGCGTGGTATTATGTTGTTATCTGGCACCGGCATCGATTCCTCTTTTAGGACCGTTTTTCTTTGGCAATCTGATGAAGGTTTCCGGGGTTGTTGACCGGTTGGCCAAGACAGCGGCCTCTTCAATAATCGATACGGCCACAATTTTTCTGGGATTTACAGTCGGCGCCAGTACCCAGGGAGATGTTTTTCTCACCCCTAAATCAGTGGGTATCTTCTTCTTAGGGGCGGTGGCTTTTAGCATCGCCACCGCATCCGGCGTTTTGTTTGCCAAACTAATGAACGTATTTATGAAAAATAAAATCAATCCGCTTTTAGGGGCTGCCGGTGTGTCGGCTGTGCCGGGATCTGCGCGCGAGGTCCATCTCCAGGGGCAAAAAGAGGATCCCGGCAATTATCTTCTGATGCACGCCATGGCCTGTAATTCCTCCGGGGTTATTGGGTCGGCTATCTGCGCCGGTATATTGTGGAGCTTTATGGTTTAAACAATCGCTTGAATCATCTGTTTTTTGTTCCCGGAGTACCTGGTGCTCTGGAATAACATGAACCCAGGATTGCATGTAACCCATGCTGATTTGGGACATGTAGTCAAGGGTAAGGGAGGTTCCCATGCTCGCAAAAATACTGATTAACAGGCAATTTAAACCTGGAAACGAGAAAGAAATTCTCAATCTTCTCAACAAGCTTCGATCTATCGCTATGCAACAGCCAGGATATGTATCTGGACTGACCATGTCTGCCCCAGACGATCCCAACAATATGATGGTGATCAGTACCTGGCAATCTCTTGAAGAATGGCTTTCCTGGAAGGCAAATTCAGAACGGAATAATTTGGAGGCTATGCTCGACATCTATCAGCAAAAACCAACGGAATTTAAGGAATATGTCGTGGGTTTCAGGCAAGCCGAGTAAGGCACGGCGAAGGATCCATCATGGGGCCTTTTTAAGCCGGGACAGGTCATAACAGATCAGGATCACAAACCATTTCAAAAAGTCCTTCCTTATCTTTATGCAGAGTAATCCTCAGCAGCCGATCCCATGCGGGGAAAAAGGAATTTACACGCCTAAACACTATAACCATTTGAAAATATAGCAAAAAATAACTATTGCTTTAAAAGGATTCTTTTGATGAGCTTACTTGCAAGCGCTTCATCCATTACCCGCTACCACGTACTGGAAGAACTTGAAAATCCGATCACCGAAGCGGTTCATGCCGGACTGCAACAGGACAGAATACCGGAGATTGATGACGTTGACACGGCGCTTTCATCCGGCTGGACGTCATTCCAAGATCCCTACACTCCCAATTTTGAGGGCGCGACCTTTGTCTACGGCAGCTACTTTCTGTTCTCCCTACGGGTCGATAAAAAAACAATTCCCACCAAACTGATTCAAAAGTATATGGCCATAGAAATCGCCAAGAAATGTAAGGCTACCGGTCGCGAATTTCTTTCCAAGAATGAAAAACAGATAATCAAGGAACATGTTGTCAATCTTTTAAATTTACGCATACCGGCCACGCCGAATATCTACAACGTGCTCTGGAATTATGAATCATCACTGGTGTGGTTCTTTACACACCTGAAAGGTCCCAATGAAATCCTGGAAACCCTTTTTAAAACGTCATTCGGATTAACCCTTAAGCGAATCTTCCCTTTTAGCTTTGCCGAGTCCAATCCCAGAATGTCTGCTTTTGATCGCGATCAACTGCTAAGCCTATCACCCACAACGTTTCAGAGGTAATCCCATGCTCGATACTGCAACGGCTTACAACCGCTTTAAATTCATCGGCCATGAATTCTTAACCTGGCTGTGGTTCCTGATCGAAAAGGACGACACGGTATTAAATAGTTCGGATATGCCAGCGATGACTCTGGTATTAGGTAAGCGCATGGTCCTGGAAAATCCGCGTGAAAATCATGCCGAAACCATCACGATTAAGGGTGGTTATTCTAATTTTGAAACCGGATTCCTGCCACTTAGACAGGGAGCCCTGGTCACAGAGATTACGCTGGAAGCAAAATCCAAGGAAACCACCTGGGAATTTAACCTTAAGGGTGAGAGCCTGTCGGTTACCAATATGCGCATTTCCAGCCTAGGTCCGATGGAAGCCGATGATGAAATTGAAGGTGCCGTGTTAGAAAAGGTTTATTTGTTGGAGCAGATCCATACCTATATTGACACTCTATTTGAAAAATTTTTAATTCTCAGGGTATCTGATCAGTGGAACCAGAGCTTGGTTCCGCAGATGCAAAAATGGCTGCAAAAGAATTGAAGCAAGATCACTATTACCCAACAGCCGACGGCCTGTTCCACTACATTGATTGGGGCGGAACCGGCCCTATAGCCCACTTGGCTCATGCCACCGGTCTTTGTGCCGCGACCTACACCCCACTTGTCAATTTGCTAAATGACGAACTGCATATTTTTGGGATGGACGACCGGGGTCATGGAAAAACCACCGTCACCGCAGACGTTAGCCAACTGAAAAACTGGGACGTTTTCGTGGATGATCTGGATCTAGTTTTGGGGACGATCGACCAGCCCGTTATCGCTTTGGGACATTCACGGGGGGCTGTTGCCAGTATGCTTTTGGCTCTTCGTAGGCCTGAACGCATTCGGGCTTTGGTATTGATCGACCCAACCATACTACCGGTTTATTACACCTGGTTTGTATATTTTGCCAGGCTGAGTCGTTTAAATCGATTCTATCCAATTGCTGCCAGAGCCGCCAAGAGAAACCCAGCCTGGTCAAATCTGGAAACGCTTTATCAGGCCTATCAATCCAAAAGCATGTTCAAAAATTGGCAAAAAGGTTTTTTGGAAGGTTATATCCAGGACGGGACCCATAAAATGAAGGCAGGTGGAATTCGATTGTCCTGTGAGCCTGCCTGGGAAGCGCGCTGTTTCTCGGCGTACCCTCCCAACCTCTGGCACGATGTTCCTAAGATCACGCAACCGGTTCTGGTGCTTTATGGCGAAAAATCCGACACGTTTTTAGCGCCTGCCGCCAAACGCTTTCAAACCAAGGTCCCTCACGCACAATTACATTGTTTTAAGAACACCAGCCATTTCGTGCCCATGGAGAAGCCCCGGGAAACTGCCGAGGCTATTTGCGACTTCGTTGATTCTTTATGACACTAGTCCAAGAAAACGTTGCGAAACCCCGAAAAGGATTAATGCTTCAACTTAGTCTTAGATCCGAATATAATTCTAAAGTTGTTATCGGAAAAATACCAGTTTCCTGCAAAAAGCGGTACAAGTCTTTTTTCATAGCTACATATCATTTTGAATTTGCCTCGCTTTCGTAGTGCCCTGACGGATTGGTGATGTTTCGACTACCTGATTTTATTACCAATCGGCATAACTTCATCACCAATCCGTGGGGCACAAGTGTTGCCTTAATTTGATATGTTGCTATGAAAAAAGACTTGTACCGCTTTCAATAAGGCCTTTATTTCAGAATATATTGATGACAGTTGGTATAACAATAAGCATAAAATAAAATTGCCTTAACAATTTTACTTTTCGTGTCCCTCTCGTACCAATAGTTCGCGATACCAAACGGAAAATTCATACATACCGATAAAACGGTCCTCGTTGTTTACGATTCCGAGCGCTATTTCCAATACGCCCCTGCCAAAGGCGGAACTATAGCTATCGGCGTCTTTTTCCTGAAGGAATTCCCGTACCAACTCTTGCGTCGTTCGCTTACTCTTGTCTTTACGGATATCGATGGGATCTTTGGGCTCCTGGAAAGGATCCCACAGGTCATAACCCCTTTTTAGTATGTGTCGCTGACGCCGTGGTGACATGGCATCAAAAATGGCTTTTTTTCTCTGTTTTTCTTGATCGGACGAGTTCCCCATGGGTCACTCCTAAACATTTTATATCGTTCTTTTTTTTGTTTCTTTTAATTCCTCTGTTTCCGTATCGGTCTCGGCTCCTTTGACACCTAAATACGCTTCATCATATTCTGTCAAAAGCGCCATGGAAAGCGGCACCAACATCTCTCCCATTCGCGCGTAGCGTGATTTTATGGCCTGTACAATTTCTGCCGATATTTCATACAGTTGTTTCTGAATAACCTCTAATTTAACTGTGGGATAAGCCTCTCCCTCTACAAAACCCGACAATCCACAAGTATGGCCCTTACCGGCAATGGATGTGGGAATGCCGTAAAATCGACAGGTAATCGGTCGATGGGCGTACAGGTCGCATAGATCCAGCTCATTTAGCAGTGGGCAGCGAATCTTTTTCTCTGCCAGTTCATTCAGAATATCTTCTTCTGATTTACCCGCCTCAAGTTCCTTATAGGCCTTGCGTTTTATTTTGTATAATTGACGATCGATGCGATTGGCAATTTCCAATCGTTTCTCACGCTCCAGTCCCTCAAAACATCGATCAAAATGATGCTTCATATAAAGGGCCTCGACCAATGTTAAATCAAATAGTGCATAGCAACAATCTGCACAGCCCTGTTTACACTTGACCTCCTGAGGATATTTTTCGGCGACTTGATTAAAGATATCATCTGCCGTTTTTAACAACGCTTCATATTTTTCAAAAAAGGGTTCTAAATTCATGGCTTGCTCCTTAAATTGTTCCACGTGAAACAAGAATGGTTTCCCAAAAAGCCCGATTTTCCATCTTCGCTACTTCGAGCTACGACGGGACAAGCTTCGTTGCGCAGGACGCACTTGATCTCGAACTTTTTGCTTTGGCATTCTGATTCTAATTTTACGATCTCATCAATACTCTGTTTACTCCTGGCATTGAAATCTAATTTATTCTATGAAATACCGTTTTTCCTGACTATTATTATTTAATAATGTTCCACGTGGAACATTATTTTCCGATGCAGAATCGACTAAAAATCTGATCCAATAGATCCGATGGATATTGATCCCCCAGAATGGCCCCCAACCCACGAATGGCGGCCATGATATCGGCCGCAATCAATTCTGCGGGCAAATTGTCTTGGATGGCTTGTCTGGCTCGCTGCGCAGCCTCCAGACAGGCTTCCAGGTGCAATTTATGCCGCATATTCGGTACGACGCCTATTTCGCGGTTGAACACCTTATCACCGACAATCAGGGACCACAATGTTCTTTTGAGCTCGTCGAGATTCTCCCCTTTGAGTGCAGAGATGCCTACGACTGTTTGAGCCTGCCAGGTTTCTGGTAGGGCCGTTATTTGGTCAGACCTGATCAGGTCGATCTTGTTACAAACGATTAAATGTTTTTTACTCTCAATTTGCGTATAGATGCTCAAATCTTCTGGCGATATTTCCATGCTGGCATCAATCATGAACAGTACGATATCCGCATCCTTGATGGACTGCTGTGTTTTTTGCATGCCTATTTTTTCAACTTCGCCACTCGTGGTATGCAATCCAGCGGTATCCATAATCACCACGGGAAGGCCTTTGATATGGACTACCTCCTCTATAACATCTCGTGTCGTTCCCGGTATTGCCGTGACAATCGCACGATCCCTGTCTATCAATCGGTTCATCAAACTGGATTTGCCAACATTCGGCCGCCCGATGACTGCCATTTTAACGCCATCGCGGTAATAGTGATCGGTCTGATAGTCACCTAAAATCTGATCAAGGATGGCAATGACGTCCTGTTCTAAATCTTTCTGAATGGAATTGAACTGAACGCTTTCCTCGATTTCTTCGGGAAAATCAATAGCAGCTTCGATTAAAACCCGAATTGATTGCAGCGTCTCCCGAATGGGATCAATTTTTTGGGTTAAGCCACCGGCTAATTGCTGATTGGCTATCTGTAACGCCGTTTCGGTTTTAGCCTGGATAATATCAATAACAGCTTCCGCCTGGGTTAGATCGATGCGGCCGTTGAGAAACGCTCGTTTGGTAAATTCACCCGGCTCGGCAATGGCGGCGCCTTGATTAACCACCAGTTTAAAGATCTTTCCCAACACCACCGGACCAGAATGAGAATGGATTTCAACGACATCTTCGCGCGTATAGGATCGTGGTGCCAGCATAGCCACAGCGAGGACTTCATCCACACGTTGCTTGGTTTGTGAATCCAGAATATACCCATGGAGAAAGCGGTGAGATTTAAGCTGGTCTTCACCAGAAACGACCTCGTTTTTTTGGGAGCCACTTTTTTTGAAAAGAGAATTAAGGATCCGAATGGATTGATCCCCTGATATGCGAATGATACCGATGCCGCCGCGGCCAAATGGCGTGGATATGGCGGCTATGGTTGTCTGATTCATGGATGATCTATGTGCTGTTTGGATTGGATTTTTTCCGTCGTTTCTTTTTTGGATAAATTTTAAGCTTGTGATAATAACCCTCGCCAACGCTGTGGGTTCTTACATCGCGGTCTTCTTTCAAGGCAATGTGGATGATTCGACGATCATGGGCGTTGAATTGGCCCGCAGTAAGTGGTCTACCGGTTTTCTTGGCTTTGGCGCTAAAACGCAAAGCCAAGCTTTCCAATCGTTCGCGACGATTCTGTAAATATCCCTCCACATCGACTTCCACGCGAATACGATTTTGGTTTTGTTTATTGATAATCTTTTCTACCAAATATTGCATGGCTTCCAGGGTTTGGCCGCGCTTCCCGATCAGAACTGCCGCATTGCCGCCTTTAACTTCGTACAGAATCTTGTTTTTTTCAGTTTGCGTGGTAATGATGGCCTCCGTGGTGATCAGGTCGACCATTTTTTGCAGAACTTCTTTCCCCAGATTAAGATCACCATCCGAAATGCCGTTTGTGGGCATTTTCCCAAAAGCCTCATCCACAATGGAATCCACGCCTTGACGTTCGGTTTCCGTCAGTTCGTTAATTTCTGGTTCAATGGAGCTAGCTGAATCTTGCTCCGGCACCACAACCCGAATTTTGGCCTTCTTGGAACCGACAAGGCCAAAAATACCGGTTGATCCGTGTGAAATGACGTCATGTTCAATTTTGTTGGCCGGAATATTCAGCTTTTGACTGGCCTTCTGGAGGGCCTTCTCCACGCTTTTGCCTTCGAATTCCACTACAGGGGACATGGTCTGCCTCCGTTATTATGCATATTTTTTCTGAATGTAAAATTGCTGGCCAATTGACAGAATGTTATTGATAAGCCAGTAGAGCACTAGTCCCGATGAAAAATTGATAAAAATCACGGTAAAAACGATTGGCATGAGCATCATCATTTTCGCTTGGGTTGGATCGCCCGGTGGGGGTGACATTTTTTGTTGTAATAGCATGGTTGCGCCCATGATGACTGTCAGAACAGGAATCCCATAAGGCGGTTGCATAAAAGGTATCGAGAAACCAAAGTTAAACAAACGGTCTGGAGCCGACAAGTCGTTAATCCACAAAAAGAAAGGCGCGTGGCGAAGCTCAATGGCCTGATAAAGCATGCGATACAATGCGAAAAAAACAGGAATTTGCATAACCATGGGAAGACAACCTCCCATTGGGTTAATCTTGTAGGTTCGATACAGGGACATAATTTCCTGATTCATCTGCTTTTTGTCGTGTTTATATTTTTCCCGGATCTCTGCCATTAGTGGCTGTAAGCGTTTCATTTCATTCATGGACTTGTAGCTTTTTGATCCCAGTGGCCATAACACGATTTTTATCAATATGGTCATAAGGATGATGGCGATACCATAGTTGGGAATCAGGCTGTAAATATAGTTCATGAACCAGAGGAGTGGCTTAGCGATAAAATCGAACATGCCGAAATCAAGGGCTCTATTCAGGTCATGCCCAGCTTCTTTCAGAACCGCCATGCTTTTGGGTCCGAAAAAGATTTCGTATTCAAATAAAGCCTGCGTACCCGGCTGAATAGTCTGTTCGGGACCTATAAAACGACAGTCCAGCACACCATTATCGTCCAATGCGAGTTTCATAATGCCCTGGGTTGTTTCCTTGGGCATGATTCCCTTCATAAAGTAACGATCCACAATGGCTAACCACTTGATATTGCCTGGATATTCGCTTTGATCCTTTATTTTCTTTTCTTTTACCTGTTCCAGCTTATTGTCGATCATTGCGCTGGGGCCGCTAAACGAATACCCTGCTTTTTCTGAACCGGAGTCGTTTTTCATACCCAGAACGAGCTTATCGATGATGGCCTGACCTGATCCATTGCGTATGATCACCGCCATCTGGATCAGATAGCTGTCCGGTTGAAATGTATATTGCTTTTCGATTTGAATGCCCGATTCTGACACCCAGCTAAAGGTAAGCTGCTTCTCATTTTCGAACACAGTTAGCTTGTCAGCTGTTTCTTGGGCAGCAAACACCGCCTGGTCTAGCCCCGGGAGACTCTTTCCTACCAGTGACAAGCCCAGCATATCTTGGCTTGCAGCCGGAGCCACCAGCTCCTTATATGGGGCCTCGGCCGGCAGTTCTTCACGATATTTTTTCAGAACATAGCTTTGAAATACTGCACCCCGTTCATTAATAGCGATTGAATACAAGGGCGATTCTACCTGTAGCACACGTGGTACCGAGCCAGGAGTCGCAGCGGGTACCACGGGTTGAACCGCTACCGGTGATTCTACGGGCTTGATCTCAGACGCTTGTTTTTCGATGGGTGCCGCCGTCTCTTTAATAGGCTCCTGTATTGTCGGTTCGGTTGCCGGCTCCTTCGGGGGCGGCTCGTCTACAAAAAATAGGTTCCACATAAAAAACACAGCAAATGACAGCACAATTGCAATCAAAACACGAGCTTGCTCCATGATTATCTCCTAAATGGCTGTTACCCGTCTCAATTTCGGGCAACACAGGTTTACGTGTCTGCGACAGTTCGGATTGGGGATTTGATTATGCGGAATGGTATCGAGGGCGCGGATTGCTACCATAACATCTGGGCTTGATCTAAGGAACGGGATCATAGCCGCCCGGATGATACGGATGGCATTTCAATATGCGTTTGATTGCAAGGGATAAGCCTTTGATGCTGCCGTATCGATGGATGGCCTCATAAGAGTATGCAGAGCAACTCGGCCAAAACCGGCATTGGAGTCCGAAAATCGGCGAAAGGCTATACTGATAAATCTTTATAATTAATAGTAAAATAAACCTAATGACCGCAATCCCTTTTAATCTTTTCAAACAGGTCGCTCAAGGAATGGAACAGATGTTCAGATGTTAATGTTACGGCATGTTTTTTCGCGATGACATTGATATCAAGATAAGGCTGAGCCTCTTTTTGGTTCAACCGGAAGTGTTCGCGAACGATTCTTTTGATTCTGTTCCTTGTGACCGCGTTTCCGATCCGCTTTGTTACGGTGATACCAAGACGTGATGCGTTCTCTTTGTTGGGACTGAAGTAGGCTAAAAAGTGTTGATTCTGCACTTTTTTACCATGTTGAGAAACATGTAAATATTCGGTTCGCTTTCGTAGCCTATCCGTCTTAGTATATGCGTGTTTGCTCAACAGAAATATTCCCGTAACCCATCGGAGTTCTTATTCCGCCAAACAAGCTGTTTCCCTGGTGATCAATCCTTTCTGACAAATCGTTGATACATACGCTGGGTAGCGTCTAAACCGCCAGCCGTTTTCTACCTTTTTGTCGTCTTCTGTTGATAATTCTTCTGCCTGCCTTTGTGGACATTCGTTTTAAAAAGCCATGCTTTCTGGCACGCTTTGTATTGCTTGGCTGAAAAGTTCGCTTCATTTTTAATTACCTCTATTCTTTTTTCTTTTTTAGACTCGGGGACAACCCCTTAAACTCGGGTCGATATCCGATCTGTGTATTGGCTTGTATTTACACCAGTATTCTGTTTTTGCCTACTAACATCGTGCAACAAATTTTGTCAATATGTTTAACCCAAAAACAGAATCACATCTTACCAGGTTTGTCAACATTTACATACTTTCCAGGATATCGAACTCTTCCATATGAAATTTAGGGTTCGGATATATAACCACCCGTTTTCCGATTTTCTTTTCAAGTGATCCGATCAGGGAATTCTCTTCACCATAAAGGAGTTCTGCAATCTCTGGATTGACCCGTACGGTAAAGCGGTTGCCAACCATATTGGCAGCCTCCTTTAATACGGAGCGGTAAATATTATAACTGATGGTTTTGCGCGATACCAGATAGCCTTCCCCGTCACAATAGCTGCAGGGCTCGCAGAGCAATCGCGTCAGGGGTTTGCGCACCCGTTTACGCGTCATCTGAATAAGGCCCATCTCGGACATGGGTAATATATGTGTTTTGCTGCGATCCTTTTTGAGGGCCACCTGCAGAGCATTAAATACTTTTTCCTGGTTGGATGTTTTTTCCATATCAATAAAATCGATAATAATAATGCCGCCGATATCCCGCAAGCGAACCTGATAAGCGATCTCTTTTACCGCTTCCAGATTGGTTTTGGTAATGGTCTCCTCCAGATTATATTTCCCGACATATCGCCCGGTGTTCACGTCAATGGCAACCAGGGCCTCGGTATGCTCGATGACAATATAACCACCCGATTTTAGCCACACTTTACGTTTTAAGGCCCGGGATATATCCCCCTCCAGATTGTAGGCCTCAAAAATCGATTCCATGCCATCATAGCTTTCCACCGATTCTTTCAGGCTGGGCATAAATGTATCGAGGAATGAAAGAATCGACTCATATCCTTCCCGGGAATCGATAACGAGTTTTTCCGCTTCCTGAATTAATAGATCCCGAACCGCCCGTAAACTCACCGAAAGCTCCTGATGAATCAGACTGGGACAGGCGGCCGTTTCGTATTTTTTCTTGATCCCCTCCCAGATATTGCGCAGAAAACTCATCTCGTTGGATAGCTTTTCTTGTTGAATACCTTCGGCTGCTGTTCGAACGATATAGCCCAGATTGTCAATTCTGAGCTCACGCACCATTTCTTTGAGACGCTCCCTTTCAACCGGATCCTCAATCCGTCTCGAAATCCCGATATGGTTGGATGTTGGCATCAACACCAAAAAACGTCCTGGCAGTGATATATGCGACGAAATGCGTGCTCCCTTGGTTCCCAAGGGTGATTTTACCACCTGCACCAGCATTTCCTGCCCTTCGGTAATAAGCTCTTCGATATTTGAAGATTTAAGCACATAGGAACTGTCGATAGATTCGTGCTCCAATTCGGCCGCCTCAATATCGGCCTCAGAATCTGCGTCGTTAAAATAGCGCTCCATTTCCTGTAGGTTGTCACCCAGAACATCGTCGACATATATGAAGGCCGCCTGATCCAGACCGATATCAACAAAAGCTGCCTGCATGCCTGGCAGGACACGCTGAACCCGTCCCTTATAAACATTACCGGCTATATCGAGTCCATCATTGCGCTCAATAAATAGCTCGGCAATGGTTCCGTCTTCCAGAAGTGCCACGCGGGTTTCATGCTCGGCTACATTGATGACAATCTGTTTATACATCGTGATCCCCTTTAACGATTGATGCCCGTTTTATGTGATCGTCCGGCAAATCAAAAACACGTTGCAGAACCATTGCGGGTCTAATCCGTTTTCCTCCATGATTTCGAATCGATAATTGTAATCTGTTTGGTTCAACTAAATCAATACTTAAAACCGAAAGCTTTAAATCTATACTGCGGGATGCGCCTTTTTTATTGGTATAAAGAAATTCCATTTGCCTGGCCTGCACGAATTGATCGAGTCGTTGTTGACTAAACTCACCGTCTGCCAGCACAACGGTATAATTGTCCACTTCCGGATTTTTTAAAGCACGCTTGCTCATTACCAATTGACAGTCCTTTATGGACAGCCCATCTGGAAGCTCATGGTTCATGCGTCGGACCACTTCCTCGCACGCCACCTCTGTTTTAAGCGTCGCAAACAAAACCTCTTCAAGTCCCACCATTCCGATGGGCAACGGGTCTGAAAAAGAAATCTTGGGCATGGGATGAAATCCTTTTGAATAGGTCAAAGGAATGTCTGCCCGTCTAAAAGCGCGCGTCATGATGTTTGCTAATTCCAAATGACCGAAGAATCGAGCGCGTCCGGATTTGCAATAAACCAATTTATATTTAGGTGCAGGTTGCTGCAATGCTGTCTGTTGAGATTTAAATGCTTGCGGTTGCTGGCCTGTGGATTCGGAAATATCTGGAGATAGTGTTTCAAAATCACAGACGCCGCATTTTTGGCAGTCGCCCCCGCGACAGTCATCGGTCTGGAGGCCGTCGAGAGCCCGATGCCACTCATCAATGAGAAAAGTTTTATCCACACGCATATCGATGTGGTCCCATGGTAAACGTTCTGATAACGATTTTTGGCGGCGCGTATAAAAATCCACATCAATATCTGCATCTACGAATGCTTGCTGCCACTTGGCAAAATCAAACCGGTCGCTCCAGCCGTCGAATCGACATCCGTTTTCAAAAGCACGCATCAATAGCCCTGATAGCCGGCGGTCACCCCGGGCCCAGAGACCCTCCAGAAAGCTGACTTCCGGATTTTGCCATTTAAACTGTACTCCCGGTAGTCGTAATTGATTCCGCAGCCAATCAATGCGCCCTCTTGAATCTTGGAGTGAAAGTTGCGAGGACCACTGAAAAGGCGTGTGCGATTTGGGTATGAATGTGGCCACACTCACATTCAATTTACCATAGCGTCCGTTGGCACCCTTTAGCTTTCTGAGATGTTTGACCAAATCCACAATGCCTTGAACATCTGTCTGGGTTTCAGTGGGAAGTCCCACCATAAAATAGAGCTTGATAACTCGCCAGCCCGCTGCAAAAGCATCCTGAACCGTAGATTCGATTTCTTGGGTCGTGATGTTTTTATTGATGACGTCTCTTAAGCGCTGGGTGCCGGCTTCGGGTGCGATGGTAAAACCGGTTTTACGAACTTTACGTATGACCTGCATGAGGTCAGGTGCCAGCGTACCCGCTCTAAAGGAAGGCAATGAGACTGATACGTGATCCGCCGCAAAGCGCTGCATCAAAGCGTGGATCAAGGGAGAAATCTGACTGTAATCACTGGTACTCAAGGAGAGCAAAGACAGATCTTCATAGCCGGTCTGCCGTAAACAGCGAGCTGAAAGTTCCATCAAATTGCTCATGGAGCGCTCCCGGACCGGGCGATAAATCATACCGGCCTGACAGAATCGGCATCCACGGGTGCATCCGCGGGAGATCTCCAGTCGCAAACGGTCATGAACAGGCTTGCCAAATGGAACCAATGGATGATCTGGAAATGAAGCGCTGTTGAGATCGCTGACAATGGCACGCTGGATTGATTCCGGGGCCGTCCGCTGACCTTGCGCCATTTTATGGGGCTGGGTTATTTGGAGATCCTTGGCATCATAGGAAACATCGTATAGCGCGGGCACATAAACACTACCGAGTTGCGACCAAAGCTCCAGAAGCTCCGCTTTAACGGGTCCGGGGCCTTGGCTTAGCTGTAACCAAATATCGGCCATCTCCAGTATGACGTGCTCCGCTTCCCCGATTACAATGGCATCAAAGAACGCCGCAATCGGCTCCGGGTTGCTGACACAAGGCCCACCCGCAATAATGACCGGGTCCGAATCCGTCCTTTGGGAAGCGCGTAAAGGAATTCCCGCCAGATCTAACATATTCAGCATATTGGTATAATTGAGTTCATAAAGCAGACTGAACCCAATAATATCAAATTGTTTGAGCGGATAATGGGATTCCAGCGAAACCAAGGGCAAATCGGATGCACGCAGCATGGCCTCCATATCCTCGGCCGGCGCATATACCCTTTCAGCCGCAATTTCCGGCTGCTGATTCAATATATGATACAGGATCTGAATGCCGAAGTGAGAGGTGCCGATTTCATATAGATCTGGAAAAGCCAAGGCTACTTTTAATTGACTGGCGGCGAGATCTTTGGGCTGTGTGTTGACCTCCGTACCCAGGTAGCGACTGGGATGATCCACCAGCGGCAAGATATCTTGTATGCTTTTTATGGTCATGTTATGTAATTTGGTCAAATCGTACTTATAGTAAAATCGTGTAACGATTGTATATCTTAATCACGAATCGGAATTATGCAAAAATTAGCGTTAAATTTCAAATCGTTTATCCTCGGGGGGCTCCTGGTATTGGTTCTGCCATTGACTGTCAACGCCCATGACCTGGATCGTCGTGATGCTGTCGTAGAGGCGATCCAAAAGGTCGCTCCGGCGGTGGTCAATATCAACTCTGAGTATCAGGTCCGATCCCGAACCAGCCCTTTTTCAGGGTTTGGAATGGATCCATTTTTCGATTCCTTTTTTAAGGATTTTTTTGATCCTGGTTATGACCGTCGCCAAAAACGATCTAGTCTCGGCTCGGGAGTCATCATCGATGGCAAACGCGGATTTATTTTAACCAATGCGCACGTGGTTACGCATGCCCAAGCCATAGCCGTGGTCCTCAAGGATGAACGTGAATTTCATGCCCAAATCATCGGCATCGATCCCGATTCTGATTTAGCCGTCCTAAAGCTCGATGCGCCTGAAGATCTACCGGCCATTGAAATGGGTGACTCCCAAGATCTCATGATTGGTGAAACCGTGATTGCCATTGGCAACCCATTTGGCTTTTCCCATACCGTCACCACCGGAGTCATCAGTGCCCTTAACCGAAGCATCCGGACAGAGGATGTCGTCTATCGTGATTTCATTCAAACCGATGCATCCATCAACCCCGGTAATAGTGGTGGCCCCCTGCTGAATATCCATGGAAATCTAATCGGAATCAACACGGCGATTTACGCCAAGGCCCAAGGCATCGGCTTTGCCATCCCCATCAATAAAGCCAGACGGATTGTTACGGATTTGATTCAATATGGCGAGGTGGTACTTTCCTGGACCGGACTGGTTCTGCAGAATCTCGATGAAGGCCTGGCCTATTATTTAAAGGTTCCCCAGGGCAAAGGGGTGATGGTCAAACAGATCGAAGCCGACAGCCCGGCAACCCGTTCCGGAATCCGCAAGGAAGATATTATATTGTCCATGAATGATCTTCCTATTCGTTCCATGGAAGATTACCATCAGGTACTTAAGAATTTCTCTGTGGGCTCAACCATCAAGATTCGTATTCAACGCGGTACCCAGCAAAAAGTGGTTTCCCTGATCACAAAGATTTTTCCTGAGGAACGGGCCCCTCAACTGATTACGCGTTTATTGGGCATATCCGTTAAAAAGCTCTCTGCCCTCAACCGCCAGCGCCATCGAATCTCTGCCAAAACCGGTGTTATGATTTCCGAAATCAATCCGAGCTCTCAACTGGCTGAGATCGGTGTTGAGGTTGGCGATGTCATTCGTCAGCTAGATGACCAAAAAATTGCCAATACAGACGATTTTACAAAGGCCGTCATAAAAAGCCGCCATAAAAAAAGCCTGGTGGTGCTGGTGCAGCGGGGGGGGCAAGGGTATTACATCACCGTAAAACTCTAAACTGTTTCATGAAAATTGATGACGAAATATAATTTAGAAAACTATAACAAAATAGAGGGAATGGCATTAACCTTATTCCTCATCAATTTTCACCCTTTCGGGCGAAGCAATCTCACTGCATCCGCGGTGTTGCGAACCACTCGTCGTAGAATACTACGGCTTCGTAGTTCGACGCCTTGCGGCTGCTGAAATCTTGCTCCGTGAAACACCCTATTTTAAAGTATCAACGTATTATCAATCAGAGTTAAAACAATCTCTTAAATCCTTGGCCCCTGGAATCCTTGAAGCCTTATTACTAGCAAAGTATAAATAGAAATATATCCTCGAAAGTTATTGAAGAACCTTAAAAGGAATCATGCAATGTCGCGAATTAAAATCAACGAATTGATGAAATCGGACGAGCCCAGGGATGATGTTCTGGTAAAAGGATGGGTGCGAACCAAACGAGACGCCAAAACCTTCTCGTTTCTGGAAGTCAATGATGGCTCCTGCTTGAAAAATCTCCAGATCATTGCAGACAACACGCTCCAGGCTTACGAAGATATTAAGCGCCTCACCACCGGCTCGGCGGTGGCCATTCAGGGTAATCTAATACCGTCCCAGGGCAAAGGCCAAAAGTGGGAGCTAGCTGCCACGCACGGTGATGTGGTTAGCCTGGCACCTGAGGATTTTCCTCTCCAAAAGAAACGTCATACCGATGAGTTTTTACGAACCATCGCCCATTTGCGGCCCCGCACCAATAAATATGGCGCAGCTTTTCGAATTCGATCCGAGCTGGCATTTGCCATCCATAAATTTTTCAAGGAACGCGATTTTCGCTATATTCACACGCCGATTTTAACTGGATCGGACTGTGAAGGCGCCGGTGAACTATTTCGGGTTACAGCTTTTGATTTAAGCCAAGTTCCCAATAAGGACGGCAAGCCCGATTATGAGCAGGATTTTTTTGGCAAAGAAGCCAATTTGACCGTTTCCGGTCAGTTGGCGGTGGAGATGTTTGCGCTCTCGCTGGGTGATGTTTACACATTCGGACCTACTTTTCGGGCCGAAAATTCGAACACACGCCGGCACGTGGCCGAGTTCTGGATGATTGAGCCGGAAATGGCTTTCTGCGATCTGCAGGGCAATATGGATCTGGGGGAGGAAATGATCCGCTATTTGACAGACCATATCCTTAAAACCTGTCAGGAAGATATTGAGCTATTCGCCCGATTTGTGGATAAGAATCTTATGACTACCTTGACGACCATCATCGAATCCGATTTTGTACGCCTGCCCTATGCCGAAGCCGTGGACATTCTTAGCAATGCCAAATCATCATTTGAGTATGAGGTGGGTTTTGGCAAGGACTTGCAGTCCGAGCATGAACGCTATTTAACCGAAAAACACTTCAAAAAACCGGTGATTGTTTATGATTACCCCAAAGAAATCAAAGCATTTTACATGCGCCTCAACGATGACGACCAAACCGTTGCGGCTATGGATGTCCTGGTTCCGAATATCGGTGAAATTATCGGTGGCTCCCAGCGTGAGGAGCGTTATGATGTCTTAGATAAACGGATTGATGAAGCGGGTCTGCCCAAAGACGCCTACTGGTGGTACCTCGATTCCCGTCGGTATGGCAGCGTGCCCCATAGTGGCTTTGGACTGGGCTTCGAACGACTCCTGATGTTGCTGACCGGCATTACCAATATTCGGGATGTTATTCCTTTTCCGAGAACACCTAACAATATCGAATTCTAAATAAAATCGTGTTCCACGATTTTATGATAAAGCGTACGTTTCGCTTGAGGCGAAAGACATCGTCGCTCCTATATTATACCAGTTGTCAAAAATATATTCCGATTCAAATCCACGGTGAAGGAGTAGCCCTATTTTTTGGGATGGACATATCAATCCAGGCCATGATTTGTGCCCCCGGATTGGTGATGAAATCAGGCCGTCTGGTAGCAAGGTAAGGCTGAGGAACCATCTCCAATCCGGTAGGGCACTACGCTAGTGAGTCATATTCATTGTGATATGTCCATCCCAAAAAATAGGGCTACTCCTTCTTTCTCAATCGGAACTCGGAACGTTGTTTTGACAATCCCTATTAACCGTCTGTGCCTACCTTTGCTTGAATCTCTAAACTCATTCTAAACAACTACGTAATCTTGTTTTACTGTTTTGATCTTTTTTCTTTTTAGCAATCTAGCATTTTACTCAAGTTATCGCATGGATGCGTCGATAATATTTTTATCGGGGGTTGGAATGAGGCGCATCCATCGTGTTTTTTGCAATCAAAAAATTGATTATCGTATTCCTGCTTGGTGTTATGGTTCTGATTTCATCCAGCCGCACAGCCACAGCATTTGATTACGAATTTTACTTCTTCGGAATTAATCTAAAGACCTACCAAAACAGCAATTGGGTAATGGTTACCGCCGGCGCCCTCACCTCCATTATCTGTCATGAATTTGGGCATGCTTTTTATCTTGACTCTCAAGGAAAGGATTGGAGCATCCACCCCTCATCTGCCGGACTAACAATAGAAACCGGCGACTACCTTACCGATGGCCAATATCGGGATTTCGGCTGGTCGGGTTTTGCCTTTCAGTCTTTCCTGGGGACGATATTAACATCCTTTGATACCACCCGAAAATCTGACTTTACGAAAGGCTTCGTCAGTGTAACCGCGGCCCAACTCGTGAGTTACGAGCATCGCGGCCATGATCATGGGGATGACTTTGCACTGATTGAAAGGGGTAACGGTGACAGGGATCCCAATAACGGCATGTTGGCTATAATCAATCATAACAATCTTGTGGCCATAGCGAATTTAGATCAAAAACCAAGCCCAATGGAAATAAACAAGTTAAGAAACATTCAGCTTGCGGATGTTCATTCTATACCATTGCTCGCAGAACCGGCCTCCGAAAAACAAGAACTACATTCCAGTCTGTATATTGATCCATCTATGACCGTTCAGAATTGACGGCTGTATAAAACACCAAATACCCTCCGCAAGAAAGCTGAGGCCCATTTAGGGCCGCAGTTCGATTGGATTTATGTGGTTTTCAGTCAACAACCCCCATAATTAACTGGCCTTCCACCGTTCCCTTTTTTACGGGATGCTGTGACTGACCCGTCGCCATGGGAACCATGATTGATACGTAATTATAAACTTCATCAACCGTAAATATCTCGTCCTGATCTAAGTCTGCTTTTCCACTTAATGCTTCCAGCATGTAATATGTGAACACACCATGCTTTAAGTCGTCATATTCGACGCTGACTTCATTTGCACCACTGGCCGTTATGATTACCCGGCCTTTCCCGCTGGAGATGCGATCAATAAATGCATCCGATATATTGGCCCGCTTGCCATCCATGCCGATCGTACGCCCCCCGCTGGCGCCGCTGTAACAAGCATCCGCAATAAATATCAACCGCTCCGAATAGATCCGATTGAATATTTTAGAAATTTCCGACATGGGAAGTGCTGATGCGTACAAATTCTCCAAATCTGCATCGTAAGGCAGAATGTATTTCTCAAGACCATCGCCATCCGGACTCATCGAATCGTTTTCAGTTGCTCCGTGACCTGCAAAATAAATCATCACCATATCATCTTTAGCGGCTTTTCTTTTTAATTGAGTTCCAAGGACACTTCTGATTTTGTAAAGGCTTGCCTCATGATCAAGCAACAGTGATATATTCTCTGCGGGAATTTTGATTCTTTTTATTAAATAATCATAAAAGGCCCTTGCGTCCTTAGAAGCATATTTTAGATCTTGAACTTGCTTGTAATCGTTTATACCGATAACCACGGCCCAAACATTTTTTCGAGTTTCAGAAAAGTGAACGACAAGTTGTTTTTCGGACGATATTCCATCAGAATCAATCGCTTTAACCCGAACAATGTTTTCTCCATTATTAAGTGTAATTTTTTCATTAAATTCAATTCTGATGCGATGCTCTTGTTGAGACAGGGCTATCCCTCTTGTGGATAATTTTTTGATCAACCCACCATTAATGTATATCTCCACATTATTGATTGTGTTGTCATCTTCAACAACGCCATATAGGCTTATTTTTCTATATTCAGACTTGAATCCATTTTTAGGTGCTCCGATAAAAACGATTGGGGGTCTTTTTCTGGATTGTTCCAATTTTGCCAGCAGTTCATTTTCCCGATGCCTATTGGCTTCATATTCCCTTTTTAAAGTATTTAGCTCATCTAGCTGCGCCGTAAGCTGCGCCAGTTTAACTTTCATTATTTCCAATTCATTTTGAGCTGAGAAAACAGCTGCTTTGTCATTCGAGTCGAATTTCTCAGCTATTTTAAGAATTTCCTCTTTGGTCTCATCAATTTCCATCTTGGTTCTCTTGGCAGCAAAATAAAACTTACTTTGCCTGACAAATTTTTCGACATTACTTTTAAAAACAACATCATGAGAATTCATTTCTGATAACTTGGTTAACAAAACCGGAACCGATTCTTCATCCTTTTTGTCAATTACGAATATATCGATTAAAAACGAACCTCGATTATCTTTATACCAATCATAATTTATGCTTTCATGATTTATCCAATCGTTCACGGCGAGTTCAAGAATCCCGTCTTCTTCAGCAATGACGGCAAAATCAAAAGTATCCATATATGACCGATATATAGGTTGTGGAAACATGTCTTTTCCCAGCCTAAAGACAAGACGTTGCCAGGCCGATGACCACGGGCGTTTCGGGTTAGTTGAGACCTCTCCGGATGCAAAAAAAATGATAATATCTCCCTTTTGGACCAAAATATTCGTCGTGGTCCATGGCGGTTTTGATCCATATACGGTAATCCGCTCGTAGCTTTTAAACTTTTGCATTATTTGCTGTGGTTGATTCCTGAGGGCAGGTGTCGCGCATCCGAAAAGAAATAATGCGGCAAATATTAAAGATAATGTTCGCTTTGTCATTACAATATCCTTTATATTATTTAACTATAAAAACGATCGGCCACTTTCTGACACAGATAATCCCCAATCGGTATAGCTGAAGTTGCCGCCGGGGAAGGTGCGTTACAGACATGCAGGGAGCGGGGGCTTTCGGCAAACAGAAAATCATGCACCAGGCTGCCATCCTTCATGACGGCCTGGGCGCGAATACCTGCCGGATAGGGTTTTAAATCCGATAGCTGCAACTGTGGACAGTATTTTTGGACTCGCTTTAGATAGCCCGGTCGGTATAGTGAGTCCCGGAACTCTTCTATTCCGGACTTGAGGTTTAAACGCAGAACTTTCCAAAAGCCCGGAAACGCGACCATATCGGAAATGTCGCTTACGTCTAAATTGATCCTCCCGTATCCTTCCCGTTTCCAACCCAGGACGGCATTGGGCCCGACGGTCACGGCGCCGCCAATCATACGGGTTAAATGAACACCCAGAAAAGGCAGCTCCGGATCCGGTATCGGATAGATTAGATGTTTTATGATATGATTGTGTTTGGCAGATAGCCTATAGTACTCGCCCCTGAAGGGGATAATGGCAAAATCGATATCGATGTTCATCATCCGGGTCAAACGGTCAGCCGTGAGTCCCCCGCAAGCCACCACATAATTACCAGATACGATACCGTTTTTCAGTTGAATATCAATCCGATCCTTTTGTTCTAGAATGGCCATAACTTCACTGCCCAACTGTACCCTTCCCCCGAGACGCCTAAAAAGATCAGCTATTTTGTTGGATATGGCCGTATAATCGGTGATGCCTGTAGCAGGTACGAACAAAGCGCCTTTTCCGGAAATGGCCGGTTCGCGTCTGCGGAGCTCAGCCTCCGTAAGGCTCTGGGTTTCGATTCCATTCTGACGGCACCAGATTTCAAGGGCTGTCATGCGTTCATATTCCAGGGCGTCGGTTGCCACCAGAAGTTTCCCGCATTGCTCATAGGGCAGATGGTGCTCTTTGCAAAAGTCAATGGTTTGAGCGGCACCGCGTTTACAAAACCGGGCCTTTAAACTGCCGGGTTGATAATAGACGCCTGCGTGGATGACACCACTGTTATGCCCGGTCTGGTGACAGGCCAATTGTGATTCCTTCTCCAGTACCAGAATCTGCTGATCAGGGTAGCGTTGTTTCAGCTGCCAAGCCGTTGACAGGCCCACGATTCCGCCGCCGATGATGATGACATCATATTGCGGCTGATTTCTGTTCAAATCGATATCCTTTCAATTTCTCTTTTCTTCAAAAAAACTTTCTAACACCACTGAATGTTACGACTCAAGTAAAATGTTTGTAGCACTAAAACGCAGGTCTCATTTTAATAGGTTTTTACAGGGCATTAGAGTTGACAATCCATTGGCGTTATGGTCAGGTGAATACTAGTTCATCCCAATAAAACCATCTTAACCAATCAACCAAAGGAGGTAACGATGAAGCAATCACAATGGTTCTCTATTTGGCCAATCCTGATCATGCTTGCTGTTGTTTTGGCTTTTTCCGGCTGCGCCACCAAAGGCTATACGCCTAAAGACGCACCGAACGAATTTTTATGTGCCATCAACAACAATGTCCTGATGGATGTAGCTGACGTCGCTCAGGTGAGAGACTTTGCCTGTTTTTATAAAAAATGGGCGGGTGCTGAAACGCTGCACTTCAAGTTGGTCGTTAAGAACCTGGCATCCGAGCCCAAACGCTTTAAAGTCAATATATTCTTGGACAATGGTAAGGCGGTGGGCGGCCTGATACCCAGAAAAACGAAGAAGGGGTTGGTTGCACCGGGAGCGGAAGCCGAATTCACCTACCCGGTCGGAGGGGTTACCAAACAACCCAAGGAAGTTATTTTGAAAATCCGTACAGTTGACTAGCATGATCACGTTACAATTAGTAAGGGAGGTTTAAGCATATGAAAAAAACCAGTATTATCCTGATACTTTGTTTGGTTTTGGCCGTCGCAGGGCCGGTTGCCGCAAAAACTACCTTCATCAGTATCGGAACAGGTGGAACCGGCGGCATTTATTACCCCTATGGCGGCGGTGTTGCTGAGATCTGGTCCAAATATGTCAAGGGTGTAAGAGCGGTGGCTGAAGTTACGGGGGCCAGCGTTGAAAATGTCAAATTAGCCCACAAGGGTGAAACCGTCATCGGTGAGGTTATGGGCGATGTGGCCGATGCCGGTCTGAAGGGCACTGGTAAGTTCAAGGGCAAAAAACATGATATTCTTTCCATGGCCATCATGTATCCGAACCTGCTTCAGGTGGTCACGTTGAAAAAAAGCGGTATCACCAATATCGAACAAATCAAAGGTCGCAATATAAGCAGCGGCAGCCCCGGCAGCGGGACCAACTTCATGGCCGAAGTTGTTTTCAAAGCTTTGGATATTCCCCTGGATTCTTATAAGGACAGCCGTTTGTCTTTTACCGAAAGCGCCAATGCGCTGCGTGATGGAACCATCGATGTGGGCGTATGGTCCGTGGGCCCCGGTACCAGCTCGATTTTA
Organism: uncultured Desulfobacterales bacterium; assembly: GCA_964452555.1. GTDB lineage: Bacteria > Desulfobacterota > Desulfobacteria > Desulfobacterales > B30-G6 > B30-G6. The sequence continues at coordinate 109,379 of CAYVMI010000006.1, forward strand.
GATTTGGCCACGACCCATGACATTCATATTATTGCCTTTACACCCGAGCAAACCCAGAAAATTCTGGCTGCCAATTCGAAGTATTCATCGGTTGAACTTTCGGGTGGCGTCTATCGTGGGGCAGACAACCCGGTTTCAACCATCGGCGTGTGGAACGTCATGATCTGCCAGGCTTCCCTGGATACGGATCTGGTTTACAGCTTGGCCAAGGTCCTTTTTGAGAAGAACAGCTATTTGATGAAAATACATCCATCCGCCGCCTATACTACACCTGAAAATGCGGTTAAATACTCGCCGATACCCTTACACCCCGGCACCATCAAATACTTGCAGGAAAAGGGCATTGAGGTACCGGCGAATCTGATGCCTTAAGGGTATAAGCTTGAGCAGGCTGGCACGTATAATCATTGGTTCAATCGCCGGCTTGTTCTTATTAGCCTTAATCTTTTTAATATTTTTACCGGGAGGCCTTGAATTAACCATTCAACCTGTAAAAGGAGGGCCTCCCGTTCTGGTTCTGCCCTTGCAGCCGGGTGAACGATTTACATTACATTACTATCATTCGGTGGAAAACGCGCCCATTTGGGAAGAACACAGCCTCGACAAAACCGGGCGAATATACATTGAAGAAGAGCGTTATCTCAAGTTTGGTGCCGGCATGGGGCGCATGCCCGGGGTAGGCCGCATGGTGTACCGCGCGCCATTTGAGGTAATCGAAGACATGCATATGCCCACCGGAAATTTTGTTTTGAGAATCGGCAGTCCCGGCGTTGACCACACCATTATCTGGCGGGGCACCCGAACCAATCTTTCCCGTGTGGCCGCACATGTGGCGGTCCAGTTCTCTGCCCGGCCCGTAAACCTGCTGCACCGATTAAAGCAGTCGATTTTACCGAATCCGGCTACACCAAAGGCGCGCACACCTTAATGGGATCGGATCGTTACCAGGAGTGTAGAATGACCGAACAACAAAATGCCGAGGGGCAGACAGAAGCACCCCTATCCCCACCATCCGACAGCAACCAGACACTTGTGGCGGCAACCGCCCGGGTTGTAATGGTCATCGCAGTGGGCCTCAGCCTGTATCAGCTCTACACTGCCGGCATCACCGCACTCACTGCTCTGGTGCAGCGTTCGATACACCTGGGCGCAATCCTATGCCTTACGTTTCTGCTCAATCCCATTTATAAACGTGCGCGCAAAGATAAACTGAATTTCTGGGTTGGATTGGATTGGGTCTTGGCCCTGGCCGCCATATCCTGCACCTACTATATTTGTACCAACTTAACCGATATATTTGAGCGCCAGGGTGACTGGTTGCCCGGCGATCTGATTGTCAGCATCATCGGTACCCTGCTGGTGCTGGAGGCCTGCCGGCGGGTCATTGGATTTATTATGACGGGTATTTGTTTAACGGCGATTTTGTATGCCTATTTTGGACCTTATATGCCCGAACTGATTATTCACAAAGGATACAGCATCGAACGGATCACCACCACCCTGTGGCTGACCACCGAAGGCATATTCGGACTGCCCATCGGAGTGGCCGCCACTTTTGTTTTCGTCTTTGTACTTTTCGGCGCTTTTCTGGAATATACCGGGGGCGGCAACTTTTTTATCAATCTAGCCTATGCGCTCACCGGACGCTTCTCCGGTGGACCCGCTAAAACGTCCGTGGTCGCTTCCGGGTTTATGGGATCGGTATCCGGCTCGGCCGTGGGCAACGTTGTCGCCACGGGTTCTTTTACCATTCCGATGATGAAAAAAGTCGGATATCGGCCACATGTGGCCGGTGCCATCGAAGCCGCAGCCTCTACCGGAGGCCAACTGATGCCGCCCATCATGGGTGCCGGTGCCTTTTTAATGGCTGAGTTTACCAATACCAGTTACCTCACGATAATCAAAGTGGCCCTGGTGCCAGCCATCATGTACTATTTAACGGTTCTCTTTTTTGTTCACTATGAGGCCAAGAAATATGGTTTGGAAGGACAGCCCAAGGAAAACCTGCCCAGGGTTTGGAATGTTATCAAGGAAGGGCTCCATTTCATCATACCGGTGCTCATACTCATTTATGTCCTGGTTTCCAATTATTCACCCATGATGGCCGGTTTTGTGGCCGTTATGAGCACCCTGGCAGCCAGTCTTATCGCCAATGCCGTCCGCTGGGCCTTAAATGTTGGACCACCTACCCCGGATGCGGCAGATCGAGAGTCTTTGCCCGCCTTTTGTCTGCGCGAGTTTAAAACCGTGGTCGGTGCCTTGGAAAAAGGCGCCAAGAGTGCCGTAATGGTTTCGGTGGCCTGTGCCGCAGCCGGCATCATTGTGGGGATGGTCACACTTACCGGCATGGGACTCAAATTCTCAAGCCTGGTCCTGGATCTCAGTTTCGGAATCAAGGTCCTGGCAATCTTGTTAATCGGCGGCGCTTCTTTGGTATTGGGCATGGGCCTGCCGGTCACGGCCAGCTATATTGTTCTGGCCACTCTGGCCGGTCCGGCGCTTTTGGACATGGGTGTTCCCATCATGGTTTCACATATGATTGTGTTTTGGTATTCCCAGGATGCCAACGTAACCCCGCCGGTTAGTTTGGCCAGCTTTGCAGGGGCTGGTGTTGCCGGCGCCAATCCCATGCAGACAGCTTTTACCTCCTGGAAGCTCGCCAAGGGGCTCTATATCATTCCGATTATCATGGCCTACCGTCCTCTACTGGGTATTGGCCCGAACTATGATTTATTCAACTGGGAGGTCATGCTGACCATGGGTGTCACCACCCTGGGTCTGGTTGCCTTTGCCTCTGGATTGGAAAGATACTTTTTACGCCGGGCCACGTGGTTGGAGACAATTCTTTTTTGGCTTGCCGCAGCCGGTCTCTTCTGGCCGGCTTATTGGGCGGATGCGACGGGGTTTTTGCTTTTGGTGGGCGTGATATCGTTACAAAAATTTTATACACCCAAAATAAGTCGTTGAGGATCACAAACGTCTCGTAAAATTTGCAGCTCTTCTGCACTGGGTGCCGGTACTTCAACAGCACGTGACGTATCCACCTCAAAAGACATGTGTGCTTGAATCTTGGCGGCGGATATTCCCGGGTAAAAGCCATCTAAAAACATCTCTTTTGATTCGGAATCAAATCCCATAATAGCCATGTTGGTAATCACCGCTGACGGCCCCCCGGGTTTAAGGCCGATTTCTTCACGACGATGGGGTCCGTCAAGCCAACCTGGGCTGGTTAGATAATCCAACTGTCGGACAAATTTACGTTTCTCATGCTGCATAAAAATGATAGTACGTCCCACAAAAGAGGCTACATCACAGGCCCCACCGCTTCCGGAGAACCGGACCTTGGGTTGATGATAATCACCGATAACGGTTGAATTTAAATTGCCGAAACGGTCAATCTGAGCCGCACCCATAATCCCGACGACCCGTCGGCCTGTCCGCTTATTTTGCATGGTCGCAAAGGAGTCCGCCAAGCTGCCGTTAACGGAAGTTGCAAACATAACCCGCGGATCAGCAACAGCCAACGGGACTTCCTCCAAAGTTGAATCAATCGCTCCGGTCTCGAAAAAAATAGTGCTGTTGGGAGCGCTGATATGTTTGGCGGCCATGGCCGCCAGCATAGATATACCGGTGCCGCAAAATACGATATCCCCATCCTTGATCTGACGGGCTGCGGCAATGGCCATCATTTCTCTAAGGCTGTAAGTTTCCGACATTATTTATCTCGTATCAATTTGTTAAAGAATATAAAGAAATCGCCTGAATCTAGTGTAATGCCGATCTTTTAGCCCAGTTTTTGTTCCAATGTCACTTTATTATTAATTCTCTGCGATTTCTAACTAACATTCCAGCCTACCTGGCCATCTGGGTCAGGTATACTGGAATGTAATTAGCGGCGATCGAGTCCCACCGCGTATCCGGTTCTAACATCCGCTTTAATTTTAGCAAGTTGTTTGCTGCCCACCAGCTTCAGCAGCGCTTCATGGCCGCGAAGATCTAAAATATATTTTTGCAGATAGGCGGCATAACGCTCCTCATCCTGTGCCGCTTCTTTATAATGATTTAAATATACAGGATCGTAATCATAAAACTGAAAACAGGCTGTGGGATAAGCGCCAAAGGGTATGGGCACCACAGCATCTACGCAAAAGGATGGAATCTGGTTTTGGTCTGACTGGGTCCTGATTTTTTCGGTGGTCACCAATTCTTCACAGGTAACAATTACCGTTGTAGCGGCTTTGGCTTGTTCTACATCTGCAAAAGTCAAACCTTGTATACGGCAGTTTCCTTGGGGATCGGCTTGTTGAACATGGATAAGGGTGACATCGGGATTGATAGCCGGCACCAAGACCAGCCGGGAGGCATCCGCCCAATCGCCAAAGGGATTTTCCAAGATGACTATTTTTTTATCCGGGAGTCCGGTATCAGACGCACGCATGGCGGCACCAAAACCCCAGGTCTCAACAATACTGGAACCAAGCCCGGAACGGGTGGGCATAAATGGTATGCCCATGGCCCCTGCCAGGAACCGAAGTGTCATTTGATAATTGGAATAATCTTCAACCGCCAAGGAACCATCTTCCACCGAGCGTCTAAAACGAATGCAGGTCGGCGCAAAACGTCCGCTACCAGCATAGGCAATTTCGAGTTTGGCTACGCAACCAGCCCCAACAAGTTCGTCAACGCCCTGGCCGTTGGAATGGGCATAAACATGCAACCCTTTAATGCCCTGGCGAATAATTTCATATACTGCGGCCATGGGATTCCGGTTGATGGTGAATCCGCCGATGGATATATGGCTTTCATGGGTCACGTATTGCGAGACCGCATCCGATAAGGCCATGACTTTGTTTTGTTCATTTCCCATATTTTTTCCGAGCCATAATCTCTTGAATCTTTTCTTGGGTTCTAATTATCCCGTAAACAGCGTAACTTAGCTAGGTCTTCGGCATAGCCGTATAAATGCAATCCCTTGCTCTCCACCACCATTTGGCCGTCCTTTACCCCGATTTCGGCGGCCATATAATTTTTTAGATTTTGGATTCCGGCCAGGTTGGCGGGCAAGCCGCCCCATAAATCCCAAGATCGGAAATAAACGAAAAAATTAAGTTGTTCATCCTGTACACGGGTATCAATGGATCTTAGGCAAGGTGGGTCAATCAGTGTCATGTCGGATGGGTGTGCGATTTGAAGTACCATCTGATTGTTGCGGTAGCCATATTTTTTATAGGTGTCGATGATCCATTCAATCTGATTTAAATAAAGGGTACCATTTTCCTCAAATATGATCTTGCCGTCCACCTCTTTTTTATCAATAATCTCTTCATTTCCGCTTTGCCACCATTCCAGTTTATTGCGTGTTATGGGTGTGCGCGTCAAACGCTCGCCGTAGGTATAAGATTCTCCCGGTTCTTTATGACCGGTCATGAGATATTCGATATAGGATCGTTCATATCCTTCACCGCCGTAGATGTAAGCTTCTTCAACTGGGTTGGGAATGCCACATGACGGGGGAATATCCGGCAGGAGCGGTTCACTATATGGATGCAGGACATGCCCGAAAAAATAATCGTACTCCAATCGAGTTTGTCCCGCATAGGATCCTCTATCAATATTAAACCGCTTGCCATGATCTAGGATATCATGGACGGCCTGAAACCATAAATCCGGCAAATCCCTTGCTTTGATCCTATGGATTTTCATGTTATCGAACTCCTTTACTCACAAGCTGAACAACTGCCTGATAAACCGTTTGCGTGTTTTACAAAACTTTTACATTGCTGCTCAATACCCAGTTCTAGCTGATTTACTTATTAATCACATTTGTCTAGTTTTGAATCAAGTAGAAAATACTCTGTTGCATCTATTGAAAACCGAAAAACTTCTGTTATAGGGTTTTCCACGTTAATGGCCCGAATAATTTAGATAATGACCCCAACTGTACATATCAATATTCAAAGAGCTCACGCTCGGGCTTGTTGTTACATAACATATTTGGACCATTGATATAACCACGCACCGACAATCTGGAGCTTACTGTGACAAAAGGATCTGTTCTTGAAATCAAAGCATATGGCGCCTGGAATGGCGGCACGCTGACCAATAATAGCATGTATGAAAATAAAGGTATGTTCTTCAAGGGAGACATCCCGGTCAACTTGAAGACCATTGAAGAACGCATCGGCATCCGCACGCGAATGGTGGCACCGGACGATGTTCGTATCGGAACAATTGCGCTTCAAAACCTGCTGGACACAGCCGGCATCGATCCCAAACAGATAAAAATGATTATCGGGGCAACCAACGTGGGTGACGATAAATATGATCCCGGCCCGCTGGTTCGCTATCCATTCAACTTTATTAAGGATCAATGTCCTGATGCCATCCCGCTGGATCTTTATGCCGGCTGCCCCGGCTACAACGTCAGTGTGGAATTGCTTTTTATGTTAACGCTGTCCGGGTATTTCAAACAAGGTGACATATCCGTCGTCGTGGGTGCTGAAAACATTCATCGGGCCAGGGCCTTTGTTCCACTAGACACCTCTAATATCATTTTTGGTGACGATGCCCTGGCAACAGCCCTTGAAACCACGGCCAACTGTGTCCCTGCCGACGGCCGGATTCAGATCGAAAAAACACAATGTTCCCTATCTTCTGATTTCATGACTGAACTCGCGCAGGCGGTTGTTGAATTAAACGGCAATCAAAAAATCGACGGCATTATCATTGACAATCAACTTGGCAAACTGCATTTTCGCGTACCGGCCACGGCGGCCAGACTGCAACACGAGCTGGCTGTACGCATGTTTCCTGAGAACTTTGGCGACCGGTCCAATGGCTTTAAAACCAACCTGGCTTTTTATAATAGCCATATCGATGCTTTTGCCTATGATATTATGACGCTGTCCGAATCCCCTCAGCTGGTGGATAATTTTGCCAGGGCTTACCTTCAATCCGGCAAGTATGGTTCCATTTTAAGTATCTATCTGAGAAACGACCGAACCGCGGATATAGCCATCCAGCGTGGAACCGGTTTCAGTTTTGAAAGACCCCTTAGTGGGATTGTGGATACACACACGCGTACACATGGTTGTTTTGCCGATTATATTCAGGCTGTTCCCACCAAAGACGATGTGTTTGGCGATATGAATGGAAAGGGCGTTTTCCTGTATGCCACACGCGGGGCCAAAAAACACCTTACCGACCTGCTCCAACAGAATCAACTCAGTGCGCATGATCTTGATTTGCTGATTGAACACCAGGCCAATTTTGCCATGATACCCATGACACTTGAAAAAGTATTAGATCAAGGACAATCGGACCTTAAAAAAGAGGTTGTTGATTATCTTGCCAATAAAATGATTACCAACATCCACGCACGCGGTAATTGTTCCGTGGTTTGTATGCAACGGCTACCCTATGATTTGGAACGAGGAAAACTAAGCGCGGATATCATCCAAGGGTTTCCCATTAATCAAAATCTCGAAAAGTTGCGTTCTGCCAGAATAATACTCAATGACTCCGTGGGTGCCGGCATGACCCGCAGTTCCTTCCTTCAAATAAAAAAATAGGGTCGCTATCACCACCCGTTTTTAAAATTTTTGTCAGAATAATGGTCCATTTCGTTTAAAATGCGGAACATATATTTTTTATAAAAAAATATCAGGATGAATCTGCCTCACTAGCGTAGTGCCCTGACGAATTGGTGATGTTTCCTCTACTTACTTTTATTAAGGTACGGCATCACTTCATCATCAATTCGTGGGGCACAGTTGAAGCCTTAAATTGATATGTTTTTATAAAAAATATATGTTCCGCATTTTTCCTGATGTTGCTGTAAGTTTTACTTTGCGGAAGAATAAAAAAAAAGAAGCCGTTTCGCTATAGTACACTATGCAAAACGGCTTCTGACGCTGTAGATGCGGTAAGCTCGGCAGGCGCTTTAAATGTCTAGGGTGCTAACCTCCAACGCATTATTCTGAATAAATTCTCTTCTTGGTTCCACCTCATCACCCATCAAAATAGTGAAAATCTCATCGGTCTCCACCGCATCTTCTATTCGGACCTGCAGCAGGGTCCGTTTTTCCGGGTTCATGGTGGTTTCCCATAACTGGTCGGGATTCATTTCACCTAAACCTTTGTAGCGTTGAATGCTGATACCCTTTTTCCCTTGCTCCACAAGATGCTCAAACAAGGCTTTCTTATCCTCGAATATTAAGGCCGAATCTGAATCCTTATCTCCGGTAGTTACTTCAAAGGGGGGCATATCATATTTGAATACCTTCTTGGCCAGGATCCGGGCTTTCTGAAAATCGGCTGTGTACACGAGCCCTTTACCGATCAGAATGGGACCTAAATCGGTTAAAAACGGATTGTTCAAACGCAGTTCTGTTTTTAATTCCCGACTCGGTTCCACCGTCAATTCATAAACATCCCGGTCGTCATTCCATTTTAAGTCTACAGCCTCGTATTGTTTTTTTGCCAAGGCTTTTTTCAAAGACAGCATCTGATCATTATCCTGTAAAAATTTCTTGTTGATGATGCTTTCTTTTAAAACAGATTCAGCCAGGTCCTCAAAAAAACCACGCTTTTCAATATTGGCAAGGATAGTGAAATATTCGGATAAATTGCTCAAAAAAATCATCAGGCGGTGATTTGTAAGGTTTTCCTTTTCAGCACCCAATTTTACGCTGTGCTTTTGACAGGCACGTTTGATAATATAGTCGTTAAATTCCTGTTCATCTTTTAAATACAGCTCATTTTTGCCCTTGCCGACTTTAAGTAAGGGGGGCTGGGCGATATAAAGATAACCATTTTCGATAACTTCTGGAAATTGCCGGTAAAAAAATGTCAACAACAAGGTCCTGATATGGGATCCATCCACATCCGCATCGGTCATGATGACGACCTTATGATAGCGCAGTTTTTCAATGTCATATTCTTCCCGGCCGACGCCAGTTCCCAAAGCCGTGATAATGTTTTTAATTTCTTCACTACGCAATATTTTGTCAAAACGCGCTTTTTCAACGTTCAGAATCTTACCTTTTAAGGGCAGTATGGCTTGAAATTTGCGGTTGCGGCCCTGTTTGGCGGATCCACCGGCGGAATCCCCCTCAACCAAGAATATTTCACGTTGGGCCGGATCCGAAACTTGGCACTCAGCCAATTTTCCCGGTAGCGAGGCATCAATCAAAGCCCCTTTGTTGCGTGCCAGGTCCCTGGCGCGTTTGGCAGCATCCCGCGCGCGGGCTGCGTCGACAGCCTTGGCAATAATTTTCTTGGCTATGGAAGGGTTTTCTTCCAAAAACATGCTCAGTTTTTCATTGACCAGCGACTCCACCAATCCCTTAACTTCACTGTTGCCGAGTTTGGTTTTGGTTTGACCCTCAAATTGCGGATTCATAATGCGGACACTGATAATGGCGGTAATACCTTCGCGCACGTCATCACCACTAATTTTGGCAATTAGATTTTTGGGTAAATTCCCATTGGATAAGTACTGATTGAGTGTCCGCGTCAGGGCCGCTTTAAAACCGATTAAGTGAAAGCCTCCCTCGACTGTATTGATATTGTTGGCAAATGAGAATATTTTCTCTTTAAACGTGTCATTATATTGGACGGCTACTTCGATCTGTACATCGGATCTTTCGCCTTCGATGAAAATGGGTTTGTGTAAACTGGTGTGGCGTTTATTGATATATTCCACAAAGGAGATAATGCCGCCCTTATACATGAATTCATTCTCTTCTTCTGATCGTTCATCGGCAATCTTGATCCGGATTCCTTTGTTTAAAAAAGCCAACTCTCGAATTCGACGCACCAAAATATCATAGCTGAACTCTACCGTATTAAATATTTCAGGGTCTGGAGAAAAATGAATTTTAGTACCCCGTTTACGGGTTTTGCCGATCTCTTTCAGTTCACAGGTCTTATGTCCTCTCTCATAAGTTTGGTAATAGACTTTTTTATCCGAATAGACTTCCACTTCTAAAAATGCGGAAAGGGCATTCACAACAGATACGCCCACCCCGTGAAGTCCGCCGGATACCTTATAGGAATCATTATCAAATTTTCCACCGGCATGCAGTTTGGTGAGTACCACTTCAACTGCTGGAATTTTTTCGGTTTTATGGATTCCCACCGGAATGCCGCGACCGTCGTCTTCTACACTGACACTGTTGTCGGAGTGAACCGTCACTTTGATATTCTTACAATACCCCGCCATAGCCTCGTCGATACTATTATCAACAACCTCATATACCAGGTGGTGTAGACCGGCCACATCAACATTGCCGATATACATGGAGGGTCTTAGCCGAACCGGCTCCAGGCCCTCTAAAACATTAATACTCGATTCATCGTATTTTGCTGTCATTAGATTCTCATTGGCATGATAACACCCAGATAGGTTTTATCATTTTCACCTTCGATTACACAGGGTTTCTCTTCATTGACGATATTTATGATGACCTTGTCGGTTTCGACGGCGTTTAGTATTTCAATAAAGTATTTGGGATTGAAGGCTACTTTAACCGGATCGCGATTAAATTCTATTGCCATATCTTCCTTGGATTCACCAATTTCCGGATTGGTGGCACTAACGGTAATACGGTCATTGGAGAAATCAAATACGGCACCTTTATAATTTTCGGAGGACAGAATCGACATGCGTTTGAGCATCATGGTAAAATCATTGCGATTCAAGGCCACGTCCATACCGACTTCTTTTTTAATAATCTCGGTATATTCTGGAAATTCACCTTCTAAAAGGCGTATGATTACAGTTTCCGCTTCCTTTTTAACCACAAAATATGTTTTTTGAATCCCCACCTGAACGATCCCTTCCAGAGAAAGAAACTTGGCGACTTCCAACAAACCTTTCTTTGGGATGATTACTTTTTCAAACTCGGGGACTTTGACTTCCGGATTGAAAGCATAATCGAAGGTTGAAAGACGACTACCGTCGGTTGACACCATTCTGGCATTGATTTGGTCATCCTTTTCAATTCGCTCAAATAAGACCCCGGTGATATGGGCGCGTTTATCATCCGTGGCCCCACTGATCATGGCGCTTTTTTCAATCATCCGCTTCAGAAAAGAAGATTCCATTTCAAAAAGCTCAATCTCATCCACCTGCGGATTTTCAGGAAATTCTTCAGGATCCATACCAACGATATGGTATTGAACGCCGGCATTCCCGATTTCAATCCACTTGTTTTCAATTTCATTTATTTCAATTTCATCTTTTGGAAATTCCCTGACAATTTCATACATTTTTCGGGCACTAATGGCGATACCACCGGATTTATCCACCACGGCCGGATAGCTTCCTTCGATACCGGTTTCAAGATCGGTTGCCATCAGCGTAATACCCTGATCCGTAGTTGTCAGCAGTGCATTTTCAGTTATGGCCAGATTGCTTTTTCTACTCGTCAGGCCCTGAATTTTAGAAAGAACCGCCAGAATATCCCCTTTTTTAATTGTAATCTTCATAAGTATTTCCTACTTTATAAAAAAATAAATAATATTAAGGGCTGTTAATAAATATGATAAATTTTTAATTTATTAATATTATTATTATTTTATTAAATATCCTTTGACAATAACGGCTTGATAGACCGTTTAAAACAAGGCTGTTTTAAACCCCTGTTTCTTTATTGTTCATAAATAGATAATTATGAACAATTTATCAATACCCAATACCATATATTGTGTATAAATATAAAACTATTATATACATATAGCTGGATTAACCAAGCGAAACAAGATGAAATTTTTTGCTGATTTTCACGTACATTCCAAATATTCCAGAGCTACGGCCAAAAACCTTGATTTGGAAAATTTGTATATTGCCGGCCAACTCAAAGGTATCACTGTCCTGGGTACCGGTGATGTAACCCATCCAGCCTGGTTTTCAGAAATAAAAGAAAAATTGATCCCGGCCGAGCCCGGTTTGTTCCAACTGAAACCTGATATCGCGAAGGCCGTCGATCAAAAGATTCCTCCCCTCTGTCGGAGCCGTCTGCGAGTCATGTTGGTTACCGAAATCAGTAACATTTATAAAAAGAATGACAAGACCCGCAAAAATCATAATCTCGTATTCTTTTCATCTTTTGAGTCGGTAGAAAAATTCAATCATAAGCTCGATAAAATTGGTAATATTAATTCAGACGGCAGGCCGATATTGGGATTGGATGCCAAACATTTGCTGGAAATAAGCCTGGAAACATCCTCAGAAAATTTTCTGGTACCGGCTCATATCTGGACGCCCTGGTTTTCCATGCTGGGTTCCAAATCAGGATTTGACACCATTGAAGCCTGCTTCGAGGAACTGACGCCCTATATTTTTGCAGTTGAAACAGGCCTTTCGTCTGATCCGCAAATGAATTGGCGGTTCAAAAATTTAGATGGACTAACCTTAATATCCAATTCTGACGCCCATTCGCCGCTGAAATTAGGCCGTGAGGCCAATATTTTTAACACCGATTTGAGTTATGCCGCTATAAAGAAGGCTATTAAAACCGGAGATCCCCGAAAGTTTTGTGGCACCATCGAGTTTTTCCCCGAGGAAGGTAAATATCATTTTGACGGACATCGCAAATGCAACTATCGTTCTGGTCCCCAAGATACGTTTCAAAAAGAAGGTCGCTGCCCGGTGTGTCATAAACCCATGACTTTGGGGGTCCTTTATCGGGTCGAGGAATTGGCAGATCGTCCGGAGGGTCAGTTACCAGAAAAACACCATCCTTTTAAACACAGCATCCCTTTGACGGATATCTTGTCTGAGCTATTGGGGGTGGGACCTAATTCCAAAAAAGTTCAGAAAGCCTATAACGATCTTCTGGAGAGTTTAGGATCAGAGTTTAACATTTTACATCAATTGCGGGTGGAAAAGCTGAACCAAACGGATATTACTTTATTGGGAGAGGCGATTAAGCGGATCCGCACAAGCAAAATCCATATCGATGCTGGGTTTGACGGCCAATTTGGAACCATCCGATTGTTTACACCCCAGGAGCGGGAGATTTTGAGTGCCCAAAAGAGATTGTTCGCGGCACCGGCAGAAACGATCCCCAAAAAACGACCGAAAAGGAAACCAAACCCAAAGGAAATTAAACCAAAAAAACAATCTTTGGAAATTACCGATACCACCAACACACTTGCCTTAAATCAAAGCCAGCGTAAAGTGGTTCAACATCCAGGTGGTGCCATCATCATTGTAGCCGGACCCGGTACCGGCAAAACCCTGACCTTGACCCATCGAATTGCAAATCTAATAAAAAACAATAGGGTTGCGGCTGCAAATATACTGGGTTTGACGTTTACGAATCAGGCAGCCGGAGAAATGCTCGCTCGGTTGAAGCGAATATTGCCAGAAGCAAAGGAACTGCCGCTGGTGACGACATTTCATTCTTTTTGTTTGGGAATCATAAAAGATGGAAATACAAACCAAACCAAGACCGTCATCGATGATCGAGATCGAATGGAAATCATCAAAGATGCCAAGGCCTTGGCAGCGGCTTCAGGGGTGGATGTGTCGCTGCGTAATGACCAATTGACAGATGCCATCGGCACGATTAAACAGGAGTACCAATCGGATGCCCACAACTTGGACCAATTCACAGATGCTGAGAAAGCGGCGGTCGATGCGATCTACCAATCTTATCAACATCTTTTGAAAATACTTGATTTGGTTGATTTTGAAGATTTGATCGGGGATGTGGTCCGACTTTTTGAAAACGATATTAATGTGTGCACGGCCATCCAGAAGCAGTATCCATTTGTTTTTGTTGATGAATACCAAGATATCAATACAGGACAGTATCGGTTACTCAAAAAACTGGTGTCGTCACAAAGTGAAATATGTGTCATTGGTGATCCAGATCAGTCGATCTATGGATTCCGCGGATCACATGTTCACTATTTTCATCGGTTTCAGGAAGAGTATCCCGGAGCTGAGCGCATTCAATTATTAAAAAATTACCGTTCTACCCAAATAATATTGAATGTTGCCCAACAGATGATTCAAAAAATTCCGGATCGCTTACCGACACAGAAACTGGTTTCAGATAATCAGGGGACCCAGAAAGTAGGTATTCTTGCGTGCAAAAACGAAAAACATGAGGCAGTGACCATTGGCAAGATGATCGAGTCGATGGTTGGAGGGGTGGGGTTTTACTCGATTGATTTCGGAAAAACCGGTTTAACGAAAACAGAGAAGGAACGTGCGTTTTCAGATTTTGCAATTTTATATCGAACGACCCAACAATCCCAATTGATTGCGGAAATATTATCAAGTGCGGGTATCCCGATTCAGGTCGCCAATAAAAAGACCAGACAATTTTGTCCCCAAGTACAGGCGACGGTGTCTTTTTTGAAAATGCTTTCAGGTAAAGGATCCTATGGTGATCTCTATCGAATTTTACCATATCTGCAAACCGGCATCGGTAAGAAATCTTTTGATTCCTGGAAATTTTGGGCTTACCAACAACATCAAAATGTTTACACAGCCCTGGATCGTTTGAATACCTATCCCATTGCGACCTTATCAAAAAGAAGTCAAATGAAATTGGCCGACATGGCCAAGGCGGTGGCAAGGATTCAGTCCAAAATTTGTAGCGAAGATCCAGGCGAAGCGATCGACACCATAATGGAACATACGGCTTTGGGTCTAGCGGTAAAAGAGGACCCCCAAAGGCAACAACAACTGGAAGAATTGAAACAGAAGGCTTATGCGTTTAATGGCAATGGGAGGTCATTTCTAAACAATTTAGCTTTACAGACAGATACTGATCAATACGACTCCCGGGCGGAAAAAGTCAGTTTAATGACCATGCATGCCTCCAAAGGGCTGGAATTTCCCGTGGTCTTTATTATTGGCTGTGAAAACGGCTTAATCCCCTTTATCCCCAAAAGAAATAAAGACCAAGATATCGACGAGGAACGTCGTTTATTCTACGTGGCCATGACCCGGGCCAAACAAGAGCTTTATTTAAGCCATGCAAAAAAGAGAAAAGTCCACGGAAAGATTGAGGTTCAATCCATTTCACCCTTCGTAACCGACGTGGCACAAAAACTGAAACAGATGAATCAAACATCGGACCCCAAACCTGTGCGTCAGCGCCAAACCCAATTGGATTTGTTTTCAGAGTAATGGATGCAATGGCAAAATTTACCAACCCCACTAAATCAGGATGGATCATCAAGATCCTGATTGTCGGTTTGATTTTCGCAATATCGACACCCGTCCTGTCCGATATATACATGTATATCGACAGTGAAGGCGTTCTCCATTTTACCAATACACCCACCTCGTCCCAATATAAGCTGTATATCAAAGAACGTCCCAAACCATCTTCAGCCACCAAAGTTTTTGACCCCATTATCAAGGAGGCATCCATCCGTTATGGACTGTCTTTTTCGCTTATAAAGGCCATGATCCGAGTCGAATCGAACTTTAATGCCAAAGCGGTATCTCGCAAAGGCGCCCTGGGCTTGATGCAAGTGATGCCGAGGAATTTAAAATCGTTAGATATTGGGGATCCCTTTGATCCCGAGCAAAACATCATGGGTGGTACCCGGTATTTTAAGGCAATGGTAGACCGTTTTGATGGCAAACTGCCTCTGGCACTGGCGGCCTACAACGCCGGTCCCAACACGGTTGAAAAATATAAGGATATACCGCCGATTGAGGAAACCCGTAACTATGTCAAAAAGGTGATGGAATTTTTCTATCTATATAAAAACAGATCATGAACAACCAAAATGAATACCGAATAGGTTATATAATGGTGGCGCTAGCCGCCATTTTATTTGCAATCTCAGGTGCCTGCGCCAAAGCACTTTTTAATGCAGGTGTTACCGCCTACCAACTGATTCAACTTAGAACCACCCTGGCTTTTATGGGCTTGGTTTTATGGCTGGCCATCAGACATCCGCGACACCTTAAAATAACGCTTTCAGATTTACCCTATTTTGTATGTCTCGGTATCTTTGGAATCGGGGCGGCCCAGTTTTTCTATCTGTTTGCCATCAGCAAGATCAGTGTGGCCGCAGCCATCTTGCTTCACTATACCGGTCCAGTATTCGTGGCGCTATATACCGCTTTGGTCCAACAGCAACGAATCGGTTCAAAAGCGTTAGCTGCTATGGTGGGGACGCTGGTGGGCAGTTATTTTGTGGTGGGAGCCTATGATCTTGAGATGCTCTCGTTAAACCGAGTGGGCATTATCGGGGGAATTTTAGCTGCGGTGGCATTTGCCGCTTACTCGCTTCTCAGTGCCCATGGCATGAAAAAATATACGCCCTGGACGGTTGTGCTGTATGGTATGCTATTTGCGGCTTTGATTTGGCATGTATTATTTCCGCCCATGGATGCTTTTATCGAGAGATATTCACTCCAGCAGTGGGCTTGGATCCTTTTTATCGGGCTGGGGGGAACAATTGTACCCTTTGGTCTTTACTTTGAAGGTATCAAACGCATTAAACCGACCCATGCCAGTATTACCGCTACGCTTGAACCCATCGCGGCAGGGATAGTTGCCGCCATTTTTTTGGGTGAGCATCTGGCCCTGTTACAAATTTTTGGCGGTTCGCTGGTGGTGATATCCATCGTGTGGTTACAGATAACGCACACTTGAGCACTGGATTTTTAGATTAAACAGATCATAAGACAGGCAGATCATCCTATTTACGAACAGCAAAAACTAAACAATTTCTCTATTTCGAAATAGGACAGACTGATAAAACCGGGCAAGGGCCCTGGCGTACAATCCGGTCGGTGGTAGATCCCGTCAACAGCACTTCGAGAAGATTACGTCCACGAATGCCGAGAATTATCAAGTCAATGGAATTCAACAGCGCGTATTTTATAATCTCTTCATAGGGCCTACCCGCCAACAGACTTGTTTTCGGTCGGCACCATATGGCCGACTCATCTGGAATTTTTTGAGAGAGCTTTGTATTCAGCTGTTCATACATGGCCGATTCGGGCGCATTGCCGGTTTTTAATATATCTTTATATATAGGAGTCTCGATAACATGAATTAGGTGCAACTCTGATTCAAAGTCCTGGGCTAAACTCAAACCATATTGAAAGGCTAAATCGGAAAAGGAAGAGAAATCACATCCCACCAATATTTTCTTGAAGGATATTGAGGCCCCGTTTTTGAGCATGTCCGCGCCTTCCGTACTCCGTACAATCAGTAGAGGACAGACGAGAGTGCGCATCAATCGTTCGGTAACCGATCCTAGGAATACACGTTTGAGACCACTACGGCCATGGGTTGCGGCAACCACCAAATCGATCTGGTGCATGGCCACGAATTTTGATATTTCGTCCGGCGGATGGCCCGCCGTAACCAAGGGGGTCCAGTCAATATTTTGGGGCTGCATAATCTGTTTGAGTTGTTCATGGGTATAACCAATGGTTTTATTTTGTATTTCGAGGGGAGCGAATATGAGGTCTCCATAAGCAGTGGTCGTGCTGAGGTCAACGACATGGCAGACATACAGCTTGGCACTGAATTCTCTGGCCAAAGCCACTCCGGATGAAATCGCTGCACCAGAAAGGTCAGACAAATCGGTAGCACACAAGATATTGTTGAAGTTGATTTTCATGATAGGCCTCCTCTTTTAATTTGAATTCACGAATGCATCCCGACTTGAGGTGTTTAGGCGAAAATCATCCAAACTCCTCAGCACCAAGTCTTTCAGCGTGGGATGAATTCAAATTGTGAGAATAACTATCAGGGCTGTTTGCGATGGGCTCAGTAGAGCAATTTTAGTTTCACAGGTAACAAGGAGTGCTGTGGTTCCGCTTGAAATCGAGTTGTGCTTTGTATGACGTGTTCGGCTGGAAATATAACCGGTTTCTGATCAGATGTCCATATAATTCATCAGAAACGTTTAGTTCTACTTTATACCGGTTGCCAGGACATTGTTCCTTTTCGGGTAAAAAGCGGTTCAGATATTTCTGTCTCGGAACATATCTTTAATAACCACGATAGGCCTACTGTTGCTTGTACCCGGTTGGCATTAAGTTTATAGCGTTTAGAGGGAAAGATCGGATTCGATATGGCTACCTGCGGGTATGGTGACGGGATCTTCAGTATCATGCCGAATGGTCACATTGCCCGAGATGACGATATCTTTTTCAAAAAAAATATTGCCGTGGACGGATAAAGACTGACAATTTACCAAGCTCGGTATCCACTGAAATCTCTGATCAAAGGCATCCAGATGACCATAATATCGAGAGTCGAGCGTGATATGCGGCGCCGGCATTTGACGTTCAGGGTTCAGGACAAGCTCGTAATTTTCCGTTAAGTGGTAAGCATCGGATCGGATGGCCAGCAGTTCCGGGCACTTTTTTACGGGCATAAACCGATCAGCGTCCACCTGAACCGCATTGGCGCCAGGAAACAGCGAAATGGCGGCACCCATTGCGGTTTCGATCTGGAAAACAGCCGGGCTGTCCTCCAATCTGGGATTCACGGTTTTGGGATTGACGATCATAGGCAAATAAAGGGCCCCTTTTTCCTCAAACAGGGACTGCAGATAGGTAAGATTGACCCAAAGACTATTGGTATTGAAATACCGATAGCGCTTGATGTCCTGAAATGCAGCGATTTCATCTTCGGGGCACTGGGCGATTTCCCGCAGCACCAGGTTGCCGTTCTTGTGTCGCGCCAAGTGGCCGCCTTTCAAATCAGCGGGCGTTCTTTGGGCGACTTCCATCATAAATGGAAAGCTCTGATCCGCAAAGTAACCCAAGAGCCTGACATCCAGGGTGGCACCCAGGTTGTCCGAATTGGCAATAAAAGCGTATTCGATCCCCTTTTTCAGCAAGCGATCCAGTAGTCCGGATGCATAAAGGGCCGCATAGACATCTCCATGCCCGGGTGGATTCCATTCCATATGGGGATCATCCGTCCATTCGACCGGAGCGAGATTTTCAGAAAGCACTTTTGGAAATTTATTCTGGATAAAAAAATCCGGTTCCAATCGGGTTGCAGTGGCTGCTAAGGTCTTGCGCGTGTCGGCATGGGTATTAAAACTGTTCATGAACGCCAATTGTGAGCCCCGGTGCTCGGCCTGTTTTAATTTGATGTCCAGAAAGGTCAGATCATTCTTTACGGGAATCAGGGATTTTGCCCTGGTAAGCCCCATACTGGTACCCAAACCGCCATTTAATATAATCGACACCGCCTTTGACATGGCTGCCTGCCCGGCTGCCGTATAGGGCACTAGGCCGGCGGCATCTGTTATGTCATTCAATGAAAGTGGCTGAATGTCTGCATCGGAAATCATGCCAGATTCACCGGCAGCCAGTTGCCGGTAATAATGCGTAAAGGTATCGATCACCGTTGGCGGCAGATCTTCCTTTTTCATTTTTTCTACAAATTTATCCAGTGATTTCATATGAATACTTTTTAACAGACCGGTACGACCCACCCCATCGGATCTTCAGCCTTCCCATACTGGATGTCCTGAATGGCATCAAACAGACGCCGGGCCACCGGCCCAACATTGCCGTCGCCAACCGTGAGAATTTCCTCACCATATTTAAGCTCGCCCACAGGTGAGACGACAGCGGCCGTGCCGGAACCGAAAATCTCAGTCAACTTGCCAGTGGTCTGGGCCTGCATGACGTCATCGATACTGATTTTTCTTTCGCTTACCGCCATACCCCAATGCCGGGCCAGTTGAATGACAGAATTTCGGGTAATTCCGGGTAGGATACTGCCACTGAGCTCGGGGGTCACGATCTCGTTATCGATCACGAAAAAAATATTCATGGAACCGACTTCTTCGATATATTTTTGCTCGACGCCGTCCAGCCAGAGCACTTGGGTATAGCCCTCTTCATGGGCTTTGTCGCCGGCCAAAAGGCTGGCGGCATAGTTGCCCGGTGTTTTAGCTTCACCCACACCCCCGCGTACGGCACGGACATGGTCTTTGGATACCAGTATTTTTACCGGATTGAATCCTTCCGGATAGTAAGCGCCCACCGGTGATAAAATTATAAAAAAACGGTATGTAAAAGAGGCGCGCACACCCAGAAAAGGATCGGTGGCCACAATGGTCGGGCGAATATATAGACTGGTTCCAGGTTCGCCGGGTACCCAGTCTTTTTCCAGCGTTAACAATTGTTTGAGGGCTTCGAGTGCAAATGCTCCATCGTGACTGGGAATACAGAGGAGTTGGGAAGAGCGGTTCATGCGGTTAAAATTGTCCAGGGGTCTGAATAATTGAATGTTGCCCGAATCGGTTCGATACGCCTTTAGTCCTTCAAATACCCCCTGGCCGTAATGCAACACCATAGTAGATGGATCCATGGCAATAGAATTATAGGGTTCTATCCGGGGATTGTGCCAGCCCTTCTCCAGATTGTAATCCATATTGAACATATGGTCGGTGAATATGGTTCCAAAGCCGAGATTGGTTTCATCCGGCTTGGGCTTGGGGGCTTGGGTTTGGGTGACGGTTAATTGCATCATATCCTCCTTCTTTGGAAATCCGCGCTGTGTAAGTTTATTGATATTTTCGTCTCTTCACATATTTCAATTGGTATCGGTTCACATTGCATGTAAAAAAAGCGCTGCATTATTCAATTTCTATCAGTTCCTGAATATCGATTTCGACCTTATGCGAGATGGTATTTTCGAAAAGGTGTCCACCGGTCAGTTGCCCCTGCTGGTCTGCCAGAATTATTTTGGCATTAACAGTGGGTTCTTTTCCTTGAATTGTGACGGATCCGGCACAGGACAGTACCTCGGTGGCATTTTCTTCCAGGTGGGTGACATAAACCTCCTGGCTCTGGTCATACACACCGATGGTTGCCGATTGAACCCTACCGGCCAGGCAAAAGCGGCCCGTTTTTATAGCGTAATGTTTACACAATCCAATTAGCGCTGTAATCAGATCTGCTCCGGTAGCAATTTCTGTTCGGACATACCGGCCCAGACGATATTCAAGCTGTTTCTGTCTGCCAATGGTACTCATGGAAGTCACGCGAAGCAGAATACAGTATGTTTATTTATGAAATCAAGTGGTTTGTGATGGCAGGATACAATAATGTGAAGTACCGGCTGGAAAAATTGGCCTACATCGGCATCACTTAATTTACAGTTTGATTCTGGCCTACATATATTTATTTAAAAAGGTTTGTAGTGAAGGGCTTAATTACTTGAAGGCGCCTGCATCAACTAATTTTCTGCCTGACTTTGGCCGATATAAACTCACTGACCAGGACCACGCCGAAAACCGTCAATAGAATTAGCGAGACTTCACGCCACTGAAACTGATTTATGGACGAGTATAGCAATATGCCTATGCCCCCGGCACCTACGAATCCAAGTACCGTGGATTCGCGAATATTGATATCCCAGCGGTAGACAGCTGTTCCATAAATTACAGGCAGGACTTGAGGCAAAATGCCATACCACAGCACCTGCAACCTTGATGCACCGGTGGCCTCGATGGCTTCCACAATGCCTTCATCAATTTCCTCGATGGCTTCGGCCACCAACTTCCCCATAAAGCCGATGGAGCGGAATGCGATGGCCCAGATTCCGGCCAATGGCCCGGGACCGAAGATGGCCACAAAAAATAGTCCCCATACCACCGTATTGACCGATCGGGAGGTTACCAGAATGAGTCGACCAATAAACCAGGTTGCTTTGTTAAAGGTGGTATTGCGGGCAGCTAGAAATGCCACCGGAAAGGCAATAAAGAAAGTAAAGATCGTGCCCAGAGTGGCAATGTGGATGGTCTCCAGCAGAGGAGCCGCCAGTGTTTCCCAAAAAGTAATATCCGGGGGCCACATGCGTGTAATTAAATCGATGGCTTGGGTATGGGCATCTAAAAAATAGAACCAGGGCAAATCGAGATTGCTGATGGACCAGGTGGCCACGGCGACGATGGCGACATACCAGGTATAGCGGATCAGCGTCAGCTTTGGCGTAAATCGGCGCCAGACCTCGGGATATTTTTTGGCATGTTCCGTAACCGTCATCGCAGATAACCTCTCACCCAGCTTGAGAAAAACTCGCCTAAAAATACCAGGGCCACGATCGTCATCAAAATGGCCAGACTAAAATCATAATCATAGCGGCTGAAGGTGGCCGCCAGGACCTGGCCGATCCCGCCGGCACCCACAATACCCACAACCGTGGAATGACGGATATTGGCATCCAGACGATAGATGGAAACGCCCAGGTAGCGCGGTAGGGTTGCCGGTGAAATACAATAAATTAATAATTTTGGAAAACTGGCGCCGGTGGCGCGAACGGCTTCCAGTTGGCCCGAGGGCATGTTTTCGATGTCTTCGGCGATCATTTTAGAAATGAAGCTGGTACTGGCGACGATCAGCGTGAGGACGCCGGCCAATGGACCGAAGCCGAAGATCTTCACAAAAAAAATAGCAATGATGATTTCGTGGAAGGTACGCGATAAGATAATAAATGCGCGGGCTACATAATAAACCGGCTTGGGAACAAGATTGGAGGCGCCGCATATGCCTAAGGGAATTGCCAGAATCATTCCAAAAAAGCTGGCGGCAAAGGCCATTTGGATACTTTCCAACACGCCCTTGACCAGCAGGGACCAGCGACTAAAATCCGGCGGGATCATGCGGGAGAACATATTCCCGGCTCTGGGTATACCGGTGGAAATCCGATGCCAGTTGATATCAAGAGCGCCAAGCGACCAGAAAATATAGGCAAGGGCCAGAAACATTAAGCCGTAGCGAAGGGCCGGATGCTCAATCATTCGAATGCGGTGCCAGCGGGGGGCGGTTGATGGGGAGTGTTGCGAAGGTTTATTCATCCTGAAACCGCTTCCCGGAGATATCCATTATTTTGGGAAGGTTCCCCTTCAGTTTGGGACGATTCGTCATCATCCCCTTTGCGGATGGTTTGACTCCAATCCTCTTCACCATAGATTTCTGTCAGCACATCTTCGGTCACCTGCTTGGAGGTGCCTTCAAAAACAATTTCCCCGGCCCGCAGACCGATAATCCGATCTGAGAATGTTTGGGCCAGGGCAACGTCGTGAATATTGACCAGGGCAGGCGTGCCACGCTCTTGAACCAGTTCCACCAATAAGCGCATGATTTGGCGGGAGGTCTTGGGATCGAGGCTGGCGGTGGGTTCGTCCACCAAAAGTAATTCCGGGGCCTGCATCAAGGCCCTGGCGATGCCGACCCGTTGACGCTGCCCGCCGGAAAGCGCGTCCGCGCGGGTATCTTGATATCCTTCCAGGCCCACCCGGTCCAGCAATTTGAAAGCCGTGACCACATCCTCCGTGGAAAATCGCCGTGTGTATGCCCGCCAAAACGATACATATCCCAAACGGCCGGAAAGCAGGTTTTCCATAACCGTCAAACGGTCCACCAAATTATATTCCTGGAAGATCATACCCATGCGGCGCCGGGCTTTGCGCAACTCCCGCCGGCTTAAGGCAACGATGTCGATGTCATCAAGCAGGACCTTGCCGGAGGACGGCTCTACCAACCGATTGATACAGCGGATCAGGGTACTTTTACCGGCCCCTGAGGGACCGATAATGGCGATAACCTGAGGTTGATCAACCTTGAAACTCACATTATGCAAGGCTTTGGCACCGGTGGGGTATACTTTTGACAGTTCCGAAATGGTGAGCATAAGGTACCTTTGGTATAGAGGACCGGCATCGTCGTACACGGCGATGCCGGTCTTTAGATTTAGAACCACTATCCTAAGTTTGATTAATTTATTTTATAAACCTATGATTTTTTCTTTTTCTTCTTCTTTTTAACCTTCAGCCCTTTCAGACTTTCATCGCTGTACACAACCCCATTGGTTTTTTGAATCGTGCGGATATCAGACCAGTGGTTGATGTAGGTGATGGGAATAAAACGATCGGCCTGTTTACCGAATTCCTCATGCAAGGCCGTACCTTTCCAATCAAAGGACAGAAAGGAATAAACGATCTTGCGGGCCAGGTCCGGGTGCATGTTGTGCACATATCCATAGGATGTCGTTGGGAAAAGCTTGGATTCCCAGATTATGCGTAAATCCTTTTTATTTACAACGCCCTTTTGGTCCATTCGGTCCAGGACGCTGGAGGCGATGGGGGCCGCATCATAGTCTTTGTTGGCAACACCCATAATGGAATTGTCATGTTTGCCGGAGTACATTACCTTATAATCCACATCCGGTTGAACCCCCATGGCTTTAAAAAGGGCACGCGGGGCTTGATTTCCAGAGTTGGAAGAAGGCGTGACATGCGCTATTTTTCGGCCCTTCATATCGGTCATTTTTTGGATGTCGCTGTCTTTATGGGTAATGAGCTGCAGTTTGTAACCGAAAGAGCCATCGGCCTTGCCCATAATGGAAAACGGAACATAGCCTGCCAAGTTGACACCGAAACAGGTGGGACCGGTGGAAATACCGGCCACGTGGAGGCGTCCCGACCGCATGGCTTCCACCTGGGCCGCATAAGACTCGGCACCGTACCAGCGGACTTTTTTGCCTGTATTTTCGGATAGATAATCCATGAATTCGGTAAAAACATTTTCGTATACGGATGGATCTTCAACCGGTGTATAGGAAAAGACTAAAGTATCCGGATCGAGCCATTCTTTGGGATCTGTGGGCGTATCAGCAACCAGGTCGCCGTCTTCATCACAATAGCGCACATCCAAATCGCCGCGCTTGCAGTCGGCCATGGCAGGCCCGGCACAGAGAAACAGAACAAAACAGGCCGCGGCCAGAATGCTAAATGGGTTGATTACATGCTTTCGAATTCGGGTCATGTTTTCCTCCTATTCATTCTTGGTAGTGTGATGGGTTAAGGAGTTATCGGTTGGATTAATCCAGGCAATCTGATTTATTTCCTACCAAATCTTTATTTCATCCCGGAGGAAAGCCTGTCAACCTTTTATTCAGTTGATTTTAAATGCGAAATCAGCCGATCGGGGCGGTTGGTTATAATCGCGTCCGCCCCCATCCGAATCATTTTTTTAAGCGCTTTATTGGAATCCGGCGTCCAAACGGCGACACAGAGCCCCAGATGATGAGCTTCCTGAATTTGTTTGGCTTTTATTTGAGTGTACTTGGGAGCCCAGCAAGATCCTCCGGCGGCATGAATTGTGCGCGGGATTGACCCGTTATACCGGCCGATGTCGAACCCGGCTGTCCAATCGGATTCCCATGGATCCATAAAGCTGGCCGCCTTGAATTGTTTGGTTTCGGAAGTAAGGTAAATGGTTGGGATGGTGGGGGCGATCTTTTGAATATGAACAAGGGAGCGCCAGTCAAAGGATAGGATTTTTACACGCTGGGTGAATTGGTGGTCTTGTAATAAGGCAACCACGTGCTCTGCAACGGTTTCAGGTGGGGGCGTTTTGCTGGGACTTTCAGGTGAGGTTTTAATTTCAATCCATAGTTCAATATTGAATTTATTGGCGTTTCTAAGCAGCTGAATGACTTCGCGCAACAGGGGAATTCTTTCACCGTCGGATGGAATTTGTTGCGGGTATTTGGAAGCATAACGGGTACCGGGCTTGAGACGGCCCACATCGAATCTCTGCAACTGTTTAAGGGTCATATCATTTATCGGTTTCATGGCATGTGATGACAACCATGATCCGTTCGATCCCCTGGCAATTTCGGGTTTTAGAGCATAATCGTGGCGAACCACCAATTGGTTGTCTGCCGTCATCAGAACATCGAGCTCGATGGCGTCCACGCCCAGCTCCAATGCCTTTGCAAAACCGCTTAAAGTATTTTCAGGTTTGAGGCCGGCTGCGCCGCGATGGCCTACAATCCAAACCGGATCTGACTCATGGCTTCCAAGCTTGGGACCATATCGATCTGCAGGGACGGTGTAGACAAGCGTTATAAGAAAGGTAGTTAGCAGGCATATGATCGAAAAAAATCGGAATTTATTATGGGATTTCAATATCATTTCCAAGTCGGCTATTTCAGACCAAGTGCTTTGCGATATTTTATGTGATTGGGTTTTATTGTCTCAATCAAGGATCACCGCTATGCTTGGTGGTATGCGGTCTGGGTAAAAAAGTTGTTATCTGAATTTAGGACTATATTGCCGGCAGGCATTGAAAAGCAAGTGTCGATTTTCAATGTAGCAACCACACCTTTTTGCTTGACAGAAAAAAATAAAATTGATACTAGGTTTAGCGTTAAACTAACATGTGGCGTCACGTATGTTAACATACTCCTAATCTTCAGCGAATATTTCCGTTCTACAATTTAGTTTCAGTCTCAACAGGTCAGCCAAGTTTGACACGCACTAAAGTTGATCGGAGGCTTATCGTTTCCCAGATAGTCGACAAGGCACATGCCCTAATTGTTTAGCTGACCTGTTTGTATCTTGGTGAGTCAAGTATGGACAAAGTGACCCTGAAAGATGTTGCCAGTCATGCGGGTGTATCACACACCACCGTCTCTTTGGTCGTTAATGAGGCTGCTGGTAAACGGGTCAGTCGCACCACCCGCGAACGGGTACTCAAGGCCATAAGGGAATTGAACTATAACCCCAATTTAACGGCCAAGCGGCTGGCTTCGGGTAAAATGCACGCCATCGGCTTATATACCCCCTTTAAAATTCCGATATTTAGAAACTTCACCTTTTTGGAGATGCTAACCGGGATACAGGACATTCTCAGCCCTAAGGGATTTGACCTGGTGCTGTTTTCGGGGGGTCGAAATTTATACAAGCACAGGCCCATTCAGCAAATTGTCAGGGAAAGCACTGTAGACGGTCTCATCATTTTCAACACCCGCTATACCAATCAGCGTTATGTCAGAAGCTATATCGATGCCCTCAATGATCTCAATTTCAATTTTGTGGTAGTGAATTACTATTGGGGCCGGGCGCCGATTAAGTATGTGGGCGTGGATTATGAAAAGACAACCTTAAAGGGGGTGCAGCATCTGCTCTCTTTGGGACATAAAAAAATTGCCATGCTCGGCGGCAATTACCGCGCCCCGGTAACGGCAAAGATCTTAAGGGCCTTTAAAAGAGCAGTACAAACTTTTGAGGTCACATTTGATGAAAAATTAGTTGTCTACGCAGACTATGACTACAATCAAGCATACGAGAAAACGAAATATCTCTTAGAGCAACACCAAGGAATTTCGGCATTTTTTGTAGCCGGCTTTGAAATGGCACCAGCCTGTCTGAGAGCGGTGCGGGAAAAGGAATTCAAGGTTCCTCAAGAAGTTTCGGTGCTCTGCTACGTGGATGATCAGATTATTCCGCTTTTGGATCCCCCGCTTACGGCCATTCAATGGCCTTACTACAACATGGGCAAAAAGGCTGCCCAGTTGCTTATCGATGAAAACCCCAAAAAACAGACGGAGATCTTCGATACTGAATTAGTAGTTAGAGGATCGACTGCCGGTATCGGCGAAAGCAGATCAAATCATTTAGAAACCCGTGACAAAAGGAGGCAACACCATGAAACGATGTAGTGTACTAATTCTGGCAATGGTTCTGACCTTTGGTTTTTGTACAGCAAATGCCCTGGCCGTGACCGAAATTCACTGGTGGTTTGCACACGGCGGCAGGTTGGGGGAAAAGGTCCAGTCCATCGTGGCGGATTTTAACAGCCTGCAGAACCAGTATAAGGTCGTGGCGACTTATAAAGGCAATTACAGCGACACAATGATGGCCGGTATTGCTGCATTTCGATCTAAACAACCCCCGCACATTCTGCAGGTTTTTGAGGTAGGAACCGCCAGCATGATGGCGGCTAAAGGTGCCATCAAACCGGTATACGAAGTCATGGCTGATGCCGGGCTGCCCTGGGACCCGAAAGCCTATCTTTCAACGGTTACCGGTTATTACACGACACCTGAAGGCAAAATGCTGTCCATGCCCTTCAACAGTTCAACGCCGGTGCTCTATTACAATGTAGACGCATTTAAAAAAGCGGGATTGGATCCCGACAGACCGCCTAAAACCTGGTCCGAAGTGGCCGCATATGCCAAAAAGCTGACCGCCGTAGGCTATTCGGGATTTTCAACCGCCTGGATTTCCTGGATCCATCTGGAAAATTTTAGCGCCTGGCACAATGCGCCTTTTGGGACCAAGTCCAACGGCTTCCAGGGTATAGACACGGAATTTGTATTTAACGGCCCTTTGCATGTAAAGCATATCCAGAATCTGGCGGACTGGCAGAAGGATAAGATATTTGTTTACGGCGGCCGCCGCAATAAGGGCAATGCCAAATTTTCATCCGGGGAAGTGGCCATGTATACCGAATCCTCGGCCGGATATGCTGGATTCAAAAAAACCTGTAAGTTCCCATTCCGGACCAGCATGCTGCCTTACTATGGCGATGCCGCCGGGGCACCTCAAAACACCATCATCGGCGGTGCGAGCTTATGGGTTATGGCTGGACACTCCGATGCCGAATACAAAGGCGTGGCAACCTTTTTCAACTATATATCTTCTCCCGCGGTTCAGGCGGACTGGCACCAGTTTACGGGTTATCTGCCCATCACCACGGATGCTTATTATGTGACCAAGGGGCAAGGCGTCTATGATGAAAAACCCGGCATGGAAACAGCCCTCAAGCAAATGACGCTCAATAAGCCCACGGCCAATTCCAGGGGTTTACGTTTTGGTAACTTCGTACAAATGCGGGCCATTATGTATGACACCCTGGAAGCCATTTTCACAGGAGAAAAGACAGCCCAGGAAGGCCTGGATGATGCGGCCAAGAAAGGAAACCGCCTGCTGAGGAAGTTTGAAAAAGCCAACAAATAGCGAGTTACCATTGTTAGCGCTTCTTTTCATCTTAAAAGAAGCGCTAACACCATATTATCTTTTAGCACTATTTTCGCTGTATGTGAAAATCCCGGAATAATCACATGGAAAAGCGCGTTATTTTTAAAAATAAAGTGTTACCCTATTTCCTGGTGGCACCCCAGATAATTATCACGTTGGTGTTTTTTATCTGGCCGGCTTTGATGGCCATCTACCAATCGGTACAGCAGGAAGACCCTTTCGGGCTCTCCACGGAGTTTGTGGGGCTGGAAAATTTCAAATATATTTTCACCGATCCGATTTATCTGAATTCCATCAAAGTGACCATGATCTTCAGTTTCTCGGTGGCGGCCATTTCCATGTCGGTGGCCTTGATCTTGGCCGTGATGGCCGATCGCGTTATAAAGGGTGCTACGGTTTTTAAAACCCTTATCATCTGGCCTTATGCCGTTGCCGCTGTGGCTGCAGCCGTGTTGTGGTATTTTCTTTTCAACCCAACGGTGGGCATGATCGCTTATTTTCTAAAAGCCGCCGGCATAGACTGGAATTTTTCCCTTAAAGGGGGCCAGGCGATGCTGCTGGTGATCATCGCCTCATCCTGGCGACAGATTGCTTATAATTTTTTGTTTTTTCTAGCCGGGCTGCAGGCCATTCCCAAACCCTTTATCGAGGCCGCAGCCATAGACGGCGCCACGCCTTGGAAACGTTTCTGGACGATCGTTTTTCCCTTGTTGTCGCCGACAGTGTTTTTTCTGCTGGTCATGAACCTGGTGTATGCTTTCTTTGAAACCTTTGGGGTAATCCATGCCATCACCGAAGGTGGTCCCAATGAGGCCACTAATATTATGGTGTTTAAAATTTATCATGATGTTTTTGAGGCGGTGGACCTTGGGGGTTCCGCAGCTCAGTCGGTCATTCTAATGGTCTTGGTCATTGCACTGACCGTGATTCAATTTCGTTATATCGAGCGCAAGGTACACTACTAGCCCGGATCGGATAGGTTGGCATGATATCGGACCCAAACCATACGGGAGAAGAAGATGGTTGAGCATCGACCGTGGTTAACCGTTTTAACGTATGCCATTTTGATATTGGGGTGTATTTTAATTGCATTTCCAATATACACGACCTTTGTAGCCTCGACCCACACCCTGGATAAAATCGCGTCCTCGTTTCCATTTTTACCCGGTGGAGAATTTATTGAAAATTATCGCCAGGCATTGACTGTCGGCAGCGGTGAGGTCGGTGCCACTGTGGTCCGGATGATGTTTAACAGTGCGGTCATGGCGTTTGGCATCGCCATTGGCAAAATCTTCATATCACTTCTGGCGGCATATGCCATTGTCTATTTTCGATTTAGATTTCGCATGACCTTTTTCTGGATGATTTTCATTACCCTGATGCTGCCGGTGGAGGTTCGTATTTTACCCACCTATAAAGTGGTTTCGGATTTGCACATGCTGGATTCGTATGCCGGGTTGATTTTTCCCTTGATTGCCTCGGCGACGGCAACGTTTCTTTTCCGCCAGTTTTTTATGACCGTGCCCGATGAACTGTGTGAGGCTGTTCGGATTGATGGGGGTGGCCCCATCCGGTTTTTTTTCGATATCCTCCTGCCCATGTCACGAACATCCATTGCGGCTTTATTCGTAATTCTATTTATTTATGGATGGAATCAATATCTTTGGCCCCTGATGATCACCACCGATGAAAAGTATTATACCCTGTTTCTGGGTATTAAACGGATGCTGGATGTGGGCGAGGGTCAGGCAGACTGGCATATTATCATGGCCTCAACCATGCTGGCCATGATACCGCCTGTATTTATTGTTATTTTTATGCAGAAATTATTTATCAAAGGCATGACGGAAACTGAAAAATAGGAGTACCTGAATGGCCGATGTCAGTTTAAAAAACGTATTCAAATCCTTTGGAAAGAATGAAGTCATTCATGGCATTAGCTGCGATATTCAAGATGGTGAATTTGTCGTTATACTGGGACCATCCGGCTGCGGGAAATCCACCCTTTTACGTATGGTTGCCGGCCTGGAAGAGATAACCCAGGGAGAAATCGCAATCGACGGGCGGGTGGTCAATCAACTTGAACCGGCTGCACGCGACATAGCCATGGTATTTCAAAACTATGCGCTTTATCCGCACATGACGGTGTTTAAAAACATGGCCTACGGTCTCAAGATCAGACGTATGCCCAAAACAGAAATCGAAACTCGCGTTCAAAAAGCCGCCGAAATTCTGGAATTGTCGGATCTGTTGAATCGTAAGCCACGGCAGCTTTCAGGCGGCCAACGACAAAGGGTCGCCATGGGACGCTGTATTGTGCGGGAGCCTAAAGTTTTTTTATTTGATGAGCCCTTAAGCAATTTGGACGCGAAATTGCGGGTCCAGATGCGGTTGGAACTACGTAATCTGCATGAAAATCTCGGTATTACCAGCATCTATGTAACCCATGACCAGGTGGAGGCCATGACGCTTGGAGATCGTTTGATCGTTATGAAAGATGGTTATGCTGACCAGATCGGCAAGCCGTTGGAGGTGTATGAAAAACCCCAGACCGAGTTTGTTGCCGGGTTTATCGGCTCGCCGGCCATGAATTTTTTTGATGCAAAATTGAGTACCAATGGCAGCGAAGTCCATTTTCCAGGGGTCGATAATCTGGCGCTTCCAAATGGGGGTATTCCAGACCATGGGGATCACGAGGTGACGTTAGGCATCCGGCCGGAACACCTGGAGCCAACGGGGAGTGAGCAGGGCTTGATGAAATTGATGGTAGATCACGTGGAGACCTTGGGGGCGGATACCCTCATTCACGGACACTTGGGTGAAAATGGTAGTTTTGTTTCTTTGCGATTGTCCGGTATTCAGCATTTTGAGAAAAATTCCCAAATTCATTTAAAGGTAGCAACAGACAGGCTACATGTATATGACCGAGAATCCGGAGCTCGTCTGGGACAATGATGAGTTTCAGCATAGCCGGCCCTATGGGCCAGGTCAGAGTCATGGGCTTTGCCTGGAATTTAATAAGAAATCACGGTGGTGTAACCATGAATCGGGCGAAAAGCAAGGTTCTCTGGGCCCGTGATAAAGGCAATTGAGCAATGCTCAATTGCCAAATTCAAGCGATTTCTTTACATTAATTTGATAGCAATAAACGGGTCATTTCTGCAAAGCCATGACCCCCGGAATGCTGGGTGATCCAGGCGGGTTCAGCATCCAGGCGGCCTTTAAAGGCGAGGATGTTGGCCACCCCAACCGAATGCCGGAAATGCGCAAACATGGGGCAGTCATTGGGTGAATCCCCGATATATAAAATCTGATCTTTGATATCGGTATTTGTAAGGCCAAATACATCTTTTAAAAGGATTCGGGTCATGGTCAATTTATCGTAGTCACCAAACCAACCGTTGACGTGGATGGAGCTGACTTTGGCCTGGGCGCCTGCGTGTTCAAAAATAGCCACAATTTTATCGATGTCGGCTTGGGGTAATGGGGGGACATCCTCGCAAAAATCGATGGCCAGGTCGGCCTCGCGATAGTTTTGATCGGCGCTGATGTCAGCACCGGGAACGGCATGTAAAACTTGTTGCTTTATTTGTGCCAATTTTTGGCGGTCTTCCTTTCGCTGTTGTTTAGACAGAAAGTAGCGGCGCTTCATTTTTCTGATGGAAGGGTCGTATCGAAAGAAAAAAGCGCCGTTTTCGCCCACGACGGCATCGATTGGCCACATGCGTGCAATATGATCGCACCATCCGGCCGGGCGGCCGGTAATGGGAACAATGCGAATGCCTTTTGCCTGGAGAGATTCCATGGCGGTGAATACTGCCGCCGGCAAACGACCTTCATTGGTGAGGGTATCGTCGATATCCGTTAGGACGAACCGAATCTTTGTGCGGACTTTTTCTGGAAATTGCTGAAAGGGTTTCATATCGTTTTTCCTAAGAGATGTTTATTTGGTTCGTGATGCTAGCGGTGAATATGAAATTGTGAAAGGGGTATACTCGTGCCCTTGGGATTGTCAAGGAACAATAAACAAAAAAGGCAAATTCCGAGGGGCCATTGCCTGGCATAAGTCATAATTGGTATAGAATTCAGTCGTTTATAATTATATGTGTTTGCACAAGTAAAGGGTTGACTTTGTTCATTGGGTTGGTTAATGGGAGCGATCCGATTGAAATATATCGGCGGAAAAAACGATATGAACCTATCACCATTCGAACGACCGTTAATCATGGCCCACAGGGGATTTCAAAGCCGTTATCCCGAAAACACAATAGCTGCTTTTTCTGCGGCTGTCGAGGCTGGGGCCCAGTATCTGGAACTGGATGTCAGCTTTACAAAAGACAACCAGGTGGTTGTTCTTCACGATGATACCGTTGATCGCACCACGAACGGTACCGGTCCCGTTCATGGCTATCTGCTGAAAGAATTGAAGCAGTTGGATGCCGGCAGCTGGTTTCATGCCCGATTTGCCCAAGAGCGGATTCCGACATTAAGCGAAGTTTTGGACCGGTTTGCCGGAAAGATATGTCTCAATATTGAAATCAAATCCTATGACCAGACACCGGACACAGAGCCCGATCATATTGAAAACGCCGTGGTTGATCTGGTGAGCAGAAAAGGAAAGCAAGCATGTGTCTTAATTTCCAGTTTTGATCCGCAAATATTGAGCAATGTAAAAGCAGCGGACCGTAACGCCCGCGTTGCTTTTATTTCGAAATATTTCAAAGCAGATGAAACCGTTGCCCATTGCAGGGAATTAAGTGCCTATTCTTACCATCCCAATCTATATTTTTTGAAACGGGAACAGGTAAATACCATGCAGGGGGAGGGTTTTCAGGTTTTTCCATATAACATTAATAACGCGGAAGATATTTATCAGGCCTTTGAGCTGGGAGTAGATGGATTGATAACTAAAGATCCACCGCTGGTCTGGTCGTGCCATGCAAAATACTGGAACAAGGACTAGTGTTGTGTCCCAGATATAAATTCTAAAACTCGTTTTACTTTAGCAAGAATT